>NZ_JBQFTX010000005.1:0-315062 GCF_056538905.1 Ruegeria sp. BE10
GCTTCGGCTTCGGCTTCGGCTTCGGCTTCGGCTTCGGCTTCGGCTTCGGCTTCGGCTTCGGCTTCGGCTTCGGCTTCGGCTTCGGCTTCGGCTTCGGAAAAGCCCTCTTCTACCGGCTCGGCCGCGTCAACAGTAGCTTGTTCCTCGGCAATTGTGGATTCGACCGCTTCGTCCGACTTGGGGTCTTCCACTGGCTTTTGATCGGTTTTCTTCTTACGAGCCACCGCAACATTCCCCTTATCGAATCCAAAATCATATGAATAACAGGCCACTCTAAGTTAATCGGTGGTCTCGCTACCCTCAACCCGCATCGCATGTTTCACAAGTTTTTTAACCGCTTTCCGCATTTTCTTCGGGGTTGGCGCTTTGGCGACCCTTAAATGCGCATAGTCCAAAAAATAAAGGGGTTCCGCAGTCGCTTCGCTGATTGCGGCCAGCCACAGGGGCGCTGAACCAGCCCAGATATCGGCAAATTGTCGCGCCGTCCGGGGCGAAAATAACGGTGCGATGACCGGCTCTTTGCCATCGGCGGCGGCTGCGGCCTCGGGTGTCAGCGGTAACAGGCGCTGCTGATAGACGGCCTGTTCGCGCACGGTCAGTCCCGACTCGGTCAGGCGGGTGGCGACATTGCCCCGGCTGTGTTCTCCACGCAAATGCAAAAGCGGGCTGTCGGGCCGATGTTTCAGCAGATAGGCCACCAGTTCTTCGGCCGCTGCGCCAACCATCTGCGCGTTCCAACCAGCACTTTGGGCCGTGCTGGTGGTGGCCGGGCCGACGCAAAAGGCGGGCATGTTCCGAGACAAGCCCAAGGATACGGCAGCATTCACCCCATTGGCCGAGGTGAAAATCAGTCCCCGCACACCACTGGTGTCGACATTGATCGGCAAGGGGTTGATTTCGAGTAGTGGGGAATAGATGACCTTGACCCGGGATCTGGTGCGGGCCGGCAGCTGCGCGACAAACCGTTCTGAGGCGGCGCGCGGGCGGGTCATCAACAAATACAACGGTCGGCGCCTTCCGCCTTGGGATTGTTTGCATCCGCGCAGGGTGATACCCCGCTTGGCAGTCATGGTGTAACGGATCAGGCCAATGGTGCAAACACTTACCATCCTCGGGTTGGAAAGCAGCTGTGATGACACGGCCGCCGCCGTCGTGCGCCAAACCGATGGTGCAGAGGCCGAGGTTCTGTCTTCTATCGTGCATGGCCAGACCGAGTTGCACAGCGCTTTTGGCGGCGTAGTGCCCGAAATTGCCGCCCGCGCGCATGCCGAAAAACTGGATGTCTGCGTGGTGCAGGCATTACAGTCCGCAGGGCTGACCCTGGCCGATATGGACGCCATCGCGGTCACCGCCGGGCCGGGTCTGATCGGCGGCGTCATGTCGGGCGTCATGTGTGCCAAGGGGCTGAGTGCAGCATCTGGCCTGCCATTGGTCGGGGTGAACCATCTGGCCGGGCATGCCCTGACACCGCGTCTGACGGATGGGATCGCTTTTCCTTATCTGATGCTGTTGGTCTCGGGGGGGCATTGTCAGTACCTGATTGCCCACGGACCGGAAAATTTCACCCGTCTGGGCGGCACCATCGACGATGCCCCCGGCGAAGCGTTCGACAAAACCGCCCGCCTGCTGGGCTTGCCGCAACCCGGCGGCCCCTCGGTCGAGGTCGAAGCCCGGTCGGGCGATCCTAAGCGGTTCCGCTTTCCCCGCCCACTGCTGGACCGGCCAGGATGTGATCTGTCGTTCTCGGGGCTCAAGACCGCGCTGATGCGGATGCGAGACCAGATCGTTGCCGAAAAGGGTGGGTTGACCCGACAGGACCGCGCAGATCTGTGCGCTGGGTTTCAGCAGGCCATTGTCGACACATTGGCCGAAAAAACTCGCCGGGCGATGGATCTGTATTTGGAGGAAAACCCTGCAGAGCCGGTGATCGCGGTTGCAGGTGGCGTAGCAGCAAATTCGGCAATTCGTGCAGCATTAGAGACCGTTTGCATAGAAAAAGGTGCGCGATTCACGGCCCCGCCGCTGAACCTATGCACCGATAACGCCGCCATGATTGCCTATGCCGGGATGGAGCGGTTTCGTACCGGTGCCCGGGATGGATTGGACCTGACCGCCCGGCCCCGCTGGCCGTTGGATCAGACCAGTCCCGCCATGCTGGGCAGCGGTAAGAAGGGAGCCAAAGCATGAGTGTTGCTGTCCTTGGGTCAGGTGCATTTGGCACCGCGCTCGCGATCTCGCTGGCCGGGAACGGATCGGTGACGCTGTGGTCGCGCAACACCGTGCAAGCCAAACAAATGCAAGACAGCCGCGAAAACGCTGCGCGCCTGCCAAACGTCGCCCTGCCGGACGAAGTGTTGGTGACAGCCGACATGCAGGACGCCGTGACCGCTGATGTCTTGCTGCTGGCGGTGCCTATGCAGAAATTGCGTGCAGCTCTGACGGAACATGCCCCGGTTTTGGCCGGTAAGACGCTGGTTGCCTGCTGTAAGGGGATCGAACTGTCCTCGGGCCTTGGTCCAATCTCGGTGATCCGCCAGACTATCCCGGATGCGCACCCGGCCCTGTTGACCGGGCCCAGCTTTGCCGATGACATCGCGCGCGGGCTGCCCACGGCGCTGACGCTGGCCTGCGCGGATGGTGATCTGAGCGAAACGCTGCAGACCGAACTGACCACTGCGAACCTGCGCCTTTATCGCACCACCGACGTGATCGGCGCGGAACTGGGCGGGGCATTGAAGAACGTCATGGCCATCGGCTGCGGCGCTGCCATTGGGGCCGGACTGGGCGACAGTGCCCGCGCTGCCCTGATGACCCGTGGTTTTGCCGAGATGCAGCGGTTCGCTTTGATGCGCGGTGCGCGTCCCGATACCTTGATGGGCCTGTCTGGATTGGGCGATCTGGTGCTGACCTGCTCATCCGAATTGTCCCGAAATTATCGTTTTGGCCTGTGTTTGGGTCAAAATCGCCCTTTCGACAGCCAAACAACGGTCGAAGGCGTCGCAACCGCGCGCGCCATGGCGGACATTGCCACGGCTGAGGGGCTGGACATGCCCATCAGCGCCACGGTGGCCGACCTGAGCCACGGTACCTATAGTGTGCCCCAAGCCATTCAAACCCTGCTCAACCGACCCCTCAAGGAGGAATAATATGCTCATTGCCCTGATCGCCAAGGACAAGGACGGTGCCCTGCAAACCCGGCTGGACAATCGCGCCAACCACCTGGCCTATATCGAGGAAACTGGCGTTGTTGCACAGGCAGGCCCCCTGCTGGACGGCGACGCGATGATCGGCTCGTTGATCATTCTTGAGGTCGAGGACATGGCTGCTGCGCAAACATGGGCAGACAACGATCCCTATGCCAAAGCAGGGCTGTTTCAATCCGTTGATCTTATCGTATGGAAGAAGGTCGTCGGCTGATGGCATATTGGCTGTTCAAATCCGAACCCTCAACCTGGAGCTGGGACCAGCAGGTTGCCAAAGGGGATGCGGGTGAAGAGTGGGACGGCGTGCGCAATTATCAGGCGCGCAATTTCATGCGTCAGATGGCAATCGGTGACCGCGGGTTTTTCTACCACTCGCAAAAGGACAAGGCGATTGTCGGCATTGTCGAGGTCTGCGCCGAGGCCCACCCCGACAGCACCACAGATGATGAACGCTGGGAATGTGTGGATATCAAGGCTGTACGCCCGTTCACCACAGCTGTCACTTTAGAGCAGATCAAGGCAGATGAACGTCTGGACGAGATGGTGCTGGTGAAAAACTCGCGCCTGTCCGTTCAACCTGTGACTGATGAGGAATGGGCAACCATCTGTGCGCTGGGGGCCACCCAACCGGATTGACGGAATCAACGTCTAAGGGTGCAAACCTTCTCAAACCACCAATAAAATGGTATATTTTTAGAGCTGCACCATGTGGGGGCAATGGCGGCCGCAGTTTCAGTGGTCGTCTGTCTTTTGGTGTTGCTCGATCTTTGGTTGATCAATTCGAAAGCAAGAACCCATGTCTGACGTTGAAGGCAGCGGTGGGAAGAACGAAGACATTGCTGCTGAGCTGAGTTCAAAATGCTGGGAAGCGCGCCTTGAGATTGCGCGAAAACAGCGCGCCGCTGCGCTGGCCGATGTGCAGCAATCAGGTCACCTGAAAATGTCACCGGAAATCGAGATTGAAGCGCCGCAGGAAGACAGCCCCGCAGAACCCGGTGAATTCAAATTTGAGCAGGTTGTGTTCAAAAGTTCTCAGTCGAAACACCCAATACAACCGCCCCGAAAACAGCGCGTCAATCGCATGTATCCGATCGTTTTTGGTGCAATGTTCTGTGGCGCTGCCCTGCATTGGGCCGCAACAAGTGTTTTGGCAGGATGGCGAAACCCCGACGCGGTGGTTCAAACCAGCTTATCTATTGATACAACAGCAGAAATCGACGCAAACGCAAATCCGGTGGCAGGTGATCCAAATGACGGTGATACGACCCTGTCCAGCTTGGAATCGGACGCGGCAGAACCGATTTCGCGGTTTGCCAAAGTGACGCACAAGACGTCCACTGCAAATACGGGGCCAGGGTCAGAAAGGAGCAGTTCAGTTGTTCCAATGAACTATGCGCCTGCCTGGGGTGAGACGCTATTGCCGCCAGTGATACAAGGCTCTTACGAACCGGTGGCTCCGCTAACAACCGTACCTGACCTCGTGATCGCCCGAGCCACCGCACCGAGATCGGTTCTCGTGATCCCCGAAAAACATGACAGCCTGCCTAATCATGACCAGCCGGCTGAAACAGGGGTATCTCTTTTTGTACCCGTTGGCGTGTCGAACGAAACCAGCATCGCCGTGCTTGAGATTTTGACCTCGGACCAGACTGACGTGATTGCAACAGCGCGGGTAAATTATGCCGTGAAGGCGACTCAGGTCCGATTCTATCACCCCAAGGACGCGCAAATTGCGGAACTGACAGCAAATTTGCTTGGCGGTATCTCTCGGGACTTTACGAAGTCCGGTCTAAAAACGCGACCGGGTCATATTGAGGTTTATTTGGCCGGTAAGGGGGGTGGAAGAAAACGCCAACCAAATCGAGGGCCAGATTCAGTGGAACGGTTTGTTGCCCGAATTATTGAAGAGTTCCAATAAAAATGCGGGAAGGTTCCGACGATGCAGAACCTTCCCTACCCCCGCGTGCTCCCTACTCACCACACGCGTCTGGAAATCTTTGGCTCTGACCGTACTGGTCACTCTTAGATTTTAGCCGAGTTCTGGTGGTCAGCACAAACACCAAGTGCTTAAAATTGAAAACGCCCGCCAGTGGCCTGACGGGCATCAAGGGATCAGCCGTAGACCGACTCTTTGCCGAAATGCTTGGTCAGCATGTAATAGACAACGGCGCGGTATTTGTTACGCTCAGACATGCCATAGGTTTCAAGCGCAGTGTTGATTGCACCCGTCAACTCTGGCCCGTCTGACAGGCCCAGCTTCTTGATCAGAAAGTTGTTCTTGACCGTCTCGATCTCACCTTCCTGCGTGGCAGCCACGGTCGACGCGTCGGCGTCATAGATCGCCGGACCACATCCGATTGTGACCTTGGTCAGCAGGTCCATGTCAGGGTCCATTCCGCATTTGTTTTTCAGATCATCTGCGTATTTTGCGATCAGCTCGTCGCGTTTTCCCATGTCCCAATCTCCCTAAGTTACAATGAAACGGCACCCTTACCGTCTTCATTAAGGTTAGCCGCGACGGATATTTTTCCGAAAGGAAAAAATTAAGGGATTTCTCCCCCTAATGCCGATAAGGGCGCAAAGCGGCCCGGCTAGCCTAGCGGCAAAAGCCCCAACCCGGACCCTGCAGGTGGAAATGGTCGGCATGCAAGCGATTGTAATCTGGCCCCAAAACAACCCGGAACCAGTCACAAGCACCACGTCCAATTCGATGCAAAAAGGCGGCCTCGGGTCCGGGTGTGTCCCAATCTGTCAGCAGGGTCAGGGATCGGCCATCCCCCAGTTGCAGGCCGATTATATCAATCGCGTCCGCGGTGGCGTGGCTGCTCCAGCCGCTGTCCTGCCCCTGCGCAGTGCGCACCCGGCGGCAATTGTAGCTGCCCACGTGGCGTAAGGCGCGCACGTCGGTGCCCAGGATCTCGCGCGCGGCCGGCTGCACCACGTGATGTTCCCATAAGGCCAGCCGCAATGTTGTGGTGCAGCTGGTTTCGACCGCTTCGATCCGTGCAGTGGTCAGACCAGACAAGAGGCCCCGACCGGCAATGCCGCAGTTCCGATCCACCACCAGCTCGTCCATCGGCTCAAAAACCACTCCGGCTGCGGACAGGGCGGCCCGGCACTGTGCCTCATCCCCCAATGCGTGGCGCAGCTGATACGCGGTGACCGGCGTAACCGGTGCTGTCACGGTCAAGTCCCGCAGCGGGTTCCAATGTGGCGGCACCGGAGTTTGCGGATGCGACAACACCCACCACCCGCCGCCGCCCACGACGATCAGCAAGGCAACGAGTGTAAAAAAGAAAGACGCCGCCAGATACAAAATCCGGCGGCGTCCTGTGCGTTTGGTCATACCCGTTCCGCAATCAATAGCGGTAATGCTCGGGCTTATAGGGGCCTTCGGGTTTCACGCCGATATAGGCCGCCTGTTCGTTGTCCATCTTGGTCAGTTTCACACCGATACGGTCCAAATGCAGACGGGCGACTTTCTCATCCAGATGTTTGGGCAGGATGTAGACGTCGTTTTCATACTGATCACCCTTGGTGAACAGCTCGATCTGCGCCAGAACCTGGTTGGTGAACGAGGCCGACATTACGAATGAAGGATGCCCGGTGGCGTTGCCGAGGTTCAGCAGACGACCTTCGGACAGCAGAATGATGCGGTTGCCCGAGGGCAGCTCGATCATATCCACCTGTTCCTTGATGTTGGTCCATTTGTGGTTCTTCAGGCTGGCCACCTGAATTTCATTGTCGAAATGACCGATGTTGCCAACGATGGCCATATCCTTCATCTCGCGCATATGCTCTATGCGGATCACGTCCTTGTTGCCGGTGGTGGTGATGAAGATATCAGCGCTGGCGACTTCGTCTTCCAGCAGGGTGACCTCGAACCCGTCCATTGCGGCCTGCAGGGCGCAGATCGGGTCAACCTCGGTCACTTTTACACGGGCACCCGCACCGCGCAGCGACGCGGCCGAGCCTTTGCCCACGTCACCATAACCACAAACGACAGCAACTTTACCGGCCATCATCGTGTCGGTGGCACGACGGATGCCGTCGACCAGCGATTCCTTACAACCGTATTTGTTGTCGAATTTCGACTTGGTGACACTGTCGTTCACGTTGATCGCCGGGAACGGCAGGTGGCCGTCTTTCACCAGCTGATACAGGCGGTTCACACCGGTGGTGGTTTCCTCGGACACGCCCTGGATCTGATCACGCATCTTGGTGAACCAGCCAGGGCTTGCCGCCATTCGCTTGGCGATCTGGGCCTTAATGACTTCTTCCTCTTCCGAGCCCGGAACGGGGATGATGTCTTCGCCGGCTTCGGCACGTGCGCCCAGCAGGATATACAGCGTTGCGTCGCCGCCATCATCCAGAATCATGTTCGGGCCGTCTTCGAACAGGAAGGATTTGTCCAGATAATCCCAATGCTCTTCCAACGTCTGGCCTTTGATCGCAAAGACCGGAATACCAGCCTCGGCAATGGCTGCCGCCGCGTGATCCTGGGTTGAGAAGATGTTGCACGACGCCCAGCGCACATCCGCGCCCAACGCCACCAATGTTTCGATCAGAACAGCCGTCTGGATGGTCATGTGCAGCGAGCCGACGATCCGCGCACCTTTAAGGGGCTTTGCGTCACCGTATTCCGCGCGCAGGGCCATCAGGCCCGGCATCTCGGTTTCGGCGATGTCCAGCTCTTTGCGGCCAAACCCGGCCAGCGCAATGTCTTTGACGATATAGTCCCCGGCCATCATATACTCCATTCCGGTAAGCAGGTCCGGGCTGCCCCCTAGCATCCCTTGGGGCAGGTAGCAACGCAGATGGCCGAAAACAGATTATTTGGCAGCAAAAATCAGCTGGGCTCACCCTTTAGTGTAATCTTCGGGATCGCTTCAAAAAAATCGGTGCCAACGGCGACAATACAACTAATGCCGTTCGCTTGGGTCACCAGAACCGTGTAGCTTCCGGTTTCCTTCGAGGTCCAAACCTCCATAACCGCCTGCGCACCACGCGTTTTCTGCAATCCACCAAAGACTAGCTCTTCTGCATAGCTGTCTTGCAGCTTGGCGATCACATGCTCGCGTTGCGCACAACCTTGGGCAAATGCAGGGGGGGCAGTGGCGGCCATTCCAAAGGCCAGGGTAATTCCAAACAGTCGCTTAAACATAGTAGCTCCCTTCGATACGAGTTACGTTCCGAGAGGGGCACACCAGGAGGAGCATGCACCCCCCTCAGCACAGATGTCGGTATCACCACGCGCCAATTCAAAGCACGTCTGGTCAAGAAAAAGTTGGCAGCTGGTGATCTCGACAGGTACATCATAACACAAAAACCCAAAACTTACGTGAGCGACTTCACAGGGCATGGCATAATGGCAACACAAGCACGAGCGTGGCAAAGAATGCTGTCGGGGCGCAGGCTGGATCTGCTGGATCCGACCCCCGTGGACATCGAAATCGAAGATATCGCCCACGGATTGGCCTTTGTGGCCCGTTGGAACGGCCAAACGGCGGGTGATTTCGCCTATTCCGTGGCCGAGCATTCCCTGCTGGTCGAAGAGCTTTTTGGCCGGATTGCGCCCAAAGCACCGGTGAAATGGCGCCTCGCGGCTTTGTTACATGATGCGCCGGAATATGTGATCGGAGATATGATCTCGCCGGTCAAATCCGCCGTTGGCCCCGATTACGGCGCTTTGGATGATCGTCTGGCGGCCGCGATCCACATTCGGTTCGGGTTGCCTGCTGCAGTGCCGAAAACGGTGAAACGGCAGATCAAGAAAGCCGACAAGATCAGCGCCTGGATGGAGGCAACGCAAATCGCGGGGTTTTCCGAGGCCGAGGCGACGAAGTTCTTTGGTCGTCCGGATAAGTCGGTGATGGAAGGATTGACGATTACGTTACGCCCGCCGGTTGAGGCACGCGAGGCGTATATGGCGCGGCATGAGAATCTGATCCAGAAGATTTAACAAAGGATGGCGTGTTCTCGGATCAATTGGTCCAATCAATAGGAAATGTACAAAAATCCGATCACAGACAGACCGATCAGAGTCAACCAGCCGATAAGTTGATATAGAAACCTCAATTTCTCCGCATTCATCTCACCGGTATCAAAGGGCTCCAGAGATGAACGGGTTTGCTTGGCCCCAATAAGTTTGGGGAAAAGTGCCGACAAAGCATGGGCGATGCCGAAGAAGGTCAAAAGAGAACAAGTTGCTAGTCCAAAGACACTCGCCGTTAAGCCGGTCATAGTCCATGGTCCATTCCAAGTTTGAAAAACAATGGATCCCACAACGATCAGAGCTCCGAGGGAACAGACGCCAAAAACCAAAGCGCCTAGACGTTGCACCCAAGTTTCAGGCGCGGTTTTCGCCAATAGCTGCAACACCATTCGAACTGAGTCTGTAGCCTACCTCGGACTGCGCTTCGCCAAAATTCGCTGCAACGTTCGGCGGTGCATGTTCAGGCGACGGGCGGTCTCGGAGACATTCCGGTCGCACAGCTCATACACCCGCTGGATATGCTCCCAGCGCACGCGGTCCGCGCTCATGGGGTTTTCCGGCGGTGGCGGCAGTTCGTCACCTTTGGCCAGCAGCGCATTGGTGATGTCGGTGGCATCGGCGGGTTTTGACAGGTAGTCGGTCGCGCCGATCTTGACGGCGGCCACGGCGGTGGCAATCGCGCCATATCCGGTCAGAACCACAACCCGGCTGTCGGGGCGTTTTTCGCGCAAAACTTCGACCACATCCAGACCGTTGCCATCCTCAAGCCGCAGGTCGACAACGGCATATGCAGGGGGGCGGGCTGTAGAAATGGCGCGGCCTGCGGCGACGGAACCTGCGGTCTCAACTTCGAACCCGCGCTTCTCCATGGCTTTGGCCAGACGTCTCAGAAACGGCTCATCATCATCCACCAAAAGCAGGGATTTATCGGGGCCGATATCCAGGTCAGAGCTGTCCGCCATATTCTGTTCTTTCCGTAATTTTACGTCTTTGGCTTAAACATGAGTAATAGCAGCGCCATTTCAAAGGTCAAATCGACTGTGCGCCCTACATCTGATCCAGGAAGCACCCGACCTTGTCGGCCATCTGCTCCGCCGTGTCGTCGCGGTTGAAGAATTCCAGGAATCCATGCTCGGGCGTCATCAGGTAAGTAAAGGTGGAATGGTCGACCAGATAGAATTCGTCGCTTTTGTCATGAGCCTTGTAATAGGTCTTGTAGGTTTGGCTGGCAGCCTTGACCTGCTCGGGCGTGCCGGTCAACGCGATGGTTTTGCCGCCCAGATTGAACGCATAATCAGCCATCACTTCGGGTGTGTCGCGATCCGGGTCGATCGAGATGAACAGCGGCGTCACAGACTGGCCACGCTCAGCCAGAATATCCACGGCCTCGGCATTGCGCGACATATCGAAAGGGCAGACATCGGGGCAGAAGGTATAGCCGAAATAAACCAGCGTCGGCTCGGTGATCACATCTTTGTCGGTAACGGTCTCTCCCTTGCCGTTGATCAGCTCGAACGGGCCGCCAATCGCGGCTGAGCCACCGGCGATCTGGCCGGAACGGCATTGCGCGAACCGATCGTCCGACCGGCCCCCCAGCGTCAGCAGCCACATGGCGCCCAGGCCAACGGCCAGAACAACGGTTGCGAGGATGGCATAAAGGCGGGTCATGACATCAATCCTGAAATGAGAGGGGTTGTTGATCGTTTTCGCCGGGACACCTATCAAGATGAACAGCCGATGCAACAGGACATAATAGACCGATGGCAAATTCCAACATCACTTCGTGGACCGGTCAAGAAGGCAGCAACTGGATTCGGCTGCGCACGCTGATCCTATTGCGCTGGGTGGCCATCATTGGCCAGTTCACGGCCATCACTGTGGCACAGCGATATTATCACGTGCAGCTGGAACTGGCCCTGTGTTATCTGGCCATTGGTGTTTCGGTCATGGGCAACATGACGGCCATTCTTCTGTTCCCGCAAAACAAACGCCTGACCGAGTTCGAGAACTTCCTGATGGTTCTGTTCGATTTGCTGCAGCTGGCCATTTTACTTTATCTGACCGGTGGTCTGAACAACCCGTTTGCATTGCTGCTGCTTGGGCCGGTGACCATTTCGGCCAACGTAATGAGTACGCGTTCAACCCTGATCGTGGGGGGTGTTGCGATTGTTGTGGCATCCTTGCTGGCTGAGTTTCATCTGCCGCTGCGCACGGATCAGGGCGAGGCTTTGCTAATCCCCGACATGTTATTGTTCGGAAACTGGGCCGCGATCGTTATCGCAATTGTGTTCATCGGTGCCTATTCGCACCGCGTCAGTTCCGAGGTCCGATCCATGTCCGAAGCGCTTGCAGCCACCCACATGGCCCTGGCGCGCGAACAGAAGCTGACCGATCTGGGCGGTGTGGTCGCCGCCGCCGCGCATGAGCTGGGAACGCCATTGGCCACGATCAAGCTGACCAGTTCCGAGCTGATCGAAGAGCTGGATGACCGCCCCGACCTGAAAGACGATGCCGCACTGATCCGCGAACAGGCCAATCGCTGCCGCGATATCCTGCGCGATATGGGCCGCGCCGGCAAAGATGATCTGCATCTGCGGCAGGCTCCTCTGTCCACCGTGGTGCATGAAGCCGCCGAACCGCATATTCATCGCGGCAAGACGGTGCATTTTGACGAAGGGCCTGCCGGGGACGGTGATGTGCAGCAACCCTCGATCCTGCGCAAGCCCGAGATCATTCACGGATTGCGCAACCTGATCCAGAATGCGGTGGATTTCGCCCGCGCCAATGTCTGGGTCGAGGCCGAATGGACCACCGATCAGATCACCATCAATATCATGGATGACGGGCGCGGTTACCCTTCGCAGATGATTGGTCGTATTGGTGATCCCTTCATGCGCCGCCGCCGAGCCGAATCCGATCAGCGGACCCGCCCGGGGTATGAAGGCATGGGGCTGGGGTTATTCATTGCCAAAACCCTGCTGGAACGCAGCGGGGCAGAGCTTCAATTCGCCAACGGGTCAGATCCCTATCAGAACCTGAGCGACAAAAAAGACCGGCGGGGCGCAATCGTACAGGTTTCCTGGCCGCGAAATCTGATCGACGCGCAAACCGGCGACACGCCTGTCCCGTCGGGTGCGAACCAGCGTATCCAGGTCTGAGTTAAGACCCCGTTAACCATTAACGGGCATAGTTCCTTCTCGTGATGTCAGTACCGAGGAGAGCATGGTCGACTGGATCATTCTGGCCGCTATCAGCCTGGTATCCGCCAGCCTGGCGGTGCAATGGCTTTTGCCCCGTCGTCGGCAGCGGGGCGATAGTTTCGGTCTGTCCTCACCCGCGTCGCTGTTCGATGCAGTGTTTCTGTTCGATGAGGACCGCCTTATCAGCCATTCCGATATTTCTCTGGAAGGGTTTCAGGCAGTCCGCGACTGGCCTGATCTGCGCCGCCTGCTGCAACGGGACTTTCCGACCTTTCCGGAAACACCAGACCGTATTCGACGCGAAGGTACCCTGGTCATTCCTGCCATCGACTGCACCATCGAACGCGATGTCCTGTGTGAATGGATCGACGGGATCGTGCGGGTGCAACTGCGCGACAGTACCGACCGCCCCGACCCGGTGCAGCGCGACCCCCAAGACCCGATCCGGCTGGCGATGGAACAGGCCCCCTATCCGGTTTGGCTGCTGGATCATCAAGGTAACGTGCGTTGGTGCAATGCCGCCTATGTCTCACTTGTGCGCAAGGTCCGTGGTCAGGATACTGATTTGACCGCACCGATGTTCCCCGGCGCTGATGAAGACGCACGGTTGGGGGCAAAAAGCCGCATCTCAATTTCGTCCGAAGGCAGCGGCAACAAGCTGTGGTTCGATCTCACTC
Source organism: Ruegeria sp. BE10 (assembly GCF_056538905.1). Classification (NCBI taxonomy): domain Bacteria; kingdom Pseudomonadati; phylum Pseudomonadota; class Alphaproteobacteria; order Rhodobacterales; family Roseobacteraceae; genus Ruegeria; species Ruegeria sp. BE10. The sequence goes on from NZ_JBQFTX010000005.1 coordinate 13,076, forward strand.
TGGTGGATCACCCCGAGGGGCACCTGTGCTATGCCGTCGATATCAATGCCATCGTCGCCGCAGAGACCGCTCAGCGCAAGTTCGTCCAGACAATGACGAAAACCTTTGCTCAATTGTCTATCGGGCTGGCCATATTTGACCGCAACCGACAACTGGCCTTGTTCAACCCGGCGCTGATCGATTTGACCACCCTGCCCCCGGATTTCCTCAGTTGCCGCCCCAGTCTGTCCAGCTTTTTTGACCGTCTGCGGGATCAACACATGATGCCGGAACCCAAGAATTATCGCGGGTGGCGCAACCAGATGAACGACCTGCTCGAAGCGGCCGAGGACGGGAATTACCAGGAAACCTGGTCGCTGCCATCGGGGTCAGTATATTCGGTCAGCGGGCGGCCCCATCCCGACGGCGCCGTAGCTTTTCTGTTCGAAGATATCACGGCCGAGATTACCCTGACCCGGCGCTTCCGCTCGGAAATGGATCTGATGCAATCGGTTCTGGATAAGTTGGCCGATGCCATCGCGGTGTTTGGTGATGACGGAACACTGGCATTTACCAATCGCACCTATCAACAATTGTGGGGGGATTCTGGTGAGGCCGGGTTCGAACCGGATTCCGTGCTGGATGTGACGCGTGGCTGGCAGGAACAATGCGTTGCCTCACCGATCCTCGGCGAGATTCGCGATTTCGTGGAAATGCGCGACAACCGTGCTGAATGGTCCAACGACCTAAAGCTGCGGAACGGCACCCAACTGTCCTGTACGGTCAGTCCCATGCAGAACGGCGCAACGATTGTGCGGTTCTCGGTCGAGGATGCGCCGTCAACCCTGCCGATCCGTCAAATCAGCGCCTGAACCGGGTTGCAGCCGCCCGGGCGTACGGTCATTGTGGCGCCATGACGTTGCACGCCCGTTCGATCACCCTGAATTCGCCCGAAGAAACCGCCGATCTGGCCGCACGGCTGGGTGCAAAATTGCGCCCTGGCGACATCTTGTTGCTTGAGGGTGAGATCGGCAGCGGCAAGACCCATTTTGCGCGCAGCCTGATCCAATCACTGATGTCTGTGCCCGAGGACGTGCCTTCGCCCACCTTCACGCTGGTACAAGCCTATGATACCCTACCTGGCGAGATCTGGCACTGCGATCTGTACCGGCTAAGCGCCTTGGAAGAGATCGAAGAACTGGGGCTGTCCGACGCTTTTGAAACTGCCATTTGCCTGATTGAATGGCCGGACAAGCTGGGTCCGCTGACCCCTGCCACTGCCCTGACCTTGCATTTGAAAACAGACCCTAACACGACGGGTTTGCGATATCTGACCCTTTCGTGGTCCGATCCGAAATGGCCCCAAATACTGGAGAGTGCCGCATGACGAACCGGGCTGTGCTGGCCGAGGCGCTGATTGCACAAACACCATGGTCCAACGCCACGCGCGCACCGCTGGCCGGGGATGCCTCGAACCGCCGGTACGAACGTTTGACCGATCCAGACACTGGCCGCACGGCGGTTTTCATGGACTCACCTCCGGGCAAGGCCGAACCGGTTGAGGCTTTTGTCCGCATGGCCAACTATCTGCGGGAAGTCGGGCTTAGCGCACCCGAAATCTATGCCGAGGACACAGAATTCGGCTTTCTGTTGCTGGAGGATCTGGGCGATGATCTGTTCGCCCGCGTCCTCAGGCAAAACCCTCGGATGGAGCGCGAGCTGTATGAGGCTGCAACCGACGTTCTGATCGAGCTGCACAAGGCACCTACCCTGTCACTGCCGTCTTATGATCCGACGATGATGACCGAATTGGCTGCGTTGTCCTTCACCAAATACGCCCAAGCGGTATTGGGGGAACATGATGCAGACGCTCGGATACGGTTTGAAAACCGCTTTGCGGATATTTTGCACCAAGAAACCTCGGGCCGCAAAGTGGTGATCCAACGTGACTATCACGCGGAAAATATGATCTGGTTGCCGGACCGTGACGGGGTCAAGCGGGTAGGATTGCTGGATTTCCAGACCGCGATGCTGGGCCACCCGGCCTATGACCTCGTGTCGATGTTGCAAGATGTGCGCCGTGATGTGGCACCGGGGACCGAGATGCGGATGGTAAACCGATACATCGATGCAACCGGCGAAAAGGATCATGACTTTCGCACTGCCTACGCCGTGTTAGGTGCGCAACGAAACCTGCGCATTCTGGGCGTGTTCGCCCGATTGGCGGTGGACTATGGAAAACCGCAATACATCGATCTGATCCCGGCCACATGGGCGCATCTGATGCGCGATCTGGACCATCCTGCGCTGGTCTCTGTTGCTGATCTTCTGCGCAGCGCCCTGCCCGCCCCAACCCCGGAAAACCTGGACAGGCTCAGACAGACATGACCCGACACCCCGACGCCGTGATGTTGTTTGCCGCCGGGTTTGGCACCCGTATGGGCACTTTGACCAAAGACCGGCCCAAACCCCTGATCGAGGTCGCAGGCCGCCCGCTGATCGATCACGCGCTGGATTTGACGGACGATCTGCCCGCTGATCGAGTGGTTGCTAACCTGCATTATTTGCCCGACCAGCTTGCAGCGCATCTGACCCCCAAGGGCGTGCTGACCTCTTTGGAAGAGCCGGAAATTCTGGAAACAGGCGGTGGGCTGCGTGCTGCTCTGCCCCTACTGGGGCTGGATCCGGTATTTACCTTGAATACGGATGCAATCTGGTCCGGGCCGAACCCTCTGACCCTTTTGCGCAAAGCCTGGGACCCCAACCGAATGGATGCGCTGCTTATGTGTGTTCCCATCGCCCAGACCATCGGGCATGCCGGACCGGGCGATTTCACGGCAGATGCCGAGGGCCGGATCACCCGTGGCCCCGGATTGGTCTATGGCGGGGCGCAGATCATTAAGACCGAAGGGCTGGCAGCCATATCGGAACAGGAATTTTCGCTGAACTTGCTGTGGGATCAGATGCACAAACAGGGCCGTCTATTCGCGGCCACCTACCCCGGTCGCTGGTGCGACGTGGGCCGCCCCGAGGGGATTGCCCTGGCCGAGGGGCTAATTGCCGATGTTTGAGCCCAGCGCCGCACCCCGCGTCTTTGCCGTGCCTCCGGGCGCAGATTTTCCAAAGGCTCTGGTGGATGGCCTGCGTCTACGCGCCAATGACCAACCGGCCGAGGCGCTGGCCCGGGTCCAACTGGTTGTCAACACGCGCCGTATGGCCCGGCGCGTACGCGATCTGTTCGATCAGGGCTCGGCCTGCCTATTGCCACGCCAATCGCTGGTGACCGATCTGGGCGAAAGCGTCGATCTGGCGCAAATCCCGCCCGCCATCCCCGCATTGCGACGCAAGTTGGAGCTGACGCAACTGATTGCCAAGCTCTTGGAACAACAGCCTGATCTCGCTGCGCGATCCTCATTGTTCGATCTGTCCGACAGTCTGGCGGCGCTGATTGACGAAATGCAGGGCGAAGGTGTTTCGCCAGACGCGATCCGGCAGCTGGATGTCAGCGACATGTCTGGTCATTGGGCACGGGCCCAGGCTTTTATCGGGATTGCCGACCATTTCATTGACTCTGGCCCTGATGCGCTGGACGCGCAGGCGCGGCAACGGCGTGTGGTGGAAAACCTGATTGATCGCTGGCAGGTTTTGCCCCCGCAGCATCCGGTAATCCTTGCGGGCTCTACCGGCTCGCGTGGCACCACATTGATGCTGATGGAGGCTGTCGCCCGCCTGCCGCAAGGGGCGCTGATCCTGCCTGGTTACGATTTCGATCAACCTGACCATGTCTGGCAGGGATTGGACGATGCGCTAGCCTCAGAAGATCACCCGCAATACCGGTTCCGAAAACTGATGACCCGGCTTGAGATACAGCCGAGGCAGATCGAACGTTGGACGAACAACCCTGCCCCGTCCCCTGCCCGTAATCGGCTGATTTCACTGGCGTTACGCCCAGCGCCGATCACTGATGCCTGGATGTCCGAAGGTCCCCAGCTAACCGATCTGGATGGCGCCACCAAGGACCTCACCCTGGTTGAGGCGCAATCCCCCCGCGCCGAGGCATTGGCCATTGCCCTGCGTCTGCGTGAAGCGGCAGAATCCGGCCAGACCGCCGCGTTGATCACGCCTGATCGGATGCTGACTCGTCAGGTCAGCGCCGCATTGGATCGGTGGAACATTCTGCCGGATGACAGTGCGGGTCTGCCATTGCAGCTAACGCCTCCGGGCCGGTTTCTGCGCCATGTGGCTGGGCTTTTCGCCCGGAGGCTCGAGGGCGAGGCGCTGCTGACCCTGCTGAAACATCCGCTTTGCCACGATGGCGGCGATCGCGGTGCGCATCTGCTGCATACCCGTGATCTGGAACTGGATTTGCGGCGACACGGCCCTCCGTTCCCCGAAAGCGCCAGCCTGGCCGCTTTTGCCATCCGCAAAGAGGTGCCAGAGCAGTGGATGCAATGGCTGGTGGCGCAATTCTGCGACCAGCACGTGACGGGTGAATTACCTCTATCCGAATGGGTGACCCGCCTGCGCAATCTGGCCGAGGCGATATCGGCCGGTAGTGAAGGCGACGCCGGAACGCTGTGGGACAAGAATGCGGGCCAAAAGGCGTTGTCGATTCTGACTGCGCTTGAGGACGAGGCCGAACATGGCGGCCCGATGACGGCCCATGATTTCGCCGACCTGCTGGGCGCGCTGCTGGCGGGGGAAGAGGTTCGCGACCGGGACGCGCCACATCCGCATATCATGATCTGGGGAACGCTTGAGGCCCGGGTTCAGGGCGCTGATCTGTTGATTCTGGGCGGCCTAAATGAAGGCAGCTGGCCCGAGGCGGCAGCACCTGACCCTTGGCTGAACCGACAGATGCGCGACAAGGCGGGGCTGTTGCTGCCCGAACGCCGCATTGGCCTGTCAGCGCATGATTTCCAACAAGCCGTCGGAGCGCCCGAGGTCTGGTTGACCCGCGCAACCCGATCCGATGACGCCGAAACCGTGCCATCGCGCTGGCTGAACCGGATGACGAACCTGTTGCAGGGCTTGCCGGGGCAGGGTGGTCCCGAAGCGCTGGCTTCAATGCGCGCTCGTGGCAAGCAATGGCTGCGTTGGTCGGAACAGCTTGAGGTCGCGCCGAAGATCGAACCGGCCGCGCGTCCATCGCCGCGCCCGCCGGTCGCCGCACGCCCACGCCGTCTGAGCGTGACCGAAATCAAACGCCTGATCCGCGATCCCTATGCGATCTACGCCAAACATGTGCTGCGCTTGCGGCCACTGGACCCCATGGTCCAGGCACCAGACGCTTTGCTGCGCGGGATCGTCATCCACGAAATCCTTGAACATTTCGTCAAGGACAGTGTTTTGGACAGCGCTTTGCTGACACGCGAGAATTTCCTGAAACGCGCTGAGACGCTGTTGGACCAGCATGTCGCGTGGCCGACCGCCCGCAAACTGTGGCTGGCACGGCTTGAGCGGATTGCCGATGACTTCCTTACCGCTGAAACCGCCCGACGTGGCGATGGCGGGCCAGTGGCGTTTGAGGCCGCGATGAAGCTGGTGCTATCGCCACTGGATTTCACCATCGCCGGACGAGCCGACCGAATCGATCACAACAGCCGTGGCGCGCTGCGGATCGTGGATTACAAGACCGGCACGCCTCCGACCGAAAGCCAGCAAGCCAAGTTCGACAAACAATTGCTGATCGAGGCCGCCATGGCCGAGCAAGGCGCCATCGAAGGCATCGATCCGTTACCGGTTGCCGAGGCTGTATTCATCGGCATGGGCGGTACTTACAAAGAGGTCGCGGCCCCATTGGCCAAGGAGCCGCCTGACAAGGTTCTGACCGAGCTGAAAGAGCTGGTATCTGCCTATTTAGAGCCTGATCAAGGCTTCACCGCGCGCCGGATGCTGCACAAGGACACGGATGTTGGCGACTATGACCACCTCGCCCGGTTCGGCGAATGGGACCGCACTGACAAAACCACACCCGAGGTGCTGAAATGAACGCCCGCAATGATGCAACCGAGCGGCAGGTGCAGGCGGCGCGCCCAGATGCCTCGACCTGGTTGGCGGCCAATGCGGGGTCGGGCAAGACGCGGGTTCTGACCGACCGGGTGGCACGGTTGCTGCTGGGTGGCGTGCAGCCGCAACATATCCTCTGCCTGACATACACCAAAGCCGCCGCCAGCGAGATGCAGAACCGGTTGTTCAAACGGTTGGGTGAATGGGCGATGCTGGGGGATGACAGTTTGCTGGCGCAGCTGACTGATCTGGGCGTGCCGGGCGTGATCGACCCTGACAGGCTGGCGCAGGCCCGCACCCTGTTTGCCCGCGCCATCGAAACGCCGGGTGGACTAAAAATCCAGACGATCCACTCATTCTGCGCTTCGCTATTGCGGCGATTTCCTTTGGAGGCCGGGGTTAGTCCTCAGTTTTCCGAGATGGAGGACCGGGCCGCAGCGTTATTGCGCGAAGAGATCGTCGAAGATTTTGCCGAAGGTGCGCAGGCCGCACTGATTGAGGATGTCGCCCGTTTCGTGACAGATTCCGGCTTTGACAATCTGACCGCCGCCGTCACGCATAAACGCAACCTCTTCTCTCAGCCAATAGAGTGGCCTGATCTGCTGCAACGTTTCGATCTGCCCGACGGGTTCGACGAAAACGCCCTGCTGGCCCGCGTGTTTCTGGGTGGTGAGGTCGACTTGATCCGCGCGATCCTGCCTGCACTGACCGAAAGTGGCGGCAATAACGCCAAGGCTGCGGCCAAACTGGCGGCGTTTACCGAGGCGCGCATCAACAGCTTGCCGCTGTTGGAGAGCGTGTTTCTGACGGGCAAATCGGCCAAAGAACCTTTTACCACCAAGATCAACAGTTTCCCCACCAAAGCCCTGCGGGAAGGCGTGTTGGCTGGTCATATGCCACAGCTCGAAGCCCTCATGCTTCGGATCGAGGCCGCACGCGAACACCGGCTGGCGCTGGTCGCGGCACGCAAAACACATGTTCTGCACCGTTTTGCTGCTGCCTTTTTGCCAGAATACGAACGCCGCAAGCTGTTGCGCGGCTGGCTGGATTTCGACGACCTGATCCTGCGCGCACGGCAGGTGCTTAACGATCCGGCCGTGGCGGAATGGGTGCTGTACCGTCTGGATGGCGGCATCGACCACATTCTGGTGGATGAGGCGCAGGATACCAGCCCAGATCAATGGGATGTTGTTGAAAAGCTAGCTCAGGAATTCACCAGCGGGGAAGGGGCCCGATCCGGGGTCGAGCGGACTATTTTCGTGGTCGGCGACAAGAAACAGTCGATCTATTCCTTTCAGGGCGCCGACCCGCAGGCCTTTGACCGGATGCAGCAGGAATTTGGGCGCAGATTGGAAGAATCAGGCTCTAAACTGTGGGATTCGACGCTAGAATACTCATTCCGATCCTCCAGTGCGATCCTCTCACTGGTCGATATCCTGTTCGAAAACCGTGCCGAGGCCGGGTTTCACAAGGATAGCCTGCACCGCGCATTTAAGGCCGATTTGCCGGGGCGCGTTGATTTGTGGCCGGTGGTGGAAAAGGTCGACGAAGATGATGATGGCGACTGGACCGATCCGGTGGATCGACCCGGTGCGCGGCACCACACCGTCATTCTGGCCGAACAGGTAGCCCGCTCGATCAAGACCATGATCGACACCGGCGAGACGATCCCCGAGGATGGTGACCGGCCCGGCACTTTCGTTCGGCGCAAGGTGCAACCGGGGGATTTTCTGATCCTCGTCCAACGCCGTTCAGACCTGTTTGCCGAGATCATCCGCGCCTGCAAGGCCGAAGGCCTACCCATTGCCGGGGCCGACCGTTTGAAAGTGGGCGCGGAACTAGCGGTCAAGGATCTGGCGGCGCTGTTGAGCTTTCTGGCCACGCCCGAGGACAGCCTGTCACTGGCCACAGTGTTGAAATCGCCTTTGTTCGGGTGGGGTGAACAACAATTGTTCGACCTGGCGCATCGGCGGCAGGAACAGTTTCTGTGGGCCGCCTTGCGACAACGGGCCGAGGAGTATCCCGAAACGCTAGGCATCCTCAACGATCTGCGCGGCCAAATCGACTTTCTGCGCCCTTATGACCTGATCGAACGCATTCTGACCCGGCATGACGGGCGGCGGAAACTATTGGGCCGATTGGGAGCCGAGGCCGAGGATGGTATCAATGCATTGCTGTCACAGGCGCTGGCTTATGAGCGCACTGATATCCCCAGTCTCACCGGGTTTTTGATCTGGATGCAAACCGACGATCTGGAAATCAAACGGCAGATGAGCGGTGTCGGCAACATGATCCGCGTGATGACGGTGCATGGCTCCAAAGGGCTTGAGGCCCCGATCGTGATCCTGCCGGATACCGGCAAGCGACAAGCCCCGCGTGATGCCGAGATCATGGTGGGAGAGGGCACACCGCTGTGGAAAGTACCCGCGGATGCCTCGCCAGCCTTGATCGCCCAGGCACGAGCCGAGGCACGGACGCGGGAAGAAAATGAACGGCTTCGACTGCTATATGTGGCTCTAACGCGGGCCGAAAAGTGGCTAATCGTCGGCGCCGCCGGGGATGTCGGCAAAGACGGAACCAGTTGGTACCAGATGGTCGAGGCTGCGATGGCACGGGCAGGGGCCGCAAAGGTCCTTGGCTCGGAAACCCTGCGTTTGTCACATGCAGATTGGGACGCGTTACCTCTTGTCGAACATGTGGAGCCTCAGATTGCCGCGACTCCGCTGCCCAACCAGTTCCTTTCCCCAGCGTCCGTGCCAGAACAGGCGCCCGAGACGCTCAGCCCGTCTGATTTAGGTGGGGCCAAAGCGTTGCCCGGAGATACCGGCCAGGATGAAGAGGCCGCCAAACTGCGTGGCACGCGCCTGCACCTGTTATTGGAGCACTTACCATCCGTTGCACCAGAGAATTGGCCGCAGCTTTGCGCCCGGGTTCTACCTGATATGCAACAACCTGACCGGCAGGAACTGTTGGATGAGGCGCAGGCCGTTCTGGCGGCTGACCATCTGAAATTCGTGTTCGCCAATAACACAATGGCCGAAGTCTCGGTGACCGCCGATCTGAACGGGCGGCGCATGCATGGAGTGATCGACCGTCTGATCGTGACCGAGGCGGATGTGCAGGTGATTGATTTCAAATCAAATACCACGGTTCCTGACAGCGCATCAGCCTGCCCCGAAGGTCTGTTGCGGCAGATGGGGGCCTATGCGCAGGCGCTGGCGCAGATCTATCCGGATCGGGAAATCCGGACCGCGATCCTGTGGACCCGCACTGCCGATCTGATGTGGTTGCCACACGATCTTGTGACGGACGCGCTGGCCTGCACCCAGATATCTTGACCTTGGGCGGTGCCGACCCTACGTTCTGTTCCCGAGTTTACCCCATTCAGGAGACAGAATATGTCGACCGTAGCCGTGACCGACGATACCTTTGACGCCGAGGTTAAGAATTCCGACATCCCCGTTGTTGTCGATTTCTGGGCCGAATGGTGTGGCCCCTGTAAGCAGATCGGCCCCGCCCTGGAAGAGCTGGCCGCTGAATACGGCGACAAGGTGAAAATCGCCAAGGTTGACGTAGACAGCAACCCGAACGCCGCCGCCGCCATGGGCGTTCGCGGTATTCCGGCGCTGTTCATCTTCAAGGACGGTCAGGTCGTCTCGAACCGCGCAGGCGCGGCGCCGAAGGCGGCACTGCAAAGCTGGATCGACGAATCCATCTGATCCAACGTGATCAGCAAGTCATCAAAGGCGCCTTGAACCGGGCGCCTTTTTTATTGCCGGGAGGATCAGATGGCAAAAACACGGGTACTTGTGGAGTTCGGCATGGGGACGTCTTTGCGCCGCGAGGATTATACCGAGGCCGCGCTGCGGGCGATCAAAGATGCACTATGGCACAATTCGGTCAACATGGCCGAGCTGTTCGATTTTCCGAAAGAAGCGATGATCATCGACGCCGAAATTGGGGTTCAGCAGCCCGAAAAGGTGGATCGAGACGCATTGACTGCCATTTTCCCTTATGGACAGCCCAATATCACCATCACTCAAGGTGGGTTGGATATTGAAAAGCCGCATACCGAAGGTCGGACAGTCATTGCCAATGCGGCCATCATCGTTTCTTTCGATATGGAGCCCGCGACATGACCGAAAAACGTATCATTCTGGAAATGGGTACCGGCAACGACCTGTATGGGCAGGATTACACCAAGGCTGCACGCCGGGCGGTGCAGGATGCACTGCATCATTCGTCGATCACGCTGTTCTCAAAGCTGGGTGTGGATCATACCGACATGCGCGTTTGCGTCACGATTGGGGTACAGGACCCTGACCAGGTGAATTGCGATCTTGTTGCCGCCGATCTTCCCCGCGGACGGGCCGAGGTGCGGGCTGTCAAAGGTGGGTTGGATATCGAAGATACTGAGGCCGGCACGAGACATGTGGTGGCAACCGCCGCGATCGAGGCTTTCCTGCCCGACCTGTCCGGCCAATACAAACTGTCCTGACAAAGAAAAAGCCGCTCGGACGAGCGGCTTGCATTCTTTTTGCACTGGGCGCGGATCAGACGTTTCTGATGTCCGCGCGGCACAGGCCGATATCTTCCAGCTGTGCGTCGCTCAGCTCCGACAGGGCCTTGCGTGTCTTGCGGGATTCATTCCACGCGATTGCTTTGTCATAGGTTCCGTAGAACGCGTCCACTACGTGCAGGATGGTAGCTGCTCCGAGCGGCGCATGGGTTTTAGCGATGGTTGCCATTTGCGCAGTCCTTATATGTGAAACAGCCGACCGGTTGTCGGTTGTGAGGCTCATGTAGGACGTCAGGCTGAGACTCACAATTGCTAGTCCGGTAACCCCGCATTGCGATTCCTGCATATCTTTTAAGCAGTTCGTGACCTGTTGCGCTGCGGACAGGTCCGGCCCATATAGGACGGCAGTTGAAAACGGAGGCTTTTATGGCGGATAGCGATTTTCCCGGATGGCACGGCACAACCATCATTGGCGTCAAAAAGGGCGGTCAGGTGGTGATTGCCGGTGACGGACAGGTCAGCCTGGGCCAAACCGTGATCAAGGGAACAGCACGCAAGGTGCGCCGCCTGTCGCCCGGCGGGTTTGAGGTTGTCGCCGGTTTCGCCGGGTCAACCGCCGATGCCTTCACCCTGCTGGAGCGTCTGGAAGCCAAGCTTGAGGCCACACCCGGCCAGCTGGCGCGCGCCTCGGTCGAACTGGCCAAGGATTGGCGCACAGACAAGTACCTACAAAAGCTTGAGGCGATGCTGATCGTCACCGACGGCAAGGACCTGCTGGTGATCACCGGGGCAGGGGATGTGCTGGAGCCCGAACACAACGTGGCCGCCATCGGCTCGGGTGGGAACTTTGCCCTCGCCGCAGCCCGCGCCATGATGGACAGCGACAAACCCGCCGAGGACGTGGCGCGCGAGGCAATGGCGATTGCCGCCGATATCTGCGTCTATACCAACGGCAACCTGACGGTCGAGACGATCTCAGGCTAACAGCGCCTTGATCTCTTTTCCTTTCCAGCGCAGGTGCATGCCGACCAGCCCCATCAGGGCTGTCGCGATGACGATGTAATAGGGTAGGCGGATATCAAAGCTCATCAATCCGCCGCCGATCAGAGACATGACACCGCCCGCCAGACAGAAGACAGCGGTGGTCACACCCATGACCCAACCCTGATCGGTCTCGGCAACGGCCGAAGAAAACAGCCCCAACAGGGTTGGGTATGAGACTCCGAAAAAGAAATAGAAGAAGAAAACCGGCACGTAACTCAGCACACCGCTGGGGCTGAAGGCAAAACCGAACCCGCAAATCACCATCACCACCAGCGAAGTGTAGATGATCTGGTGCTTGCTGAACCTCTCTTGCGCAGGCTTCACCAGGAAGGTGCTTGAGAACGCCAGCGCAAAACCGATCACCACCATCGCCATGCTACCGCCAATGACTCCGTATCCCCAGGCGCTGGTCAGGAAATTATCAACGAAGACATAGAAGGTGACATTGGCGATCATGAACAGCGCATAGACTGGCAGGATTTTCAGAACCATCGGGTGTTCTCGCACAGCAATCAGGCTGTCGGTCACGTCCCGCGGGCGGAACACAAAAGCCGTACGCTCGGTCCGGGTGTCCTTGAAAAAGGTCAGCACAAGGAAGATGGCGATCAACACCAGAATAAATGCGCCATAGAACGGGGTTTTCAGCGTGGCAAAGCTGCCCAGCAGGTTGGCATCGGACAGAACCGCGCCAATGATTGGGCCGCCGACAAGGCCAAAGCTGACACCGGTTATGATGTAACCCATGTTGCGGTCGCGATCCGCCGCATCGGTACTGCCGTCAATCATCGCCGCCTGCGCGATGGGCTGGTTCCCTGCGGTGAACCCGGTGATCGAACGGCCTATGATCAGCAACAGCAAGCTGTTCATATACAGCGCCGCAATGGTCAACGCATACCCTACCAGTGCCCCGCTCAGACAGACCAGCAGCGCATTCTTACGCCCGATGGAATCCGAGACCTTGGACACATAGACCACACCCAGAAACCACGACAAAAAGAAACAACCAATTACCAGCCCGTAATACAGATGGCGGCGACCATCGGGCGTACTCTCGGGCAGGAACCCCGATTTCGTCTCCATGATCAGCGAGTTGATGATGGGAAACACCAGTCCTTGCCCGATCAGGTCCACAAACACCACGAACAGCAAGGTGATCTTGGCAATTTTCGTCACTTTCACACTCCTGACCGTCAACACCTTGAAATCACTGTAACAGAGGGCGCGCGTTTCACCTATGGAAAGCGTTTGCAAACCGGATGGGCCATTGCTAACCAACGCTGCCAATGAAAAGGGCTTGGTTGTTTTCGCGATTGCGGTGATTACCTAAGCCCAAGACTAGCCATGCCGACCGAAAGGACCGCCCCTGTGACCGACCTGACCCCGCGCGAGATCGTCTCGGAACTGGACCGCTTTATCATCGGGCAGAAAGACGCCAAGCGCGCCGTGGCCGTGGCGCTGCGCAACCGCTGGCGGCGCAAGCAACTAACCGATGACATCCGGGATGAGGTCTATCCCAAGAACATCCTGATGATCGGGCCCACCGGTGTCGGCAAGACCGAGATCAGCCGCCGTCTGGCAAAACTGGCCCGCGCGCCCTTTATCAAGGTCGAGGCCACCAAGTTTACCGAGGTTGGCTATGTCGGCCGCGACGTGGAACAGATCGTGCGCGATCTGGCGGATGCCGCCATCATCCAGACCCGCGAATACATGCGCGAAGACGTCAAGGCCAAGGCTCATCAGGCCGCCGAAGACCGCGTGATCGAAGCCATTGCCGGTACCGATGCCCGCGAAGGCACGCGCGAGATGTTCCGCAAGAAACTGAAAGCCGGCGAACTGGACGATACGGTGATCGAGCTGGAACTGTCCGACACCTCGAACCCAATGCCGATGTTTGACATTCCCGGCCAGCCCGGCGGCCAGATGGGGATGATGAATCTGGGTGATATCTTCGGCAAAGCGTTTGGCGGGCGGACCGTCAAGAAACGCCTGACCGTCGCCGAAAGCTATGATGCGCTGATCGGGGAAGAGGCCGACAAGTTGCTGGATGATGAAACCGTCAACAGGGTGGCGCTGGAATCGGTGGAACAGAACGGCATCGTGTTCCTGGATGAGATCGACAAGGTCTGCGCCCGTTCCGACGCCCGCGGTGGCGATGTCAGCCGCGAAGGGGTGCAGCGCGACCTGCTGCCCTTGATCGAGGGCACCACCGTGTCAACCAAGCATGGTGCGGTGAAAACCGACCATATCCTGTTCATCGCCTCGGGTGCGTTCCACATTGCCAAGCCGTCGGACTTGCTGCCCGAATTGCAGGGCCGACTGCCGATCCGCGTAGAATTGCGCGCCCTCACCGAAGAGGATTTCGTTCGCATCCTGACCGAGACCGACAACGCCCTGACCCGCCAATACACCGCATTGATGGGCACTGAAGAGGTCACTGTCAGTTTTACCGAGGACGGCATCGCCGCCCTGGCCAAGATCGCAGCAGATGTGAACCAAAGCGTCGAAAATATCGGCGCGCGGCGGCTGTACACAGTGATGGAGCGGGTGTTCGAGGAGCTTTCGTTCACCGCACCTGACAAGGCCGGGTCCGAGATCACCGTCAACGCCGATTTTGTCAGCGAAAACTTGGGCGAATTGACCAAGTCGACGGATCTGAGCCGTTACGTTCTGTAACGTCTTCAGCCGGAAATTGCCGCTGATCCTGCCCCATGTCGCTGGACGTGGGGCAAGAATTCGATAGCTTAGCGCAAAAGGCCGTTAGGACCCTGTTTGATGCGCTACCTGATTTTTCTATTTATGTCTTTGTCTCTGAGCGCCTGTGTTGACAGGACGGTCTCTGAAATTGTGCCGTCGGCTGCGTCCATAGGAACGACGAAAACCGTATTTGCCAGCACGACCAGGGCCCGCGAGGCAGACGGATCATTTGGTTTCAGGCGCAGTGAAAAACTGCAGTTTCTGGAAACCACCGTGTCCATACCGCCAACACACACGCCGGGAACCCTGAAGTTCTCTTATGCAAATCCTAACCCGCAAAAAGAGTTCGTTCTGGCTGGTGTGACCGAATTGAACGGGCCTCAGGGACTGCGGCAACATCTACGTGGGCAGGACGAAGTGACGATCTTTGTGCATGGCTATAACTCGACCCAAACCGAAACCATCTTTCGCGCGGCGCAGCTGTCGCATGACATTGGTCTGCCCGGATCGATCCTGGTGTATTCCTGGCCCAGCCGTGCGACGGGATATGGATACGCTTACGATCTGGACAGCATGCTTTTTGCCCGCGACGGTTTGGAACAGACCATTCGTGAATTGAAATCGATGGGCGTAAACCGGGTTCTGCTTGTGGCGCATTCCATGGGCAGTGCCCTGACGATGGAGATGATGCGACAAACCGAATTGCAGGAACCGGGTTGGGCCAAAAGAAATATCGAAGGTGTGGTTCTGATCTCTCCTGATCTGGACGTGGATTTGTTCCGTTCGCAGATGGACAGGATCGACAATCCACCCGACCCGTTCATTGTCATGGTCTCGCAAAAGGACAAAATCCTGAACATTTCAGCCCGTCTGCGAGGCACGGACGAGGGCGAACGGCTGGGCAATATCAGTTCGATCAAAACGCTTGAGGACTTTCCTATCAACGTGATCGACACGACCGCATTCAACAGCGATGCCGAATCTTCGCATTTCGTTGCTGCTACATCTCCGGCTTTGCTGGCGATCCTCAACTCGATCCGGCGGGTCAACAATACATTTGGCCCTGACGAGCGTCCGGCTATCGACATTCTGGTCCCCCCCAGCGAACGCAACCCCACAGGCGCGACCGGGATCGTGTTGACGGAAACGGGACAGGCGCAGGTGTCCAACCCGTGACACGGGTTAAATTGCGTCATTTTCTTTTTCAAAATGCCTCTTGGTTGAGCGCCGGGGTTCTGCTGACGTTTTTGTCCAGCTTTGGGCAGACCTTTTTCATCTCGGTCTTTGCCGGTGAAATCCGTGCAGCTTATGGGCTGAGTCACGGGGCCTGGGGAGGGCTTTATTCCCTAGGTACCACCGTTGCGGCTGTGGTGATGATCTGGGCCGGCGGGTTGACCGATATCTTTCGTGTTCGGGTTCTGGGGCCGGTGGTGCTGGCTGGTTTGACGCTTGCGGCGCTGTCGATGGCGTTGAACAATAGACTGTTCCTTCTGCCTATCGTGATCTTTCTGTTGCGCCTTTTCGGGCAGGGGATGAGCACCCATCTGGCGCAAGTGGCCATGGCGCGCTGGTTCACCGCGACACGTGGCAAGGCGCTGTCGATCGCCTCACTGGGATACGCGGTCGGAGAGGCGCTGTTGCCGGTGATTTTTGTCGCCGCGATGGTGTTTCTCGACTGGCGATTGTTGTGGGTGGTGGCCGCAGGTGTGACGGCATTGGGTATCCCGGTTCTGATGCGTCTGCTGCGTCTGGAGCGCACGCCGCAAAGCCTGTCAGGGGATCACATTGCCACCGGCATGCAGGATCATCACTGGACCCGGAGCGAGGCGCTGCGCAATTCGCTGTTTTGGTTCATGGTTCCCGCGATCCTTGCGCCATCTGCCTTCATCACCGCGTTTTTCTTTCATCAGGTCCATCTGGCGCAGGTCAGGGACTGGCCGCATATTCAACTGGTGGCGCTGTTCCCTGTATTCACCGGCGTTTCGATCCTGTCGATGTTTGCCGCTGGTTGGGCGCTGGATAAATGGGGCACCGCGCGAATCATGCCGTATTATCAACTGCCGATCGGTGTGGGCTTTGCTATTCTCTCGGTCACCAACACCATAACCGGCGCCCTGATCGGCCTGGTCTTTCTGGCTCTGACGGTCGGTGCGAACAACACATTGCCTAGCGCCTTTTGGGCTGAGTTTTACGGCACTCGCCATATTGGCGCGATCAAGGCGCTGGCGACCGCGGTCATGGTGCTGGGTTCGGCCATTGGGCCAGCTCTAACTGGGGTGCTGATCGACTGCAACGTCACGCTTGGTACTCAGTTTATGTGGATCGCTGCATTCTTTGTTGTAGTCAGCGGTTTGGTCTGGACCGGCATTCACCGCGCGAAAACCGCGTTTTAACGACCCCGGCGCAGATACACGTAATAGGCCCCGTCGCCGCCGTGGCTGATATGGGCGGGTGTTACCTGTAACACAGCCTGCGCCAGCGGTGGGATGGACAGCCAGTGTGGCACCTGATTACGCAGTACGCCGCGTGGGGTCGGGATGGGGCCGGGTTCGTCACGGTCCTTACCCTTGCCCGTAATCACCAGCACCAGCCGCTTGCCCTGTGCCTGCGCCGTCAACACAAACCGCACTAGCGCCGGATGCGCCGTGTCGATCCGCATACCGTGCAGATCAATCCGACCTTCGGGTTTCAGCTTGCCGCGCTTCATCCGTCCAAAAGCCTTGGTGTCCATCTGCACCGGGCTGGCGCGCAGGCTGTCAGTGACCGAGGGCTTCAACGCATGACGCGCCACTTTGGCGGGCGCGGTCTGGCCGATCTCGAACCCGTCCAGGCGCATCTTTGGTGTTTTGGTTGGCTTCGGTTTGGGCAGGGTGGTGGGATGAACCGATTGCGGCAGCTCAGGATGCAAACGTTCAGCCTGTTTGGTGACCTTGCGCCACAGCTCGATCTCTTCTTCGGTCAGTTTGCGCCGGGTCATCAGAACTCATCCGGGATCAGGGCATAGGCGCGTTGGATCGGCAACAGGATCACCATGCGGCCCGGATCTTTCAGACGCCCGGCTGCCTGCCCAGCGGCATCACCGGTGCCAAAGAAGATATCCGCCCGCTGAGCACCCTTGATGGCAGCACCCGTATCCTGCGCGATCATCAATCGGCGCATCGGGTCCTTGCCGTCTTTTTCCACCCAGACCGGAGACCCCAGCGGCGTATATTCAGGATCCGCGGCAATGCTGCGCATGGTGGTGACAGATCGGTTCATCGCTCCCAGCGGGCCAAGTTCGGGCGCAACGCGGGTGACTTCACGAAAGAAAACGTAAGAAGGGTTGTGAAGTAACAGTTCAGACCCGGCCTCGGGGTTTTTGCGCACCCAGGCGCGGATCATCTGCGCGCTCACCTCATGCGCGCCTAACGCACCGCGGCGGATCAATTCGGCCCCGATCGACCGATACGGATGCCCGTTCGCGCCGCCATAGCCCACGCGTAAGCCACCACCATCTGGCAGACGAATACGGCCCGAACCCTGGATCTGCAGAAAGAACAGCTCGACCGGGTCATCAACCCAGGCGATCTCAAGCCCCCGGCCAGTCATAGCATCCCCGGTAAGGATGTCCCGGCGGCTCAGCCAAGGCCCTTCGGCGCGTGCTTCGGGTGGCATTTTGTAGATTGGGTATTTGAACCGGTCGGTCCGGCTGCGCGATCCATCCAGTTCGGGCTCAAAATAGCCGGTGAACAGCGCATCTTTACCGTCTTCAACCAAAACCGGACGGAAGAACAGCTCGAAAAACGCCCGCGCTGCATCCCCTTCATAGGTTCGGGCCACAGCACAAAGGGCACGCCAATCCGGATCATTCAGATCGCCGCACGTATTCAGAAAAACCGAAAGGGCCGCCCCGTGATCGTCAGCGGCCCAGCCCTCAAGGTCATCAAACGACAGGATCGAGCGCGTCGCCTCAGCTCCGGCGGCGCTAGCGGTGGTCATCGCACCCACCAGTAAAAGCGACCGGAGTGCGGCAATCATGCGTCCGTGGCGACAAGCAGCCAGTTCGGATCGTCCGCGCCCATGACACGGGCAAAGGTCCAGCTGTCCTTTTGGCGTTTGACGGTGTTCGGGTTGCCTTCGATGATATCGCCGCCGCGATCACGCACAACCGAGGTCAGCTCACCCACGAATTTCATGGTGATCTCGGCCTGATTGGTATCTTTGTCGAATTTCACGTCGGCCAATGTGGTTTCACGCACGCCGATAAACTCGGCCTCGATGGTCAGGCCTTGATCTTCACGGGCGGCCACAACGGACACAAACGTGTCGAACACCTCTTCGGACAGGAAGGGTTGGATTTCGTCCAGATTACCCTTTTCGAAACCCATGACGATCATCTCATAGGCACCGCGCGCGCCCTGCACGAATTCGGTGACGGAAAAGCTGGGCTCGATCCGCTTCATCGCGGCAAGCGTCTGTGCCTGTTCGCTGTCTTCGGCAACATGGTCTGTGATGTCGAAATCAGGACCACCTTCAATCACCTCAAACCCGCGGCGGGCACTGTGCCCGTCGGGTTGTTCCTGAACAGGAGGTTTCTCAAAACCTTCACGCGTACCCAGCACGCTTTTCAGGCGCAGGATCAGGAAAACGGCTATTCCGGCCAGGACCAGCAACTGGATCATCGGTTCGTTCATTTCATCCTCTTTTCAGACCGCGACTTTGTATACGCGGCCTCATGCCACTATGTAGGTGACAGTTCGTGGCAAGTCCACTGCCCGACCACTGGTAAAGGATAACGCATATGTACCTGTTCTTGGCATTTTTATTGGTTCCGATCATCGAGATTGCCCTGTTCATTCAGGTGGGTGGTCTGATCGGCCTGTGGCCAACCCTTGCAATAGTGGTGCTGACCGCTGTTCTGGGCACTGCGTTGGTCAGGACACAAGGTCGCATGGCGCTGGCGAACCTGCAGCGATCCTTTGCCGAGTTGGACGATCCGACAGAACCCCTGGCCCATGGGGCGATGATCCTGTTGTCCGGCGTTCTGTTGCTGACGCCTGGGTTTTTCACCGATGCGGTCGGCTTTGCGCTGCTTGTTCCGGGCATTCGCGTGGCCGTGTTCCGATACCTGAAATCGAAGGTGACGATCACCCAGTTCCAGATGGGCAATGGGGCACAGTTCCGGTCTGGTCCTGCACCATTCGAGCAAGATGACGTGATTGACGGCGAATTCACCGAGGTTCGGCCCCGTCAGGACCCTTCGAAACCATCGAAATGGGTTGAAGGACCGTGACCTGCATTGAGGTGCCGCGCCCAACTTGCTAAGCAGTGTCGAATTTCATTTTTGGAGTAGATCCATGGCCGAAGAAAACGCTGCAGAAAACACGGCAGCCCAAGCCGCCCCCCAGGTACAAATGCGAGTGCTGGGGCAATTCATCCGCGATTTGTCCTTTGAAAACGTGATGGCACAAAAAGGTGTGTCCGGTGACGTTCAGCCCGAAATTGCCGTTCAGGTGAATCTGGATGCAAAAAAGCGCGCGACGGAGCATCAGTATGAAGTTGCAGTCAAACTGAACCTCAAGTCGAAAGCCAAAGGACTGGAAGACGTTCTGTTCCTGTGCGAAATCGACTATTGCGGCCTGTTCCACATCGAAGGCGTGGCCGAGGACCAGTTGCATCCGTTCCTGATGATCGAATGCCCGCGCATGTTGTTCCCGTTCCTGCGCCGCATCGTCAGCGATATCACCCGTGACGGTGGCTATCCGCCGGTCAATCTGGACAATATCGACTTTGTCGCGCTGTACCGCAACGAACTATTGCGTCGTCAAGCCGAAGCGCAGAAGGCGAACGCCTAATCGATTTGACCCGCGCCGGGTTTCACCTCAGGCGCGGGTCCACAAGGCGTTTTCGCCCAATTTCTCTACAAATGCTTTATGCGCCGCGCGTTCTTCGTCGGTGATCTTTGACGCCAATGGTGTCGGACGCGCCGCTGGGCGCCAATCGTCCTGACCGCCCGCGGCCGAGGAAGCAGTCGCGGACAAGCCGAAGTCCGGCTGCCGCCCCCCGATCAGTTCCAGATAGACCTCGGCCAGAATTTCCGAGTCGAGCAACGCCCCGTGCAGTACCCGGTTCGTGTTGTCGATATTGAACCGACGGCACAGCGCATCCAGTGACGCAGGTGAGCCCGGAAACCGTTTTCGCGCAATCGCCAGCGTATCTAGCGCCTGATCCATCGGAATCTGCGGCAATCCCATCCATTTGAGCTCCGCGTTCAGGAATTTCATATCGAAGGATGCGTTGTGGATCACCAGCTTCGAATCCTGGATGAAATTGAGAAAGCCCTGACCCACCTCGGCAAAGACCGGCTTGTCCTTCAGCGTGACCTCACCCTTTTCCGGCGGGCGCGGGTTTTCCAGCAGGTCGGGGCCGATCCCATGCACGCCAAACGCCTCTTCGGGCATCGAGCGCTTAGGGTTGATATAGACGTGATAGGTCTCGCCCGTGGCCACGTGGTTCCATAGCTCGACCGCGCCGATCTCAACAATCCGGTCGCCGCTTTCGGGATCAAACCCCGTGGTTTCGGTATCGAGTACAATCTCACGCATCTGCTATCCCCGCCCGTATTTGCCTGACCACATCCTGCACCTGCGCGCGGGCATGGTCCAGAGTATCGGTCACGATCACATAATCTGACCGCGCGCATTTTTCGTCATTCGGCATTTGCTTGGCGCGGATCTGTTCAAACTGTGCATCAGTCATCGTACCGCGCGCCATCACGCGACGCTTTTGTTCGTCCGCCGGGATCGAGACACAGGCCACCGCATCCATCACCGCATCACCACCGGTTTCAAACAACAGGGGGATGTCGAACACCAGAATATCCGCGGTCGCGTATTCCCTAAAAGTAGCGCGATCTGCGGCAACAAGCGGATGTACGATGGCCTCAATCTGTTTCAGCGCGGCTGGGTGCTGCGCGATGACTTGTTTCAGGGCGTCACGATTGACAGACCCATCGATGATGGCATCTGGAAAAGCAGCGCGCATCGGCCCGACGGCCGCTCCTTCCCTTGAATAGAGTCTATGTACGGCTGCATCCGCATCCCACAGCGCACAGCCTTCTTCGACGAACATCTGCGCCGTGGTGCTTTTGCCCATCCCGATCGAACCGGTTAAACCAAGCGCGAAACTCATCCCAAAACCGCCGCGCGCAGGTCATCGGTCACCTCGGGGCGGGTGCCGAACCAGCGTTCAAAACCGGGCACTGCCTGATGCAGCAACATGCCCAGACCATCGACCGTGGTACAGCCTGCTTCCTCTGCCGATTTCAGAAGATGCGTTTGCAAAGGTGCATAGACCAAATCATTCACAACCGCACCTGCTTGCAACCCATCCAAGGGCACCCGTAGTTCCGGTTGTCCCAGCATTCCCAGTGAGGTCGTGTTGACCACCAGCTCGGCCTCTTCGATGACATTGCCGGCCTGTACCCATTCCAAAACAGTGATGCGGTCGCCAAATTCATCCTTCAACTGATCCGCACGGGCGCGCGTACGGTTGGTCAGCATGATCTGGGGCACGCCCGCGTCCAACAAGCCCTGCAACACCGCCCGTGCCGCGCCGCCTGCACCAAATACTACCGCCGGGCCATCCGACGGAACCCAATCCGGCGCACCGCTGCGCAGGTTCTGCAAAAACCCATAGCCATCGGTGTTGTCCGCGTGGATCGTACCGTCACCCTGAAACACCAATGTATTTGCCGCCCCGATGACTGATGCGCGTTCCGATACGTGATCCGCAATACGCAACGCTGCTTCTTTGTGGGGCACCGTCACATTCGCCCCGACAAACCCCGCCTTCGGCAGGGTGTGCAGAACCGTCTCAAGATCCTCGGGCGTCACGTCCATGGGAATGTAATGCCCGGCCAGCCCATACTTCTTTAACCAATGGCCATGCAGCTGCGGTGATTTCGAATGCGCAATCGGGTGTCCGATTACTCCGGCCAGCGGAATTCGGTTATGTGTCATTGGTCGATCACCCCTTTGACGGCCAGATAATTGAGCAGTTCCAACAGGGGCATACCCAAGACATTAAAATAGTCGCCGTCAATGGTAGCGAACAGGCGAACGCCTTCTTCTTCCAGCTTATAAGCACCCACCGCGTGCCGGATACTGTCCCAGTTTCGGTCGATATAATCGCGTAAGTACGCGTCCGAACTCATCCGCATGCGCAAACGCACCTGCCCGACATGGCGCCAGATCGGCTCGCCATCCTGATAGATCACCGCCGCCGACAACAGCATGTGCCGCTTGCCCCGCATCGCCTTGAGCTGCGCCAGCGCGTCCTGGGGCGTTTCCGGTTTCGACAACAGCTTCCCGTCGAAATCCAACACCTGATCGCACCCCAGAACCATCGCACCGGGGTTTTTGTCGCTGACCTTGCGCGCCTTCATCTCGGCCAGTGCATCGGCGATGTCCCGAGGCGGGGCATCCTCGGCCAACAACGCGCCCTTCATGGTATCCTCGTCCACGCGCGCGACCTGAACGGAAAACGGCACACCTGCGTTTTCCAGCAGCTGCGCGCGTATGGATGAGCCTGAGGCCAGGATGATGGGGACAGACATGTGGACAACCCCGTGTGCAAATCGTTGAGCGTTCTTGGATGGTTTGTATGGTTTTCCGATTGACACGCAACCCCGGGATTTTCGCGCAGATCTTCCCTGAGTCGCTCGAACCCTGTCCATCCGGGACAAGGATAAGTTGGAATGACGGGATAAGCGGGAACTCCACATATACTCAGAAACTTATCCCCAGGGCACCTTTCGAATAAATAAATTAACACACTGATTTAATTACAATATTTTAACTACTAACAGAATCAGTGCTTTGACGCGTAAAAAATGTTCACCTGGGGAAAACACATGTGTAAAAAAGTAATCCACGGATTTTGTTCACCCTACAAAACCATCTTCCTTTTTCTTTTCTTATTTTTTTATTAGGGAGAGTTCCGAGCAACACCCGGAGCCAGGATGACCGATCTTCTTTTCACGATTTACCCGTGGGTGAAGTCTTTACATATCATGGCCGTGATCTCGTGGATGGCCGGTTTGTTCTATTTGCCCAGACTGTTCGTCTATCACGTAGAAAAGGCGCAGGCTGTCGATGGTGCTGAAACCATTTTCTTTGAAATGGAAGAAAAGCTGCTGCGTGTGATTATGCGCCCTGCCATGATCGTAGCGTGGGTGTGTGGCCTGATTATGGTGTTCACGCCAGGCATTGTCGGTTGGGACTTTACCTGGCCATGGGTTAAAGGTGCTGCCGTGATCGGCATGACCTGGTTCCATCACTGGCTGATGGCGCGGCGCAAAGACTTCTTAGAGGGCCGAAATACACTCACTGGGCGCCAGTACCGCATGATGAATGAGGTTCCCACCATTTTGATGGTTGCCATCGTTCTGGCGGTCATTCTGAAATTCTGAGGGCCTGTTTGACTCCGAAGTCAGCCGCGCTTATGTAGGGATCAACACGCCCGTCCGGGCGGCGTATCTTCCGTACTGAAATTCCACTTCGTGCCGCGATGCCTGCGGCGAAGGTATATATCATGACAACTGACACCCTGAATCTGGCTGACCTTAAGGCCAAAAGCCCCAAAGACCTTCTGGCGATGGCCGAAGAGCTGGAAATCGAAAACGCCTCGACCATGCGCAAGGGCGAGATGATGTTCCAGATTCTGCGTGAACGCGCTGATGAAGGCTGGACCGTTGGCGGTGATGGCGTGCTTGAAGTGCTGCAGGACGGCTTTGGTTTTCTACGTTCACCCGAAGCGAACTATCTGCCGGGCCCAGATGACATCTACGTTTCACCGGATATGATCCGTCAGCATTCGCTGCGCACCGGGGATACGGTCGAAGGTGATATCAAAGCACCGGATGAGAACGAGCGGTACTTCGCGCTGATCAAAGTCACCAAGATCAATTTTGAAGAGCCTGAAAAAGCCAAACACAAGATCCTGTTCGACAACTTGACGCCTTTGTATCCCGATGAACGTCTGAAGATGGAGATCGAAGATCCCACCATCAAAGATAAGTCGGCCCGGGTGATTGATCTGGTCTCACCTATCGGTAAAGGACAGCGGTCTTTGATCGTGGCGCCGCCGCGGACTGGTAAGACGGTGATCTTGCAAAACATCGCGCATTCGATCGAACAGAACCACCCGGAGTGCTATTTGATCGTTCTGCTGATCGACGAACGCCCCGAAGAGGTGACCGATATGCAGCGCTCGGTAAAGGGTGAGGTTGTGTCCTCGACCTTTGATGAACCTGCAACACGCCACGTCGCCGTATCCGAGATGGTGATCGAAAAAGCCAAGCGTTTGGTCGAGCATAAACGAGATGTTGTTATTCTTCTCGATTCGATCACAAGGCTTGGTAGAGCGTTTAACACTGTGGTCCCCTCATCCGGTAAAGTTCTGACCGGTGGTGTGGATGCAAACGCTCTGCAACGGCCCAAGCGCTTCTTTGGTGCTGCGCGGAATATCGAAGAGGGCGGATCGCTGACCATCATCGCCACCGCGCTGATCGATACCGGCAGCCGGATGGACGAAGTGATCTTTGAAGAATTCAAAGGCACGGGTAACTCGGAAATCGTTCTGGATCGTAAGATCGCAGACAAGCGCGTGTTCCCGGCGATCGACATCCTCAAATCCGGCACCCGGAAAGAGGACCTGCTGGTCGACAAAGGTGATCTGGCCAAGACCTTTGTTCTGCGCCGTATCTTGAACCCGATGGGCACCACTGATGCGATCGAGTTCCTGCTGTCTAAGTTGAAGCAGACCAAGACCAACGGTGAGTTCTTCGACTCGATGAATACCTGATACAGGTCTTAACCGACGCGAGGCCTTCGAATGGATACGATATTCGCCTTGGCCAGCGCCCAGGGTAAAGCAGGGGTGGCGGTCATCCGCCTCTCGGGCCCTTTGGCGCATTCAGCCGCAACCGAGCTGACCGGCAGCCCGCTACCGCCCCGCGGTATGCGGGTTCGGTCTTTGTGTGCAGCTGATGGGTCGCGCTTGGATGATGGGTTAGTTCTGACCTTCCAGGCCCCGGCCAGCTTTACCGGTGAAGATGTCGCAGAGTTGCAGATACACGGCAGCACGGCTTCGGTTAATGCGGTAATGCGCAATTTGTCCGATACGGTTGGGTTGCGGCTTGCGGAACCCGGGGAATTCACGCGCCGTGCATTGGAAAACGGCAAGATGGACCTGACGCAGGTCGAAGGTCTGGCCGATCTGATCGATGCCGAAACCGAGGCGCAGCGTAAACAGGCCCAGACCATTTTGGCCGGAGAGCTGGGTGGCTTGGCCGAACGCTGGCGCCGTGACCTGATCCGGGCGGCATCTCTGCTGGAAGCCGTTATAGATTTCGCCGATGAAGAGGTTCCAACCGATGTGACACCTGAGGTCTGCACATTAGTGACCGGCGTCATGCAAGACCTGCAACGCGAAGCGGACGGTGTAAAAATTGCCGAACGTATCCGGACCGGGTTCGAAGTTGCTATTGTTGGCCTTCCAAATGCAGGAAAGTCGACCTTGCTGAATGCGTTGGCGGGTCGAGAGGCCGCGATCACGTCGGAATATGCCGGCACAACTCGTGACGTTATTGAAGTTCGCATGGATCTCGGTGGTTTGCCTGTGACTTTGCTGGACACCGCAGGGTTGCGCGAAACCGAAGATCACGTTGAAAACCTTGGGATTAAGCTGGCCCGTAAACGTGCGGACGCGGCTGATTTGCGGGTATTTCTGACCGAAGACCCGTCAGACCTTGGTGTTCCCATGGTCGAAGGTGACATTCAGCTTTTTCCGAAATCTGACCTGCGCGGGGATGATAAGGGCGGGATTTCCGGGAAAACCGGTCATGGAATTGATCAGCTAATTTCCCATATATCGTGTGTATTGGGTGAGAGATCCACAAGCCATGGTATTGCAACCCGTGAACGCCACCGAGTCGCACTGAATGAATCCAAGGCAGCTTTGGTCGCGGCGATGACAGTTCTGGAATCAGGCCCAGACCTGTATGATATCGCGGCAGAAGAGTTGCGGACGGCTATCCGCGCCCTTGAAACATTGGTCGGCAGAATAGGGGTCGAAGACCTTTTGGATGAAATATTCTCCAGTTTCTGCCTGGGTAAGTAAGGAGTGTTTCACGTGAAACATTCAAAGTTCGATGTTGTTGTGATTGGCGCCGGACATGCCGGAACCGAGGCCGCCCATACCGCTGCACGCATGGGGGTTGAGACGGCATTGGTGACGCTGTCTGAGTCCGATATTGGAGTGATGTCCTGCAATCCTGCCATTGGGGGTTTGGGGAAAGGCCACCTGGTTCGCGAAATCGACGCGATGGATGGTGTCATGGGCCGCGTTGCGGACCAGGCCGGTATTCAATTTAGATTGCTGAATCGCCGCAAAGGGCCTGCTGTGCAGGGCCCAAGGACTCAGGCAGACCGGGCACTGTATCGTGATGCCATGCAGAAAGTGACACAGGCGCAAGAGCATTTATCCGTGGTGGTCGGGGAGGTCACAGATTTTCTGACAGATGGACCTCGTATCGTCGGAATACAATTGGCAGATGGGTCCGAGATTCATGCCTCGGCCGTGATACTCACATCTGGGACCTTTCTGCGCGGTGTTATTCATATCGGAGACGTTTCCCGACCTGGCGGGCGAATGGGGGACCGACCTTCTGTCAAACTGGCAGAGCGATTGGACAGCTTAAACCTTCCAATGGGGCGATTGAAAACAGGTACACCACCCCGGTTGGACGGTCGAACCATTGATTGGTCAGATCTAGAGCGGCAGGATGGAGACGAAGATCCGACGCTATTCTCGTTTTTGTCTGAGTCAGCTGTCGCACCCCAAATCTCGTGCGGAATTACGCATACGAATGCGCGTACACATGAGATAATTGAAAAAAACCTGTCACGGTCGGCAATGTATGGCGGTCATATTGATGGGGTCGGGCCCAGATATTGCCCTTCGATTGAGGATAAGATTGTTCGGTTTGCCGAAAAAGAATCCCATCAGATTTTCCTTGAGCCTGAAGGGATCCATGATCACACGATCTATCCAAACGGGATCTCAACTTCGCTTCCGCAGGACGTCCAGCATGATTATGTGCGGTCGATCAAAGGCCTGGAAAAGGCGGAGATCCTGCAACCGGGCTATGCAATTGAATATGACTATATCGATCCCCGTGTTCTGACGTCGTCCTTGTCCTTGCCTGATGCCCCGGGGCTATATCTTGCCGGGCAAATTAACGGGACAACAGGATATGAAGAAGCAGCCGCACAAGGGCTTGTCGCTGGTCTGAATGCAGCACTCGCTGTCCTGGGTCGGGAACCCGTTCATTTCACGCGTGCTGACAGCTATATAGGCGTTATGATCGATGACTTGACTACGCGAGGGGTTGCAGAACCTTATCGGATGTTCACCTCTCGGGCAGAGTTCAGGTTGTCTCTTCGGGCTGATAACGCTGATCAGCGATTAACACCTCTTGGAATTGACCTTGGATGTGTTGGTGATACGCGGGCTGAAAGATTTGATGAAAAGATAGAGAAACTTACAGCTGCCAAGTCAATACTGACAGACCGGACTTATACACCAAAGGAGGTCCGTGCAGCTGGAATCAATGTCAATCAGGACGGAAATCGCCGAGATGGCATGGCTTTGCTGGCTTTTCCTGATGTTACGTTCAATGATCTGATTCCGCTTGAGGCGGGTTTGCAAGATATTGAGGAAGATATCCGAAGCCAGGTCGAACGGGATGCGCTTTATGCGAACTATATTGCGCGCCAGAAAAAAGACGTTGAAGCCATGAAACGCGATGAATCCTATGAAATACCGCGCGATTTCGATTATTCGGTGTTGGAAGGCCTATCCTCCGAGATGAAACAAAAACTGTCTGAGGCAAAGCCGATTAATATTGCTCAGGCCGGGCGGGTAGAGGGCGTGACGCCCGCCGCTTTGACCTTACTGCTGGCCAAGTTGAGGCGAGAGCAAAAGGTCCGAAAGGCATGAGCTATGAGGTGTTTAAAGGTTTAGATGTTTCACGTGAAACATTTAGCCGTCTTGAAACCTACGTAGAACTGGTTCGGCGCTGGAATCCCAAGATAAATCTGGTGTCGCGCAACAGCCTGAATGACATCTGGTCACGGCATATTCTGGATTCAGTGCAGGTATACCGGTGTTCGGATGTGTTCCATAATTGGGTAGACTTGGGCAGCGGCGGTGGGTTCCCTGGCATGGTTTGCGCGATCATGGCTATAGAAGAAGCGCCAGCGGCGCGATTTACACTTGTAGAAAGCGATCAGCGTAAATCTGCCTTTCTGCGTAGCGTTGCACGGGAATGCGGGGCGAACTGTTCTATTGTGTCAAAAAGGATAGAATCCGTGGATCCGTTGAACGCCGATATTTTGTCTGCCCGCGCCCTTGCGGATCTGCCCACGTTATTGTCCTTTTGTGACAGGCATTTAAAAGAGTCCGGTACGGCGCTGTTGCCGAAAGGCGCAAGCTGGAAAAAAGAGCTGAATGACGCGCGCAAGGAATGGAATTTCGACTGCGAGCCGATTACAAGTTTAACTGAGCCCCAAGCTGTTATTCTAAGGATCAAAGGAGTATCGCGTGGTTGATCTGTCTCGTCCCTCAGGGCCCCGGATAATTGCGGTCGCCAATCAAAAGGGTGGGGTGGGAAAAACAACAACTGCGATCAACCTTGCGGCCGGTTTGGCAGAAGCAGGAAGCAGGGTTCTTGTGGTGGATCTGGATCCACAGGGGAACGCGTCAACCGGTTTGGGTGTTGAGGACAGGGATTGGACCACATACGATTTGATCCTGGACGATGCACCGCTTGAAGCTGTGGTACAAGAGACAGAAATTGGCGGGTTGCTGGTAATACCGGCAACCGTTGATCTAAGCTCGGCGGATATCGAACTGATTTCCAATGAAAAACGCAGCTATTTGTTGCATGACGCCCTGCGTCAGACCTCGATCGACCAGTTTGAGCTTGATTTTGTGCTGATCGACTGCCCGCCATCTCTGAACTTGCTGACTGTGAATGCGATGGTAGCTGCCCATTCCGTTCTGGTTCCCCTGCAAAGTGAATTCTTTGCACTGGAGGGGCTTTCGCAGTTGATGTTGACGATCAGAGAGGTTCGGCAAACTGCGAATCCGGACCTGAGAATCGAAGGTGTTGTGTTGACCATGTATGACAACCGCAACAACTTGTCCCGCCAGGTTGAAAAGGATGCACGTGACAATCTGGGTGAGATGGTATTTAAAACCAAGATACCCAGAAATGTGCGGGTCAGTGAGGCGCCGTCATACGCCTTGCCGGTGTTGCAGTATGACTCGGGATCGTTGGGTGCGATGGCATATCGACATTTGGCGCGTGAAGTCATTCACAAGAACAAAAATGCCGCTGCCTGAGCGGCAGTGAGGAGGGCGCAGTGGCCGTCAAAAAATCAAAACCCAGAGGTTTGGGCCGGGGACTATCTGCCCTGATGGCAGATGTAACGCAGGAAGCCGAAGGTCTGGTGACTACAGAACCGCGTCGTCCGGACATGAAAGTTCCGATTGAAAAGCTGCAGGCCAACCCTAACCAGCCGCGCCGTACATTCTCAGCGGATCAATTGGATGAACTGGCAGCCTCGGTCAAAGAAAAGGGCATTATTCAACCGCTGATTGTGCGGGAAATCAGCAATGGCGGATATGAAATCGTAGCCGGGGAACGGCGTTGGCGCGCTGCTCAGATGGCGCAGTTGCATGATATTCCGGTTATTGTGCGTGAGTTTGACGACACAGAAGTGTTGGAAGTCGCCATTATCGAAAACATACAGCGGGCTGACCTGAATGCGGTCGAAGAAGCTGCTGGCTATAAGCAGTTGATGGACCGTTTCGGGCATACTCAAGAGAAGTTGGCCGAAGCCTTGGGTAAAAGCCGCAGTCATATTGCGAACCTATTGCGCTTGCTGTCGTTGCCCTTGGACGTTCAGACGCTGGTCATCGAAGGTAAGCTGTCTGCTGGGCACGCACGAGCGTTGATAACGGCCGAAAACCCAACAGAACTGGCGAAAATCGTAGTACGGGATGGGCTTTCGGTTCGCGCAACCGAAGCGCTGGTAAAAAAACAACAGGCAGATCCGGCGAAAGCTGCCCCGCGTTCCCGAAACCTGGATGCGGGTAAAGACGCTGATACGCGAGCCTTGGAAAAAGATCTGTCGGCAATTCTGGCGATGAAAGTTGCGATCAATCACAAGGCTGGATCAGAAACCGGGCAAGTGGTGCTGACCTATGAAAACCTGGATCAGTTGGACGATCTGTGCGCCAAGCTTAGCCGTTAGGCCGGGTCCAGATAAACAGCATCACCGCGCCCAAAACCACGGCCTGAATGATCAGGACATGAGACGGCAGGGACAACAGAACCGATAGCCCGAACACGGCGGCGACCGAAATGGTGGCCGCCTTTTTTGCCCCGGGTCGGATAGCGCCGGACGTTTGCCAGTCAACGATCAACGGGCCGAAAGTGCGATGTGTAATCAACCAGTTGTGCAGGCGAGAAGACGACCGTGCAAAGAAAAACGCGGCCAGCAGCAAAAAAGGAACAGTAGGCAATAAGGGCAGAACGATGCCGACCACCGCGAAGCCAACGCAAATCAAACCCAGGGTGGCCCAAACATATTGCATCATTTACCCCAAAAGTTCCCGGATCACCGCATTTAAAACGGCGCGCCCATCTTTGGTGGCAATCAATCGGCCATTTGTCTGTTTGATCATCCCAAATTCTGTTAGATCGGCCAATTTGTCCTGCGGCAACGGGTGATCTGCCAGGGCATTATACCTGTCAATATCTAGACCCTCTACAACTCTTAACCCCATCATAAGGTATTCTTTGGCCTGCTCTTGCGCTGATAGGGGCGAGCGTTCTTTTTCTCCACTGCCTTTTCCGACAGCAGTTAGCCAAGCGTTTGGGGACAGGTAGGTTTCTGTAGCCAGTTTTTGACCATTCAAGGTGACGCGCCCGTGGGCACCAGGCCCGATGCCGACATAGTCGCCATAGCGCCAATAGATCAGGTTGTGCTGTGATTCAGCGCTGGGGCGTGCGTGGTTGGAAATCTCGTAGGTCAGCAGGCCATGTGCCTCGCAGATGTCCTGTGTTTCCAAATACATGTCGGCAGCGCTGTCATCTTCGGGTAGGCCACGCAGTTTACCAACGGCATAGCGATCCCCAAAGGCGGTTCCGTTCTCGATGGTCAGTTGGTACAGCGACAGGTGGTCGACAGCCATCGAAAGGGCTTCGGTCAGCTCGGCTCGCCAGTCTTCGGGGGTTTGGTGTTGGCGGGCGTAGATCAGGTCAAAACTGACCCTATCAAAGCAATTTCTGGCAATATCAAAGGCAGAACGTGCCTCAGCCACAGTGTGAATGCGACCCAATCGACGCAAATCTTCGTCATTAAGCGCCTGAACCCCCATCGAGATGCGGTTCACCCCGGCGTCCCGATATGCGGCAAAACGGCCAGCCTCGACCGAGCCCGGATTGGCCTCAAGCGTGATTTCCATGTCATTGGCCGGATGCCAGAGGGCGCGGGCCTGATCGATCACAGCGGCGACAGTATCTGGGTCCATTAACGACGGCGTGCCGCCGCCGAAAAAGATCGTGTTTAAAACCCGGCCTGGTGTTTCGGCAGCCGTGCGGCGCAGCTCATCCAAATATGCATTAAGCCATTGTTTTTGGTCGATATTACGTGAAACATGGCTATTGAAGTCGCAATAGGGGCACTTGGCCTCGCAAAAAGGCCAATGCACGTACAGGCCGAAGCCCCCGTTGCGCCAATCATCCGCCAAAGCAGCCCTTCACGAACATTTCCACAGCGCGGCCGCGATGGCTGATCTTGTTCTTTTCCCAGCGATCCATCTCGGCAAAGGTAATGTCGTACCCGTCCGGGACAAACATTGGATCATAGCCGAACCCGTCCTTGCCACGGATGGGCCAGACCAGTTGACCAGGGGCGATGCCTTCGAATACCTCGTCATGCCCATCGGGCCAGGCCAGTACCAGAGTGCATCGGAACTGCGCCGTGCGGGGATGGGCGGCACCTTTAGCCTCTAGCTCATCGTGGGCGCGGGTCATGGCCATCAGGAAATCTCGACCATCACCGGTTTCGGCCCAATCAGCGGTGTAAACTCCCGGAGCGCCATCCAGCGCATCAATGGTAATCCCGGAATCGTCCGACAGGGCAGGCAGGCCAGTGGCTTGGGCGGCAGCATGGGCCTTGATCCGGGCATTGCCGACGAACGTGTCCTCAGTTTCTTCCGGTTCGGGCAGGTCCATCTCAGCCGCGCCAACAACGGTCACGCCGAAGGGTTCAAGGAGATGTTTCATCTCCTCAAGCTTTCCCTTGTTATGCGTGGCCACCAGCAGCCTGTTGCTGTCGAACTTGCGGGTCATGCGGTTGCGGCTTTCTGGGCTGCGGCCAGCTCGCCCACACCTTTTTCGGCCAGATCCATCAGCTGATCCATCTGCGCGCGACTAAAGACCGAACCCTCGGCGCTCATCTGCACTTCGATCAATTTGCCCGAACCGGTCATGATGAAATTGCCGTCTACGCCTGCTTCGCTGTCCTCTGGGTAGTCCAGATCCAGAACGGGTTGGCCGGCATAAATACCGCAAGATACCGCTGCAACAGGGTCTATCAACGGATCCGAGATTACGTCCCCGGCCTTCATCAGCTTGTTCACCGCCAGCCGCAGTGCAACCCAACCACCAGTGATCGAAGCACAACGAGTGCCCCCATCGGCTTGGATCACATCACAGTCCACAGTGATCTGGCGTTCGCCCAGGGCAACCCGGTCAACACCAGCCCGCAGGGCACGACCGATCAGGCGCTGGATTTCAACGGTGCGCCCACCTTGCTTGCCCGACGCCGCCTCGCGCCGCATCCGGGTGTTAGTGGCGCGGGGCAGCATACCGTATTCAGCCGTAACCCAGCCCAGACCCGAGCCTTTGATGAAGGGGGGTACGCGATCCTCGATCGTGGCGGTGCACAGTACATGGGTGTCACCCATTTTGATCAGGCAGGAACCTTCGGCATGTTTGGTGAACTCCGTTTCGATTGAAACGGCGCGCATTTCGCTTAAATCTCGTCCTGAGGGTCGCATGGAAAATCCTTTGTTTGCTGGGTTGGGGATAACGCCCTCATGGCTTACGATGCAACCCCGATTGACCTTTCATATGCCTGCGATTTAATGACGGCCCAGCAGGGGACCGCTGATGAGCGAAGCGAGCAAAATTCTGAACGAGATGAACGACCGGTCACGTGAGGTGTTCCGGCTGATCGTCGAAAGCTATTTGGACAGCGGTGAGCCTGTTGGCAGCCGCACCCTGACCCGCACATTGTCGGAAAAAGTCAGCGCCGCCACCGTGCGCAACGTCATGCAGGATCTGGAGTTTCTGGGCTTGCTCGACAGCCCCCATGTCAGTGCGGGGCGCATTCCGACGCAGCAAGGCTTGCGTATGTTTGTCGATGGTTTGCTTGAGGTTGGCGATCTGGGCGCCGCTGATCGGCAGAAGCTGGACGAAACACTAGGGTCTAACGCAGGCGATGTGGGCGGGATGCTGGATCGCGTGGGTTCGGCCTTGTCACACGTGACACATGGTGCCTCCTTAGTTTTGACCCCCAAGCAAGAATCCGAGATCAAGCATATCGAATTTGTTTCGTTAGCTCATGACCGTGCATTGGTGGTGCTGGTTTTTGCTGACGGGCACGTTGAAAACCGCCTGTTTACACCGCCACCGGGGCAGACACCCAGTTCGATGCGTGAAGCGGCGAATTTCCTGAACGCGTTGATCGAAGGCCGCACGCTTGGCGAAGTGCGCCGTCAGATGCAGGCGCAGATTGACGCGCGTAAACAAGAGATCGACGTGCTGGCGCGGGAAATGGTCGAAAGCGGCATGGCGGCTTGGGACGGGGATGGGGGCGACTCGGCCCGTCTGATTGTGCGCGGGCGGGCGAATCTGCTGGGTGAACCGGGTGAAGTTGAGGAGCTGGACCGAATCCGCTCCCTGTTTGATGATCTGGAACGCAAACGAGACATCGCGGAATTCCTTGAATTGACCGAAGAAGGCGAGGGTGTGCGCATTTTTATCGGCTCTGAGAACAAACTTTTCTCACTTTCGGGTTCCTCTTTGGTGGTGTCTCCATATATGAACGCTGATCGAAAGATAATTGGTGCGGTCGGGGTCATCGGGCCCACGCGTTTGAATTATGGACGGATCGTACCGATCGTGGATTATACGGCGCAACTGGTCGGCAAGCTGATATCCGACCGGAGCTAGAGGGTAAGAGATGGCAGAGCCCAAAGACGAAGACTTCCTGGACAATATCGCAATGGCAGAGGCTGAAGAGCTGGCCGAAGAAATCGCCGAGTTCAGCGACGAAGCGCTAGAGCTGGATGAGTTGCGCGCTGAGCGCGACGATTACAAAGATAAGTTTATGCGTGCGCTGGCAGATGCCGAAAACGCCCGTAAGCGTGGCGACAAAGCGCGGCGCGATGCTGAGCAATACGGCGGTTCGAAACTGGCGCGTGATATGCTGCCGGTCTACGACAACATGAAGCGCGCACTCGAAGCCGCGACCGATGAGCAAAAAGAAGTGGCCGCCGGTCTGCTGGAAGGGATCGAGCTGACCATGCGGGCGCTGAAGGATGTATTCCAAAAACACGGGATCGAGGTGATCACGCCCGAGGTTGGCGATCGATTTGATCCAAACGTGCATGAGGCGATGTTCGAAGCGCCGGTTCCTGGAACCCGCGCCGGTGACATCATTCAGGTATCGGCCGAAGGCTTCATGCTGCATGATCGTCTACTGCGACCGGCGCAAGTGGGTGTGTCGTCGACACCTGCAAGCTAAGCGGCTTTAAAACCAAAATTTTTTTGAGGCGGTCAGGATCTGGCCGCCTCTTTCAGTTTATAAATCAGGTCCAGTGCCTCGCGCGGGGTCAGCTCATCAGGCAGCACGTCGTCCAGCATATCCGTGACCGGCGATGCCTTGGGTGCAGGTGGCGGGGGCGGCGGAGCGGCGGAAAATAGCGGCAGATCGTCGATCAGCGCCTTTTGCTTGCCGCCTTCGCGTTCGGTTTTTTCCAACTGGTCCAGTACGACGCGGGCTCGATCCACCACCGATGCGGGCAGACCGGCAAGCTGCGCGACTTGCACCCCATAGGAGCGGTCGGCGGCCCCCTTGTGGACTTCGTGCAGGAAAATGACCTCACCTTCCCACTCCTTGACTGCCACGGTTGCGTTGTCGACGCCCTCTAACTTGCCGGCCAGGGCAGTGAGTTCGTGGTAGTGGGTGGCGAATAGCGCGCGGCATTGGTTGGCGGCGTGCAGATGTTCCAGCGTGGCCCAGGCGATGGACAGGCCGTCATAGGTGGCCGTGCCACGGCCAATTTCATCGAGAATCACCAGCGCGCGGTCGTCGGCCTGATTCAGGATGGCGGCCGTCTCGACCATTTCCACCATAAAGGTCGAACGGCCCCGGGCCAGATCGTCGGATGCGCCGACGCGGCTGAACAATTGGCTGACCACACCGATATGCGCCTGTTCAGCGGGAACATAACTGCCCATCTGGGCCAGCAGGGCAATCAAGGCGTTCTGACGCAGGAAGGTCGATTTACCTGCCATGTTGGGACCGGTCAGCAGCCAGATCGCCGCGCCCTGATCCGCGCTGAGATCGCAATCATTGGCAATGAAGGCATCGCCGCTTTGTTGGCGCAGCGCGTGTTCCACAACCGGATGACGTCCACCCTGCACGTGGAAGGCGCGCGATGTGTCGACCTGGGGACGGCACCAATTTTCTCCGCGCGCCAGATCGGCCAATGCGGTGGTCAAATCCAGCTCGGCGAGCCCCCGGGCGGCTTGGTTGAGACGCGCGGCGCGGTCCAGAATCTCGTCAGAAAGCCTTTGATAGAGCCTCTTTTCTATTTCCAATGCCAAATTACCGGCGTTCAGGATGCGGGTTTCGATCTCGGACAGTTCGACGGTTGTAAACCGCACCTGATTGGCAGTGGTCTGGCGGTGGACATAGGTCTCAGAAAATGGCGGGTTCAGCATCTTCTCGGCATGGGTGGCCGTGGTTTCGATGAAATAACCCAGCACGTTGTTATGCTTGATCTTCAGCGAAGCAATGCCGGTGTGTTCTGCGTATTTCTGTTGAAATCCCGCAATGACGGATCGGCCTTCGTCGCGCAGTTTGCGGGCTTCATCCAGTTCCGTGTCAAAACCCGGAGCGATGAAACCGCCGTCACGGGCCAGCAGGGGTGGTTCTGCCACAAGGGCCTCATCCAACAAGGTCAAAAGATCGTCAAACCCGATCAAGTTCTGCACTGCGGTGGCCAGCAGAACCGGCAAATTCTGTGTGTCACAGATACCTGCAATAGCAGCTGCCTGCGTCATTCCGTTGCGGATGGCGGCCAGATCACGAGGGCCACCCCGTTCCAGCGACAGGCGCGACAGGGCGCGGTCCAGATCAGGGGTTTTGCGCAGGGCATCGCGCAGGTCTGAGGCGGTCAGACTGTCCTCAGCTGCAAAACTCACAGCATCCAGCCGGGCATGGATCACGTCCAGATTGCGCGAGGGGCTGGACAGGCGCTGTTCCAGCAACCTTGCCCCGCCCGGAGTGACGGTGCGATCGACCACCGACAATAGGGATCCGGCGCGACCACCCGACAAGGAACGGGTCAGTTCAAGATTGCGGCGTGTGGCGGCGTCGATCTGGACAACGCGATCCTCTGATTCCTTCAAGGGGGTCTGCAGCAGGGGCAGTTTGCCCTTTTGCGTGATCTCAAGATAGTCGATCAAGGCACCCATTGCCGAAACCTCGGCCCGACCGAAATTTCCAAACGCATCCAAAGCGCCCACGTGGAACAATCCGCAAATACGTTTTTCGGCGGCCGTGCTGTCAAAACTGGCGCGGCCGATGGGGGTTAGCGAAATTCCCAAATCACGGACTGGTTCCTGCAAAGCCTGTTCCGATCCGTCGGCAACGATCAGTTCGGACGGGGCAAGCCGTGCCAGTTCGGGGCTCAGCCGCACGGTTGTCAAAGGCATCACGTGAAACGCCCCGGTAGAGATATCAGCCCAGGCCAAGGCGGCCTCATCCCGCACTTCGGCATAGGCGGCCAGAAAGTTGTGGCGGCGGGCTTCCAAAAGGGCATCTTCGGTCAATGTGCCGGGTGTCACCAGACGCACGACATCGCGCTTTACTACTGATTTAGAGCCTCTTTTCTTCGCCTCGGCCGGGCTTTCCATCTGCTCGCAGACTGCCACGCGAAAGCCCTTGCGGATCAGGGTCAGCAAATAACCTTCGGCGGAATGAACAGGTACACCGCACATCGGGATGTCGGTGCCGTTATGCTTGCCGCGTTTGGTCAGGGCGATATCCAACGCCTCGGCTGCGTTGACGGCATCTTCGAAGAACATCTCGTAGAAATCGCCCATACGGTAGAACAGCAGGGCATCGGCGTGGGCCTCTTTGATTTCGAGATATTGCGCCATCATCGGCGTGACTGTGGACAAGGCTGACCCCTTTTGGCGTGTTCCGGGCGCGACCTTACAAATCCCGCATCTTCTGTAAAAGCCGAAAACTCATTCTCGTTGAGGCGCGCGTTTTCCTGCGCTATGAGGCGACAGCCCAACAGATGTAAAGAAACGACATATCAGATGCCCAAAGCGAAAATTACCGACGAAGAAGCCCTGGCCTTTCACCTGGACCCCACCCCTGGCAAATGGGAGGTGCAGGCCACGGTTCCAATGACAACCCAGCGTGATCTGTCGCTGGCCTATAGTCCCGGTGTCGCTGTTCCATGTGAAGCAATCGCGGAAAACCCCGAAACGGCCTATGACTATACCAACAAGGGCAATCTGGTCGCGGTAATCTCGAACGGCACGGCGGTTCTGGGGCTTGGAAATCTGGGCGCGTTGGGCTCAAAACCGGTGATGGAGGGGAAATCGGTCCTGTTCAAACGGTTTGCCGATGTGAACTCGATCGATATCGAGTTGGACACTGAAGACCCAGATGAATTCTGCCGCGCGGTGAAGCTGATGGGGCCGACCTTTGGCGGCATCAATCTGGAAGACATCAAGGCGCCCGAGTGTTTCATCATCGAACAGCGCCTGAAGGAAGAGATGGACATTCCCGTCTTTCACGATGATCAACACGGCACGGCGGTGATCTGCGCGGCAGGTCTGCTGAACGCACTGCATATCTCGGGCAAAAAGATCGAGGATGTGAGGATTGTTCTGAACGGTGCGGGTGCGGCGGGTATCGCCTGTATCGAACTGCTCAAGGCGATGGGCGCGCGGCATGAAAACTGCATCGTCTGCGACACTAAAGGCGTTATCTACCAAGGCCGGACCGAGGGTATGAACCAGTGGAAATCGGCCCATGCGGTCACCACTGAACTGCGCTCGCTGGAAGACGCCATGAACGGCGCGGATGTGTTCCTGGGCGTTTCAGTCAAAGGCGCGGTCACGCAGGACATGGTCGCCAGTATGGCAGACAACCCGGTGATTTTCGCCATGGCCAATCCAGATCCTGAAATCACGCCAGAAGAGGCGCATGAGGTGCGTGTGGATGCCATCGTCGCCACGGGGCGCAGCGATTACCCGAACCAAGTCAACAACGTGCTGGGCTTCCCCTATCTGTTTCGGGGTGCGCTGGACATTCATGCCCGTG
Organism: Ruegeria sp. BE10; assembly: GCF_056538905.1. Classification (NCBI taxonomy): domain Bacteria; kingdom Pseudomonadati; phylum Pseudomonadota; class Alphaproteobacteria; order Rhodobacterales; family Roseobacteraceae; genus Ruegeria; species Ruegeria sp. BE10. The sequence continues at coordinate 52,076 of NZ_JBQFTX010000005.1, forward strand.
CCATCAATGACGAGATGAAAATTGCCTGTGCCCATGCGCTGGCCCGTCTGGCGCGCGAGGATGTGCCGGATGAGGTTGCGATGGCTTATGGCAAATCGCTGACCTTCGGTCGCGATTATATCATCCCGACACCTTTTGATCCCCGACTGATCCATCGTATCCCACCTGCCGTGGCCAAGGCGGGCATGGATACCGGCGCAGCGCGGCGTCCGATCATCGACATGGACGCCTATGAGCTGAGCCTCAAATCCCGCATGGACCCGACCGCCAGCATTCTGCGCGGCCTGAACGCCCGTGCGCGCCAAGCGCAAAGCCGTATGATCTTCGCCGAAGGTGACGATCCACGTGTACTGCGCGCTGCTGTGACCTATCAGCGGTCTGGTTTCGGCAAGGCCCTGGTTGTCGGTCGCCCCGATGACGTAAAACAAAAGCTGGAAGAGGCCGGGCTGGGCGATGCCGTGCGCGAGTTGGAGGTGGTGAATGCCGCCAACACCACGCATCTCGAGACCTATACCGATTTCCTGTACAAGCGCCTGCAGCGCAAAGGTTTTGATAGCAAGGATATTTACCGCCTAGCGGCGCGTGACCGGCATGTGTTCTCATCCCTGATGCTGGCGCATGGGCATGGTGATGGCCTGGTAACCGGGGCCACGCGCAAGTCAGCGCATGTGCTGGACCGGATCAATCACGTGTTCGACGCGGACAAGGCGCATGGTGCGGTGGGTGTGACCGCCCTGTTGCATAAGGGGCGGATCGTGCTGATCGGTGATACGCTTGTGCATGAATGGCCGGACGAGAATGACCTGGCCAATATCGCCGAACGCTCAGCCGCCGTAGCCCGTCATATGGGGCTTGAGCCGCGCGTGGCCTTCGTCAGTTTCTCGACCTTTGGGTATCCGGTGTCGGAACGGGCCGAAAAGATGCACCGCGCGCCTGTCGTGCTGGATAAGCGCAAAGTGGATTTCGAATACGAGGGCGAGATGACCGTGGACGTTGCCCTGAACGAGGATCAACAGGCAGGCTATCCGTTCCAGCGCCTGACCGGCCCGGCGAATATCCTGATCGTTCCCGCTCGGCATTCGGCGTCGATCTCGACCAAGCTGATGCAGGAAATGGGCGGGTCCACGGTGATTGGCCCGATCCTGTCTGGTGTAGACAAGCCGATCCAGATCTGTTCGACCGGGTCGACGGCGAATGATATTTTGAACATGGCCATCCTGGCCTCGTGCGATATCGCTTAAGCCATGACGATCTGGAACCTCGGCTCGATCAACGCGGACATGATTTATGACGTGCCGCACCTGCCCGGACCGGGAGAGACGCTTTCGGCCAATCGGCTGGATCGGTATCTGGGTGGCAAAGGGGCAAATATGTCTGTGGCCGCCGCTCGGGCCGGGGCGCAAGTGGCGCATATCGGGGCCGTGGGGCCGGATGGGCGCTGGGCGCTGGATCGTATGACCGAATATGGCGTGGACACGCGCCATATCACTGGAGTCGAGGTTCCGACCGGTCATGCCATCATTGCGGTGGACGCACAGGGTGAGAACAACATCATTCTGTTCCCCGGCTCAAACCACGCGATCACTCAGGGTCAGTTGGGGCAAGCGCTGTCCTCGGCCCTGCAAGGTGATGTGCTGGTGATGCAGAACGAAACCAACTTACAGGTTGAATCTGCAAAGATGGGGCGCGATCTGGGGCTGACTGTCTGCTATGCCGCCGCACCGTTCCAGGCTGACGCGGTTCAGGCCGTGTTGCCGTATCTGGATTTTCTGATCCTGAATGAGATCGAGGCTGAACAACTACAGCAGGCAACCGGGCAATCCGTTACCGACCTTGAGGTCGAGCATGTAATCGTCACTTTGGGGTCAAAAGGAGCGCGGTATTACCATCGCGGCGCCGCTACGGATTTTCCGGCGCACAAGGTAAAGGCCGTGGATACCACTGGCGCAGGGGATACTTTCACCGGCTATGTTCTGGCAGGAATGGATCGCGGGATGCCAATGGCACAGGTGATTTCACAAGCAAACCGTGCCGCGGCCTTGATGGTCACGCGGCACGGCACAGCTGATGTTATTCCCGATCTCAAAGAGGTGCGCGAAGCGCGGCTCGATTAAGACCCCGCGAACGGTGCGTCACTGCCCCAAAGCTGCTTGACCCGGTCATCACGGCCGCAGGCTTTGCGATAGGCTTTGTACGCGCTGTGCTGGCGTTTGGGGCCAAAGCGGGTCAGGACCAGCTTGTTCCCCTTATAGTAATCCTGATGATAGGCCTCAGCCGGGTAGAATGCCCCTTGCTGCAGGATTGGCGTCACGATCTGTTGCCCCAGAGCGTTCTGGGCACTTGTCTTGGCTTGCTGAGCCAGGGCTTTTTCCCCAGCGTTAGAGACGAAAATGGCCGTGCGGTAGCTGTCACCCCGGTCACAGAACTGACCGCCCGCATCCGTTGGGTCGACCGAACGGAAGAACATACTCAGCAGGGTTTCACGGGAAACGCGGGCCGGGTCAAAGGTGATCTGAACCGCCTCGTAATGGCCGGTTTCGCCTTTGGTGACCTGATCATAGGTTGGATTGGCGGTACTGCCACCGGTGAAACCCGACACGGCGCCAGTCACGCCCGGAACGGATTCGAAATCGGATTCGACGCACCAGAAACAGCCCCCTGCAACCGTCAGGGTTTCGGACCCGGCGGCGGGTGCCGGGGCGGCACGCAGCAGGGCGACAAGAGCGATCAACGTGAACTGAAGCGTAGGTTTGAAAAAATTGAGATTGGCGATGCGGGTCATGGCAGGTCTCCTTTTCGGGATAAGGCTGCCCTGACTTATGCGTTGGCGCAATCCGCTGACATGGTTTGTCACGGGGTGGTGAGACGAGTTTATCGTCTTAACCTAGCAGCTGTCCCAGCTTCATCGCCACACCCATATTGCCCGAAATCTTGAGCTTGCCCAATGCTACGCCGGTCATCGGGTTCAGCTTGCCCGTCAGTAATTTGGTCAGGTTGTCCTGCGAAATGCGGATGGTGCAATCGGTGTCGCGATCCTGTGTGCTGGCCCGATTTTCGGCTAGAACGATGACACCATCCTCGCCACAATCGAATTTCAGCGAGCCCTCAAAGCTTTTGCCATCCAAGCCTTGCTGAATGCCTTTGGCGATGTCCTGCAGCATCTTTGTCCCCTTCACAATTTGCCTATGCGTAAAGAGAATGGGCGTTCTTGTGCAAGGGTGACCCAACTGGACCCTGCAATCACGACATTTGCAGGATTTGCCGGGTCCGCTCACAGGGTTGCCCATCATAAAAGGCATCAAGAACAGTCTGAAACTCTGACGGAGCTCCGGGCACGGATGCAAACAACGTCATCGAGGACCGCAGTTTCTTTGCGTCAACCCCACCCAGAATGTCACTGGCATCGCGCCCCTTGTGCTGCAACATCAACCCAGCAACCTTGGTCAGGCGCTGGCGGAGGTCTGGATTATCCAGATAAGCTGTGGCCTCATCCAAATCCTCGATCCCGTACAGCTGCGCCATGTGAGACCGGCCAAGTTCGGCCAATTGCGGAAATACAAACCACATCCAGTGGCTGGTTTTCTGTCCTTGTTCCAATTCGCGCAGGACGTCGGACCAGACCGCGTCCTGCGCTTCGATGAACAGATCGAGTTCGTCGTTGATGTCGTCGTCGTCGATCACTTGGACAGGCGCTTATCCCGCGCCGCCAGCAATTTCAGGCGCAGCGCGTTCAACTGGATAAATCCGGCCGCGTCTTTTTGGTCATAGGCGCCGGCGTCATCTTCGAACGTCACATGCTCTTCAGAATACAGCGAATGATCCGACCAGCGACCCACGGTCGAAGCCAGACCTTTGTACAGTTTCACGCGGACAGTGCCGGTGACATGGTCCTGAGATTTGTCGATGGCGGCTTGCAGCATTTCCCGCTCGGGGCTGTACCAGAAGCCGTTATAGATCAGCTCGGCATATTGCGGCATCAGCTGATCTTTCAGGTGCATCGCGCTGCGGTCCATGGTGATGGATTCGATCCCACGGTGCGCTTCCAGCAGGATGGTACCGCCGGGTGTTTCGTAGATACCGCGCGATTTCATGCCCACGAAACGACCTTCGACCAGGTCCAGACGGCCAATACCGTGCTTGCCGCCATATTCGTTCAGCTTGGTCAGGATGGTTGCGGGGCTCATCGCCTCGCCATTGATGCTGACCGCGTCGCCTTTTTCAAAGCCGATCTCAATGAACTCGGGCTCGTTCGGTGCGTCCTCGGGGTGGACGGTACGCTGATAGACATAGTCTGGCGCCTGATCTGCGGGGTCTTCCAAAACCTTACCTTCGGACGAGGTGTGCAGCAGGTTGGCATCGACCGAGAACGGCGCCTCACCGCGTTTGTCCTTGGCAATTGGGATTTGGTTCGCTTCGGCAAATTCCAACAGCTTGGTGCGGCTGGTCAGGTCCCATTCACGCCAGGGTGCAATGACCTTGATGTCGGGGTTCAGGGCATAGGCGGCCAGTTCGAACCGCACCTGATCGTTGCCTTTGCCGGTCGCGCCATGTGCAACGGCGTCGGCACCGGTGGCCTCGGCAATCTCGACCAGACGCTTCGAGATCAGCGGACGCGCGATTGAGGTGCCCAGCAGATACAGGCCTTCGTATTGCGCATTGGCGCGGAACATCGGGAAGACGAAGTCGCGAACAAACTCTTCGCGGATGTCCTCGATATAGATGTTTTCGGGCTTGATCCCCAGCAGCTCGGCCTTTTGGCGGGCGGGCTCCAGCTCTTCACCCTGACCCAGATCGGCGGTGAAGGTCACGACCTCACAGCCATACTCGGTCTGCAACCATTTCAGGATGATCGAGGTATCAAGGCCACCGGAATAGGCCAGAACAACTTTCTTGGGCGCGGACATCTGACTTCCCCTTATGCGTAAGACGCTTGGCCCCTAACGGGTTTTGAACGTGGGGGCAAGTTATCTGCGTTGACCCTGGGTGGGAATTGAGGTGATACAGGTGGAAAGAGAACAACGATTGGTTGAGAGGGCGGTTTCAGGATGTTGAGTTGGCAGATTTTCAAACATGCGCTTGGAATGATTTTCAATGATTTAGGCACAGCATTGCGCGTTTCGTCTCCTGTAATTGCGGTGTCTCTGCTGGGAGTGCTTTTGTTCATCGTAAAAGGGCCGGCATTTGTAACAGGAGAGCAGGGAGTTGCCGGTGGGGTTTTTCTGCTCGCGATCCTGAACTACATCGCTGCACTTTGGGTGGCTGTTGGATGGCATCGCTATTGTTTGCTGTCAGAATACCCAGGCAAAGTATTCCCTGAATTCAACGGGTCACGCATTTTGGCTTATTTTGGCTGGGCGCTGCTGCTGGGATTAATCTTTGCGGGAATGGCCCTCGTTTTAGTCGGAGTTGTTTATGTCGTCGGAGGGATTGGAACCGGTTCTTTCTCACTGCTCGGCGGAGCTGTCTTGACCGTTGGTTTCATCTTTATTTTTTGGGTTGCGCAGCGTTTGAGCCTGATACTTCCGGCAAGCGCAGTTGGGAACACGATTTCAATATCTGAATCGTGGCGCGCCACTCAAACAGTAGCGACGGCGATAATTATGGTTTTTCTATTTTTCTTCGCGTTTAGCTTTGTTCTGGGGTTTCTCGCAGGGTTTGTCGGTGCCTTTTCCGGGTTTCTGGGTTTTGTTCTTCAGGCTGTTGTGAACTGGATGATTGCGATGGTCGGCCTGAGTATCCTAACGACGTTCTATGGTATTTGCGTTGAAAAACGCGAGCTCGCCTAACCCGCGTACACATATGTATTCCTTGCTCTTTTAGTCGGGATAGGCCACTGAAACGGTCATGACTGATTTCATGACCCGCGCCCGCGCCGCCGAACAGGCGATGCGCACCGTCTTTCCCGCGACGCCTCTGCAGCGGAATGCCCATCTGTCTGATCGGTTTGGTGCTGACATCTGGCTCAAGCGTGAAGACCTCAGCCCGGTGCGGTCGTATAAAATCCGTGGTGCGTTCAACGCCATGCGCAAGCAGCAGGGGCAAGAGCTTTTCGTCTGCGCCAGCGCGGGAAATCATGCGCAGGGCGTGGCCTTCATGTGCAAGCACCTGAACGTGCGTGGTGTGATCTTCATGCCGGTGACGACGCCGCAGCAGAAAATTCAGAAAACCCGCATTTTTGGCGGCGACAATATCGAAATTCACCTGACCGGAGACTATTTCGACGACACGCTGGCCGCTGCGCAGGCGTGGTGTGCGCAGCAGGGCGGGCATTTTCTGTCGCCCTTTGATGATGAGGATGTGATCGAGGGGCAGGCGTCTCTGGCTGTCGAGGTTGAGGCGCAGCTGGGTGGCGTCCCGGATCACGTGATCCTGCCTGTTGGCGGGGGCGGCATGTCCTCGGGCGTGGCGACATGGTTCGGGGATCGGACACATTGCCTGTTTGTCGAACCCAAAGGCGGGGCCTGTTTGCATGCGGCCATGGCAGCGGGGCATCCGGTGGCGTTGGATCACATCGACAATTTTGTCGATGGGGCAGCGGTCGGGAAGATCGGGGCGAAACCGTTTGAACTGCTCAAGGATCGCCACCTGTCCGACGTGTTGGTCCTGTATGAGGACCGTATCTGCACCACCATGATCGAAATGCTGAATGTCGAAGGCATCGTGCTTGAGCCCGCAGGCGCTCTGGCGATCGAGGCGGTGACTGATGTGCAAAGCTTTATCCGCGGCAAAACCGTTGTCTGCGTCACCTCGGGCGGCAATTTCGATTTCGAACGTCTGCCCGAGGTCAAGGAACGGGCGCAGCGTTATTCCGGCGTCAAAAAGTACTTTATCCTGCGCCTGCCGCAGCGCCCCGGCGCGTTGAAAGAGTTTCTGGGCATATTAGGGCCGGAAGACGATATCGCCCGGTTCGAATACATGAAGAAGTCGGCGCGCAATTTCGGTTCGGTCCTGATCGGCATCGAAACCCGTAAGCCCGAGAATTTCGCACGCCTGTTCGCGCATCTGGATGAGGCTGGCTTTACCTATACCGACATCACCGAAGACGAGACGCTGGCGCAGTTCGTGATCTAGGACAGGTTCGCGGCTTTCTCGGCAAAGAACACAGTTTTGGAGTTGTCATAAACGGCCAGGAGGGCAGGCAGATCGACGTCACTGGCCTTGCCAGCGGCGGCGTTGCGCTCTGCGTCCTGACACAGCTTGAAAAACCGGTCGAACCCCAGACTCAGCGCGCTGCCCTTGAGGAAATGCATGTTCTGTTCGAACTCAGCCCGGTCGGTGTCCTGATGCAGCCGGTCGATGGTTTCCTGAACCTCGTCCAGAAAGATCTGCACCACCTCTTCGAATTCGTTGGCACCCACTTCATCCTGCAGTTGTCTGACTCTGGACCAGTCGATCATGTTCGGCCTCTCCACACATATCGCGACCTGACTTGCGTAGCTCACGGCGAGTAAAGAGCGGGTTAAGCAACAAGACAAAGACGCCTTCACCGGATGTTAAACCGCCCCGCGCTAGGGTCGCTGCGTTCCGTAAAGGTCGCAGTGCAGAGGGTTCAGGTGGCAGAAGGCAGTCAGGCAGAGGCCAGGACAGAGCTGGATTTTGGTGCGATCCAAAAGGTGCTTGTCGTCGATGACAGCCGCCTGCAACGGCGGATTCTGGTGGCTTCACTGAAAAAATGGGGCTTTGAGGTGCTTGAGGCCGACAGCGGTGATGTTGCGATCGAGATGTGCGCCACCGACCCGCCGGATCTGGTGGTCAGCGACTGGGTGATGCCGGGGATGAGCGGGCTGGAATTCTGCCGTGCCTTCCGGGCGCTGGAAAGTGATCAATATAGTTACTTCATCCTGTTGACCTCAAAAAGTGAAAAGCAAGAGGTGGCGCGCGGGCTGGACGCTGGTGCGGACGATTTCCTGATCAAACCGCTTGAGGCGGATGAGCTGCGCGCGCGGATCTCGGCCGCGGCGCGGATTCTGGATATGCAGCGCGAACTGTCCGAGAAGAACCGGATGATCGAATCCGCGTTAGAAGACCTGCGCGTGGCGCATGATGCCATCGACAAAGACCTGATTCAGGCCCGGAAAATTCAGGAATCCCTTGTCCCCGAACTGACGCGGGATTTCGGGAAATCGCGGGTCAGCATGCTGCTGAAACCCTGCGGGCATATTGGCGGTGATCTGGTGGGGATGTTCTCGCCCGGGGTCAATCGGCTGGGGTTTTACAGCATTGACGTGTCGGGCCACGGTATCACCTCGGCGATGATGACGGCACGATTGGGCGGCTATCTGTCCAGCAATCATTTCGATCAGAACGTGGCGATGGAAAAACGCTTTGACAAGTTCTATGCTCTGCTGCCACCCGAACAGGTGGCCGAGATGCTCAATTGCCGCCTGATGGCCGATGCCGGCGTCGAAGAATATTTCACCATGGTCTATGCTATTGTCGACTTGCGCAACGGGCATCTTAAGATGGTGCAGGCCGGGCACCCGCATCCACTTGTTTTGCGCCAAGACGGCAGTGCCGAATTTCTGGGCGAAGGCGGCCTGCCCATCGGTTTGCTGCCCGATGTGTCCTTTCAGCGGATCGAAACTTACCTGCAACCTGGCGATAAACTGATGCTGTATTCTGATGGCTTTACCGAGTGTCGTCTGGCCGATGGCGGCTTGCTTGAGGAAGAAGGCCTGCAGCAGATGGCCCGCGATTGTGCGCCCGACCGCAGCGGTACTGAGTTTCTGGACGATATGTTCTGGCGCCTGACGCAGGCCATGGCACCGGGCAGCGGCATGGATGATGACGTGTCCGCCGTGTTCTTTGAATATAACGGAGCTTAGAAACTGTTCAGATGTCGGGTAGCAAAGTGACGGTCCCCCTCGTTGCCAAGCATCTGCACCGCAACGGCAGTTTCCATCCAAAGTGCTTCGTGAAACTCTTCGCGAGGCGGTCCCATCCGGCGCACCGGACGAGCGCTGTAGATCATGCAGATTTTCTCGGCCCAAAGGTCATATTCAGGCATAAAGGTGAACCGGCGAAACGCACCGATCCGCCGCGGGGCGGCGATCAGCCAGCCGGTTTCTTCGAACACTTCGCGATGCAGCGCGGTAATCGGGGATTCGCCCGGATCAATGCCACCGCCCGGCAGCTGCAATTCGGGGTTCAGCCCGTCGTCATACCACGTGACCAGCAGGTCTTTTCCTTGCGGCAGCAACGCATAGACACCCGGTCTGCGTGTATATGTACGCCCTTTTTCCGGGGTTTCACCGAACCGTCTGATCATGTATGGCCCCTTCAAACCCAATCTGTTCAACCTATATGGTGCCGGTATGCCAACCCGTGGCGTGTAAGGAAACCCCATGTCTCTTGGAACGAAAATCGCGTGGGACGATACTGTCCTGCCCTTTCAACTTGATGTATCGGATATGCGCGGCCGTGTAGCCCGTCTGGATGGCGTGCTGGACGGTATCCTGAAGCAGCATGACTATCCCGAAAAGGTCGAGGCGTTAGTGGCCGAGATGGCCCTGCTGACCGCGTTGATCGGCCAGACCGTTTCGCTGCGTTGGAAACTGTCTTTGCAGGTGCAGTCCAAGGGCCCGGTGCGCATGATCGCGACCGATTACTTTGCGCCCAAGGTCGAGGGAGAGCCGGCCCGCATCCGCGCCTATGCCAGCTATGATCGCGACCGCCTGACCGATGGCGGGCCGTTTGATCAGGTGGGCGAGGGTTATTTCGCCATCATGATCGACCAGGGTGAAGGCACGCAGCCGTATCAGGGGATCACTCCGCTGGCGGGGGGCTCGATCTCTGCCTGTGCCGAGGCGTATTTCGCACAATCCGAGCAGCTGCCGACGCGGTTCTCGCTCAGCTTTGGCAAATCGACCGAGCCGGGCGTCGGTGAACACTGGCGCGCGGGCGGAGTGATGCTGCAGCACATGCCCAAGGCCTCGCCCTTTGTGGCGGACGGACAAGGTGGGGGGCAGATCCTGACCGCCGAAGATCTGGTCGACGGGGAAGAGAGTGAAAACTGGGGCCGCGTCAACATCCTGTTGGATACGGTCGAGGATCTCGAATTGATCGGGCCTTCGGTGGCGCCGACCGACCTGTTGATCCGGCTGTTTCACGAGGAACAGCCGCGGGTCTATGACGCTCAGTCCGTGCAATTCGGCTGCACCTGTTCGGAAGATCGTGTGCGGCAAAGCCTGTCGATCTATTCGGCCAAGGACATCGAAAAGATGACCACGCCCGAAGGCAAGGTAACCGCCGATTGTCAGTTCTGTGGCGCACATTACATACTGGAACCGGGTTCGGTCGGCTTTGATGCGGACGACGCCTGATCCTACGGACCAGCTGCGGGCGGCCCTGCGCCGCCCCGGCCATGGTTCAAGCGATTTCGACCTGAACCCCGAAACCATCCTGCCTGAAGGGCGCAAATTGCGCCCGGCGGGGGTGCTGGTTCCGATTACGGTGATTGACGACACGCCGCGGCTGATTCTGACGAAACGATCCTCGGCTCTGAAACACCACCCCGGCCAGATCGCCTTTCCCGGCGGTAAGCAGGATCAAGGCGACGTAGATGTCACCGCCACTGCCCTGCGTGAGGCGCAGGAGGAGATCGGTCTGCCGCCCGACTTGCCCGAGATTCTGGGCCACCTATCGTCTCATGAAACCGTCACGTCCTTTACCGTTACACCGGTTGTCGCGATCCTGCGCGAACCGTTTCAACTGACCCCCGAACCGGGCGAAGTGGACGAGGTGTTTTCGGTTCCGCTTGCACATGTCCTCAACCCCGCGAATTATATCGTTGAATCGCGCCGCTGGCGTGGTCACAAACGGTATTATTTCACGGTGCCGTTCGGCCCCTACTACATCTGGGGCGCGACGGCCCGAATGTTGCGGGGATTGGCCGCACGGGTGAATGAATGACGCGAATTTCTGAGGCCTGGGTTACTGACCCGGCAACGCAAAAGGTCTGTGCGGCGTTGACGGGCGCTGGTGCGCAGGCGTTGTTCGTCGGGGGTTGCGTGCGCAACGCGCTGCTGGGCGCGCCGGTCTCGGATATCGATATAGCCACCGATGCGCGCCCCGAACGGGTGATGGAGCTGGCGCAGGCAACGGGCCTCAAGGCCATCCCCACCGGAATCGACCACGGCACGATCACTGTGGTCAGTGGCGGTGCCCCGCATGAGATCACCACCTTTCGCCGCGACGTGGAAACCGATGGCCGCCGGGCGGTGGTGGCTTTCTCCGACAAGGTGGAAGAGGACGCCGCGCGCCGCGATTTCACCATGAATGCGATCTATGCGCGGCCCGATGGCAGTATTCTCGACCCGTTGAACGGGCTGCCCGACCTGCAATCCCGCCGTGTGCGCTTTATCGGCAACGCCGAGAACCGCATTCGAGAGGATTACCTGCGATCCCTGCGGTATTTCCGGTTTCACGCCTGGTATGGCGATGCAGAGGCTGGGTTTGATCCGGACGCTCTGGCGGCGATTGCGTCTAATCTGGACGGGCTAGAGGGCCTGTCTCGTGAACGGGTCGGGGCCGAACTTCTGAAACTTATGGGCGCATCCGATCCGGCACCCTCGATTGCCGCGATGCGTCAATCGGGAGTTCTGGCCCGGCTGTTGCCAGGGGCCGAGGACCGTGCGTTGGCACCGTTGATAGCCTTAGAGGAACAGGCCGGAGCCGCGCCTGAGTCAATTCGGCGTCTGGCCGCAATCACAACGCCAGAAATCGCCGAGACTCTGCGCTTGAGCAAGGCGCAATTACAACGTCTGACCCGCATGCGGGATGAGGCATCCGGTACCGCCAGCGTTGCCGAACTGGGGTTTCGCTATGGCGAAGAGGGCGGCTTGCACGAAACCCTGCTGCGCTGCGCCTTCCTTGAACAGCCGTGGAGCGAAACCTTGCGCACCGATCTGCACAAAGGGGCTGAGGCTGATTTCCCGATCAAGGCCACCGACCTGATTCCCGATTTCACCGGTCCCGCGCTGGGCAAAAAACTGGCCGAGCTTGAGGCGCGCTGGATTGCATCAGGCTTTGCGCTGACCCGCGAGGAATTGCTGAGCATCTGACACGAAGTCTCAAAAGGGGATGACAAATCAACTTCTTTGTGGTTTCGTGCGCCTGTCACATGAATGGAGGGATGCGAATGTATTACGGGATCTGGTTCGGCTAAAGCCGGAACACTTTGACCCGTAGGGGTGGTGTTCTGGCGCCATCTTTCTTCGCATGACCTATTTACTGCTCAATCGGAGCACTCTCCATGTTTCGCTATTTCGAAAACCTTGTTGACCCTTTTGCCGACTATACCGAGACCGACACACCGCCCACGCGGCTGTGGCCGTTTATGCTGGATTATTCCCGACCTTTCATGCGGGTGTTTTTCTGGACCGCGCTGATTTCAGTCATCGTCGCCGCGGTCGAGGTCGGGCTGATTTATTACATGGGCCGCGTGGTTGACCTGTTGTCTGGCCCTCCGGCTGAGGTCTGGCAGGCCCACGGGACTGAATTGATTCTGATGGCTGTGTTTGTGCTGCTGTTACGGCCGATGCTGCATGTGGTTGATGTCCTGCTGCTGAACAACACGATCCTGCCGAACTTTGGCACCATCATACGTTGGCGGGCGCATAAGCACGTGCTGCGTCAGTCCGTGGGGTGGTTCGAGAATGACTTCGCGGGCCGTATCGCAAACCGGATCATGCAGACGCCCCCCGCCGCGGGTGAGGCCGTGTTTCAGGTTTTTGACGCGATTTCTTTCTCGCTGGCTTATCTGATCGGGGCGGCGATCCTATTGATGGCGGCCGATCCGCGCCTGTTGTTGCCGCTGCTGATCTGGTTTGCACTATATGCATTGTTGGTGCGCTGGACGGTCGCTCGGGTCGGACCGGCGTCCAAGGCGGCGTCGGATGCGCGCTCGGCGGTGACAGGTCGGGTGGTGGACAGTTACACCAACATCCACTCGGTCAAGATGTTCGCGCATGATGATCAAGAGTTGGACTATGCCCGCGAAGCCATCGCTGAAACCCGTCGCACCTTCCAGGTTGAGATGCGGATCTTCACCATTATGGATGCGGTTCTGGTGACGTTGAACGGCCTGCTGATCGTTGGAGTTGTCGGTTGGGCCATTGCCTTGTGGATGCAGGGCAGTGCCACGGTCGGTGTGGTGGCAGCGGCGACCGCACTGACCTTGCGACTGAATGCGATGACCGGTTGGATCATGTGGGCGTTGACCAGTTTCTTCCGCCAGCTTGGTGTGGTGGCCGAAGGGATGGAGACGATTGCCCAGCCTATCGACCTGCTGGATGCGCGGGATGCGAAACCTTTGCAACTGACCACAGGTCAGATCGACATCCGCGACCTGTCGCATCACTATGGCCGCAAAACCGGTGGGCTGGATCATATCAACATGACCATTCAACCGGGTGAAAAGATTGGTCTGATCGGGCGGTCCGGTGCCGGAAAATCGACCCTAGTAAAGCTGCTTTTGCGGTTTTACGACGTGGAACAGGGCGCAATCCTGATCGACGACCAGAACATCGCAAGCGTCACTCAGGACAGTCTGCGCAGCAAAATCGGTATGGTGCAGCAGGACAGCGCCTTGCTGCATCGTTCGGTGCGCGACAACATCCTCTATGGCCGTCCCGAGGCGACTGAGGAACAGATGATCGCCGCCGCCAAACAGGCCGAGGCGCATGAATTCATCCTCGACCTGCAAGACCCACAAGGACGCACCGGCTATGACGCGCATGTGGGGGAACGGGGCGTAAAGCTGAGCGGTGGTCAACGGCAGCGGGTGACGCTGGCGCGGGTGATCCTGAAAGACGCGCCTATCTTGCTGTTGGATGAGGCGACATCTGCTCTGGATTCCGAGGTCGAAGCGTCGATTCAGGAGACCCTCTACGGCATGATGCAAGGTAAAACCGTGATCGCCATTGCCCACCGGCTGAGCACCATTGCGCAGATGGATCGTATTCTGGTTATGGATGGAGGTCGGATTGTAGAGCAGGGCGGCCATTCCGAATTGTTGGCGCATGGGGGGCTTTACGCTCAGTTCTGGGCGCGGCAATCTGGGGGCTTCCTGAACCCGGAGGCTGCGGAATGAAGGCTGCCGATCTTATAGATCCGTTCAAAAACTCTGAGACGCCCCCGCCGCAAACGCTGGGGGCGTTCATCCGTTGGTGCCTGTCCGGCGCGTGGCCGATGATTTTTGTCGCGGCCAGTTTTTCGGCCATGGCTGGCGCGATGGAGGCAGGAACGGCCTGGATGTTGGGTCTGGTGATCGATCTTGCCTCGGAAAATGGACCTCAGGGTTTTTTCAACGCAGATAATCTGTGGATGATTCTGGGCGTGGTGGCATTTTTCATGTTGCTGCGCCCGGCGCTGTTCGGGCTGTCTTCGGTGACGAACAACTATATCGTCATGCCCAATGTGCCGCCGCTGGTGCTGGCCAAGCTGAACCGCTGGACCCTTGGCCAATCGGTCACTTATTTCGACGATGATTTCGCGGGCCGGATCGCGCAGAAACAGATGCAGACGTCGAATGCGTTGGCCTCTGTCGTGTCCGAGACAATCAGTGCAATTGTGTTTGCCTTGGCCTCACTTGCCGGTTCTTTGCTCTTGTTAGGGTCTATTCATCCACTGGTGATGTTACCTTTCGCCGGGTGGCTGGTGGTGTATTTTCTGCTGATCCGCTGGTATCTGCCACGCATTCGCGCCCGGTCTGCTGCGCGGGCTGGCGCGCGCGCCATGGTGTCCGGGCAAGTGGTTGATACCATCACCAATATCAAGACCGTAAAGCTGTTCGCCCATTCTGCGTTCGAGGATCAGGCCGCGCGAAACTCGATGGTTGATCTACGCGAAAAGATGTTGGCCTTCGGGGCATTGTCCGCCAGCTTCCGATTTATCCTGATGGTGCTGGCCGGGGTTCTTCCGGTTCTCTTGCTGGGCGCGACGCTGCTTTTGTGGAGAAACGGGATTGCGACGGCGGGTGATATCGTGGCGGCTGGCGCGGTTTCAATCAGAATTGCGCAGATGACCGGCTGGGTCAGTTTCACACTGATGGGGCTCTACGCGAATGTGGGTGAGGTCGAGAACGGTATGAAGACGCTTGCCAAACGCGACCGGGTCGAGGACGTCGCGCAAGCCACTGACCTGACAGTGACCGAGGGGCGGATAGATTTCAACCATGTCAGCTTTGCCTATGGTCGCGATGTGGGCGGTGTGTCCGATGTGAGCATGACCGTGCATCCGGGTGAAAAGCTGGGAATTGTTGGGGCCTCGGGTGCTGGGAAATCCACTTTGGTCTCGTTGTTGCTCAGGCTCTATGACGGGGAAAAAGGCATTATTCGCATTGATGGGCAAGATGTCAGCCAGGTAACGCAGGACAGTTTGCGTAGTCAGATCGGCATGGTCACGCAGGAAACTGCGATGTTCAACCGTTCGGCGCGTGAGAATATCCTGTATGGCCGCCCAAACGCGTCAGAAGACGACATGATTGCAGCGGCGAAGAAGGCCGAAGCGCATGATTTTATTCTTAGCCTACAGGATGCCCATGGCCGCAGCGGCTATGAGGCGCATCTGGGCGAACGCGGTGTGAAGCTCAGCGGTGGGCAGCGGCAACGGATCGCTCTGGCGCGCGCTATCCTCAAAGATGCGCCGATTCTGGTGCTGGATGAGGCGACCTCGGCGCTGGATTCCGAAGTTGAGGCGTCGATTCAAACCGCCCTGCACCGGGTGATGCAGGGCAAGACGGTCCTGGCGATTGCACATCGCCTGTCCACGCTCAGCGAGATGGACCGGATTATCGTCCTGGATCAGGGGCAGATCGTCGAATCCGGCACCCATGATGCGTTGTTGGAGCAGGGCGGGCTGTACGCGCGGTTCTGGCATCGCCAATCGGGCGGGTTCATTCAGGCCGAAGCCGCCGAATAGCGCACAAAGCGTGCTAGGGGGTTTTGTTGCGCGCAAAGCCCCGGTATCAGGCCCCTTATGACGCAATACTTCACCATAAATCGCCTGGGTCATCAGGGAGACGGCATTGCTGACGGCCCGGTTTACGCGCCGCGTACCCTGCCAGGTGAGGTGGTAAGTGGTACATTAATAGGGCAGCTGCTGACTGACCTACGGGTTGAAACACCCTCGGACCAACGGGTGAAACCTCCTTGCCGTCACTACAAGGCCTGTGGTGGATGCCAATTGCAGCACGCAGCAGATGATTTTGTGGCCGACTGGAAGGTCGAAGTGGTGCGCACCGCACTGGCGGCGCAGGGGCTAGAGGCGAAGATGCGCCCGATCCATACTTCGCCCGAGCGGTCGCGCCGCCGTGCCACGATCGCCGTGCGTCGAACCAAAAAGGGCACACTGGCCGGATTCCATGGCCGAGCGTCCGACACGATCACCGAAATCCCCGAATGTCATCTGCTGGACCCGGCCCTGATTGCTGCCATACCGGTGGCCGAGGCGCTGGCTATTCTGGGCGGAAGTCGCAAGGGCGTGCTGGCCGTGACACTGACCTTGTCCGAAGGCGGGCTGGATGTGGCCGTCAAGGGTGGCAAACCGCTGGATGGGCCGTTGGAACTGGCATTGGCGCAGGCAACCGAGAAGCACGGCTTGGCGCGGCTTAGCTGGGATGGTGAAGTGATCGCAATGCGCCAACCTCCGATGCAACGCTTTGGGGGTGCTGGGGTTGTGCCACCGCCCGGAGCATTCCTGCAGGCGACAAAAGACGGGGAACAGGCTCTGTTACAGGCGGTTTTGCAGGCAATACAGGGTGCGAAGCGTATTGCCGACCTGTTTGCAGGCAGTGGGACCTTCTCACTCCCCCTCGCCGAAAATGCCGAGGTTCACGCGGTCGAAGGTGAAGCCGCGATGACGGATGCGCTGGATCAGGGCTGGCGCCGCGCGCAAGGGTTGAAACGGGTCACGACCGAGTCCCGCGACCTGTTCCGCCGCCCGCTGATGCCCGATGAGTTGAAATCCTTTGACGCCGTTGTGCTGGACCCGCCCCGCGCTGGGGCCGAGGCGCAAGTTGCCGAACTGGCACAGGCGCAGCGCCCGGTGATTGCATATGTCTCGTGCAACCCGGTGACCTTCGCGCGGGACGCAAAAACGCTGGTTAATGCGGGCTACACTCTTGAATGGGTACAGGTGGTGGACCAATTTCGATGGTCGTCACACACGGAACTTGCCGCGCGGTTTGTATGGGGGCCCGCATCATGAGCAGACAGGAGAGTGTCAATATGGGCTTCAATCAGCGTCTGCTGACCATCATCGAACATCCCACTTTTGGCCGGTTCATCACTGCGGTCATCATCTTTAATGCTGTGTTGTTGGGGATGGAGACATCGCCAACCCTGATGGAGGCCGCGGGACCCCTGATCGTGACGCTGGACACAATCTGTCTGGCCATTTTCGTGGCCGAGATCGCCATGAAGCTGTTGGCGACCGGGCGACGGTTCTTTCTCAGCGGCTGGAACGTTTTTGACTTTATCGTTGTCGGCATCGCCTTGATCCCCAGCGCCGGGGGGCTGTCGGTGCTGCGGGCGTTGCGAATCCTGCGGGTACTGCGGGTTATCTCGGTCGCGCCGCGCCTGCGGCGGGTGGTCGAGGGTTTTATTTCGGCCCTGCCGGGCATGGCCAGCGTATTCCTGTTGATGGCGATCCTGTTCTACATCGGTGCCGTGATCTCGACCAAGCTGTTCTCTGCCACTTTCCCGGACTGGTTCGGCGACCTAGGTCTGTCGGCCTATACGCTGTTCCAGATCATGACGCTGGAAAGCTGGTCCATGGGCATTGTCCGTCCGGTGATGGAGGTCTACCCCTATGCCTGGCTGTTCTTTGTTCCGTTCATCATGGTCACCACCTTTGCGGTCGTGAACTTGCTGGTCGGTCTGATTGTAAACTCGATGCAGGATGCGCATCATGCCGAGGATGAGGTGCGAACTGACGCCTATCGCGACGAAGTATTGGAACGGCTGGAAAGCATCGAGCGCCGCCTGACCGAACAGCAGCACATTAAAAAGTGATTTCAGTTTTTCGGAAATCTGGCATAATGCTGAAAAAAAAGAGCAGGCAGTGAAACATGGATCGTCGAGCATTTGGATTGGGCGCTATGGCAACGCTGGGCCTTTCGGCCTGTGCCACAGCTAGCCCACGATTTCTGACATACGATGGCCCCGAGGTGACCTCATTGGTCATCAACAAGGGTTCGCGGAAGATGTATCTTCTGCACAACGAAACCATTCTCAAGGAATATAAGGTGGATCTGGGCTTTGCGCCGAATGGCACAAAGACCAAGCGCGGTGATGGCCGCACCCCCGAAGGCAGTTATCTGATCGACCGTCGCAACCCCAACAGTCGCTATCACCTGTCGCTGGGGATTTCCTATCCGAATTCCAATGATATCGCGCAGGCCAAGGCGGCCGGTGTTGATCCGGGTGGTGATATTTTCATTCACGGTCAGCCGAAAAAGCGGTCGGAACTGAAACGCGCCAAGAAGACAGCGGATTGGACTGCCGGTTGTATCGCCGTCAAGAATGAAGAGATCGAAGAGATCTATGCGATGGTCAACAAGGGCACACTGATCACGCTGCGCCCGTAACTGGTTCCCAATCCCCGAACCCGAATTGCATATAGTCGCGCTGGTAGGCCTCAGCCGCCAGCGTTTCTAATTTGTCGTCATAAATTTCGGCCAGCGTGAACGGGATTTCCGGCGCGCAAAACCCAGGTGTTGGTGGGCTGTGATGCCCCATCCGTCTGGCTAGATCGGGCAGGGTTGTTGCGATCTCATCCTCGCGCAGGATGAGGTCAGGCAGAGCAAAGGATGCCATTCCGTCTAATACCTGAGACTGGCTGCACCACGTTCCATCCACACGAATGGGCGTCTGTCCGGCTAGATTTTGGCCTAGGAAGATTAGGAAAGCCGAAAACGCCTCATAATGCTGATCAACCGGGTAATTGCCGTCACGCAGCTGACCCGGGATCGGAATTTTGAACCGGTTGCGCAGCATATTTCGGATTTTCAGGTAAGCGCCGGGCCCGGTGCTGAGAATGTTGGAACAAAAGGCCGAATGCGCCCGTGCCAGAGGGTGCTGTAGTACCGTGAATTTTCGGTGTCCGGGATGAGCGTGCAGCCATCGCCGCATCTGTTTGCGGTTCAGATTGGTGACCAGCTTGTCGGTGCTGACCGAGTCAAGATCGGCCATCCATTGGGTCACAGGTGCCTCAAGCCCGCCGCGTATCGGCATAAACATTAGCGGCGTATGCGGCGCGGCAACAAAATTGCCGACGGTCGATCCGCGCCGGGGCTCGAAATTCGGGGTGCGATGCAGGTTGAAACTGTCGATCCGGGCCAAGGCATGCTCGGTCTCTTCCGGGTTTGTCACTTTGGACAGGGTCGGGCCCGGGTTTTGCGGCTTGATCGTATCGTCAATCGAAGCCGACCGCGCCGATATACCCAACCACGCGGCCAGCCCGTTCAGCACCTCCAGATTGGTCAGGTCGTCATAGGAAATGTAAAACCCGGTTTGACCCGTTCGCTGAAGGGTATTGAGCAACAAGAGCTGAAAATCCTGCTGTCTATCCAGATAGGATTCAAACTCTTCCGCACTAAACTCTACCTGTGCTTCGCGGCGGCGTTTGATGTTCTTCAGTTGCCACTGCTTGGTTTCCCGCGCAATTTTCAACGAAACGTAACTGTCCAGAGGATTGCGCGTCAAAATGATTTTGGCGCAGCGTGGGTCAGCCAAAACAGGCTCTAACACGCGGTTATCGTGCCCCTGAAAGAAGCGGAACCCATTTAACTCGCCGGGTGCATCTTTGATTGCCTGCACCAGTTTCATCGGATCGCCGTCACGATCTTCCAAAGTTACATCCAACAGACTTTCAGATTTCAGCCGACCAATGAAATGTGGGTTGAATGCCTCACCAAAGCTGGTGACGCCTTCAAGCGCGTTGAGATTAAACTCAAGCAGGTTGGACCCGGTGCGCATCGCGGCGAGGATGACGAAATAGTCGAACTTGGATGTCATGACAGACTATTGCACCAGATAGGGTTTCTTGAATGGCCGAACCCGCGCGCCGAAAATATCATCCGCCGGAAAATCCCCCACCAAATAAGGATGCATTCCCTGATTTTTGAGGTTCTGGAGGAATTGTCCAAAGCCAGTCAAATCCACCATTTTTGGCGCCTCGGTCAAATGGTTCGCGCGATGGGTGCCGATTTCCTCAATCACGGTCTGCATGGGCTCCATCGGAGATTCCACAAATTCGGCCAAGGACCAGGTCCGCACCTGCGCCTTGGTCCAGACCGAGCCCAGAACCTCAAGCTGTTTGGTTTCAATCTGTTGAAGGCGTGCCGCTTCACAGCGGATATCGGCGAAATTCATGTTCGACCGGAACAGTGGGATCGCCCAGGCCCCGGTGATAACCGAGATTTGCGCGTTCTTATCCCGCGCCAGAAACCAGCTGATCTTTTGCGTATCCCCGGGACCGAATTGAAAGCACTGCCGCTCACCCCGTGTGTTCCAGATCAGGTTCGAGATAAAGGCCGTAGGGTTATAGTCACGCAGAACCGCACAATCGCTGAGCGCACCGTTTGTGATCGTGTCCCCGTTGGCGAACTCGGCCCGAGCGGGGCCAAACAAGTGCCCATGCACCCGTGCGCCTGTGGTCTCAGCCAGCCAGGGTTCAAAATCCTCGAACAGCTCGGCAAAGCCCTGAAATACCGAATAAGGGAATGAGGTCAGGCCGTTCTCACTGCCGTGGCGAGGAAAGCGGCTTTGCATGTACAGCCCGTCGCGCCCACGGGTTCGACGCTCGACCGCTTTGGAAAACACCCGGTCGATCTTGCCCGGGTTGGGTTCGGCTGGTCGCATGGCGCTGCTCTGATCGGTCAGAAAGGCCTGATACAGCCGATCAGCACGCGTCCAGATCTTTCGGGCCACAAAACAGTCCGAGCGGCGCAGCAACTGCAGATGATCATCATAAAAGATATGTGGTCGCCCCTGATAGTCGAATTTCGACAAGGTCAGCGACCGGCTTTCGATGTGGGTGGAATACAGTCGGGCCAGCGTCTGGAAATAGCTTTCATCCGGAATCCAGACGCGGCGGAAATAGCGGTCATAGGTCTGCCGCTTGGGGTCCTGCAGAATGGCCGACAGGGTCTGTCGGGTCAGGCACCACCATTGGCTGCCCATATGCGGCATCAGCCCTTCGGGGATTTTGCGGCGCATCCCGAGGGCGCGTTGCAGTTTTACATAAGCGTCGAACAGTTTGCGGTTCCGGCGCCAGGAAAACGGAAAGCGCAGTGTAAAACGTTCCTGATCCAGCCCACCGATCGTCCAGCTGACATCGGCGGTCGTGGCGCTTTCGATGAAATCGACCCGAGGCCGGTCAGAAAGATAGTCGATCAGCTCATCCACGGGCCGTAGGGGCAGGCAGGCCCCCGAAGACAGGTAGACGTGATGAACGTCCGGAAAAGCCCCAAGCATCAGTTCGGACGCGGATTGTGAGGCCGCGACAATTCCCCAACTACCCCATTCGCAGGTATGGCGTTCCGAGAACCGGATCAACGCTTCATCCGCGAATGCGGCAACGAAATCGGAATAAACTTGATCCGGCACTTTGCGGTCCACATGGATCACCACCGGACAGCCCGATGCCGTCCAATGCCGTGCCACCTGCTCGGCCCGGTGCAGTGCTGTATGAACCAGCATAACAACGCCCAGACGGCTCATGCCCAGTTTCCTTTCGACATGAGGCCAAGAATCTCTAACTGACGCCAGTTGATGTATTTCTCGGACCGGTCGCACCAGAATACCGGCTGCTCGTCCAGCCCCTGGGCATATGCGCGATATTCGCCCGAGCGGCGGTAATGCTGGCCGCGCTGCATCTCTTCGCGGGCTTTGTCGCCCAGCGTGCTGATCAGCTTTGCGTGCAGCAACGCGCCACTGGTCTTTTCACCGCCCCAATCGTCATAAACCTGGTTTAAGCCACGCGGCAGCAGCGAATGGGTCGAGCTGACATAGACATAGCGACAGTCCCATTTGACCAAGGGGATCTTGTTCAGCGCAGGCGCTTGCAAGGGGGTGTCGCGAAAGAACACGCGCGCACGAGGTCCCCCCTGAATCCACAGATTCTTATACTCGGGGTTCTTTGTGATCATATAGTTGCCGGCATCAAACCAGCGGGCGATCTCAAACGGGTCCTGCCCTTCGTGATACGGCTGAGCATCCACTGGTCCTTGCGGATACATGTCGATCAGCATGGTGCCGAAACTGCGTACCGCGCAGCCGTCCAGCCAATCGGTCAGGGCGCGGATCGGACGGGTGTCGCAGAACGGATAGATAAGGAACTCATCCGGGTCGACTGTCAGAACCCAATGTCCGTGTGCGTATTTTCGCAACAGGTAGTTTGACCAATCCAATCCAAACGAAGCCTGTTTATAGCTGGCATTTGCCCGCCAGACCGAAACGTCGGGTTGGCTTGCCAGGTATTCGCCCGAGCCATCATCGCTGTCGTTGTCGACAAACAGAAAATGATCGACGCCCAACCTGCGGTAGTATTCCAGAAAGTAAGGCAGGCGGATTTTCTCGTTCCGCAGAACGCTCATCAACAAGATATCGTCGCGTTGGATATCGTTGGTCTTGTCGGATATCGGCTTTAATTGCCGACGTTTGCGCAGGCAGCGCACCAGACGACGCTTGCGCCGTAATCTCATTCGGTATGATTCCAACAGGCTCACGCGTTTGCACTGCCTTTTTCGTTACGCGAGCATGCCCGGGGGCTGGACGATCCAGAGTGGTGCCGGGCAAGTGCCGTTTTATGCCATTGATGCATCTTTCAAGGCAACGAATTTAAAAACCGTTAGTCACATATGCTGCTTTTCAGCAAACTTTCCCCATCAGACCCAATTGTTGTAATTGGGCCCAGCCCTCAAGACGCACGGACTGAGGCGTCCACATGTCGGGGCGGTTTCCAATCGCATCATAATATGACCCAAATAGGTCGGGATCATGAAAATGCTGCCGTCGGGTTTTTTCGGTCGATGACTTGTCCACCACCTCGGGAAGAAATTTGGTGTGAAGCAACACGCCTGAAGGCGTCTTGCCGCCGGGGCCGTCATAGACCGCGTTCAGATGCCGGGGCAGGGCCGAGTGGCACGAGTTCACATAGGCATAGCGCCGTGACCAGCGCACCAGCGGGATTTTGTTCAACGTGGGCGAATGCCGCGGCCTGTCGGCAAAAAACATCCGTTCTCGCGCGCCACCCTGCACCCACAGGTTGCCCAATGGGCCTTGGCGCTGCGCCCGGTAGGGGCCGGGATCGAACCAGCTAAGGGTTTTGGTCGGGTCCATTTCGGGGTCATAGGGCTGCGCGCCCAGTGGCCCCTTGGGGTAGAGATCCAGCAGCAGCGCGCCAAAGGCGAAGTGGCCTTGTTGGTCCAAGGTGCCTGTTAGGTCATGCAGGGATTTGCTGTCGTGGTTGGGGTAGATCAGCAGCTCATCCGCGTCCACCATCAAGGTCCAGTGTCCGTGGCCATAGCGCATTTGCAGCCATGTCAGCCAATCCAAACCGTATCGCGCGTCGCGATAGCTGTTAGAGGTCTGCCACAGCGACACATCGGGCTGATCGCGCAGAAATCCGACCGAGCCGTCATCGCTGCCGTTATCCACGACCAGAAAGTGATCCACCCCGAGCCCGCGATAGTGGCGGAAGAACCACGGAAGGCGATTGACTTCATTGCGCAGCGTGGTGAAGGCCAGTACCGCGCCGGGTCTGATATGCGCGGTCTGATCCTTGAGACTGGCTAGCTGATGGCGGCTGCGAAAGGATCGCCAAAGCAACCGCCGTCGTTTCAGACGCAACCGGTACTTCTGCACCCATCCAATGGGGGGAAGATTATCGGCTGCATGATCTGTCACCTATGGCTCACTTTTCGTAATTGCCGTTCTGATGCCAGCGCCAGGCATCACTGATCATCGTCTCTAACGTTGATCTTTTTGGGGTCCAACCAAGCTCTTGCCCCGCGCGGACCGAGCCTGAAACAAGCTTGGTGCAATCGCCAGCGCGGCGGGGGCCGATGGAATAAGGCACCTCGCGGTTGGTGACGGCTTTGGAATGGCCGATCACCTCCATCACCGAAAAGCCCGATCCGGTGCCAAGGTTGAACACGCGGCTGCCCTTGCCCTGTTCCAGCCAGTTCAACCCCAGAACATGAGCATCGACCAGATCACAGACATGCACATAGTCGCGGATGCAGGTACCGTCGGGCGTGTCGTAATCGGTGCCGAACACAGTCAGCCCGTCGCGCTTGCCGTCAATGGCGTCCAGCATCAGCGGCACCAGATGAGTTTCGGGACGGTGGAATTCCCCCACTTCACCCTCGGGGTCGGCACCGGCCACGTTGAAATAGCGGAAGATCACGTGATTCAGGCCATATGCGGCCTCGAAATCATGCAGGATATCTTCGATGGCCCGCTTTGAGGCACCATAAGCGTTCAGCGGCAGTTGCGGTGTGTCTTCATCCAGCACCACATTGTCATGCTCACCATAGGTGGCGCAGGTCGAGGAGAACACAAAGTTCAGGCAACCGGCTGCCACGGCTGCCTCGATCAGGTTCAGTGATCCGGTGACATTGTTGGTCCAATATCTGCCGGGCTGGGACATCGCCTCGCCCACCTGACTGAGGGCGGCGAAGTGCATTACGGCGGCGGGCTGGTATTTGGCGAAGACCTCATCCAACCGAGCGCGATCCAGCAGATCGCCCTGTTCGAACGGTCCGAATTTCACCGCGTCCTGCCAGCCGGTGATCAGGTTGTCATAAGTCACGGGTGTATAGCCCGCCTGCGCCAGCGCCTTGCAGGCATGCGATCCGATATATCCAGCTCCGCCGGTTACAAGAATATTGGTCATCTGTCTTCCAGACAAAGAAGTTTGCGCCCTGCTATGCCAACAGGTGTGTCCAGGTCAGGGGGAAAATGGCTCAATCCAACCCCATCGCGGCCATCATTTCCTCAAGCTTGGGAACGTCCTGCGGGTTGTTCAGTTCCCAGAACTGGCGGCCTTTGGCCTCAACCTCGACGCACAGAACTTTGCGGCCATTCTCCATAAAGCGCAGTTGCTCAAGCCCTTCCAGCTGTTCCAGCGGGCCCACCGGCCAGGTGGAATAGGCGGCCAAAGCATCGGGGCGATAGGCGTAGACGCCGACATGGTGGAAAACCGGGGTCTCTTCTTCGCCTGCGTAGGTCTCGGCGGTGAACGGGACGACTTCTTTTGAGAAATACATGGCGCTGTGATCCGCGGCGAAGACGGCGGTGGTGCCGCCAACGCGCCCGTGCTTGCGGTCGTTTAGCAGGCTGTTCAGCGCGTCACCATCGCAGCGCAGCACGGGTGTGGCCACGCCCGCCCCGGGCGCAGCGCGCAGGCCAGCGATCAGGTCTTCGACAAACCAATGCGGTGTCAGCGGCGCGTCGCCTTGCAGGTTCACCACGATGTCATAGCCATCGCCAAGGTTGGCATGGGTCTCAGCGCAGCGTTCGGTGCCATTGCCACAGCTTTCCGAGGTCATCACCACCTCGGCCCCGAACCCTTCGGCCACTTCGCGGATGCGGTCGTCATCGGTGGCAACGACCACCTTGTCGACGCCCGACACCGAACAGGCAGCGCGCCAGGACCGCTCGATCAACGTCATCGCGGTGCCATTGGCGCCGGTCAGCGGAACCAGCGGTTTGCCCGGATAGCGGGTCGAGGCATAGCGGGCGGGAATGGCGATCAGAACGGACATCAGGCCTCCTTCAAGTCAACACCCGGAGCGTAGGCGATAAAGAACGGGTTTGCATAGCCGTCCTTGCCATAGGTCAGCGGTGAATGATCATCAAAGCGCACCACGTTGCCGCCCGCACCGGCCAGCACGGCATGGCCCGCAGCTGTGTCCCATTCCATCGTGCGGCCAACGCGGGGGTAAAGATCTGCCTCGCCCGTGGCCACCAGACAGAATTTCAGGGATGAGCCCGCGCTCTTGCTGTCCTTCACCTGATATTTGTTGATGTAATCCTCGGTGGCCTGATCGCGGTGCGATTTCGACGCCACGATCAGAAGCGCTGAATTGTCCGGATTAGACACTGATATGGAAGTCACCTCCCCAGCCTGGGCTTTGTCCAATGCTCCGGTCTCTTCAACCGACTGACCATCGGCCTGTGTATAAAACATGCGGCCCTTTGCAGGCGCATAAACCACGCCACGGGTTGGAACGCCGTTTTCGACCAACGCAATATTCACCGTGAAATCGCCGCGCCGGTTGATGAATTCCTTGGTGCCGTCCAAAGGATCAACAATCAGGAATGTGTCACCCTTTTTTGAATGCGAGGCGGACTGTTCCTCGGTCACCAGCAGAATATCCGGGAAGGCATCGCGCAGACCGGCCGAAATCAAGGCATCGGCAGCTTCGTCTGCTTCGGTCACCGGGCTGGAATCGGATTTGACCTTTACGTCGAAATCATCCGAATTGTAGATCTCCATGATCTTGTCACCGGCTTCCAGGGCCAGCCGTCGAATGACGGGAATGAGGGCGTCGTAGGTCACAAAAAAGCTCCGTTCCTGTGATTTGTTGATCGAATAGCCTGACGGCCTTATGATGTGCCGGTTACGGAACGGCAAGAATTTCGTGACAGATTGCAGGCGAAAAAACGGGAAAGACGCTTCGGGTGTATTATTTCAAGCGAAACCAGTCCTTACTGGGCGGCGCGTTCACAACGGTCGAGCTGATTTTCCACGCCGTTGTTCGCAGCATACGGTCCCAGCATCACAACGCGGTCGTGGCCATAATCATCAACATCTTGCAGGTTCTGGCCCTAGTTTTGGTGTTATATACGATCCTGTCTTTCCTAGGACCACGTATTGCAAGAATCCGCGGCGAATTTGTCCTGTTTCTGCTGTCGGGCGTGTTTCTGTTCATCACCCATATCAAATCCGTCAGCGCGGTAGCGGGGGTCGGGACCGGCAACAACCCGATGATGCTGCATTCGCCTATGAACATGGTTGTCGTCCTGTTGGCCACCGCTTTTGGGGCGCTTTACACGCAGATTGTGACAATCATCGTGATCCTCTTTATTTACAGTGTAGCAGTCGCGCCAATTGAAATTCAGGAACCGGGCGGCGCTTTTGGCATGTTGATCCTGAGCTGGTTTGTTGGCTGCGCAATTGGCGTCGTCTTCATGGCTCTGCGACCGTGGTTTCCCACTTTTGTGACAGTCCTAACCAATATCTACCGGCGCTTGAACATGATCTTTTCGGGTAAAATGTTCGTGGCGAATGCGCTGGGCGGTGCCACGTTGGCCATGTTCACCTGGAACCCCCTGTTTCACCTCATCGATCAGTGCCGCGGTTTTCTTTTCCGCAATTATTTTCCTCGCAATACCAGCTGGGAATACGCGCTTTGGGTGGGGCTGATCCTGCTGCTGATCGGCTTGTTGGGAATTTTCTTTTCCCGTCAGCATGTGTCCCAAAGCTGGGAGGCGCGCCGCTAACCGGCCACACGCAGCGTCAGGTTGATCCGACCACCCTTGGGCAACAGTTTCGAAGACCCGAACCGGATGCGGTCGACGCCGTGATAGGTCAGCCGGGCGGGCCCGCCCATGATCACCACATCACCCGAATTCAGCCAGATGGATTCGGTCTTGCCGCCCCGTGTCTGGTTGCCGATGCGGAACAGGGCATCATCCCCCAGTGAGATCGACAGGACCGGCCAGGAAAAATCGGCCTCGTCCTTGTCTTGATGCAACCCCATCCGGGCCCCTTCGCCGTAGTAGTTGATCAAACAGCAATCAGGATCGCGATCCGCGCTGGCAAGGTCGCGCCAGATACCAAGAATCTGATCCGGGATCGCGGGCCAAACCGCGCCTTTGGGGTGTTGCGCCTGATATCGGTAACCCGTCTTGTCGGTGACCCAGCCCAGTGACCCGGCCGACGTCATACGCACGGACATTTCCTTACCCGAAGGCGTGACCGGCCGGAACAAAGGGGCCGATTTCAGAATCGGCCGCAGGCTGTCGATCAGCCGCTCCTGCGCGGGCCCGTCCAGCCAGGCTTTCCTGATATCAAAACCGCGTAAAAGCAGCCGCGCCATCCGAGAATCCCCGATCCTTGCAAAAACCTTGCCAAAAAGGCCACAGATTCCCGAAAACCTGCGTTTTACAACGCTTGCAGGCCTCTGATCCCGCCCTTATATACGCCGGGACGCGCGATGGTGTAGGGCTGTTGCGCACATCAGATCGGGGCCGGGTGCCATAACGGGTTCGGACCTCGGGACATCGCCTTGAAGAGAAAGGGATTGAACATATGGGAAAAGTAATCGGGATTGACCTCGGAACCACCAACTCGTGTGTGGCCATCATGGACGGCTCGCAGCCGAAGGTCATCGAAAACGCCGAAGGGGCGCGGACCACGCCCTCGATCGTCGCCTTCACCGAAGATGAGCGACTGGTCGGTCAGCCTGCAAAACGCCAGGCGGTCACCAACCCCGACAACACGATCTTTGGTGTTAAGCGTCTGATCGGTCGTCGTGTGGATGATGCAGAAGTCGAAAAAGACAAGAAAATGGTGCCGTACGCCATCGTCGATGGCGGCAATGGCGACGCGTGGGTTGAAGCCCGCGGTGAAAAGTACTCCCCAAGCCAGATCTCGGCCTTCACTCTGGGCAAGATGAAGGAAACCGCCGAGAGCTATCTGGGTGAGGAAGTCACGCAAGCCGTGATCACCGTTCCTGCATATTTCAACGACGCACAGCGTCAGGCCACCAAAGACGCCGGTAAAATCGCCGGTCTGGAAGTGCTGCGGATCATCAACGAACCGACAGCGGCTGCGCTGGCCTATGGTCTGGACAAAGAAGAAACTCAAACCATCGCGGTCTATGACCTTGGTGGCGGTACTTTCGACGTGACTATTCTGGAAATCGACGACGGCCTGTTCGAGGTCAAATCGACCAACGGTGACACCTTCCTGGGTGGTGAAGACTTTGACATGCGCATCGTCAACTACCTGGCGGATGAGTTCAAAAAGGAACACGGTGTCGACCTGTCGCAAGACAAGATGGCGCTGCAGCGTCTGAAAGAAGCTGCTGAGAAAGCCAAGATTGAGCTGTCTTCGACTTCGCAAACCGAAATCAACCAGCCGTTCATCTCGATGGGTTCGAACGGTCAGCCGCTGCACATGGTCATGAAACTGACCCGTGCCAAGCTGGAATCGCTGGTTTCGGACCTGATCAAAAAGTCGATGAAGCCCTGCCAGGCCGCTCTAAAAGACGCTGGTCTGTCGGCTGGCGACATTGACGAAGTTGTTCTGGTCGGTGGTATGACCCGGATGCCGAAAGTGATCGAAGAGGTCACCAAGTTTTTCGGGAAAGAGCCGCACAAGGGTGTGAACCCGGACGAAGTGGTTGCCATGGGCGCCGCCATCCAGGCCGGTGTTCTGCAGGGCGACGTCAAAGACGTTGTTCTGCTGGACGTGACCCCGCTGTCGCTGGGGATTGAGACGCTGGGTGGCGTGTTCACCCGCCTGATCGATCGCAACACCACGATCCCGACCAAAAAGTCTCAGGTCTTCTCGACCGCCGAGGACAACCAGAACGCCGTAACCATCCGCGTGTTCCAGGGTGAGCGTGAAATGGCTGCGGACAACAAGATCCTGGGTCAGTTCAACCTCGAAGATATCCCGCCTGCACCGCGCGGCATGCCTCAGATCGAGGTGACTTTTGATATCGACGCCAACGGCATTGTCTCGGTTTCGGCCAAGGACAAAGGCACGGGCAAAGAGCAGAAGATCACCATCCAGGCCTCGGGCGGTCTGTCGGATGAAGACATCGACAAGATGGTCAAGGACGCCGAAGAGAACGCGGAAGCCGACAAGGAACGCCGCGAGCTGGTAGACGCCAAGAACCAGGCGGAAAGCCTCATCCACTCGACCGAAAAGTCGATGGAAGAGCATGCCGACAAGGTCGACCCGACCACCATCGAAGCCATCGAGCTGGCAATTGCCGCGCTGAAGGACGAGCTGGAGACCGAGAATGCCGACAAGATCAAGTCGGGCATCCAGAACGTCACCGAAGCGGCCATGAAGCTGGGCGAAGCCATCTATAAGGCGCAAGCCGAAGAAGGTGAGGATGAGCCTGCGGCGGCAGATGCTGCGCCGGGTGAGGACGACATTGTTGACGCCGAGTTCGAAGATCTGGACGACGACAAGCGTAACTAACGGGTAACCGGGCCAATGTGGGCCGGTCCGGTTGCCGGGCCGGCCCAAATACGTTGAGGCTGAAGGAAATACTGATGTCAAAACGCGACTACTACGATGTGCTCGGCGTATCAAAGGGCGCATCAGCGGATGAAATCAAAAAGGGTTTTCGCAAGAAAGCCAAAGAGTTGCATCCCGATCGCAACAAAGACAACCCGGATGCCGAGTCGCAGTTCAAAGAAGCCAACGAGGCTTATGATGTTCTGCGCGACGCCGACAAAAAGGCCGCATATGACCGTTTCGGCCATGCCGCCTTTGAAAACGGTATGGGCGGCGGTGGTGGTCGTCCGGGCGGCGGCTTTGGTCAGGGTGATTTCTCCAGCGCATTCTCAGACGTGTTCGACGATCTGTTCGGCGATTTCATGGGCGGTCAGCGTGGCGGCCCCGGTGGCGGGCGCCGAGCGGCGCGCGGATCGGACCTGCGCTATAACCTGCGCGTGACGCTGGAAGAGGCGTTCGCGGGCCTGCAGAAAACCATCAGTGTTCCTGCCGCCGTGGCCTGTTCGGCCTGTGACGGATCGGGCGCAGAAGGCGGAGTGGAGCCAACCACCTGTCCAACCTGTTCGGGCATGGGCAAGGTGCGTGCACAGCAGGGTTTCTTTACCGTCGAACGATCCTGCCCGACCTGTTCGGGTCTGGGTCAGATCATCAAGAACCCCTGTAAAGCCTGTGGCGGTGCAGGCCGCGTGGAAAAAGAACGCGCTCTCTCCGTCAACATCCCCGCCGGTGTCGAGACCGGAACCCGCATCCGCCTGGCGGGTGAGGGTGAAGCTGGGATGCGCGGTGGCCCTCCGGGTGATCTGTATATCTTTGTCGAAGTGTCGGATCACAAGCTGTTCGAACGCGACAGCGTGAACCTGTATTGCCGCGTCCCTGTCAGCATGGCCAAGGCCGCGCTGGGCGGTTCGATCGAAGTGCCAACCATCGATGGTGGCCGCGGCCGCGTGCAAATACCAGCAGGCAGCCAATCGGGCCGTCAGATGCGCCTGCGCGGCAAAGGCATGCCCGCCCTGCGTGGCGGCGGTGTGGGTGACATGTTCATCGAACTGGCGGTGGAAACGCCGGTCAACCTGACCAGTCGCCAAAAAGAACTGCTGAAAGAGTTCGACGATTTGGGTGAGGATAACCACCCGGAATCAAAAAGCTTTTTCTCATCCGTCAAATCCTTTTGGGATGGGATGAAGGGCTAAGATCACTCCACCAAGTTGCCAAAAGGCCGATCCCCTTGGGTCGGCTTTTTTCGTTTTATAGGTCCAGTTTGTCCATGAACTTCGCGAAAATTGGCCCTTGAATCCTTTCGCATCCCCTGAGATTGTCGCGCCAACCGTTGGGGTGCCCTGATCAAGGGGCTGAGAGGCGTGAATGCGCTAACCCATCGAACCTGATCCGGGCAATACCGGCGTAGGGAACGGTCTACACACACAGACGTTTTCCATGCTGCGTTGCCCCCTGAAGATGGAGCAACGATATGGCGCATATTGCCCTGACAATTGCGGGCTCGGACAGTGGCGGTGGGGCCGGGATTCAGGCCGATCTCAAGGCGATGTCTGCGTTGGGCGTGTATGGGGCCAGCGTGATCACGGCGGTCACGGCGCAGAACACGCGGGCTGTGACCGCAGTGCACGGCATACCGCTCAACGTAGTGGCCGCTCAGATCGAGGCGGTGCTGACCGACCTGGATGTAGGCGCGATCAAGATCGGCATGCTTGCGACCCCTGAAATTATTCAAACCGTTGCCGAGACTATCGCTGGGTATGATGGCCCCGTCGTTCTGGACCCGGTGATGATCTCCAAATCTGGCGATGCCTTGCTGGCACAGGATGCGGTTCAGACCCTGCGTGATGTTCTTGTGCCCCAAGCGACCATGCTTACCCCGAACTTACCCGAGGCCGCTTGTTTGCTGGGCACCTCGGACGCCGAATCCCCCGATCAGATGATCGCGCAGGGGATGGCGCTGTGCGGGCTGGGGGCGCGGTCGGTATTGATGAAAGGCGGACATGGGCGCGGCGACGTTTGCCACGACGTCTTGCTTGATCCTTCGGGAGTTGTGGCAGAATTCACCGCCCCCCGGTGCGATACGCGCAACACGCATGGCACCGGTTGCACCCTGTCGTCTTCGATAGCAGCCGGGCTGGCGCGAGGGCTGGGCCTGACCGATGCGGTCGCGCAGGCGCATGAGTATCTGCAAGGGGCCATTGCTAAAGCTGACGGTCTGATGGTCGGACAAGGGCATGGCCCGGTTCATCATTTCCATCGGGTCTGGCCCGCGTGACGGTCTGGTCGGTCATAGGGGCCGGTGTGGCCGGGCTGGCCGTAGCCAGCGAGCTAGTGTTGCGCGGGGCCAAGGTTCAGATCTTTGATCCCAGTGGTCCACCTGGCCCGCATGGGTGTTCTTGGTGGGCTGGCGGTATGCTGGCCCCATGGTGCGAGTTTGAAAACGCCGAAGAACCGGTGTTGCGGCTGGGCAAGGCTGCGTTCGAGTGGTGGTCTACGCGTACTCGGGTGGAACAACGTGGCACGCTGGTTGTTGCCAACCCGCGTGATCTGCCGGATTTGCGTCGGTTCGCCCGTCGGACCGGGGGGTATACCGAGATTAGTCAGGCTGAAATTGCCAATTTAGAGCCTGATCTAACCAGTTTGACCAAAGGTCTGCATTTCACGGATGAGGCTCATCTGAACCCGCGACAGGCGCTGCGGGATCTGCACCGCCAATTGCTGGACCAAGGGGTAGTCTTCCACCGGAAACTGGCCCCGACCCAGCTGGAGAATGCAATCGATTGCCGCGGTCTGCACGGGCGTGAGGTTTTGCACGACCTGCGCGGCGTCAAGGGAGAGATGTTGGTGATCCGCTGCCCGGACGTGACCCTGACGCGACCTGTACGTCTACTGCATCCAAGGATGCCGCTGTACATCGTGCCGCGTGGGGATGGTGTCTACATGCTGGGCGCAACGATGATCGAAAGCGAAGACAGCAGCCGCATCACGGCCCGATCCATGCTGGAACTGCTCAGCGCCGCCTATGCGCTGAACCCCGCCTTTGGCGAGGCCGAGGTGCTTGAGATCGGTGTCGATCTGCGCCCGGCTTTTCCCGACAACCTGCCCCGCATCCGGCGGCTGGGGCATACGA
The DNA here is from genome assembly GCF_056538905.1 of Ruegeria sp. BE10. Taxonomy (NCBI): domain Bacteria; kingdom Pseudomonadati; phylum Pseudomonadota; class Alphaproteobacteria; order Rhodobacterales; family Roseobacteraceae; genus Ruegeria; species Ruegeria sp. BE10. The sequence continues at coordinate 85,476 of NZ_JBQFTX010000005.1, forward strand.
TTTATGCCAACGGACTGTACCGCCATGGCTATCTGCTGGCCCCAGCGCTGGCGCAGGGAGTGGCCGATCTGGCGTTGGACAACAAACATTCGGAGATGGTTGATGAAGATCGTGCTTAATGGTGAATCGCGCGAGGTGCGCGCCGAAATCCTCTCGGATCTGTTGGTCGAATGCGGGTTCTCTGGACGGGTAGCGACAGCTGTAAACGAAGACTTTGTGCCCTCGGGTCTGCGCATTGCTCAAAAGTTGACCGATGGCGACCGGGTTGAAGTCGTCGCGCCGATGCAGGGAGGCTGAGGATGAAAAGCTTTTATGGGACCCAACTTCCCAACTCATTGATGCTGGGCACGGCGCAGTACCCCAGCCCCGCCATTCTGGAACAGGCGTTTCGCGAGAGCGGCGCGGGTGTTGCCACAGTTTCCTTGCGCCGTGAATCCGGGGCTGGGCAGACCTTCTGGCAGATGATCCGCGAGCTGGGCGTGCTGATCTTGCCAAACACTGCTGGGTGCCACACGGTCAAAGAAGCCGTAACCACCGCCCATATGGCGCGTGAGGTGTTTGACACTAATTGGATCAAGCTGGAACTGATCGGCCACACTGACAGTTTGCAGCCAGATGTGTTTCAACTGGTCGAGGCCGCGCGCATACTGACCGAGGACGGGTTTCACGTATTCCCCTACACCACCGACGACCTGATCGTGGGCGAGCGTCTGCTGGCCGCCGGGTGCGAGGTGCTGATGCCTTGGGGTGCACCCATCGGGTCGGGGCGCGGGCTGAACAATGAATATGCCCTGCGCGCGATGCGGGCCGAATTCCCCGACATACCGCTGGTAGTGGATGCGGGCGTCGGCCTGCCCAGTCACGCCGCGCAGGCGATGGAGTTGGGTTATGACGCCGTTCTGCTGAATACCGCTGTCGCTCGCGCCGGAAACCCTGTGGCCATGGCCCGCGCAATGATGCTGGCGATTCAGGCCGGGCAACTGGCGCATCAAGCCGACCCGATCGAGGCGCGCGATATGGCCGAACCATCAACTCCGGTAATCGGAAAGGCCTTCTTATCATGATGTTAGACCGGTTCTATCCGATCTTCGACCACTCTGACTGGTTGCGCCGGATGCTGCCCCTGGATGTGAAGCTGGTGCAACTGCGGATCAAGGATCAGCTTGATGTGATCATACGGGAACAGATCGCCCAATCGTTGGAACTATGCCGTGCCCACGGCACCGTGCTGGTGGTCAATGATCATTGGCAGGCGGCTATCGACGCTGGTTGTGAGTGGATTCATCTCGGGCAAGAGGATCTGGACGAGGCCGATCTGAAAGCCATCCGCAAGGCGGGGCTGAAACTGGGTGTCTCTACCCACGATGATGATGAATTAGAGCGTGTCCTGACCATGGACCCGGATTATGTGGCTTTGGGCCCGGTCTATCCGACGATCCTGAAAAAAATGAAATGGGAACAGCAGGGCCTGCCACGCGTCACCGAATGGAAGGCACGGGTGGGGGATATCCCTCTGGTCGCGATTGGCGGCATGAGCGTTGAGCGGGCGCCGGGCGTCTTGCAGGCGGGGGCCGACATCGTCTCGGTCGTCACGGACATCACGCTGAATTCCGATCCAGAAACCCGCGTTCGCGAATGGATCGAGGTCACGAGATGAGCCGCTATGCCCGCCAGATGATCCTGCCCGAGGTTGGACCGGCAGGCCAGACCCGCCTGTCGGCAGCGCGGGTTCTGGTGGTGGGCGCAGGCGGATTAGCCTCCCCGGTCTTACCCTTGTTGGCCGGGGCCGGGGTTGGGCATATAACCATCCTGGACCGGGATCAGATCGCGCTATCGAACCTGCATCGGCAGACATTGTTCGCTGAATCCGACTGTGGGCGCGCCAAGGCCAAAGTCGCCGCAGAACGCTGCCGGGCGCTGAATGGTGACATCACCGTAATGGCTGAGAATCAGGCTCTAACAAACCAGAATGTGTTAAATTTTGTCCGCAGCTCTGACATTGTTCTGGACTGCGCGGACAGTTATGCGGCCAGCTATATCCTGTCGGATACCTGTTTGTTGCAGGGCAAGCCGCTGATCAGCGCATCCGTATTGGGGCTGACCGGCTATGTCGGTGGGTTCTGTGCTGGCGCGCCGTCCTTGCGTGCGGTGTTTCCGGATGCACCGGATAGCGGCGCGAGCTGTGCAACGGCCGGCGTGCTGGGCCCTGTCGTTGGGGTGATAGGTGCCTTGCAGGCGCAAATGGCGCTGGGCGTGATCCTTGGCCTGGACCCCTCGCCTTTGGGACAGTTGGTACAGTTCGACGCCCGCACGCTGCGCAACAGCACATTCAGATTTGACGGCGCACCGGAACCGGGGCACTACTTTCGATTTCTTTCCGCCAGCCAATTGACCGAAGATGATGTGATCATTGAACTGCGCACCCGGGACGAGGCCCCCGAGCCTCTTCACAGCAGGGCACGTCGGGACATTGTTGAATCCCTGAAAACAGAGCCTAACAAAGGAAAAAGACTTGTGCTTTGTTGCTCTAGCGGATTGCGCGCATGGCGGGCGGCTGAGCAAATTCAATCGGATTGGGCCGGTGAGATTGTCCTGGTTGCAGCCTCAACTACATGAGTGAATTGATACACGAGGTAGGTGGAAACCGGTGACTATCGACCAAAAGGGTCTAAGGTCGTTTGGGCGCGTTAACCTTTCGGAAACCGATTCTGCGCAAATCTGAACGCATGACTCAGGACGCCTTTGCCGAAGCCCCGATGCTGTTTGAAAGTGACGAAGCCCCGGTGGCGCCCCTGCCCTCGGGTCGGTTACCGTCCTACATCAAAGATCACCGGAAACGCCTGCGGGAACGGTTCATGTCAGGTGGATCGGCGGCGATGCCGGATTATGAGCTGTTGGAACTGGTGCTGTTCCGTTCAATCCCGCGGCAGGATGTAAAGCCGCTGGCACGGGCGCTGATGGACACGTTTGGGGATTTCAACCGGGTTCTGACCGCGCCCGAGGAACGGCTGCGTCAGATCAAGGGCGTTGGTGACACGGTGATCACCGATTTGAAGATACTTGAGGCCTGCGCCCATCGCATGGCCCGCGCGCGGGTGATGCAGCGGCACGTGATTTCAGGTTGGGATGCACTGCTTGACTATTGTCACACCACGATGGCCCATCGCGAGACGGAGCAGTTCCGGGTGTTCTATCTGGATCGCAAGAACGTGCTAATCGCGGATGAGGAACAGGCCAAGGGCACCGTCGATCACGTACCGGTATATCCGCGCGAGGTTGCGAAACGGGCGTTGGAATTGAATGCGTCAGCCTTGATCCTGGTACACAATCACCCTTCGGGCGATCCGACCCCGTCGCAATCAGATATCGACATGACCAACCGGATACAGGACGCATGTCTTGCCCTGGGGCTGACGCTGCATGATCATCTGATCATCGGCAAATCGAATGAACTGAGCTTTCGGTCGCAGGGATATCTGTAGCGAGTTACTGAACCCAGATCTCGACCCGGCGGTTGATCTTTCGGCCCCATTCGGTGTCGTCGCAAGCCATCGGCATCGCCTCACCAAACGCATCGACTTGCAATTCAACACTATCGGGAATGGCAGTTTCCACCGCCGCCAACACCGCATTGCGCACGGTTTTGGCGCGCAGCAAGGCGATCCGCTTATTTGCAGTCGCGGCTCCGTCGCCGTCGCTGAAACCAACGAACACCAGCTTGCGCGCATTCAGCGTCCCGGCCTCAAGCTGTTGGGCCAAATGCTGGATGTTCGACCGTGATTGTGCGTCGGGGCGGGACGAGCCTGCCTCGAACCTGACCGATAGCGACAGCCGGGACATGGGTCTGAGGGTATCGACCATGCGCTGCAATTCCTCCAACCCAACCTCAGGGCCACCCGAGGCCACCGCATTGGCCAGACGATCCCCCTGCAATCCGATCCGCATCATCTCGGGTTCCTGATCGACAAAACCCGCATTGCGGATCGCCTTTTGGGCTGCGTCGCCTTGGGTATAAGCCAGAAACTGCCGGGCGATACGGGGCAGGCGGCGCTTGGGGAGGTACAGGAACATGGGTGAGGTCAGCGGGTAGTCCTCGGTCTTGATCGTCTGCCGGGTGGCCATCAACACGTGACCACATCCACCGGTCAGGGGCAGTGCGCGGGCCGCGTCAGCCTCGGCCTGGCTAGCGATGCCGATGGCAAAAGGGTCCTTGGTGACCTTTTGAACCAGATCGCTGCTGCGTTCATGCCGGATAACGGCATCAGACAGAACGACACTGGCGGGTGAAAGCAGTTGATCCTCGACCCCTTGTGCCAGACCTGATCCGGCGTCGGGCAGGTGCAGCGCAATTGGTGCGTCGGGTCCACCCAAGGCGGACCAATTGTCAATCGTGCCAGAAAACACCAAGGCGAGATCCGCGGGAGAGATTTGGGGCACGGGATTGTCCGGCGCCACGATGGGCACCAACGCATCCAACGCAATAACCCGCGACCGGCGTGCGTGGTTCAAGTCGCCCAAACCAGCGGCTTCGGCAGCCTCTTGCTCTGACGGGCGGATTTCGCGCAAAGCCATGACAATGTCGGTCTGATCTGCGATCAGATCGGCAAAGCCCTGACCGGTATTGCCGATATCGAAATAGAATCGGCCCAGCGGCGCGTCGCGCCCATCCTGATGAAGCTCGTATATCAAACTGTCCGGAGCGGATTGGCGGGACGTGACTGACAGTCCTTCCTGTTCGGCAAAGCCCATCAACAGGGCAGGCAACACCTTCTCGGCCATGACGGAAGAGCCTGAAAACGTCAGTTCGCCCACGAAATCGGTCAGATTGGGGCAGGCAGGACCATCGCAGGTCACGCCCGAGCCATCCACCGTCAGCTCACCAAATTGGGTGTCGACGCGGTAGAACTCTCCGTCAAAGCCAAGCAGGGTGCCTGTCACCTCGACCTTGCCGTCATGAGAGGTGAGCGTGATATCCTGCGCCTGAACAGCTGAGGAAAGTGTTGCCGAAAACAGTGCGACCGCCGCCACACGAAGAAATGTCATAGGAAGTTCTAGCCTGCCTGCGGTTTTAGTTTGCCGCGATTGTCAGGTTTTGGAACAGATTATTCAACACCAGAAACTCACCTGTTTTGGAGCAGTCTGGAAAGTTCAGCGTTAATTCGCGCGGCCGCAGTTTCCGGTCTTCGCGCAACTCCAGCGACTGGACGTGCAGGTCCGTTCCGCAATTTTCTGATGTCACCTCAGCCTCGACCGTCAATTCGATCGAGCCCGATTGATCCGATTGCGCGGCGGGAAAGGAATAGATCTCGAGGTTGCGCGCATCGCTGAAGGTCGGTTGCGTTAGCTGAACGACACTGCCTGCGCCTTGCGAGTCAGACTGAGCCGAAACATGACCTGCATCCCCATAGCTGGCCCCAAATTCCAGCGCGTGGATCTGCAGCTCGGTCGTGCCCTGCCATTGTAATACAACGCGGGCATACTGGCTGATGTCGGGAACGTGAGTGGTGGCTACGGTCCCTTTCTGATCGTCAAGCGAGATCAGGAAGATCGCGTATTCCGACAAGGCCGGTATGGTCAGGTCCAGCGTGCCATTGGCGTCTGTCTGCTGCGTTACGGTCAGTCCACTGTGATGCACCTCGATCCGTTCATTGCCGTAGCAGGGGGCCTTGATGATCAGGCGCGCGGCAGCACCGGGCACGGCGCGTGCGCGGGCGCTCAGGCTACAATCAGCGTGATTAGAGGGGGTTGACCGGCTGGGAGTCTCAACTCGTTGTGCTGAAGGGATGGCGCGGTCTGTTTCCTGGGCGGGGGTCGAGGAGGTCAAGACGATGTCCTCCAGCCCGGGAATACCGGCACCTTGATCAGCGGCCGCAAGTTCAGTGCCCTGCACGTCGTCAGACCACGCAGGAAATCCATTTTGCATCAGGTAACCAATTGCCAGCGCGCAAACGACAGTGCCGCCGGTGGTCACGTAGTTCTTTATTACAAACAAGACACCCTCCCCAGTTGAAGGAGCGAGTCGCATATTGATTCTGAATCACGGCCAATATGTGGCCGTGAGGGGGACTCAATGTGTCTGAATTATGCTGACGTTAGGTCAGGCGCCCATGGCAGTGTTTGAATTTTTTGCCCGATCCACAGGGGCAACGGTCATTGCGCGACGGGTTGCCCCAGGTGCTTGGATCATCCTCGACAAAGCCGGGACGCGGATCGCCCGAGGCTTCGGCCTCGGCTACCGCTTCGGCCCGTTCGGTCGCTTGTTCGACTTGCTGCTGCGCCTGAGCCTGTTGTGCTTGCATCTGCGCCAGCATTTCCCGCTGCTCTTCTTCAGACAGTGGGCGCACGCGTGACAATTGCTGAGTCACGGTCTCACGCAGGCTATCGAGCATCGACTCGAACAGCTGGAAGCTCTCGTTCTTGTATTCGTTCAGCGGATCGCGCTGGGCATAGCCGCGGAACCCAACGACCGAGCGCAGATGTTCCAGCGTCAACAGATGCTCGCGCCATTTACCGTCGATGGTGTTCAACAGCACCTGTTTTTCGATGTTGCGCATGTTTTCGGGACCAAAGGCCGCCGCTTTCTGCGCCATCATCTCGTCTGCGGCGTTGATCAGACGTTCGCGTACCTGCTCGTCATCCACGCCTTCTTCGGCGGCCCAGTCCTGTACAGGGGCGTCGATGGTCAGCTTATCCTTGACCGCCTCGTGCAGACCGTCCGTGTCCCATTGATCGGCATAGGATTTTGGCGGCATGTGTTCGTCGATCAGATCGTCGATCACCTGTTCGCGCATATCCGAGACGATTTCGGACAGGTCGTCCGAAGACATAATCTCACGCCGTTGGCTGAACACTACCTTCCGCTGGTCGTTCATCACGTCGTCAAATTTCAGGACGTTCTTGCGCATGTCAAAGTTGCGGCCTTCGACCTTGGACTGTGCCCGCTCCAGTGACTTGTTCACCCAGGGGTGGACGATGGCTTCGCCTTCTTTCATGCCCAGGGTGGTCAGCACCTTATCGAGCCGTTCTGACCCAAAGATTCGCATCAGGTCGTCTTCGAGGCTCAGGTAAAACACGGTGCGGCCCGGATCGCCCTGACGGCCCGAACGGCCACGAAGCTGGTTGTCAATGCGGCGGCTTTCGTGACGCTCGGACGCCATCACATAAAGACCACCGGCTGCCAGAACCTTTTCCTTTTCCTCGGCATGGCGGGATTCTTCAGCGGCACGCAGCTGGGTCGGGTCGGCCTCGGGGTTTTCGGCCAGTGCCTGCAAAACCTTCATTTCCACATTGCCGCCCAGCTGAATATCGGTGCCGCGGCCAGCCATGTTGGTGGCGATAGTCACCGCACCCAGACGGCCGGCATCGGCGACGATCTGCGCCTCTTGCTCGTGCTGGCGGGCGTTCAGAACATTGTGTGCAATGCCTTCCTTTTGCAGCATTTGGCTGAGCAGTTCGGATTTCTCGATCGACGTGGTGCCCAGGAGGACCGGCTGGCCCTTTTCCTGCGCCTCTTTGGTCTGTTCGATCATCGCGCCGTATTTCTCACCGGCGGTGCGATAGACCTGATCGTCTTCGTCCAAACGGGCAATCGGTTTGTTGGTCGGAACCTCGACTACGCCCAAACCGTAGATTTCAGCGAATTCTTCGGCCTCGGTCAGTGCGGTGCCAGTCATGCCGCCCAGCTTGTCGTACAGGCGGAAATAGTTTTGGAAAGTCACACTGGCCAGCGTCACGTTTTCCGGCTGAATCTGCACACCTTCTTTGGCCTCGATGGCCTGATGCAGACCTTCGGACAGGCGGCGGCCCGGCATCATCCGGCCGGTGAATTCGTCGATCAGCACGACATCGCCGTCACGGACGATATAGTCCTTGTCGCGCGTGAACAGCTTGTGCGCGCGCAGACCCTGATTGACGTGGTGCACCACGGTTGTGCTTTCGGGATCATACAGCGAATGCCCTTCGGGAATCAGCCCCGCAGCAATCAGCTGCTGTTCCAGAAACTCGTTGCCCTCATCGGTGAAGGTCACGTTGCGGGACTTTTCGTCCAGCGTATAGTGATCGTCCTGCAACGAGGGGATCAATCCATCAATGGCGGTATACAGATCCGAACGGTCCTGCGACGGCCCCGAGATGATCAGCGGTGTTCGCGCTTCGTCGATCAGGATCGAGTCGACCTCGTCCACAATCGCGAAATTGTGGTATTTCTGGTAAATCTGGTCCAGCTCGGCCTTCATATTGTCGCGCAAATAGTCGAAACCCAGCTCATTATTGGTGGCATAGGTCACGTCACAGGCATAGGCCGCTTTCTTTTCGGCGTCGGGTTGGCCCGACCAGATCACGCCGGTGGTCATGCCCACGGAGGCAAACACCTTGCCCATCCATTCCGAGTCGCGCTTGGCCAGATATTCGTTCACCGTGACCACGTGAACGCCCTTGCCGGTCAGCGCATTCAGATAGGCGGGGAAGGTGGCGACCAGCGTCTTGCCCTCACCAGTCTTCATTTCCGAGATGTTGCCTTGATGCAAGAACGCGCCGCCCATCAGCTGCACGTCAAAGGCGCGCAGACCCAGCGCGCGTTTGGCGCCTTCGCGGACGTTGGCAAAGGCTTCGGGCAGCAGGTCATCCAGGCTTTCCCCGTCCAGTGCGCGTTTGCGCAGCTCGGCGGTTTTTTCGATCAGGCCGTCATCGGACAGTTTCTCGAACTCTGGCTCCAGCGCGTTGATTTTCTCGACCAACGGGCGGGTCGCCTTAATCTTGCGGTCGTTCGGTGTTCCGAACACCTTTTTGGCGAGCGTTCCGAGTCCCAGCATGTTCACTCCAGCGGATCTGTTCTTATCGTGGTTGCGACAGGCTTGCCCACCTTGCGCGCAACCCATAGATACGGGGGGTGAAAGGCGGCCCTGTCCAAGGCTTCAAAGCGATGTAAGCGGCAGGTCCCAGAGTGTCAACGCTGCGCCCTGTCGCGGCAAAGAAATAGGATGATTCCATGCCCAAAGGCCTCACTTTTCTGCCATCGTTGGCGCTTGCTGCTGTGATGGCCCTGCCATTGGCCGCCGAAACCAAACCTGATGCCGCCACCGTGGTCGCTCGTGTGAATGGTGATGAAATCACATTGGGTCACATCATCGCCACCGCAGCCGCGCTGCCCGAGCAGTACCAGCAGATCGAAGACGATGTTTTGTATGATCTGATTCTGGATCAGCTGATCCAGCAACAATTGTTGAGCCAGCAGCAGGACGCTTTGAGCAAACTGAACACTCTGGCCTTGGAAAACGAGACGCGATCCATGCGGGCGGTGCAGGCGGTGGATGCGTTGATCGACGAAAACCTGACCGACGACGTGATACAAGACGCCTATGACGCCCAGTACGCAGATTTCGAAGGTTCGGACGAGTTCAACGCCAGCCATATTCTGGTGGAAACGGAAGACAAAGCCAAAGAAATCAAGGCACAGCTGGATGACGGCGCCGATTTTGCCGAGATGGCCAAAGAACACTCCACCGGCCCGTCGGGCCCGAACGGGGGTGAGCTGGGCTGGTTCGGACCCGGTCAGATGGTCCCGGAATTTGAGGCGGCCGTGATCGCGCTGGACAAAGGCCAGATTTCCGAGCCGGTGAAAACTCAGTTCGGCTGGCATCTGGTCACCCTGAACGACAAGCGCAAAACCGAAGCGCCTGAATTGGAACAGGTACGCGCCGAGTTGACCCAAACCCTGCAACAGGGCGTCATTCAGGCTCGGATCGACGAGCTGACCCGCGAGGCCGACATCGATCGTCCCGCCCCGGATGGTGCTGGCCCCGAGGCGCTGCGTCAGATCGAACTGCTTCAGGAGTAACCCCCGTGGCCACGATCACCAAGGTATCTCCGTTGGCCCCGGCGGCCTTTCCCGATTTGCCCGCGATTGATGGTGTGCGGTTCGCCACGGTCGAGGCCGGTGTGCGCTATCAGGGCCGTACTGATGTTATGCTGGCGGTGATGGATCCCGGCACTTCGGTGGCGGGGGTGTTCACCCGCTCCGCCACACGCGCGGCTCCTGTCCTAGACTGTCAGGACAAGATCGGCGGAACCAACGAGGGACCAGCTGCGATCCTGGTGAATTCAGGCAATGCCAATGCCTTTACCGGTCATTATGGTCAGACCTCGGTGGCCGAGGTGACGCAGGCAGTTTCCAAGGCCACCGGTGTTCCGGTCGAACGGGTTTTTACCTCGTCCACCGGCGTAATTGGTGAGCCGCTGCCCCATGAGCGTATCGTGGCGCAGCTTGAGGCTCTGAAAGCGGGCCTTAGCCGTCACGCGGTTGAGGATGCCGCGCGCGCGATCATGACCACGGACACGTTCCCAAAAGGATCCTGCGCGCAGGTCGAGATTGATGGAAAAACAGTCTCTATTGCGGGGATTGCAAAGGGATCAGGCATGATCGCCCCGGATATGGCGACGATGCTGGTTTACATTTTCACCGATGCGCAGGTCGAACAGTCGGCGCTGCAGGCGCTGCTAGGCGCGCAGACGGACCGGACATTCAACTGCATCACGGTGGATAGCGATACCTCAACTTCGGACAGCCTGTTGCTGTGCGCGACCGGGGCGTCAGGCGTGGATGCGACGGGCAATGCCGCCTTTGCCGAGGCACTGGAAGGCGTGATGCTGGATTTGGCGCAGCAGGTAGTGCGCGACGGAGAAGGTGCGACTAAATTCGTGGAAATCCGCGTGACTGGGGCCACCTCGGACGCAGATGCCAAGGTGCATGGGTTGGCCATTGCCAATTCCCCTCTGGTCAAAACCGCAATTGCGGGCGAGGACCCGAACTGGGGCCGCGTTGTTATGGCCATCGGAAAATCGGGTGCCGCGGCGGATCGGGACCTGCTGAGCATTTCTTTCGGTGACATTCTGGTGGCCGAGAAAGGCTGGGTCAGCCCCGATTACAGCGAGGACGCCGCCGCCGCCTATATGAAAGGTCAGGATCTGGTGATCTCGGTCGACCTGGGGCTGGGCGAAGGTAAGTCCACCGTTTGGACCTGCGATCTGACCCACGGGTATATCGAGATCAACGCGGATTATCGCTCGTGAAACCGGAGCAATTCCAGCAAAAGTGGAGCCCGGTTTTGCGTCCGGGATTGCGACCATGAAAACCGTATTAGTGTCTGCCGTCGCCCTGATCGACATCGAGGGCCGGGTGTTGCTGGCGCAGCGCCCGGAAGGTAAATCCATGGCGGGCTTGTGGGAGTTCCCCGGCGGCAAGATCGAAGCCGGAGAAACGCCCGAAGCCGCCTTGATCCGCGAATTGCATGAGGAGCTGGGCATCGACACCTGGGCCTCCTGCCTTGCCCCGCTGACCTTCGCCAGTCACAGCTATGACGATTTTCACCTGTTGATGCCCTTGTTTGCCTGCCGCAAGTGGGAGGGGATCCCGCAGTCTAAAGAAGGGCAGGCACTGAAATGGGTGCGCGCGAATGAGTTGCGAAACTACCCGATGCCTGCAGCGGATGTGCCGCTGATCCCAATTTTGCGGGACTGGCTGTAAGTCCGTCAGATTGGACGTCGGAACGAAATCAGTTCCGTTTTCAACCAAGAGAATGTGAATGCAATGTGAACAACGCGTTGCTTCTGTATTTAATATTGTTGATGCAAACTCTGTTAGCTTACGGCGAGTCGAAAACACCTAATGGTGCCTGTCTGCAGAATTACTCAATGATAAGGTCAGGGGCGGCTACGCAGATTGAATGGCGCAGATCGGATTGGTGATGTTATGAAAAGCGATACAAGTTCCACCAACAATGAATTGCAAAACAAATGGGCGACATGGACGATGAAGCCTGAAAAGAAACAGCTAAGTTTCAAGTATTTCGCGTCTGCATTGGTCATTGCGGCGTCGGCCTTTGTTGTTGTCGGCCTTCATCAACACGCGATTTTCTGATTTTTTTACCAGCGCCCAACGCGCCGTGTCTTATGTGGTAATCCAGAATATTTAGCCATTAGAAGACCTCCGCAAGACCGATGTCTGCAGCGGCAAATCGTTCCTGACGATGAGAGCATTTGATAGTAGGTCAGGGCTGTTTATCTGTTCGTTCGGTTTAGGTTTGCAATTTCCACACCCGAGATCGGTCAGGTTTCACCACGTCTTGGTTGTTACAATTCGTAAGAATTGAGAAAACATCAGGAAAAAGTTGACGCTGATCGTGCAAGCGTCCCTTAATCGGGCGTTGGCGTCCGGGGTTGATCCTCGGGTCCGCTTTTTCCGGCCCGGGGAGAGGCCGGATGTGGAGGAGAGGAAGATTGGCTCAGACGCAGTCGGGCGCCGAGGGGATGCACTCCCTTGCTGCGCTGCTACACCGAAACGCGACACAGTTCGGGGACGCCCCGGCCTATCGAGAGAAAGAATTCGGCATCTGGCAATGCTGGACCTGGGCTGAGACGACTAAGGAAATTCGTGCCATCGCGTTGGGGTTTCTCGAGTTGGGTGTTGAAAAGGGCGACCATATTGCTGTGATCGGTCGCAACCGCCCGGCGCATTATTGGTCGATGGTCGCGGCGCAAATGGTCGGTGCGGTTCCGGTTCCACTATATCAGGACGCGGTGGCCGAAGAGATGGCCTATGTGCTGGAACATTGCGGTGCAAAATACGTCGTCTGCGGGGACCAAGAGCAGGTCGATAAGGTCATCGAGATTCAGGAAAACCTGCACCAGGTCAAAAACATCCTTTATACCGACAAGCGGGGGATGCGGAAATACGACCATTCCCAGATGAATGCGCTGGATGATATCATGGCCGAAGGCCGTGCCGGTCACGCCCGGTTCGATGCGGAACTGGACAAGCGCATCGCTGCGATCACCTATGACGATACCTGCGTGATGCTCTATACCTCGGGCACTACCGGCAAGCCCAAGGGCGTGGTGTTGTCGAACCGCAACGTCATCGAAAGCGCCAAGAATTCAGCTGAGTTCGATCATCTGACCCAGAGCGAGGATATCCTGTCCTACCTGCCGATGGCCTGGGTGGGCGATTTTATCTTTTCCATCGGTCAGGCCTATTGGTGCGGGTTCTGCGTGAACTGCCCCGAAAGCGCCGATACGATGATGACCGATCTGCGCGAGATCGGGCCGACCTATTTCTTCGCCCCGCCGCGCGTGTTTGAGACCCAGCTGACCAATGTGATGATCCGGATGGAGGACGCGGGCAAGCTGAAGCAGCGCATGTTCCATCACTTCATGGCGCATGCCAAGAAGGTCGGAGGTTTGCTGCTGGATGGCAAACCCGTGGGCCTCGGTGATAAGTTGAAATACGCGCTGGGCAATCTGCTGGTCTACGGCCCGCTGAAGGATACGCTGGGCTATGGTCGGTTCCGGGTGGGCTATACGGCGGGTGAGGCCATCGGGCCCGAGATTTTCGATTTCTACCGATCCCTTGGCATCAATCTGAAACAGCTCTACGGCCAGACCGAGGCCACTGTATTCATCACCGTGCAACCGGACGGCGAAGTACGCGCGGATACGGTTGGTGTGCCTGCGCCGGATGTCGAGTTGAAGATCGATGACAAGGGAGAAATTCACTATCGCTCGCCCGGTGTTTTTGTTGAGTATTTCAAAAACCCGGATTCCACGGCCTCGACCAAAGATGCCGAGGGATGGGTTGCCACTGGCGATGCCGGTTTCATCGAAGAGAACTCAGGACATTTGCGGATAATTGACCGCGCAAAGGATGTGGGCAAGATGGCCGACGGGTCGATGTTTGCGCCGAAATACGTCGAGAACAAGCTGAAATTCTATCCTGACATCCTTGAAGTTGTTTTGTTCGGAAACGGCAAGGATCGCTGCGTGGCCTTTATCAATATCGACCTGACAGCAGTGAGCAATTGGGCGGAACGTAACAACGTGGCCTACGGGTCTTATCAAGAACTGACGGCGAATCCACAGGTGTTAGAGACCATCAAGGCGCATGTGGAAGAGGTGAACAAATCTGTTGCCGCCGACGAGATGCTGTCGGGCTGTCAGGTGCATCGCTTTGTGGTTCTACACAAGGAACTGGATGCGGATGACGGCGAGATGACCCGCACGCGGAAAGTGCGGCGCGGGTTTGTCGAGGACAAGTTCAGCGACATTATCGCGGCGCTGTATGACGGGTCAGAGACCGTCTCGACCAAAACGGAAGTGACCTATGAGGACGGCCGCAAGGGATCGATCAGCGCAACGCTTGAGATCGTAGATGCGTCGGTTGTACCGGTCGCTCAACATAAAGTGGCTGCGGAATGATGGGTCGCCGAGCGCCGCTCGACCTGCGGTCATCGCCCCGCCCGCCATCCCGTTTTTGCGTAGGTCAGGGAGTGACTGATGCTGGATAGTTCCGAAGGATATGTCACCGAAGACGGCCGCAAGATCGGCGGCGTGGTGATGGAGATGAAGAACATCACTCTGCGTTTTGGCGGTGTGGTGGCGATCAAGGATATCTCGTTCGATATTCGCGAGGGTGAGATCCGGGCGATTATTGGACCGAACGGGGCGGGCAAGTCCTCGATGTTGAACGTGATTTCCGGGTTCTATGTCCCGCAAGAGGGTGAGGTCTGGTTTCACGGAGCCAAGCGCCCGCAGATGCGGCCATTCGAGGTCGCGCAGCAAGGCATTGCGCGGACGTTCCAGAACATCGCTCTGTTCGAAGGTATGAGCGTTTTGGACAACGTTATGACCGGACGGCTGAACTTTATGAAGACCAACATTTTTCAGCAGGCCTGGTGGAAGGGCAAGGCAGAAGCGGAAGAGGTGGAGAACCGCGAGGCGGTGGAGAAGATCATCGATTTTCTGGAAATCCAGCACATTCGCAAAACGCCGGTGTCGCGCCTGCCCTACGGGCTGAAAAAGCGGGTCGAGCTGGCCCGTGCGCTGGCGGCCGAACCCAGGCTGCTGCTGCTGGATGAGCCGATGGCGGGCATGAATGTCGAAGAAAAAGAGGACATGAGCCGCTTTATCCTAGACGTGAATGACGAATTCGGCACCACCATTGCCTTGATCGAACACGATATGGGCGTGGTGATGGACCTGAGCGATCGCGTGGTCGTGATGGATTATGGAAAAAAGATCGGCGACGGCACCCCGGATGAGGTGCGCAGCAATCAGGACGTCATCGACGCCTATCTGGGGGTCAGTCATGACTGAGCATCGGACAGACATGGGGAGAGGCGCAGATGCCTGAACAACTCGTATTCGCGATGGAGGTCATCCTCAACGGTCTGATGGCCGGGGTGCTCTATGCGCTGGTCGCGCTGGGCTTTGTTCTGATCTACAAAGCTTCGGGGATTTTCAATTATGCCCAAGGCGTTATGGCGCTGTTTGCGGCGATGACGCTGGTCGGGATCATGAACGGGCAGGTGCCCTTTGCGCATGTGATCAACGCGACTTTTGGCACGCACGTTCATACTTTCGGGTGGAATGTGCCCGCTTTTGTGGCGATCCTTTTGACCATGGGTGTCATGGTATTGCTGGCCTGGGCGGTACAGCGGTTCGTCATGCGTCATCTGGTAGGGCAAGAGCCGATCATCCTGTTCATGGCCACCATCGGGCTGGCCTATTTCCTTGAAGGTGTGGCCGACCTGATGTGGGGATCCGAGATCAAGACGCTGGATGTGGGCCTGCCGCAGGGCATCAACCTGTGGATTGATGAGAGCACCTATAACATCTTCGGCTATGGCTTCTTCCTCGACAATCTGGACATCGTGGCGACTGTGATTGCGGCGCTGCTGGTGGCGGCCCTGGTGGCGTTCAGCCAGTATACCAAACAGGGCCGGGCCATGCGCGCTGTGGCCGATGACCATCAGGCAGCACTGTCGGTTGGCATCTCGCTGAACTTCATCTGGATCATGGTCTGGTCGGTGGCTGGGTTCGTGGCGCTGGTCGCGGGTATCATGTGGGGCACCAAGTCGGGCGTGCAGTTCTCGCTGTCGCTGATCGCGCTCAAGGCGCTGCCGGTGCTGATGCTGGGCGGGTTTACCTCGATCCCAGGTGCCATTGTCGGTGGGCTGATCATCGGTGTGGGTGAAAAACTGTTCGAGTTCGCCATCGGCCCCTTGGTTGGCGGTGCGACCGAGAACTGGTTTGCCTATGTTCTGGCGTTGATCTTCCTGGTGTTCCGACCGCAAGGCCTCTTCGGTGAGAAAATCATCGAGAGGGTGTAGGGCATGACCAAACTGATCGCCATCATCAACGTCATCGCATGGGCCGGGTTCTGGGCCTTTGGCTATATCGCCGTCACCTCGGAAGATCTGACCGAAAGCCAACTGGTCGTGGCCGCGATACTGGCTTTTGCCGGGCTGATCACGGGCGTTCTGGCCTACATGAAACTGGTGCGCAGTTCCGAGGCGAGCGGATACGCCAAAGGATCGAACCAACTGGATGCCAAGGCCCGCAACCGGGCGCAGGAAGAGTGGGAGAAATAAGTCATGTTCTACCGTGAGGCCGGGGATTTCAAAACCTCCTACATCGATGACAACCAGACCTTTCCGATCAAGTTCGACCGGTATCGGTACTATGTCGTGCTCGCCGTGGCCTTTGGGATCATTCCGTTCCTCATCAATGATTACTGGGCCAATGCGTTGCTGTTGCCGTTTCTGATCTATGCGATTGCAGCGATCGGGTTGAACATTCTAGTGGGCTATTGCGGTCAGGTCAGCTTGGGCACCGGGGGGTTCATGGCCGTGGGGGCCTATGCCTGCTACAAGCTGATGACCGCGTTCCCGGATGTCAGCATGTTCATACATGTCATTCTGGCGGGCGGGATCACCGCCATTGTCGGCGTGCTGTTCGGCCTGCCAAGCCTGCGTATCAAGGGGTTCTATCTGGCGGTGGCAACACTGGCCGCGCAGTTCTTTCTGGTCTGGCTTTTCAACCGCGTACCGTGGTTCTACAACTATTCCGCTTCGGGCCAGATCAACGCGCCCGAGCGAGACGTGTTCGGCATCATCATCACCGGCCCGAATGCGCCGGCCTGGGCAACCTATCTGTTCTGCCTGATCTTCCTGTCGGTCAGCGCCATTATCGCGCGCAACCTGACGCGTGGCACCACGGGGCGCAGCTGGATGGCGATCCGCGACATGGATATCGCCGCCGAGATCATCGGGGTGAACCCGCTGAAGGCGAAACTGACCGCTTTTGCCGTCAGCTCGTTCTTTGTGGGCATCGCCGGGGCGCTGTTCTTTGCCGTCTATTTGGGTGCTGTCGAAGTGGGTGAGGTCTTTGGCATTCAGAAATCATTTCTGGTGCTGTTCATGATCATTATTGGCGGGTTAGGGTCTATTTTCGGATCCTTTGCGGGTGCTGCGTTTCTGGTGTTGCTGCCCGTGGTGCTGAAAGTCGTTGGCGCCGATTGGCTGGGCTGGCCCACCGATATTGTGGCGCATCTGCAGCTGGTGATTGTCGGCGCGCTGAT
Source organism: Ruegeria sp. BE10 (assembly GCF_056538905.1). Taxonomy (NCBI): domain Bacteria; kingdom Pseudomonadati; phylum Pseudomonadota; class Alphaproteobacteria; order Rhodobacterales; family Roseobacteraceae; genus Ruegeria; species Ruegeria sp. BE10. Next base: position 102,886 of record NZ_JBQFTX010000005.1, read on the forward strand.
CATCATGTTCCTGATCCTTGAGCCACACGGTCTGGCGCAGCTTTGGCGCGTGGCGAAAGAGAAACTCAGACTCTGGCCGTTCCCGCACTAAGGGGCAGGCCCAATCAGATAACGGGTGCAAAGCCCGACCCCAACATCGGACCAACCAAGGGAGGAGACACCCGATGAAATTGACACTGGCAACCGCGGCGCTTAGCGCCCTGATGGCCGCAGGACCGGCTCTGGCGGATTTGGTAATCCCTGATCTCAGCTACCGGACTGGGCCTTATGCAGCTGGCGGCATTCCGTTTTCGGACGGGTATAACGACTATTTCACCCTATTGAACGAACGGGATGGCGGCATTGGCGGCGTGCCGATCCGCGTGGTCGAATGCGAAACTGGCTACAACACCGAAAAAGGGGTTGAGTGCTACGAATCGACCAAGGGCGAAGGCGCGTTGGTCTATCAACCGCTGTCGACGGGCATCACCTATCAGTTGATCCCAAAAGTGACTGCGGACAATATCCCGTTGCACACGATGGGATATGGCCGGACTTCGGCTAAGAATGGCGACGTTTTTAGCCACACGTTCAACTATCCGGCCAACTATTGGGACGGGGCGTCAGGTGCGATTAACTATCTGCTGGAAGAAAACGGTGGCGATCTGAGCGGCAAGAAAATTGCTCTGGTCTACCACAATTCGGCCTACGGCAAGGAGCCGATCCGCACGCTGGAAGAACTGTCCAATAAGCACGGCTTTGAGCTGGCGGCCCTACCGGTCGATCACCCCGGTCAAGAGCAAAAGTCGCAATGGCTGCAGATCCGCCGCGACCGTCCTGACTATGTCTTGATGTGGGGCTGGGGCGTCATGAACCAGGTTGCGGTACAGGAAGCCGCGAACATCCGCTTCCCGATGGAGAATTTCATCGGTATCTGGTGGTCCGGCTCGGAAAATGACGTTGTGCCTGCGGGTGAGGCCGCGAATGGCTACAAGGCGCTGACCTTCCACAATGTGGGCACGGATTTCCCGGTCTTTGCTGACCTGCAACAATATGTGGTCGATTCTGGCAAGGCTGCCGGTGCAGGCGATCAGGTTGGGACGGTACTGTATAACCGTGGCCTTTACGCCGCGGTGCTGGCTGCAGAAGCCATTAAGAAAGCACAAGAGCTTTCGGGCAATGCCGAAATCACTCCGGCTGACATGCGTGACGGTATGGAAGCGCTTGAAATGACCGAAGAGAAAATGGCTGAGCTGGGCCTGCCGAACTTTGGTCCGACCTTCTCGGTCTCGTGCAAAAACCACGGCGGCGACGCTCTGGTTGGTGTGACGCAGTGGGACGCGGCGAACAAGACCTGGTCGCTGATTTCTGACTTCAAACCAACAGATGGTGACGTGATCGGTGCGCTTATCGACGAGGATTCCGCAGCTTACGCGTCGGAAAACAACCTCGAGGGGCGCTGCAACTAAAGCGCAACAAAAAAAGGGGTGGCGGTGATCCGCCGCCCCAACCCCCAAACAAGGACAGGCGGTGATGCTGGAGTTTCTCCGGATAAGAACAGGGATAGTGCTGAGTGCGGTACTTGGGCTTGCTGCGTGCAGCGCGCCCGAGATCGACGGGCCGACCTGCACCGGGCTTGTCCGAGATTTTGTTCCGGCGAAATCCGTTGTCGGGCGCAGCTCAGCGCCGAATGTGGATGCGACTGCGGATCTGTTTGCCCGGGTGTTCGAAGGTCAGGCCACGCAACGTGCAAACCTTGACCGCGATGGGCGGGGCATTCCAGTCGAAATTCTAGCTATGACCACCGGTGGGCAATATGGTGCCTTCTCATCAGGCGTTCTGACGGGCTGGACAGAAAACGGCAGGCCAGACTTCAACGTCGTGACCGGGGCCAGCGCCGGGGCATTGATTACCCCTCTGGCATTTGCGGGATCGGCGTTTGACGCGCGCCTGAAATCCAATACCAGGATCAATTTGAACGATGTGCTGTCGCTGCAAATCGTGCCACCGATTCCTTTGGCCAGTTCTGTCTTCAGCACCAAAAAGCTGAAACGGCTGGTCGAAAGTGAAATTGACGAACCTCTGCTGGATCGTATCGCCAACCGGGCCGACCCGGGCCAATCCGGGCAAGAGGTCAACAGCGTGGTGGTCGGCGCGGTCAATCTGAAAACTGGGCGGTTCGACATCATGGATATCGGTCAGTATCTGGCCACCACCCCAGATGATTTCGCGACAAAAGAGGATTGCGTGTCCGAGGCGGTTCTGGCCAGCTCGGCCATTCCGGTTCTGTTCCCGCCTCGCAAGATCAATGGGGACCTTTATGCGGATGCAGGTGTGCGCCAGCACGTGTTTCTGGAAGGTCTGGCCCAGGGTCAGCAAACAGCTACGCAGCGCACAGGCCAACAATTTGACGTTCGGGTAACTTTGCTGGTGAACGGCGATCTGGTTGTCGCAGAAAAGGACCCGGGACCCGGTATCCTCGCGTTGGCAGGCCGGAATTTCCAACTGGTCACCGATCAGGGATTTCGCGAGTCGATCGACCGAACCCTTCGCGTTGTGAAACAGAACCCCTCTTGGACCTTTAAGGCATTGGTTGCGCCTGAACTGCCCGCGCTCAATTGCAAGAACCCCGAACCCCTTTTTGACAAATGTATCACCGGGGCCTTGTTCGAGGCGGGGAAGAACATGACAAGCTCTCAACCCATCCCGTGGCTGACCGCGGCTGAGTTGGAGCGCAAGATCAACGAAATCTACGGGAGTTGACGATGCTGGATGCGGCACAAACCACCGATGTACAGGCCGAAACCCTGTTGGAGGTCAACAATATCGAGGTGATCTACAACCACGTCATTCTTGTGCTGAAGGGCGTCAGCCTAACCGTGCCCAAGGGTGGGATCACCGCCTTGCTGGGCGGCAACGGGGCGGGCAAGACCACGACGCTCAAGGCGGTGTCGAACCTGCTGCAGTCCGAACGGGGCGAGGTCACCAAGGGTACGATCACCTATCGCGGCACCAGCGTGCATGAAAGCGATCCGGCCGATCTGGTGGAAAAGGGCGTCATTCAGGTGATGGAAGGCCGCCATTGCTTTGAACACCTGACGGTCGAGGAAAATCTTCTGACCGGGGCCTATACTCGCAAGGATGGCAACGCGGCGATCCAGCAGGATCTTGAACTTGTGTATTCCTATTTCCCGCGTCTCGCCGAACGGCGCCGGTCGCAGGCGGGCTACACCTCGGGCGGGGAACAGCAGATGGTGGCAATGGGCCGGGCGCTGATGTCACGGCCGGAAACGATCCTGCTGGATGAGCCCTCGATGGGTCTTGCGCCGCAGCTAGTCGAAGAGATTTTCGGCATCGTCAAGGATTTGAACGAGAAAGAGGGCGTGTCCTTCCTGCTGGCCGAACAGAACACCAATGTGGCACTGCGGTTTGCACATTACGGATACATTCTGGAATCGGGGCGTGTTGTGATGGACGGCCCGGCGGCCGATCTACGCGAAAACCCGGATGTGAAAGAGTTTTATCTGGGCATGTCCGACGAGGGGCGCAAAAGCTTCCGTGACGTGCGCTCATACCGCCGCCGCAAAAGGTGGCTGTAAGCGGATGGAGGATCTGGTCATGACGAATTACTACGACGCGCTCGAGACCCGTTCAGCCGACGAGCGCGCTGCCGATCAGGCGCAGGCGCTGCGTGTTCAAATTCAGCGGGCGTTGTCCGCGCCAGGTTTTGCGGCGCATCTGGCAGGGGTTGATTGCAATGCTGTTGCCTCGGCCGAGGATCTGGTGAAACTGCCGGTGCTGCGCAAATCTGATCTGGCGCAGGCACAGGCGGCGCGGCCGCCGTTTGGCGGGTTCACGGTCACACCAGCGCGGCATTTTCACCATGTTTTCCAGTCCCCGGGTCCGATTTATGAGCCCGGCAGCACTGATCCCGATTGGTGGCGCATGGGCCGGTTCCTGCATGCGGCAGGCGTAGGACCCGGTGATATCGTCCATAACTGTTTTGGCTATCACCTGACCCCGGCTGGGATGATTTTTGAAAGTGGTGCGCGGGCTGTTGGGGCCGCTGTGCTGCCCGCCGGTACCGGCCAGACCGAGCTGCAGGTCACTGCGGCGCGGGATGTGGGGTGTACGTCTTATGCTGGTACTCCGGATTACCTGAAGGTCATTCTGGACAAAGCGGATGAGATGGGCGTGGAGCTGAACTTTTCTTCTGCCGTGGTGGGTGGTGGCGCACTGTTCCCATCGCTGCGTCAGGATTATGCCGACCGGGGTATTTCCTGTCTGCAATGTTATGCCACCGCCGATCTGGGCAATATCGCCTATGAAAGCCACGCGATGGAGGGGATGATCATCGACGAGCATGTGATTGTCGAAATCGTCACGCCCGGCACAGGCACCCCGGTTGCCACGGGTGAGGTGGGTGAGGTCGTGGTGACCTCGTTAAACCCAGATTATCCGCTGATCCGGTTTGCCACCGGTGATATGTCCGCGATCATGCCCGGACAATCGCCTTGTGGCCGCACCAACTTGCGTATCAAGGGTTGGATGGGACGGGCCGATCAGACCACCAAGATCAAAGGCATGTTCGTGCGTCCTGAACAGGTGGCCGCGCTGGTCGACAAACATTCAGAGATCGTCAAAGCCCGTGTCATCGCCGCGCGACAGGGGGAAATGGACACGATGACCGTTCAGATCGAAAGCCCACGCGACGATGACGTGACCTATGCCAAATCCGTAATTGAGGTGCTGAAACTGAAAGGCGCGATTGAGGTTGTGGCCCCCGGTTCACTGCCCAAGGACGGATTGGTGATCGAGGATCAGCGCGTTTACGAATAGTCCAACAAAGGGTTCTGCGGCAGTTTGTGCCGCAGAATTGTTCCTCTGCCTACTGGTGTTTCTTAGCATTTTAGTCGATTAAAGGCGAAACCTGCGCCTCTTTGCCTGTAACACCGGAAACATGGCCGAAATCGAATACTCAGAACACGGAACGCGCAATCGGGGCGTGTTTGGCACCCGGTTGGTGGCCGTGGTGGCTTATCTGGTGGCAGCAGCCTGTCTGCTGCCGATGATTGCGGTTGTGCTTGCGGCAGTGACGGGTGGGACGGAAACGATCTCACACCTGCTGGATACGGTTCTGCCCGGCTATGCGCTGACGACGTTGATTTTGGTGGTTCTGGTCGCCCTCGGGACCCTGTCCATCGGTGTGGGCGCGGCCTGGCTGGTGACGATGACCCGCTTTCCCGGTGTTCGCTTTCTTGAGATCGCTCTGGTCTTACCACTGGCCTTTCCGGCCTATGTTCTGGCCTATGCCTATACGTTCATTCTGGATCACCCCGGTATCGTTCAATCCACCCTGCGCGAGGTGACCGGCTGGGGCCCGCGCGATTATTGGTTCCCCGAGATTCGCTCGACCGGGGGCGCGGCGGTGATGCTGATCCTGGTTCTGTATCCTTATGTCTATTTGTTGGCCCGCGCCGCCTTTCTACAGCAAAGCTCGACCGCTTTTCTGGCCGCGCGGGCGTTGGGGAAAAGCCCTTGGCTGGCGTTCTGGCATGTGTCCTTGCCAATGGCGCGCCCGGCAATTGCCGGCGGGGTCCTGCTGGCGATCATGGAGACCATCGCCGATTTTGGCACCGTAGCTTATTTCGGCGTTCAGACCTTTGCCACCGGTATCTATACCAGCTGGTTTTCGATCGGAGACCGCGCTGCCGCCGCGCAGCTGGCCATGTGCCTACTGGGTTTCGCATTGCTACTGGCAGTGATCGAACGCACTCGGCGGGGCAAGGCAAAATATTACCAGGCAGGTAAAAGCCACGCCCCACTGCCAGCACAGCAGATTAAAGGTTGGTTTGCAGTTGCGGGGTTCATGCTGTGTGCCATTCCGGTGCTGTTGGGTTTTTTGCTGCCGGTGTTCATTCTCGTGCAGATGGGGCTTGAATCGGAACAGAACCTGCTGTCGCGGCGCTATATCGGGTTCATCCAGAACTCGTTGACGCTGGCAGGTACGGCTGCCGTCGTCACCGTTTTTGCGGCGATTTGCATCGGGTTCTATCAGCGGTTGCGCCCGGGCAAAGGGTCCGCCACGGCAGGTTATGTCGCGCGGCTGGGTTATGCGGTGCCGGGTGGTGTAATCGCGGTGGGCCTTTTGGTGCCATTTGCTAGTTTCGACAACGCATTGGATGCTTGGATGCGCGAAACTTTTGATATCTCGACCGGACTGCTGGTTACCGGGTCAATCTGGTTGCTGATCGCGGCCTATATGGTGCGTTTCCTGGCCGCCGCGCTCAGCGCTTATGAGGGTGGGCAAAGCACGGTGCATGTCAACATGGACGCCGCTGCACGGTCGTTGGGCCAGACCCCGTTGGGAACGCTGAGACGGGTGCATTTGCCGATCCTGACGCCCTCGCTGCTGACGGCGCTGCTGATCGTCTTTGTCGACGTGATGAAAGAGCTTCCCGCCACCCTGATCATGCGGCCCTTCAATTTTGATACGCTGGCGGTACAGGCGTATCGGCTGGCCTCGGATGAGCGGTTGGAGGGTGCCGCCGTGCCCTCGCTGGTGATCCTTGCGGTGGGGCTGTTGCCGGTGATTCTGATCTGCCGCCAGGTCGGGCGGCGCTAGCACAGGGCGAACCAAAAAATCACATCCTGTTGTGCTTGGGCTTGATTCAAACGCAATTTCCGGCAAGGCTTGGGGTATGAACATGCAGCCTCCCAGCCGGTTTTCTGCAAACTCGGCCCAGATGCCCGTCGCGTTTAACCGGCACGAGATGTCCCATATTCTATCCGTCTATGGCAGGATGGTCGCCGCCGGAGAATGGCGCGATTACGGAATTTCCAACCTGCGCGACATGGCGGTGTTTTCCATCTTTCGGCGAACGGCAGAACATCCGATTTACCGGGTTGAGAAACATCCACGTCTGCGGCAAAGGCAGGGGATGTATTCGGTGGTTGGCATGGATGGCCGCATTCTGAAACGCGGCCAGGATTTGCGCACAGTTCTAAGGGTGTTGGAACGCAAGCTGATTCGCTCGGTCGACCTTGATTAGAGCCGTTTGTGGGCGGTCACTGGCCCATCACCCTGTTCCAGAATACGCGTGATAGCCTGATCCATCGGCTCGAACGTCACATCCATGTGATACGCATTGGCATGTAGCAGCATGTTGTCGCCATAGACCCAGGCGACGTGACCCTTCCAAAACAGCAGATCGCCGCGTTTCGGTTCCGTCCCAGCGGGCAGGGCCTCGCCCAATTCACGCTCTTGATCGCTGCTATCGCCGGGGCAGGGCGTGCCGCAGGCCAATAGCCCAGCCTGCACCAGACCCGAGCAATCCAGCCCGAACCGGCTGTTGCCGCCCCAAAGATAGGGTGTGCCCAGAAACAGTTCGGCCACGGAAACCGGATCGGTCAGGTGGATGGCGTTGCGCTTGGCATGAACGGCGGGGATGAATCCCAGCTCAGTTTCCAGAAATCGGCCATTTTCCGAAAGAACCTGAACCCTGCTGCCGAAACTCAACGAGATCCGGTCGGGGCTTTTCATATCCGGCTGCGCATAGGCGTGGGTCGCAGGCGCCGTGACCCAATGCGTATCGGGCACCGGTGCCCCCAAATGATCCAGGTTTACCCAGCCCGGGTAACTGTCCTTGTCGGCGGTGATCCGGCCCCAACCCTGTTGCGTTTCAAGGACGGTGACGGTGTCACCGAATAAAAGCTGCCGTTCCCTTGGACCATCCGGGCGGCGCAACAGGTCAGCGACGGGGGTTATGATGCGCTGTTGGGTCATAAGCCCAGAATCTCGGGTAGGGCGGTCAATATGGCGCGGGGGCCTTGACCGAGGCCGCCTTTGCTGCGGCCGGGGACCTTGCTGGGCTGCCACGAGTAGATGTCGAAATGCATGTAACGACTATTGCCCACAAACCGACGCAGGAACAGCGCGGCGGTGATCGAGCCTGCAAACCCACCCGGAGGCGCATTGTCCAGATCGGCGATGCCGGGTTCGATCATTGCCTCATAGGGTTCATGGAACGGCATCCGCCAAACCGGATCAGCGGCCTGCCTGCCTGCTTGTGCCAAAGCATCGGCAGCACTGTCGTCATCGGTGTAAAACGGCGCAAGATCGGGGCCAACGGCCACCCGCGCGGCACCCGTCAGCGTGGCCATCGAGATTACCAGATCCGGCTCCCCCTCATCTGCCAGCGTCAGCGCATCGGCCAGTACCAGCCGCCCCTCGGCGTCGGTATTGTTGATCTCAACCGTCAGGCCCTTGCGCGAGGTCAGGATATCGCCGGGGCGAAAGGCGTCTCCGGCCACCGAATTTTCAACCGCTGGGATCAACACCCGCAGTTGCAGCGGAAGGTTCAACGCCATGATCATCCGGGCCAGGCCCAGCACATTGGCCGATCCGCCCATGTCCTTCTTCATCAAGCCCATCGAGTTGCCGGGTTTCAGGTTCAACCCACCGGTATCAAAACAAACACCTTTGCCGACCAATGTCAGCTTGGGGCCAATACTGCCCCAGTTTATCTCGATCAGCCGGGGGTCCTGCGCGGATGCCCGGCCAACGGCGTGGATCATCGGAAAGTTCTGGTCCAACAGCGCCGCACCGCGGATCACGTCGCACGACGCCTCGAATTCCTGCGCCAGCACCTCGGCAGCAGCTTGCAATTGATCCGGACCCATATCTGCGGTGGGCGTGTTGACCAAATCGCGGGTCAGGGCCTCGGCTTGGGCCAAAACTTCGATCAACGTGGCGTCGACGCCCTCGGGCGCGATCAGCCGTGCATTGGCCGGAGATTGCTTGGCATAGCGGTTGAACGCATAGCCGGTCAGCAACCAGCCCAGACATTCGGTCGCTAACACCTCGGATGGGACGCCAGAAGTAATGTGATAGGCGCCTTCTGGCAGGGTTTCGGCCACGGCGGCCAGCGGAAAGCGCTTGCGCACCCGGCCTGTTGCTTTGCCATATCCCCCCAGCGCAAATTCGGGTTTGCCTTCCGGTCCGGGAATCAGCACTGCCTGACCCAGCGCACCGGTGAACCCGCTGGCCCTGACCCAGGTTGCAATATGGTCTGGCTGATCGCTCAGCCAGCCTTCCAGATCGGGTTGTGCGATGACATGCAGCGGAAGCGATGGATCAGAAGAGGAAGCGAAGGACAGGGTCATGGAAATCTCGGCTTGTTCGATTTGCGCCCAGCCTAGCCGCCCACGGCCCGTCCGCAAGCCCCGTCAGACCGAAAGGTCCTGCTGATCCCAGATCACCGTCAGCGAGTTTTCACCGACCCGGATCAGCCGCGACAGGGTGGCGCCGGTGGCAACGGCATCCCCCGCATCCACGGACTGCGCCACATCCCCGGCGACGCGGGCCAATGCGACCATGCCGATCTGTTCGGCGATCGCCACCAGCGACCGCGCGCATTTGCGCAACCCGGCCCAATCGCGTTGCCGCCAGAACCGTTCGCAGTTCGACAGGCGCACGGCCAGTTCCTCGACCGTACGGCACAAAACGTCCAATGCGTTCTTGTCGCCCAATTGCCGGTACAATCCATTCAGCCGGTCCTGATCCAGACGAACGGTTTCCTTGTGTTCAAGCGTGAGTATCTTATCCACCACATTCACCCCAATATTTTGTGCCCCCACGGCATGGACCGACTTTGACCGCGAATTCCTTTGCAAAACCTTGCATTCGCGGGGGATAATCGCTCGAATTTTCTGCGAATTCGGGGTAGAGCAGCCCCCAGCGAACAAATCAGGGACTTTCAAATGGATCACGCCAAACCTTTGCCGAACTATTTGGTCAAGCGGTATCACGGCTGGAAAGCCACCACATATTCTGAAAACCAAGTCTGGTATCGCCGTCTGGCCACTGAAGGACAACGTCCACGGGCGATGGTGATTTCATGTTGTGACAGCCGCGTCCATGTCACTTCGATCTTCGGGGCCGATCAGGGTGAGTTCTTTATTCACCGCAACATTGCCAACCTGGTGCCGCCCTATGCACCGGATGGTGATCATCACGGCACCAGTGCGGCGATTGAATATGCGGTCACCGCCCTGAAAGTGGCGCATCTGATCGTGCTGGGCCATTCGCAATGTGGTGGTGTGCAGGGCTGTATCGACATGTGCAAGGGGCAGGCCCCGCAACTGGAAGCCAAAGAAAGCTTTGTGGGTCGCTGGATGGATATCCTCAAGCCGAAATACGACTTGGTCGCCGATGTCGAGGACAGCGTTGAACAGGCGCGTCAGTTTGAGCGGCAGGCGGTTGTGGCCTCGCTTGAGAATCTGATGACCTTTCCCTTCGTGTCCTCTGCGGTGCAGGATGGTTCGCTCAGCCTGCATGGGTTGTGGACCGATATCGGCGAAGGCGGGCTGCAAAGCTATGATCCGCAGGAAAAGAAATTTGTCGTCGTCTAAGCGGCGCTGAAATGTTGCGCAAATAGTGGGCGGAGGATCAGGTCTCTGATTCTGCGCCCTTTTTTGGTATAGTGGCCTGATACGAGTTTGGGTCAGAGGCGCGATATGCGAGTCATCAAACGTATTGTTCTTTTTCTAATCTGTCTTGTTTTGCTATTGATCGGTGTCTCATACCTGCTGCCCGCCAAGGCGATCGTGTCGCGCAGCATCATCATTGATGCCCCGGCCAGCGCCATCTTTCCTTATGTGAATTCCATGCAAGAGACCGAGAAATGGTCTCCCTGGCTGGCGCGGGACCCGGAAACGCAACTGTCCTATAGCGGACCCGAAGCTGGGGTGGGCAATACCCTGAGCTGGAGTTCCGAGCATCCACAGGTCGGCAGCGGTACGCAGGAAATCATCGAAAGTGTTCCGGATCAGACCGTCAGAACCGCGCTGGATTTTGGTCCGATGGGCACGGCATCGGCGTCGTTTGAGCTGGCGCCCGAAGGCGATCAGACGCAGGTAACTTGGGGATTTGAGTCCGATCTTGGGATGAACCCGATGGCACGCTGGATGGGTTTGATGATGGATAAGTGGGTCGGCGGCGATTACGAACAGGGGCTGAGCAATCTAAAGGCGCTGGTCGAAGGGCAGACCTAAGCCGATAGGTTTTGCGCCGCAGGTTTTGATCTATGCAGCCCGGCGCAACGGCCGGGCAGATTATTCAAATCGAATTCTGGCGAGCTTTCCAAGGTGGTCGGAGCCCATGAAGGGGCGCAGCTCAACCGTTCCCGTTGTTCCTTTCGGGAACAACAGGATGTCGATTGGCAAGGGTATCTGCCAGCTGCCAAGGTTATGAGTGTTCAGGTTAGTTCCAAAACTTTGATTGTCTGCTGCCGCCGCGATCCGCTGAACGCTTTGGCCCCAGGGCACCATATTGAAATCTCCGGCAATCAGAACCGGCCCGTCGAGTTCCTTAATGCGGTCAGCAATCACTTGGCTTTGTTTGGATTGGTCATAAGGAAACGGCCAGTTCAGGTGTACGGATACAACCCAAACCAGACCGCCGCCGGGGGTTTTAACCTGCACCCCGACAAGCCCATACCCTTCCAGGCAAAACTCGGAACCTTCGACAATTGGCAATGTGGTCAGAATGGCGACGTTTTGTTCGGGGCGAAATTCACAGATCGATTTTGCCGGGTAATGTTCGAACATGTTTTTCATGAACTTGCGATTGTGACTGGACACTTCCTGCAAGGTCACGATCTCGGCGTTGGATTCTATTATGTCATCGGCCAAGGGATAGCGTGGCCAGGCCTGGCTCATGAGGTTCTTTTGATACAACGTCAGGCAAGCGCCATTGCAATCACCTGAGGGCGCTGCATAGCTGGTTGCGATTGACCCAATCGCGAGGACAGCGACGGCTATCGCGCTCAATGCCACGTAGCGCGCGCGCATGCACAGCAAAATCACGGCGCATGGTAAAAGCAGAACGCCGGCCAGCGGGCGAAGCAGGGCGAACGAATCCCCAGCTGCAATGACGGGGCCTGTAAAGCCAATAATGACCAGACCCATCAGCATACTTGCGCAGCCTATGATCAGGTTTCGTACAATCCTGTGCTTGGTCAAAACTCGCATGCTCTGCCTCTGTCGCTTTGTGCGGGGCAATGCATGTGGTTTGCTGTGTCACATGTCCCGCTGTCAAAGCGCGTCATTTTGGTGACAAGCCAGCCTGTCTTTGTCAACAGGCAGAGGTGGAATGTGCCACGTCATCCAACATGGCACATTCGATATGTTTATCAGCCCTTTTTCAGGACTTCGCGACCCAGCAGTTCGGCAATCTGCACAGCGTTGAGCGCCGCGCCCTTGCGCAAGTTGTCGGACACGCACCACAGGTTCAGGCCGTTTTCGATCGTCGAATCCTGACGGATGCGGCTGATGAAGGTGGCAAAATCGCCCGCGCATTCGATCGGCGAGACGTAGCCGCCGGGTTCGCGCTTGTCGATCACCATGATGCCCGGTGCCTCGCGCAGGATGTCGCGGGCTTCGTCTTCGTCCAGGAATTCTTCGAATTCGATGTTCACCGCCTCGGAATGGCCGACGAACACTGGAACACGAACGCAGGTAGCAGTAACCTTGATCGACGGATCGACGATCTTTTTGGTTTCGACAACCATCTTCCACTCTTCCTTGGTCGAGCCGTCTTCCATGAAGACGTCGATCTGAGGAATGACGTTGAAGGCGATCTGTTTCTGGAACTTCTTCGGTTCAACCTCGGTGGTGGGGTTGTAGATGGCCTTGGTCTGATCCCACAGCTCATCCATCCCCTCTTTGCCAGCACCCGAAACCGACTGATAAGTCGACACGACAACGCGCTTGATCTTGGCGCGATCATGCAGCGGCTTCAGCGCGACAACCATCTGCGCCGTCGAGCAGTTGGGGTTGGCGATGATGTTCTTGTTCTTATAGTCGTGAATCGCCTGCGGGTTACATTCCGGCACGATCAGCGGAATCTCCGGGTCATAGCGATAGAGCGACGAGTTATCGATCACCACGCAGCCAGCCGCGGCCGCCTTGGGGGCGTAAACCTTGGTGGCCTCGGACCCCACGGCAAACAATGCCATGTCCCAGCCGGTGAAATCGAATGTGTCCAGGTCTTTGGTCGTGAGGGTCTTGTCGCCAAAAGTCACCTCAGTCCCCAGCGAACGACGGCTTGCCAGGGCAGCAAGTTCATCGACAGGGAACTGGCGTTCCGCCAGGATGTTCAGCATTTCGCGGCCCACGTTACCCGTGGCGCCGACGACTACGACGCGATAGCCCATTTCATGTCTCCAAAGTTAAGGACGCGCGTTCATAGCCGCGTTGCAGCAAAGAAAAAAGAGGAATCGCTCCATTATTCCGAGGATGACGGCGATTTGAGGCGTTTCCGGCCTCAGTCTTGCGCTAACAGGGATCGGTAGACCTTGACGATCTCTTCTGCCTCGCCTTCGATTCGAAAATTCTGTTCGATATGCTGGCGGGCAGCAGTTCCGGCGGCGGCCATCTTGTCCGGGTCGCTCAGCATATCGCGCAGGGCTTTGGCCAACGCATCAACGTTGTCTTTTTCCACCAGACGTCCGGTAACACCATCCTGAATCTGCGCACTAAAGGCGCCAACGCCATGGCAGGCGATGGCCGGAACGCCTGATGCCATCGCTTCAAGCGGGGTCAGGCCGAAGCCTTCATGGCGGGCAGGGGCGACGAACAAATCCAGCGCGCGATAGGTTTCGACGATCTCCTCCCACGGGCGTTCGCCCAGAAACCGGACACGGTCGGCCAGCCCGGCCTGTTTCAGCTTGGTTTCCTGTTCATGCTGGAAGGCTTCGAATTCTTTCGTGGCATTGCCGGTAAAGACAATTTTGGCATCGGGAAAGGATGGCAGCACCTTGATCGCTGCATCAACCAACAGATCGACGCCTTTTTGGGGTCGAATACGCCCGAAACACCCTATCAACGTCCCGGTTGGCAATCCAAGCTTGGCGCGCAGTGCTTCCTTATCCTCGGCCGGGTGGAAGATCTGCGTATCAACGCCATGCATGATCACCTTCGACGGGTGTTGCAGGAATGAGGCCGCCTGTGGTGTGGTGGCAATCAACGCATCCATTTTCGAGATCAGTTTTTTGGTAAATCCTGAATGATCGCGCTGTGCGGCCGACGTGAACAGCATTTTATAGTTGCGGCGGAATACGGACCTTAGGAACAGCCCCATCAGCATCTCTGTGTTGCGACGCGCATGCCAGACGATGGGCGCACGATTGGGCAAAAACAGAGTCTTCCAAAGGGGAATATGCGGAATATTATCTGGCAACCCTGGCCCCGTGGCGCGGATGTTGATCATCTTTGCCTGGATGGGCAGCAGCCGGATAACAGTTGTGGTCACTCCCGAAAGACTATGTTTCAAGTTCGGCGCCAGAACTTCGATATCCTGCATTGAGCTCTCCATACCCGATGATCCGAGTCGGGATCAGTCTATGCTGTCGCGGCTGAATAGATAAATCACGCACCCGATGGCAAGCGCGACCGCGAAAAAGCCGAATATCGCTGTGTAGGGTGCGGTCGGGCTTATGTCCACCGTGGCCGCGTGAATGCGTCCGGTGATAAACTGCGCCAGCCCCACACCGCCGATGCCGAACAGGTTCAGCAAGGTCATGCCGCGCCCAACCAGATGCGGTGCAACGAAAGCGCGGCCATGCGCCATGATCACCGGAAAGCTGGCCCCCATGAACCCAATCACCGCCATCAGAACCACTGATACCCAGACGGCGTTGTCGATCCACAGACACAACAGCACCAGCGCCACGGTGCCCAACGCATTGCCGCCGAAAATCACCCATTTCCGCGTGCCTAGCATCCGGTCAAGCGGCCCGTAGGCAAAAGTGCCTGCAATCATCGCCGCGCCCATGATCAGAGTCGCCGTCCCAATCTGAGTGGTGCTTAGGTTGAATATATCGCTTAGGTACGGCCCGGCCCACAGTCCTCGTGTGGCGCCCGAGGGTGCATAGGCGACCAGCATCAAAGGCAGGATCGTCCAAAGCGCGGGTTCCTTCAGCAAATCCAGCACGGACCCCCTGTGTTCGGTCTCGACCCGTTTTGGGTCATGCACGGTGAACAAGATACCCAGTGCGATAGCCCCCGAAAACAGCGCCAACACCCACATCGTTGCGCGCCATCCAACCAGTTCGACCGCCAGCGCAGTGGGGTATGAGGCCACCAGATTGCCGACCGATCCAACCCCCAACATCACCGCGGCCAATGTCGCAAAGCGGGCGGGCGGGTATTCCCGCGCGAAGATATAATAAGATGCCATCAAAACAGGGGAGCATCCGACCCCGATCAATCCCAT
The DNA here is from genome assembly GCF_056538905.1 of Ruegeria sp. BE10. Classification (NCBI taxonomy): domain Bacteria; kingdom Pseudomonadati; phylum Pseudomonadota; class Alphaproteobacteria; order Rhodobacterales; family Roseobacteraceae; genus Ruegeria; species Ruegeria sp. BE10. The sequence goes on from NZ_JBQFTX010000005.1 coordinate 118,142, forward strand.
GGCGATGGCGATGTGAAACGGCGTGTGGGCCACGGCAAACAGGGCTGCGCCACCTGCGCCGCCGACCAGCAAAAGAACGGCCGAGGTCAGGCGCGGCCCGACCTGGTCCAGAGCCCATCCCACCGGCAATTGCATCGCGGCAAAGATCAGAAACCAAAGACCCGAGGCAAAGGCCAGATCCTCGGGTGTGGCGCCGATATCGCGGCCCAGATCAACGCTGAGAACCGCCAGAAAGGCGCGAAAGAACTGGCTGAGCACATAGCCCAGGCACAAGACCACCAGACCTGCCTTCATTTTTCGTCCCTTCTACCCCTGCCTGAGCGGAAATGCTTCGCACGTCACGATGCGTCACACAAGCGCGTGTGCTATACTGTTTTCACCGGACAGCGTTCACATTCGGTCTATCTAACTATTTACCCATCACCCCGAGGTGCAGATGAAAGACGCCCAGGCCGCCTTTTATGACAGCCTTCCCCTGCAGCGGGACTTTACTCGACTGGCTCAGCCTGCGCGGTTTACCGCTGTGCCGGATGACTGGGCGCTGGGCGTGGCCGATATCGTTGATTCCACCGGTGAGATTGCCAAAGGGCGTTATAAAACCGTCAATATGGTCGGCGCGGCTGTGATCTCGGGCATGATCAACGGGTTGAAGGGGCAGGAGTTTCCCTATGTCTTCGGTGGCGACGGGGCCGGATTTGCCATACCCGCCAGCGCGGTTGACACGGGCCGAACGGTCCTGGCCCAGCTTCGGCGCTGGGCGGGCGAGGAGTTTGGGATTACTCTGCGCGGGGCCTTGGTGCCTGTGTCCGAAATCCGCATGGCGGGCAAAGACCTGCGTGTGGCACGCTATGCGCCGTCAGACGGGGTGGATTACGCCATGTTCTCGGGGGGCGGACTGGCCTGGGCTGAGGCGCAGATGAAAGAAGGCCAGTTCGAAGTGCCGCCCGCCGACCCCGGCGCGCAGCCCGACCTTACCGGCCTGTCCTGTCGCTGGTCCAACAGCAGGGCACGGCATGGAATGATCGTCTCGGTCGTGGTACAGCCGACTTCCAAAGCCACCGAAAGCGATTTTGCCGATCTGTCTCAATCCGTCCTATCCGCGGCCGATCGGTTGGAGCGCGCAGGTCACCCGGTGCCAGAAAACGGCCCACCAATCAGTTGGCCACCCCCCGATGTCGCGCTTGATGCGCGTGTGTCACGGGCCGGGCGCAACCTGTTTGCGCAAAAACTCAAACTTTTGGGGCAGAACCTGCTGATTGCGCTGCTGTTCAAGACCGGTAAGCGATTGGGTCAGTTCGACCCTGAGCATTACAAACACATGGTCAGTCGCAATGCCGATTTCCGCAAATTCGATGATGGGTTGAAAATGACGCTGGATTGCGATCCGGCCACCTTATCGCAGATCCGCATGATGCTGGAACAAGCGCGCGGGCAGGGCAAGGTCCGCTATGGTCTGCACGTGCAGGATGAGGCGATGATGACCTGTTTCGTGCCCTCGGCCACGCGCGATGATCATGTGCATTTCGTTGATGGCGCGTCGGGCGGTTACGCGCAGGCCGCGGCAGGGATGCAGAGCTAAGGCGTCACTTCGCTTTCCACTTGGCCGCTAAGGCCCGCGCTGCCTGCGCCAATAGCATCACATCAATTCCCACAGCCAGAAACTGCGCGCCCATGTCCATATAGGCCTGGCTTGCCTCATCATTGGTGCCCAGAATGCCAGGTGCCTTGCCGGCTGCTTTGATACGGGTGATGGCGTCGGCGATGGTGGCCTGCACCTCAGGCGCGGCGCTGTTGCCTTGATAGCCCATGTCGGTGGACAGGTCCGCCGGGCCGATGAACACACCATCAATACCGTCAACCGTCAGAATATCGTCCAGTGCTGCCATCCCGGCGCGGTTTTCCACCTGAACCAGCAGGCAAATCTGCGCATCTGCCGTTTGAATGTAATCCGCGACTGATCCATAGCCAGTCGCGCGCGCTGCTCCTGCACCGACACCGCGTACACCTTCGGGTGGATAACGGCAGGCGCTAACCAATTCCCGCGCTTGCTTGGCGCTTTCTACAATCGGTACCAGAATAGTCTGCGCCCCCACGTCCAGCACCATCTTGATCTTCGCCGTTTCCCCCACGGGCACGCGTACCACCGGATGCGAGGGGCTGGCGGCCAGCGCCATAAGCTGATCGCGTATCGAACGGATGTCATTCGGCGCATGTTCACCGTCGATCACCAGCCAGTCGAATCCGGCGGTGCCCATGATCTCGGTTGCGATGGGTTCGGCAAAACTGCTCCAGCAACCGATTTGGCGATCTCCGTTGATCAGAGCCTGTTTGAAAGTATTTTTTGGTGCAGACATGGTGGAACCCTTAGGTTAGTGAGCGTGCGATTTCGGTGATGACATCATAGGCCATTCGCACGTCATCTTCAGTGGTTTCGAACTGACCCGCCTGAAAACGGATCGTCATATCACCGTCAACACGGGTTTGGGTCAGGTAAATGCGGCCATCATCGTTGATGGCATTAACCAGCCGCAGGTTCAGCGCGTCCAGATCGGGGTGCCCTTCAGGCGCATAGCGGAAGGTCCACAACGACCACATCGGTTGCGTGGTGATCTGGAAATCCGGCTCGGCCGCCAACTTGTCATGCAGGTCGACGGACCAGTTCACATGATTGCGCAGCCGCTCACGCAACCCCTCAAGCCCATAGGCGCGTATAACGAACCACAGTTTCAGCGCACGGAACCGACGGCCCAGAGGCACCGACCATTCCGAGTAGTTGATGATCCCGTCCTTACCATGCGTCTTCAGGAATTCCGGGCTAATCGCCAACGTCTGCACCAGGTCATCCGGGTTTTTCAGGAAATGCGCACAGCAATCAAATTGCACACCCAGCCATTTATGCGGGTTGAAGACGATGCTATCGGCCTGATCCACGCCGGGCCAATAGTGGCGATATTCCGGGCAGATCATCGCCGACCCGGCCCAGGCCGCATCCACATGCGTATAAAGCCCGTATTTCTGCGCCACCTTCAAGCATTCGTCGATCGGATCGGTGGCCCCAGTTCCGGTGCCACCAACACACATAATGACACCGGCGGGCTGAAAACCAGAGTCTAAATCGGCCTGAATTGCCATATCTAGTGCCGCAGGATCCATCCCCCGCCAATCTCCCTTGATCGGAACACGAACCAGATTGTCCTGCCCAATTCCCGCAACCCAGATGGCGCGGTCCACCGATGTATGGACCTCGGCCGAGCAATAGACACGAAGCGGTTTCTGACCGAACAACCCCTGACGATTGCCCTGCCAGTTCAACACTTTTTCCCGCATAGTCAGCACAGCGGCCAGCGTTGCCGACGAAGCAGAATCCTGGATGACACCAGCAAACTCTTCGGGCAGGTCCAGCGCCTGTCGCAGCCAGTCCATCATCCGCGTTTCCATCTCGGTTGCGGCGGGCGAGGTCTGCCACAGCATGCATTGTGGCGCGATTGCGCTGGCCAGAAACTCGGCCAGAACCGAAGGGGCCGAGGCGTTCGAGTTGAAATAGGCAAAGAACCGGGGGTGCTGCCAATGGGTGATACCAGGCATCACGATATCTTCGAAATCGCGGAAAATGTCCTCGATCGCCTGCGCCTGTTCCGGCGGATGGGCGGGCAGGGCGTTGAAAACTTCTCCGGGCTCGGTCTGGGCGCGCACCGGTTTGTCCCCCACGGTCAGGTGATAATCCTGTGCCCATTCGGATATTTTCTTGCCCCAGTCTGAGAATTCATCCCATTTCATCGCTATCCTCAGCATTGTTTGGTGGGGGTTACCCCCAGGCTGGTTTTGTCTTGCTGATAGTGATGGACAACGCGGGCAGAAGGTCAACGATCTTTCGATCCTTCACTTCATCACAAAATGACAACTCTGTGAAAATATCCCATCGCATAGAGTCTATTTATGGCCAAATAGGTAAGAACAGCCGAAAAAACCCTTTGTCCCGTTGCAGTGTCGGCGGAATTCGGCAAGAATTTCGTATGACCAATGATGTACCATTGACGTCACGTTCATTGCCCATTGCGTTGCTGCGGGCGCGGGAACGGGTCATGGGACCCATTCGCAAGATGCTGGTGGATGTTGGTGTGACCGAACAGCAATGGCGCGTGCTGCGTGTCCTGAACGAGGAAGGCCCGCAAGAGCCGACTCATATTGCGGACCGTGCTTGCCTGTTGTTGCCCAGCCTCACTCGCATTCTGCAAAAGCTTGAGGTCAAAGGCCTGATCCTGCGGAGCGCGCACCCTTGTGACAAGCGCCGCCAGATCGTCGACATCACAGCCAAAGGAAAGCAGATTATCCAAGACAATATTCAGATAACCATCCATCTGGCCGAGGATCTGCGCACCAAACTTGGGCCCGACCGGCATGAGGCCCTGTTGGACCTGCTGAACGAATTGCGCGAACTGGAAACGTGACACCCCAAATACGAACCCCGCCAGAGACAGGTGCTATCTCTGACGGGGCGGCCAGACGTGTACTGGATTATATGCCTGGCCCGAGGCCGGTTGCACCGGATAGTTCCCGACGGTCCGGCCCGCAATTCAGAGAACGCGCCAGTCAAAAAAGTAACCGGCTTTTTGCGCCAAAGACATTGGGGGTAACGCCTTTGACCATAGTTCTCTGAAATATTCGCACCCGACAATGCCGCGTGATGCGGGACCCTATGGGGTGTCTTGACGTCGTGGCGGGTGCTTGGGACCCCGCCATATCTGTGAGTGGTGGTCAGAGCGCGCGGCACCCCGATTTGCCAGCGCTCGTCACCCAGCCATCTTTCAACTTAGAGCTGTTTGAGCGTTTTCCAAGCCCGTCGACCAGATTGTGAACAGCTGTCGGCCAGGGCTTGCCGATTGGCAGGTAAAATTGCAGTGAATTCAGCTGATGTCGCGAGAAACGGCGGCTTGTTCCCGCGGTTCACCGCATTAAGATGCGCGCTGGCTGATAGATTAGGGGGCTGCCATGCCAGACAATTTGTTTTCTCTTCCCGATCCGGTTGTGATTCCGATGCAGGGGCAGGATGCGGCCTACCCGGTGGGGCGGATTTTCTGTGTGGGCCGTAACTATGCCGCTCATGCCGCCGAAATGGGGCACGAGGTTGACCGCGAAGCCCCCTTTTATTTCACCAAATCAGCGCCAAACGCAGTTCTGACCGGTGCGTCTGTGCCATACCCACCGGGGACCGAGAATTTTCATTACGAGATGGAGCTGGCTGTAGCCATCGGCAAGCCCGTTTTCCGCGCCACCAGTGCGCAGGCCTGGGACGCCGTCTATGCCTATGGCTGTGCCCTGGACATGACCCGTAGGGATCTGCAAATCCGAGAGCGCAACAAACAGCGACCCTGGGATCTGGGTAAGGACCTTGAGGCCGGGGCAGTGTTTGCGCCCCTGACCTCGGCTGCGGACTGGTCACCGCAAGACAACACACGCATTCATCTAAGCGTGAACGGCGACATTCGTCAGGATGCCACGCTGAGCGAATTGATCTGGAAGATCGACGAAATCATCAGCCATTTGTCCGGATATTACCATCTGCGTCCAGGTGACCTGATCCTGACGGGCACACCCGCCGGTGTTGGCCCAGTGCAGGCTGGGGATGTGATCGAAGGGGGGATTGACGGGTTGCAACCGATCCAATTGACGCTGACAGATTCGGAATAGACCCTATTTAGGGTCTTTCAGCCAATCGGTTGCGAATTCAATACCGTCCAATCCAGTAAACCGGCGGACGCGGTCCATCTCGGCCTCCAGCCTGCGTGTCCGCGCGTCGGACCAGCGCACGGATCGCTCTGGCCATAACGCGTTGATCTGTAGAATGCCACGGTCGCGCTGGGCTTTCATATCGATCCGGCCAATCAATCGGTCCCCTTCCAGCAGCGGAAACACGTAATAGCCATAGGTCCGTTTGGCGGCGGGAACGAAGACCTCAATCCGATAATGGAACCCGAACAGACGTTCCGCGCGGTTGCGGTCGCGCAGCATCGGGTCAAAGGGGCTAAGCACGCGAACGCGGCTGGACGGCGAAGGCGGGTTTTTCTCGGCCAAATCCGGGCGCGCGAGCAGTTTGCGGCTTCTTCCATCGGCACAGGTGACTTCAATCTCCTCCAGAATGCCCTGTGTTAGACCCTTATTACACCAGTTCTTGGCCTCGCTAACACTGACCGTATCCCAGAATGCCGCCAGCTCTCCGGGTGTGGCAAATCCCAGCCGGTCCAACGCTGCATTGCACAACCAATCCACGGTTTCCTCGGCGTTGCAGGGCATGTTGCCAGGACACAGATGCGTCTCGATGACCCGTTCGGTCAGATCGTATTGTTTTTGAAACCCGTTGCGGCCAACCACGGTCAGCGCGCCCGACCGCCACAGGAACTCAAGCGCTGTTTTCGATGGGTGCCAATCCCACCAACCGCCCGAGCCCTTTTTCTCGTCCTTGCCCACATCCGAGGACGAGACCGGGCCATGATCGCGGATATGTTGCAGGACAGAGGCAAACTGCTGCTCAAACCCATCCCGGCGCCAATTCTTCCACCGGGATTTCAACAATACCTCATCACGTTGAAACCGCAGATGCCAATGGGGGTAAAACTCGATCGGGATGACAGCAGCGTCATGAGTCCAGTGTTCAAACAGCGCCTTGTCACGTTCGTAAAGTTGTTTGAGGTTTTTGGCGCGATAGGATGGCCTGCGCGAATACAGGATCATGTCATGGGCGCGCGCCACGGTATTGATACTGTCCAGCTGAACAAAGCCAAGTCGGTGGATCAAATCCAATAAGTCCGCACCTTTGGCCCCGCCCGAAGGCGGTTCGGCCAGCGCATGGTGATCCATAAACAACGCGCGGGCCGTTTTGTTGTCCAGCCGCCGCGGCGCCATGAGTTTAGCGCCGCTTCAGGGTGTCGCCGTAGCTGATCTTGGGGGTCAGTGTCAGACGCGTGTCGACCTCGGTATTCGGATCGGCCAATTGCGTGGCGATAATCTCGGCCGCCTTGCGCCCGATCTCAAGACGGCAGGCATCCATCGTGGCAAGCTTGCGTGGTAACCCCTGCAGCAGTTCCACATTGTTGAACCCGGCCAGACCGATCTGTCCCGGTATGTCGATGCCCTGTTCCAGCAGGTACAGCAATCCACCAGCACCAATCATATCATTGGAATAATACAGGAAATCCAGATCTGGCGAACGATCCAGCATGGTCTGCGTCATCTCGCGCCCTTTGGCCAGGGCCGAGCCGCCGGAGTAGAACTCGCGATCTTCGATCTCGATCCCGTTCTTGCCCAGCACTTCGGTAAAACCTTCAAAGCGTTTCCGCGCGCGGTGGTCCAACGGCATCTTGGTGCCCATGAAACCGATATGTTGATAACCCGCTTTCAGGATCGCAGCAGCCATTTCACGCCCGGCACGGCGGTGCGAGATGCCGACCATCGCGTCCACTGGTTTGCCGTCCGTATCCATGATCTCGACCACCGGAATTCCGGCTGAATCCAACATTGCGCGGGCGGCTTCGGTATGTTCCAGTCCCGCGATGATCACACCCGACGGCCGCCACGAGAGCATCTCGTAAAGGACCTTTTCTTCTTTCTCGGGCAGGTAATCGGTGACGCCGACCACGGGCTGCAATTCAGTGTCTTCCAACACCTGATTGATACCGGTCAGAACCTCTGGAAAGACCATATTGGACAGCGACGGGATAATCACCGCAACCAGATTTACGCGGCTGGAAGCCAGCGCGCCTGCAATCTTGTTAGGAACGTATCCCAACTCTTTCGCGGCAGCCAAAACGCGGGTGCGGGTGGCGTCGGACACGTCACCTCGGTTCCTCAGAACGCGGCTGACTGTCATTTCGGACACTCCTGACGCTTCCGAGACATCACGAAGGGTAAGCGGACGTTTTGTTTCTGTGGTCACGGAGGGCACCTGCACTGTTGTTTTGCCCGATGGTAGCGTGAACGGGACTTGATTTACAACTGTTGTGCAAAGGTCATGACAACCTGAAAAAACCGGGTTACAGAGAGCCTTGCGCGGCCCCGTGGCTCAACTGGATAGAGCAGCCCCCTCCTAAGGGGCAGGTTGCAGGTTCGAATCCTGCCGGGGTCGCCAAGTTTGCTGAAACACGGCTATAGGCGGCCGGGCGGTCAGGTAGTGTACGACGACATTCAAGAATAGGCGTCAGCGGTTTGATCGGTCAGCTTGCCCGATGCCAGCGCTGCCAGTGCAACCATCGCGGCTGCGGTGCCCAGGACCAGGGAAAGACCTCCGGTTTGATAGGTCAGCCCGGAGAGGACAGTGCCCACAAGACGGCCCGTTGCGTTGGCCATGTAGTAAAATCCGACATCCATCGTCACCCGTTCCGATTTTGTGAAGGCCAGGATCAAGTAGGAGTGCAGCGATGAGTTGACTGCGAACACCGCACCGAACAGCAGCAGGCCCAGAACCAGCGTGACGGTTAACCATGTTTCGGGGCCTGAAGAGAACAGCACCACAATCGTCAATGCGGCGGGTACGCAAAACAAAGCTGCGGCCCAGCTGCGGGCGGAGCGTATCAGGTCTGCTTCGCTGCGTTCACTGGCGCGCAGAATCTTGGGCGCGCTGGCTTGAACAGCGCCGTAAAGGATAACCCAGACCGCCATGAAAGAGCCGATCATGAAAAAGGCTGCGCGGTTTCCTTCTTGGGTGCCGTCGGACAGCACGGCGTAGAAATAGATCGGGATGCCGACCACGAACCACACGTCTCGGGCGCCAAAAAGAAAGACACGCGCCGCCGAAAGCCAGTTCACATTGGCGGACTTCGAGAACACCTCGGAGAATTTTGCCCCCTTGCGGCCCAAGGGCAGACCTGCGGGCATGAACAGTATTACTCCAATCAATATCAGCGCCAGAACTGCGGCCATAATCAGGATCGCCATCATGAATCCCGAGGTGGCCAACATCACCGCACCCAGCAGAAAGCCCAGCCCTTTCACCGCATTCTTGGATCCGGTCAGCACCGCTACCCAACGAAAAAGCCCGCCCCCCTCGGTGGGTGCTAACAGTTTCACAGAAGATTTCGAGGACATCTTGGCCAGGTCCTTGGCCACGCCGCTGGCCCCTTGCACCATCATCACAAAGGTCACCGATGCTGCGATGGTCCAATTCGGGTCCAGTTGCGTCATCGCCAGTAAGGCCAGAACCTGAAGTCCCAGACCGGCATAAAGCGTCGAGGCCAACCCGAACCGCGCCGCGATCCAGCCCGCCGTCAGATTGGTCACGATCCCTGCGACCTCATACAAAACAAACAGATAGGCCAGCTGCACCGGTGAAAAGCCCAGCGAATGAAAATGCAACAGCACCAACATGCGCAACGCACCGTCGGTCAGCATAAACGCCCAATAGGCGGCTGTGACCGCGATATAGGCCGACAGACCCTCGGGCCGTTGGGTCACAGCCCCGACCCAACCATAAGGGCAACGTCCACCAGGCGGTGCGCATAACCCATTTCATTGTCGTACCAGGCATAGATCTTTACCTGCGTTCCGTTCACCACCATGGTCGAAGGCGCATCCACGATCGAAGAGCGTGTATCATTGGTGTAGTCGGTCGACACCAAAGGCCGCGTTTCATAACCCAGAATACCTTTCAAGTCCCCTTCGGCAGCGGCTTTGAACAGGGCGTTGACCTCTTCAGCAGTTGTTTCCCGCTCGACTTCGAACACGCAATCGGTCAGCGAGGCGTTCAGCAACGGCACACGCACCGCATGGCCGTTCAGCCGCCCCGTGAGTTCGGGGTAGATCAGCGTGATTGCGGTGGCCGATCCTGTGGTGGTCGGGATCAGAGAATTCAACGCCGAGCGTGCGCGGCGCAGGTCCTTGGCCGGTCGGTCCACGATGGTTTGCGTATTGGTCACGTCGTGGATTGTGGTCATCGATCCGTGTCGAATGCCCAGGTCATCATGGATCACCTTGACCACCGGCGCCAGGCAGTTGGTGGTGCATGAGGCCGCAGTGATGATTAGGTGCTTGTTCGGGTCATAGGTGGCATCGTTGACGCCCACGACGATGTTTGCGGTGGGCCCATCTTTGACCGGGGCCGAGACGACAACCTTTTTGACGCCAGCCTTGAAATAAGGGGCCAACTTGGCCTCGGTCTTGAATACGCCTGTACAATCGATCACCACATCGACACCGTCCAGTGGAAGGGCATTCAGGTCCTTGGTGCCAATAAAAGGCAGGCGGGTGCCATTGATCGTGACACTCTCTGCGTCATGCTCGAAATTGGCATCCCAGCGGCCATGCACGGTGTCAAACTCCAGCAGATGCGCGTGCATTTCGGGGTCGCCCACTGCATCATTGATCCAGGCGATCTTGGCGCCTTTGTCCAGCAATGGTTTCAAGGCCAGCTTTCCCATCCGGCCCAAACCGTTCAGTGCGTAGGTCGTCATAACTATTCCTCGACAGGCGTTCTGCCGATGTCATCGACAGCAGATTGCAATGCGATCCGGTCAAGACTTTCGACCGGCAAAGAGGTGAAGGCTTCGATCCGGCGCTTGAGCGCGCCATAAGTGTTCTGGAAGGCCAGGCTTTTTTCGGCGTCCGTGCCTTCGGTCTGGACCGGATCGATCATACCCCAGTGGCCGCTGATCGGCTGACCTTCCCAGGCGGGGCATTCTTCGTTTGCGGCCTTGTTGCAGACAGTAAAAACGAAATCCAACTCGGGCGCGTCGGGGCCCGAGAATTCAGATATGCTTTTGGACCGTAGACCCGAGGTGTCATGACCCTTGTCCTCAAGCACTTGCATGGCCATCGGATTCAGCTCGGAAAACGATTTTGTGCCAGCTGAGTAGACGTTGAACCGGTTCCCGGCGATGTCTCGCAGCAGGGTCTCGGCAAAAATGGAACGCGCCGAGTTGCCTACGCAGATAAACAACACGTTGAATTTGCGGCCCGTCATTGCGCCGTTTCCTTGCTCGGATGGCATGCAGATATCAGGGCGGCCACGGCAGCAATCGTTCAGCAGGAAGCCCAGCATGTTCTGCACGTTCTTCATTTCAACCGAATAGAGCAAAGAAGTCCCCGACCGCTCCTGCGTCACCAGCCCGGATCGTTGCAATGCGTTCAGATAGTTCGACAGAGTGCTGGGTTTGATACTCAGCTCTGTCGCCAATTCACCCGCCGGAACGGCGTCAGGAAAGCGTCGCATCAATATACGAAACACCGAAATACGTTGCGGGTGGCCAAGGACAGCGAGTTGGTTTGTTATTCGATTTATCATATTTCATGAAATATCGAAATAATATGCAAGCAACAATCCCTAACCTGCGCCGTTACAATAAATTCACATTCGTTGTCACTGAATGTTCGCGTTGGGGTCGAGCGGCCAACAGCGCAGCTTGCCCAAACGCGTGGAAAAAGCACGAGGAAACCAAAAAGAAGTAGGCTTGCGCGTACCACCCCGACCGTTTAAACGAACCCTCGCTTGCCTCAATAGCTCAGCTGGTAGAGCAGGTCCTTCGTAAGGACAAGGTCGGGGGTTCGAGTCCCTCTTGAGGCACCACATGCATTCCCGAATCGTGTTCCGGTAGCCGCTTAGGCGCGTTTTTCGCCTATTGTTGTGACGCCCAGAACCGACAGAACCTTGGCTTCGATCTGTTCGGCATTCATGCCCGCAACGGCATACATGTCCGCTGGGCTGGCCTGATCGATGAAGATATCCGGCAGCACCATCGAGCGGTATTTCAGCCCGTGATCGAACACACCCTCATCCGCCAATAGCTGTGCCACGTGGCTGCCAAATCCGCCAACGGCACCTTCTTCGATGGTGATCAGAGCCTCGTGGTTAGCGGCCAGATCAAGGATCAGATCACGGTCCAGCGGTTTGGCGAAACGGGCGTCGGCGATGGTGGGTGTGATCCCGCGGGCTGAAAGGGCCTCGGCTGCCTTCTGCACCTCGGCCAAGCGGGTGCCAAAGGACAAAAGCACCACGCGCGCACCTTTTTGGATCATGCGGCCTTTGCCGATCTCAAGCACCTCGCCTCGTTCAGGCAGGTCGACGCCCACCCCCTCGCCGCGCGGATAGCGGAACGCAATGGGACCGTCATCATGGGCCGCCGCCGTGGCCACCATGTGCATCAGTTCGGCCTCATCCGCAGCGGCCATGACGGTCATGCCGGGCAGGTTGGCAAGATAGGCAATATCGAAGGATCCCGCATGGGTTGCGCCATCAGCACCCACCAGCCCTGCACGGTCGATGGCAAAACGCACCGGCAGGCGCTGAATGGCCACGTCATGCACCACCTGATCATAGCCGCGCTGCAAAAAGGTCGAATACATCGCGCAGAACGGTTTCATACCGCCAGCCGCCAGCGCCGCCGCGAAGGTCACGCCGTGCTGTTCCGCAATTGCGACGTCGAAACAGCGCGAAGGGTAGCGTTCGGCAAACAGGTTCAACCCGGTGCCGTCCGGCATTGCGGCCGTGACAGCCACGATCTTGTCATCGCGCCCCGCCTCATCAACCAGCGCTTTGCCAAAGACCGACGTATATGACGGCGCGTTGGACGGGGCCTTTTTCTGCTCGCCCGTGACCACGTCAAATTTTGCGGTGGCGTGGCCTTTGTCGCGGGCCTGCTCGGCGGGCGCGTAGCCCTTGCCCTTTTTTGTCAGCACATGGATCAGGATCGGACCGGTCGCCCGTGCTTTGACCGTGCGCAAAACCGGCAGCAACTGATCCATGTCGTGACCGTCGAGAGGCCCGATATAGGAAAAGCCAAGCTCTTCGAACAGCGTGCCGCCCACCGCCATGCCTTTCAGCATTTCCTTGGCCCGTTTCGCACCTTCTCGGAACGGTTCAGGCAGAAGCGAAACCGCACCCTTGGCAGCCGCTTTCAATTCGTGGAACGGGGCTTCGGTATAAATTCGCGACAGATAGCTGGACAGTGCACCGACGGGCGGGGCGATGCTCATCTCATTGTCATTAAGGATGACGATCAGGCGTTTGCCCAGATGACCGGCGTTGTTCATCGCCTCAAAGGCCATACCCGCCGACATCGACCCATCGCCGATCACGGCAATTGCGTCACCCAGCCCTTCGGGCGTGACGCCTCCCAGATCGCGAGCCACGGAAAACCCAAGTGCGGCGCTGATCGAGGTTGAGCTATGCGCCGCCCCAAACGGATCATACGGGCTTTCGCTGCGCTTGGTGAACCCGCTCAGCCCGTCCTTCATGCGCAGGGTTCGGATACGGTCGCGTCGTTCGGTCAAGATCTTATGCGGATAACACTGATGCCCCACATCCCAAATGATCTTGTCGCGGGGCGTGTCGAACACCGCATGTAACGCGGTGGTCAGCTCGACTACACCTAGGCCCGCGCCCAAGTGCCCACCTGTGACGGACACGGCCGAAATCGTCTCGGTTCGCAATTCCTGCGCCACCTGATGCAGTTGCGCATCCGAGAACTGCTTGAGATCCGCAGGGCGGCTCACAAGGTCCAGCAAAGGCGTTTTCGGGCGGTCAGACATTTGGCGTTCCTGGCTTAGCTGTCCCGGGCAATAACGAAGCGGGCGGCGTCCTTCAAGGTTTCTGCCAATGCGCCATAGCCGTCCAGTGCGGCGCAGCCTTGATCCACCAGCTCTACCGCTCGGGCTTTGGCCGCATCCAGACCCAACAGTGAAACAAATGTGGCCTTGCCAGCCTGGGCATCCTTTTGCAGGCGTTTTCCAGCCTTTTCGGCATCACCCTCGACATCCAGAATGTCGTCCGCGATCTGAAAAGCAAGCCCCAGTGCCCGGGCATATTGGCGCAACGGCCCGGGGTCGGCCTGCGCCAAACGTGCGCCTGCACATGCGGACCATTCAATAAGGGCACCGGTCTTACCCGCTTGAAGGCGCGTGATTTCGTCCAGGGTCAGCGGTGCTGCAGCCGTTTCCGCCGCGATATCCAGCGCCTGACCCAGCACCATACCTTGCGCTCCGCTGGCCTTGGCAAGGGTCAGAGCCAATTCTGCCCGAACCTCGGCCGTGCCGACCTCGGGGCGGGTGCAGAGTTCGAAGGCCAGCGTTTGCAACGCGTCCCCGGCCAGAACGGCGGTGCCTTCGTCCCAATTCACATGAACCGTGGGCCGCCCACGGCGCAGATCGTCGTCATCCATACAGGGCAGATCGTCATGGACTAGTGAGTACGCGTGCAGTGCTTCGATCCCGGTGGCGGGCCAAACGGCGCGACTTGCATCCACGCTGTGCAGGCGCGCGCTTTCCAGCACCAGAAACCCACGTAACCGTTTGCCACCTTTGGTGGCATAGGCCATCGCACGGGTCACATTCAGATCGTCCAGCGCGCCCAGAACCAGATCGAACTGATCCTGAATCCGCGCCGCATCCTGCGCTAGTATTTCACGAAACATTTACTGACCTTCGACAGGCGTCGTCCCGGTCGGCTGACCGTTGGCGTCCAGAGTAATAGCGGCCACCTTTTCTTCGGCCCGCTTCAGTTCCTCCTCGCAGCGCTTTTTCAACGCCGCGCCGCGTTCATACAACGCGATGGACTGGTCCAGCGCCACATCGCCGCGCTCGAGCTGGCCAACAACGGCCTCAAGCTCTTTCATCGCCTGTTCGAATGTCATCTGGTCTACTGGAGTATCGGTCATCGGGCTGCCTTCATCAATTCTTCCACATGGGCGAGTGTGGCCTGGGCCAGTGCGTTCAGATCATACCCGCCTTCCAGAGTCGAGACGATACGTCCCCCGCAAAGCTCATCGGCTATGTTGCAAAGCTCTGCGGTGACCCAGGCAAAGTCACCTGTGGACCAGTTCAGATTGGCCAATGGATCGTCCTGATGCGCGTCAAATCCAGCCGAGATGATGATCAGGTCCGGCTTGAAGGCGCGCAGGCGCGGGAAGGCCTGTGTTTCATAGGCCGCGCGCATCTCTGCCCCGCCGGAACCGGGGGGCAGGGGGATGTTGAGAATGGTCTCATACGCGCCGGTTTCATCCGGACGCCCCGATCCGGGCCATAACGGCATCTGCTGGCTGGTGATCACAAGTGCGCGTTTCTCATCCCACAGCAAATCCTGCGTGCCATTGCCGTGATGCACGTCAAAATCAACCACTGCGACGCGGTTCAGCCCGTGGTGATCCAGCGCATGTTTCGCCGCCAGCGCGGCATTGCCGAACAAGCAAAACCCCATCGCGGTGTCAGTCTCGGCGTGATGCCCCGGAGGCCGGATCGCACAAAACGCATTTTGCGCCTCACCGCCCAGCACCATATCCACCGCCCGCACCACAGCCCCCGCCGCGCGATAGGCCGCATCGACCGAGCCCGGAGACATGAACGTGTCCCCGTCGATCTGGGCAAAGCCCTCCGCGGGGCGCATTTTGCGCACATCCCGGATGTAGCTTTCCGGATGTATGCGCAGCAGATCGTCATCCGCCGCCAGTGGCGCTGTCACCCGGTTCAGGTCCAATGACTCCAACGCATGCAGGATATGCTCCAGCCGGGCCACCCGCTCAGGGTGCCCATCCGGGGTGACATGCTCCAGACAATCCGCATGAGTCAAAAGGGCGGTTTTCATATCGATCCCCTGTTCATCTGGCTAAAAATACCTTCGCCGAAGGCCAATAGTCGCCGCGAAGCGGCCTGATCAATCCGGCGCCAGCATATACCCGGCGCCCCGGACCGTCTGCAGATAACGTGGCTGCTTTGGGTCTTGTTCGATCTTGCGCCGCAGCCGGGTGATTTGCACATCAACCGCGCGTTCCTGCGCCTGTCCCTTGTCGCGGCCCAGATCCTCGACCAGCTTGGCGCGGCTGATCGGCTCACCGGGTTGGGTCGAGAAGATCTTCATCAACTGGCTTTCCGTCGCAGTCAGACGCACCGGTTCTTCGCCCTGCCACATCTCACCACGTTCCACGTCATAGCGGATCGGGCCGAGGGTCAGAATCTTGGTCGCCGTATCCTGGGCAGGCGTTTCGGGCATCCGCCGCAGAATGGCGTTGATGCGCAACAACAGCTCTTTCGGTTCGAACGGCTTGGCCAGGTAATCGTCCGCGCCAGCCTCAAGCCCGGCGATCCGGTGTTCGGTCTCACCACGCGCGGTCAACAGCAGGATCGGGGTTGAATGGGTTTCGCGCAGCGTTCTGGTCAGGCTTACGCCGTCTTCGCCCGGCATCATCACGTCCAGAACGATCATGTCGAAGTCCAGCCCCGAAAGTACCCGCCGCGCATGGGCGGCATCACGGGCGGCGGTCACCAGAAACCCGCTGCGCATCAGGAATTTCTTGAGCAGATCACGAATACGCTCATCGTCGTCGACGATCAGCAGATGGGCATCCAAATCGCTCATGAGGTCGTATCCCGCAGTTTCGTGTAAGCATGACGCATATCAGCATCCATCATTGCTTCAAGTACTTTACGAAATCCTGATACCGCCTCGGGGCCCGCATCCTTGTAGGCGGCGCGCATTCGCACCCGCTGAGCCTCAGAGAGTTTGGCCTCAAGCGCCTTGCCTTTTTCGGTCAGAAACAGATGGCGTTCGCGCTTGTCCACTGTGCCCACGCGGCTTTCGACCAGCCCGTCATCGATCAAGGTCCGCAGTACCCGGTTCAGCGACTGTTTCGTCACGCCCAGGATTGCCAGCAAGTTGTTCACGGTCGTTCCTGGCGCGCGGTTGATGAAATGAACGGCGCGGTGATGGGCTCGACCATAGGCGAGTTGCGCCAGAATGCGATCAGGATCGGCGGTAAAGCCCCGGTAAGCGAAAAACATCGCTTCGATCCCTTGTCGCAACTGTTCGTCGGTCAAAAACAAAAGGCTTTCACCGCCAAACACTTGGGCGGGGCGCGTATCCGACATCATTTGCCTCATTCGTTACTCAGGACCGACTTTATGTCAGCGTTATTGACATTCCAAGAGTGGACAGGTATCGAACCGCAGTTTCTGCGCAACTTTATGTCCGCATCGGACTTAAATGGCGCAACAAGCGAAAAATTCAACCCAGTTCAGGAGGTTTCGCATGGCGGGGTATGATGATCGTGACGGCGTGATCTGGATAGACGGTGAACTGGTGCCTTGGCGCGATGCCAATGTACACATCCTGTCTCATGCAATGCACTATGCGTCCTCGGTGTTCGAAGGTGAGCGCGCATATAACGGCAAGATCTTCAAAAGCCGCGAGCATTCCGAGCGTCTGATCGCATCTGCCGATGCGCTGGACATGCCGATGCCTTATACGATCGATCAGATCGAAGCCGCCAAGGAAGAAACCCTGAAAGCCAGCGGTCTGCAGGACGCCTATGTGCGGGTGCTGGTCTGGCGCGGTTCGGGCGAAGATATGGGCGTGGCCTCGGCCCGAAACCCGGTACGTATGGCCGTCGCGGTTTGGCCTTGGGGCGCCTATTATGGCGACGCTAAGATGCAAGGCGCCAAGCTGGACATCGCCGAATGGAAACGCCCCAGCCCCGAAACCATCCCGGTTCACGCTAAGGCGGCGGGTCTCTACATGATCTGCACCATTTCCAAGCACAAGGCCGAGGCCAAGGGCTGCTCGGACGCGCTGTTCATGGACTACAACGGCTATGTGGCCGAGGCGACCGGTGCCAACGTGTTTTTCGTCAAGGATGGCGAGGTACATACTCCGTTGGCCGATTGCTTCCTGAACGGCATCACCCGTCAGACCGTGATCCAGATGCTGAAAGACAAGGGCATCAACGTGATCGAACGTCGTATCAAGCCCGAAGAAATGGCTGATTTCGAGCAATGCTGGCTGACCGGCACAGCGGCCGAGGTCACTCCGGTGGGGCAAATCGGCGACTACACTTTCGAAGTCGGAGATCTGACCCGCGAGATCGCCGCAGATTATGAGGCGCTGGTACGCGCCTGATCTGACCAGAAACGCACAGTTTTGAACCCCCGCGTTTCGTGGGGGTTTTTCTTTGCCCACCGTTCAAGTTCTTGTGCAGATCGTTCAACGGGCTGGACGGCAGCGCAGGCAGCGATAGGTTACGCTCATGTTGGACCTGCTCAGCGATATCCTCACCCGCCTGTCTTTGCGGGGGACATTCTATTTCCGCACGTCATTCACGCCGCCTTTCGGTATCCAGGTCCCTGCCTATCAAAATGTCGCCCGCTTCCACTTTGTTCAGCGTGGCGAATTGAAGGTTTACGTCTCTAACACAGGGGAAACGCTGCGGCTCAAGCAAGGCGATTTGATCCTGATCCCGCACGGGGCCGCGCACGCGCTGCTGTGCAATGAGATCAAGCCACTGGACGCGTTGCCATTAGAGCAGGTTCTGGAGGAGGCCGGTTATCAGGGCGATGGCGTCCTGATTTACGGGGGCGAGGATAACAGCCGCGATACTCAGCTGGTGTGCGGCCATTTCTCATTCACTGGCCCGCCGGGACGAAGGGGCGCAGGTCATATGCTGATCGACCGCTTGCCGTCGTACATTCTGATCGAAAACTACGGCGAAGAGGCCGGTGCCTGGATCGAAGCGACCCTGCGCATGATCGGGTCCGAGATCAACGGTGCCCGTATCGGGGGCGACCTGATCGCCCTGAAACTGTCCGAAGTGCTATTTGCGCAAGCTATACGCGCCCATCTGGAATACCAAAGCCCCAGCGATACCGCCTTGGCCGGGTTCGCTGATCCGCGCATCTCGCGGGCGCTGACCGCCTTTCATCAGGCCCCCGCACAGGAATGGAGTGTAGAGTCACTGGCGCGTGAGGCCGGGATGTCACGTACCGCCTTCGCGCAGTTGTTTGCCGAGAAGATGAACGCGACCCCCATGCAATATCTGACGGATTGGCGCATGCAGATCGCCTGTCACGGCCTGACTGAGAATCGCTGGAACGTGGCGGATGCGGCGGCCGAGGTTGGCTATGCGTCAGAAGCGGCCTTTTCCCGCGTGTTCAAGAAACAGATTGGCCTATCTCCGGCAGCTTACCGGTCCATGCACTGATCCGCTGGATCTTCGAACGATCTGCAATGTTTCGCGAACGATCCAGAATTAAACGTCCGACTATCCAATCTTAACTTGGTGCCATGCCAAATTAGGAAAGGAAAAAACAATGTCTGTCCGTTTTGTTACCCGCACTGTGCATGCTTATCTTGATTATCCGGTTGCTCTGGCGCTGATGGTGTTGCCTTTTGTTTTAGGGTTGGGGCAATCCAACCCAATGGCGTTGTGGCTGTCGGTAGTCACCGGTGTCGCGGCGCTTGTTCTGACCGTGCTGACCGACCACCATCTCGGCGTCTGGCGGGTTCTGCCCTATAAATTCCACCTGGCGGTTGATTTGCTTGTCGGCGTCACGTTCCTGGCCGCACCTAGCCTGTTTGGTTTTACGGGGCTGGACGCAATTTACTACTGGCTGAATGGTGCGGCGGTGGTTGCTGTGATCTCGCTTAGCGCGTCGGAACAGGGCGCAACCGCCTGAATGTGAAATACGCCCACTTTTATGTCTGTGAGTCGCTTGTTTTAAGGACAGGCGACTCATCCGCTCATCAAACGCACCACACCTGATCACGCGGCGCTTTTGCCCTTGCAATTCCCGACTAAAATAATCAGATAAAGAGTAACGCTGGGTATGATACTATCCGGCACCGAATTTCGAGGCGGTTTGCGGGCTTAGCGCGTGACTTGGTGAGAGCCCGCCGCCGCCTCGGAAACGAAACAGACTGGCATGGAAAGAGCTTGGTATGGGCGATCCGCTGGACGAAATCATGGCACGGTACGAGGCCGCAACCGCGTGCGGCTGCTGTTGTGACGACGATTTTTGCGCCTATGTCGACAAGAAAAAACCTGCCACAGATGCCAAGTCATCCGACCGTTTACCTGACAGCGCCGCCAGCCAACGCGGGTCGGTCCGGTTTCTCAATGAAAACCGGGCGGGATAACAGCCCCGGTTTGGGGCTGTTTAGACTCTGTTTTCAGAAATCCACGCCGCGCTGTGCTTTGATCCCGGCTTGGAACGGGTGCTTTTCTTCGGTCATTTCAGTGACCAGATCGGCATAGTCGCGCAGCGCTTGCGGAGCGTCCCGCCCGGTCAGGAACACGCTGGTTTTGTCTGATCGCTCGTTCAGCCCGTCAATCACCTGATCAACCGACAGATATTCATAACGCAGGGCGATGTTGATCTCATCCAGTACCACCAGATCATAATCCCCGCTGGCCATCAGCGCGCGGGCCTTGTCAAAGGCGGCATTAGCGGCTGCGATGTCACGCTCGCGGTCTTGGGTGTCCCAGGTAAAGCCCTCGCCCATCGTGTGCCAGGTGACCAGATCACGTTCTTCGAAGAAACGCCGCTCGCCGGTTTTCCACTTGCCCTTGATGAACTGGACCACGGCGACCTTCTGCCCCCAACCCAGGGCGCGGATTACCACGCCAAAAGCAGCCGAGGATTTGCCCTTGCCTTTGCCGGTGTTGATCAGCACCAGCCCACGGTCGGGATCGACCGCCTCTGAGACTTTCTTGCGGTGCTGAGCCTGCACCTTTTGCATCTTTTCCTTGTGATCCTGCGCGTCGCTCATGGGGAACCCTCATTTTGTGTCGCGCCACACCCTAGGGGAAGTTTGGCAAAGGTAAAGGTCAGGCTTTGGGATCTGTGACGGCGCGGGCGCGTCCACGTTCCAGACCCAGCTGATGTTCGCGCCAGATCACCACAATATTGCCGGCGATCACTAGTGCCGCACCGATCAACATCACCAGTGTCGGGAGTTCGCTGAACCAGAAATAGCCGATGACAATGGCAAACAACATCGAAGTATAGTCGTAGGGCGCTAACATCGACGCTTGACCAAAGCGATAGGACGAGGTCACCAGAATCTGCGCCACACCGCCGATCAGCCCGGCCAGAATCAACACGGCGGCTTGCTCCCACGTGGGCAGGACCCAGCCCCAGAAAACGGTCAGACCGGACAGCAAGGTCGCGGTCATCGAGAAATAAAACACAATGGCCGCCGGGTGGTCGACCTGCACCAACTGCCGGATGTGAATCTGCACAAAGGCGCGTGCAACGGTCGCTCCTAGTATGCACAGCGCGCCGATGGTTGCGGCGGCCTCCATGTTGTTGCCGCCTAGTCGGGGCCAGATCATGATCAGAACACCCAAAAGGCCAATTGCCACGGCGGCGATCCGAATCTTGCGGATGCGCTCGCCCAACATGATCGCGGCCAGAATCAGGGTGAAAATCGGGGTCGCGTAACCAATTGCCGTGGCCTCGGGCAGGGGGATCAGACCAAGGCCAGTAAAGGTCAGCCCCATCGCTGTGGTCCCAAGTACGCCGCGCCAGAAATGACCCATGGGTTTGCGAACAACAAAGCCTTGCGCCAATTCTCCGCGTGAGATCAGCCAGATGACGATCACTGGAATGGCGAACAGTGATCGGAAGAACACCATCTCGCCGGGTGGAAAGTGATCAGACTGCGACTTGATCAACCCGGCCATCACGGTGAACAAAAAAACCGCGCTCGTTTTCAGAGCGACGGCCAGCAGCGGTCGATGCGATGTTAACGGTTTTGCCATCGGCGCGAACCTGCGCCTTTGTTCGACAAAGATCAACGCGTGGAATCAGGAATTCGTCCAGTCCGCAGGCAGAGACTGGCCGATCTCGTCCGCGAAGTCATCCAGAAAGCGGATCATCAGCTCGATGCGTTGTCGTGCAAGGGTTTTTCCGCCCTCGGTCAGCATGTCACTGGGCAGGCCCAGCAGCTTTACCTTCCAGTGATCCAGCGAATAGGTCAGATCGTCCAAGGACCGATTTGCGGCAAACGGATCTGCCGGATCGTACAGCGCCCGTCCCAAAGCGCCTGAAACCGAAAAGTTCCGCGCAATGCCGATCGCGCCCAGCGCGTCCAGCCGATCCGCATCGCGTAAGATGCAGGCCTCGGGTGAGACTGGCGTGATATTGGCAGAGAAGCTGTGTGCCTCAATCGCATGCTGAATGGCGCGAGTTTGGTCTGGGCCATAGCCGAGTTTGCCCAGTATAGGCTCTGATTCCTGCGCGGACTGGCGGGATGCCAGATGGCGATCCGGGTCGTCTTTGGACAGGTTCACCAGATCATGCAGATAGCTGGCGGCCAGCAACACGGGCATGTCGGTCTGATCGTCCGCAATGGCCTGCGCGTTCACCCAAACTCGGTCCAGATGGGCCAGATCATGCGCCGGGTCGGTCTCCATCCGCTGCGCGACGATGGCGCGCAGGCGCGCGCGCAGATCAGCCGATCCGTCCACGGTTCTCTCCGATCTGGCCACGGTGCAGCAGCAAGTGGTCGAGGATGACGCAGGCCATCATTGCCTCGCCCACGGGCACAGCACGGATGCCGACGCAAGGATCGTGGCGCCCTTTTGTAATGATCTCGGTTTCCTCACCGGATTTAGTGATGGTTTTGCGGGTGGTCAGGATCGACGAGGTCGGCTTCACCGCAAATCGCACCACAAGATCCTGCCCAGTCGAGATACCGCCCAGAATACCGCCCGCATGGTTGGAGCTGTATTGCGGACCGTCCTGCCCCATGAAAATCTCGTCTGCGTTGGCTTCGCCGGTCAGTTCGGCGGCGGCCATACCTTCACCGATCTCAACACCTTTGACGGCGTTGATCGACATCATCGCAGCGGCCAGATCAGTGTCTAACTTGGCATAAACGGGCGCTCCGATTCCCGGCGGAACGCCGCGCGCTACCACTTCAACCACTGCGCCGACCGAATTGCCGGATTTGCGCAGGTCATCCAGATAGGTCGCCCAGTCTTCGGCTGCTGCCGCGTCAGGTGTCCAAAACGGGTTCTGTTCGATCTGCGACCAGTCAAAATTGGCGCGGTCAATCTTGCGCGGCCCCATTTGCACCATATAGCCGGTGATCTGCACATTGGTAGCGATCTGTTTGATAGCTTCGCGCGCCAGCCCCCCGGCGGCCACACGCGATGCGGTTTCCCGGGCCGAACTGCGCCCGCCACCGCGGTAATCCCTGATACCGTATTTCTGCCAATAGGTGATATCGGCGTGACCCGGCCGGAACTTGTCCATGATATCGCCGTAGTCTTTTGAGCGTTGATCGGTGTTCTCGATCATCAGTTGCACGGGCGTGCCGGTGGTCTGGCCTTCAAACACGCCGGACAGGATTTTAACCTGATCAGGCTCACGTCGCTGGGTAGTGAATTTGTTCTGCCCCGGTTTGCGCTTGTCCAACCAGTGTTGAATCATCGCCTCGTCAATCGCAACGCCCGGCGGGCAGCCATCGACGGTGGCACCCAAAGCGGGCCCGTGGCTTTCGCCCCAGGTGGTGACGCGGAAGAGGTGTCCAAAGCTGTTCATCGACATGGGGCATGCTCCTTTGCGCGTCGTGATTAGCGGGCAAGGCCCGCGGCCTCAAGCGGATTTGCGGTTGGGGCCGTTTGACCCCAACCTTGTTCACATCACGCAGCCGCCGCCAACCCGGCGCGGGTCTGGGTTATTTTCAACGCCGCCTGTGCCGCTTCGCGGCCCTTTTGCACAAAGTGGTCGCGGTAGATGGCATTGTGGTGGTCGGTTTCCTGATACTGGTGCGGGGTCAGCGATACCGATAGGACCGGAATACCTGTGTCCATCCCAGCGCGCATTAGCCCGTCAACCACGGCTTGGGCAACGAAATCGTGCCGGTAGATACCGCCATCCACGACGAATGCGGCGCAGGCGACCGCGGCATAGCGCCCGGTTTGGGCCAGGTCGCGGGCCAGCAGCGGCATCTCGAACGCACCGGGGACGTCATAAATGTCGACCTGCTCGGCGGGAATGAGGTCCAGAAACCCATCCAGCGCGCGGTCAACGATATCGGAATGCCAGTTGGCTTTGATAAAAGCATAGCGGGTGTGTGTCATCATGATCTCCTTTCGTAACAGACACGTCACCCAAGGCGATCACGAGCAAATACGCCGTATCACCGGCGTTACTTGCACGTTCTCTTCCATCCGGACTTTAACCGTCGGCTCTGGCCTCTCACCAGATCTGCTGACACCCCGGTCAACGGGGCCGCTCGCGGGCTTACGGGTCTTGGCCCGCATACCGCCGGTGGGGAATTTCGCCCCGCCCTGAGAACGGGATCGACATTGCCAAGGCCCGCGCCGTTCCGCAAGGGTGAAGGTGCTGGCAATTGACGGGTTTTGTTTCAAACCAGCTGCTGTAGGGTTTCTGAAGCCAAGGAGAATGTGAATGAAACTCTATCACAGCCCGATGTCCCCCTATGTGCGTAAGGTTATGGTTTTGCTGCATGAAACCAGCCAACTTGACGATGTCGAGGTGATGACCATTGCCAATACGCCGTTGGATCCGTCCGATTCCCTGCTGGGCAAAGTGCCGTTGACCAGAATCCCCGCGTTGGAGCGGCCCGATGGCCCGACATTGTTCGACAGTCGGGTGATCTGCGCCTTTCTGGACGCACGTGCCCAGGCCGGGATGTACCCCGAGGGTTCCGGGCGCTGGGACGTGCTGACACTGGAAGCGCTGGCAGACGGTATTATGGATTCAGCTTTGGCGGTCGCCTATGAAGAGCGTTTCCGCCCCGAGGATAAGCAGTGGGACCTTTGGAAGGATGCGCAATGGAGCAAGATCGAACGCGCCTGCGCTGCGCTGAACCAACGGTGGATGGCCCATTTGGCGGGTCCACTGGATATGGGCCAGATCGCTGTGGCCTGTGCACTGGGTTATCTGGACCTGCGGCATGATGCGCGTGGCTGGCGTAAGGGCAATGATGCCTTGGCCGCGTGGTACGCGGATTTCAGCGAACGGCCAAGCATGGTTGCCACCCGCCCGCCAGCCTAGGAAACAGGCCCCGCGCCGAGGATGGGGCGGAGCCTTTTGCATTACTGACTGCTGAAGGTGGCCAGATAGGCAGCAATGTCTTCGGCCCCTTTCTTCAGCTTCACGCTCATGTTCGGGCGTGCGGTTTCGTCATTCAGGTAATCCTGAATAAACCCAATCGGGTCTTGCGAGTAAGCGATGATATTTTCCTCGGTCCACACAAGCCCTTCGTTGCCCGCACGGATCATGTCATCAGTGAACATTCCGATGGGCAGGCGTTCGCTTCCGTAAAGATAATCAGTCTCGGATCCGGCAACACGACCTACCACACCATACAGATTCGGCCCGGTGATGCCGCCTTTGACCAAAATTTCTCCATCTTTGATGATCGCGTGGCAAGAAGAGCAGCGGTTATATAGTTTTTCACCCTTTGCCGGATCGCCAACGGCCACGGCCTGAGACGCGATGGCCAGAAAAAGGGTCAGCGTTGGTGCAAAAAGTTGTGACACGGGGTTTGACATTGAAAACGTCCTGCAGAGGTTGGAATTTCCTTGCCTTTCGTGGATTCCCGTTAAAAGTGCAATCGAATTCAGGCGTATATAACCCGTTATAAAATATACATTTTTAACTCAGTTTTTAATTGGTCACACATTCCAGAAAAGTGGAAAATAGAGTGGCAGAATCTGGTCTGAATCTTGCCCGATGCCCGCTTTCTTGCGGGGCAAAACCCAGTTCTGCATGCCGGTTTCGACCTCAGTATGCCTCACCCGAATCACATGGGCAGCAGGTTTGGACAGGCGGTGGGTTCCCCCGCTTAAATCTGTCCCCATCTTGAAAAAATACCCCGTCGTTGTGACATGAATGCCCTGTTGAGGCGTCCTGCGCGCCTATGACCGCTGGACGAACCGATTTCTCCCGGCTAGATAGCCGCGATGAGACGCCGCTTTGATGCGGTGCTGATGCATGTTTGCCCGCAATCGCGGGCGCCGGAATCGGAGAAAACCTCGTGTCCCACGCAGAAGACCACGAAGGCACCCGCAGAGATTTCCTCTACTACGTCGCAGGCGGCGCAGGTGTCGTTGCGACGGGTGCAGCCGTATGGCCCCTGATCAACCAAATGAACCCATCGGCAGACGTTCAGGCGCTGTCCTCGATTCGCCAGGACGTCAGCGGTGTCGAGCCGGGCACGCAGCTGACCGTCAAATGGCTGGGCAAGCCTGTATTTATCCGTCACCGTACCGGTGCTGAGATCCAAGAGGCTCAGGAACAGGACGCCGAAGGCGTAGATGCACTGCCTGATCCGCTGGCGCGCAACTTCAACCTGCCTGCCGATGCGCCCGCAACGGATGCCAACCGCGTGATGCCGTCGCCCGAAGGCGAAGCGCCCGGCGCATGGATTGTTCAGATGGGCGTTTGCACCCACTTGGGCTGTGTCCCTCTGGGCGATGCGGGTGATTTCGGTGGCTGGTTCTGCCCCTGCCACGGTTCGCACTATGACCTTGCCGGTCGTATCCGCAAAGGCCCCGCGCCTGAAAACCTGCCCGTTCCGCCCGTTGAATGGGTGGATGCGACAACCATCAAGCTCGGCTAAGGGAGACCCAGATGTCCGGAATTCCCCACGATCATTACGAGCCGAAGACAAATGGCGAGAAGTGGCTGAACAGCCGTCTGCCGATCGTCGGCCTGCTGTATGACACCCTTATGATCCCAACGCCTAAGAACCTGAACTGGTGGTGGATCTGGGGCATCGTCCTGGCGTTCTGCCTGGCGCTGCAAATTGTCACCGGTATCGTTCTGGTGATGCACTACACCCCGCATGTCGATCTGGCTTTTGCTAGCATCGAACACATCATGCGCAACGTGAATGGTGGCTATATGCTGCGCTACCTACACATGAATGGCGCATCGCTGTTCTTTGTTGCGGTATACATCCACATCTTCCGTGGCCTGTTCTACGGCTCGTACAAAGCCCCGCGTGAGATCACGTGGATCATCGGGATGCTGATTTACCTGATGATGATGGGCACCGCCTTCATGGGCTACGTTCTGCCTTGGGGTCAGATGTCCTTCTGGGGTGCAACCGTGATCACCGGCCTGTTTGGCGCGATCCCGTTCGTGGGTGATGCGATCCAGACCTGGCTGCTGGGCGGACCTGCGGTGGACAACGCCACGCTGAACCGCTTCTTCTCGCTGCACTACCTGCTGCCGTTTGTCATTGCGGCGCTGGTGATCGTGCATATCTGGGCCTTCCACACCACTGGCAACAACAACCCAACAGGTGTTGAAGTGCGCCGCGGTTCGAAAGCCGAAGCCGAGAAAGACACGCTGCCGTTCTGGCCGTACTTCGTGATCAAAGATCTGTTCGCACTGGCTGTGATCCTGGTTGTGTTCTGGGCGGTCGTCGGTTTCATGCCGAACTATCTGGGCCACCCGGACAACTATATCGAAGCCAACCCGCTGGTGACGCCTGCGCACATCGTGCCCGAATGGTACTTCCTGCCGTTCTACGCGATCCTGCGTGCCTTCACTGGTGAGGTCTGGGTTGTGCAGTTCGCCAGCTTCATCACCGGCGGCATTGTTGACGCCAAATTCTTTGGTGTGATCGCGATGTTCGGTGCGATCCTGGCCATGGCGCTGGCGCCCTGGCTGGACACGTCGACTGTGCGTTCGGGCAAATACCGCCCGCTGTTCAAATGGTGGTTCTACCTGCTGATCATCGATTTCTTTGCCCTGATGTGGCTGGGTGCGATGCCCGCGGAAGAGCCCTATGCGACCTTCTCGCTGATCGCGTCCGCCTACTGGTTCGCTTATTTCTTCGTGATCCTGCCGATCCTTGGCGTGATCGAGAAACCTCTGGCCCAGCCCGAGACCATCGAAGAAGACTTCAACGCGCATTATGGCAAGGCTGACGCCGACGCCACGCCGGCCGAGTAAGAAGAGGGACCGGAAACATGTTCAAGAAACTTGCAATCGGTGCCGCGTTTGCTCTCGCCCTTGCTCCTGCTGCGTCCTACGCGGCAGGCGGCGGTGAACAGCATATCGAGGACTTCCACTTCTCGTTCGAGGGGCCGTTTGGCACCTGGGATCAGAACCAGCTGCAGCGCGGTCTTCAGATCTATACCGAGGTTTGCGCGGCTTGCCACGGCCTGAGATACGTGCCCCTGCGCGACCTTGAAGCGCTGGGCTATTCGGAAGAAGAAGTCATCGCCTATGCGGCGGGCAATTTCGAAGTGTTCGACCCCGAGCTGGACGATTTCCGTCCGGCCATTCCGACCGATCACTTCCCGGCAAATGACGGCGTTGGCGCACCGGACCTGAGCCTGATGGCCAAGGCCCGTGCGGGCTTCCACGGTCCTTACGGTCTGGGCATCAACCAGTTCTTCAAAGGCATGGGTGGCGCGGAATACATCGCCTCGCTGCTGGATGGCTATACCGGCCATGAAAAAGAAGAGGCCGGCACGATCCTGTACGAAAACACCGCCTTCCCAGGCGGCTGGATTTCGATGGCACCGCCCCTGGCCGAAGATCAGGTGGAATTCGCTGATGGTCACCCGGCCACGGTCGAAGCCTTGTCCGAAGACATCGCGGCCTTCCTGATGTGGACAGCCGAGCCGAAGATGATGGAGCGTAAGTACTCCGGCTTCGTCGGTGTGATCTTCCTGTCGCTGTTGTCGGTGCTGTTGTACCTGGTCAACAAACGCCTGTGGGCAGGTGTGAAAGGCAAGAAGTCCGTCTGATCGGATTTTGCTTCTGAATGTTGCGAGGCCCGGTGTTCGACACCGGGCCTTTTTTGTTCGGCTGGCTGCCGGTGTTATACTCGCCTCGTCCTTTGTTGTTTCTGGGGCAGCACATTTTCAGCGCATTACATTTGGGAGAACGAATTATGGACACGCAGAGCAATGTCGAAAAGATGCGGAAAGCCTTTGCAGAATGGAACGATTGCAAGGCGTCAGATATCGGTATGTGGGAAAAATACACGACCGAGGATCTGTGCATGCGTTCGCTGGGCCGGGGCCAATACGGGCTTGATTTCAGCTGTGGGCGCGATGGTCGGGCCGAGATGCAGGAATATCTGGAAGATCTGACTGCCGCATTCGAGATGCAGCATTGGACCCTGAAAGACACCATTGCACAGGATGACCGTGTTGTCGGCATCGGCGCCTGTGCCTGGACGCATAAAGGCACTGGCAAGACGGTAGAGACGCCGATTTTGATCATTTGCCGGTTTCGCGACGGGCTGGTCTGTGAATACGAGGAATTCTATGACACCGCAGCGGTGTCTGCGGTCACCACCTAAGCAGCTTTACCTCAGGCAGTCAGCTGTGTGTCTGAGCGCCCTAGCACTTTGGCCGTCACAATCTGCCCCTCGGTATGCGGGGTGTTGAACGCGACCTCGGTGAACTGCTCGGTCCGGCCCATATGCGGGTTTTCCATCAGGATGTGATGGGTCTTGCCGATCTGTTCGTTCAGGTGCTTTGCGACCTGTGCTTCACCCGCCGCGCGCAGCCGGGCGGCACGGTCCTTGATGATGTTGCCGTTGATCTGCTGCGGTATCCGAGCCGCTGGGGTGCCGTCGCGCTTGGAATAGGGAAAGACGTGCAGCCAAGTCAGATCACAGTCAGTGACCAGTTTCAGAGAATTCTCGAAATGCGCCTCGGTCTCAGTCGGGAAGCCAGCGATGATGTCGGCACCAAAGGTCATCTCAGGCCGCAGCTTGCGGGCCTCTTCAGTAAAGCGGATGGCATCGTCACGCAAATGGCGGCGCTTCATCCGTTTCAGGATCAGGTCATCCCCGTGCTGTAGCGACAGGTGCAGATGCGGCATCAGGCGTGGTTCGGTTGCGATGGCCTGCATCAGGTTCTCATCCACTTCGATCGAGTCGATGGAGCTGATCCTCAGCCGCGGCAGGTCAGGCACCAGTTTCAGGATGCGCATGACCAGATCGCCCAACTTGGGCTCTGCGGGCAAGTCCGCCCCCCATGAGGTCAGGTCAACGCCGGTCAGAACAACCTCGTTATAACCGCGGTCCACCAACCGCTTGATTTGATCCACCACCACGCCCGCAGGGACGCTGCGTGAGTTACCGCGGCCATAAGGAATGATGCAGAAGGTACAGCGATGGTCACAGCCATTCTGGACCTGCACATAAGCGCGCGAGCGGGTGCCGAATCCGTCAACCAGATGTCCCGCTGTCTCAGTCACCGACATAATGTCGTCGACCTGCACAGCCTCGGTTTCACCGATGAAATCCGCGGCCATGCCTTTCCAGGTGTCCGGCTGCATCTTCTCGGTGTTGCCGATCACCGCATCGACCTCCTCCATCCGGGAAAAGGTCTCAGGCTCGGTCTGCGCAGCACATCCGGTCACGATCAGTCGCGCGTCGGGGTTTTCACGGCGCAGCTTGCGAATCTCTTGCCTGGCCTTGCGCACGGCCTCGGCAGTTACAGCGCAGGTATTCACCACCACCGCGTCGGTTAGACCTGCCTGTTGCGACAGTTCTTTCATCGCCTCGGTCTCATAGGCGTTCAGGCGACAGCCTAGCGTGGTGAATTTGGGCGCGCTCATCCCAGCGAACCCAGAAATTCCGGGGTCAGAGTGCCCGAAAACACATGGCAGGTCGGACCGGTCATCCAGACCCCATCTTCGCGCCAGTCGACCCAAATGGTGCCACCGTCCAGATCGATCTGCACCTTGCGACCAGTCAGGCCAAGACGGGCAGCAGCCACAGCCGTCGCGCAGGAGGACGAGCCAGAAGCCAACGTGATTCCCACGCCCCGCTCCCAAACACGCATGCGGATGTGGTCCGGTCCGATGACTTGCGCCACCTGAACATTGGTGCGCTCAGGGTACAGCGGGTGATATTCGTACCGCGCGCCAAATTCTTCCAGGGGAATCGCCTCGGCGTTTTCGACAAAGAACGTGCAATGGGGATTGCCCATACCGGTCGCGGTCGGAGTACCCTCGATCGGCAATTCCAGGGTATCGACCTCTTCAGCTAACGGGATCTCGTGCCAGTCCAGTTGCGGCTGACCCATGTTCACCGAGGTTAGGCCATCCCCGGCATCGCAGGCAAAAAGCGTGCCGCGTTCGGTGGTCAGCGTCAGTTCCGATTTGCCGCTTTCTTCCATCAGGAAACGGGCGATACAGCGCGTGGCGTTCCCGCATGCCGCTGAGGTCGACCCGTCGGCGTTATAAAACACCAGATGCGCATCTGCGTTACCGTTTTCTATCACGGCCAGCTGGTCGAAACCCACGCCGAACTGTCGGTGCCCGATTCCCCTAGCAAGCGCAGGCGAAATCTCAACACTTTGCGCGCGCGCATCTACAATGACAAAGTCATTGCCAAGCCCGTGCATCTTCATGAAGGGCAAACCAGAGGTCATCATTCGTTGCATGGCCGGCATATAACCACGCGTTTGAAAGGAATCCACCCTGCGATGCAGATTCCTGAAAAAAGGGGTTGACCCCCCCGCGTCACCTCCCTAATTAGGCCGCCTATCGGGACGCCGGAAACAAGTTAAGTGACGGTGAAACGAGGTGCAAAATAAGGGCTTGAACCCAGTCGGGAAAATACCTTAGAGAGCGCCACGGATCGAACAGATCCAACAAAAGAGTGGGCCGTTAGCTCAGTTGGTAGAGCAACTGACTTTTAATCAGTGGGTCGCAGGTTCGAATCCTGCACGGCTCACCACTTTTTCAATAAAAGCAAGATTTGTCGTGGAGCAGAAGCTGACGTTACCACGAGGTTTGTTTGCACCCCTTCCCCGATAGCTATTCACGTGTGAGTGTGCTTGCGAACAAGAAATTTAAGCCGATCAGACCTGAAGTGGGCGCAGGTCCGACATGTAAGTCTGTTCGTGCCAGTGAGTGGACTGCGCGATGACACATAGGACTGCCCGCAACTGCCCCAGTGACATCAACTAGAGCAGCACGCTGTTGCCCTTGACCCGGCAATAGGGTTGAACGGGTCGAAAATCGCACTTTATCACAAAGATGTCCGCAACCCTTTCGCGCCCCAGCGGTCTTGGATAAGACGGACATAGCGCTGTCAGAACCTCTGCCTGCGTGAAACAATTGGGAGCGTATTCATGAAGTTTCGCCCTTTGGCCCTTGCTGCCATCGTTAGCACGCTGCCCTTTGCGGCTCAGGCCCAAACGGCGAAGGATGCGCCGGGGTTGGTGGTCGAGCTGAACGCGACTGAAGATGTCGAAGGCGCCTGCCGTTTGACCTTTCTGGTCGAAAACGAAACTGCAACGGCGATCGACACTGCCAATTATCAGGTGGTGATTTTCGATGCCGCTGGTGTGTTCGAACGCTTTACCCTTTTTGGATTTCGGGACCTGCCAGCGGAACGCCCCCGCGTGCGTCAGTTTGATGTACGCGACATCGCCTGTGAAAATCTTGGGCGGGTTCTGATCAATGGGCTAAGCGGCTGTACCGTCGACGGTGCTGACAGCGAAATCTGCGACAAGACACCAACCTTGCGCAGCCGTACTGAAGTGGAGCTTTTGGGATGAGTATTCTTGACGCCCTGCGCGAAATTCTGGCCCTGGGCGGGCCGGTTGTGGCCATCCTGATCGCCATGTCCGTGGTGACGCTGGCAGTGACGCTTTACAAGCTTTGGCAATTCGCCGCCTCGGGTGTTGGTCGGCACCGGGTGCTGTCGCAGGCGCTGGACGCTTGGGATGCCGGTGACAAGCAAGCCGCCCGCGCGCGACTGGCCAAAAGCAACAGCTATCTTGCGCCGCTGGTCGGCGTGGCGATGGATGCGCCGGACGCACCCGGTCTGGATCAACGGTTGGATGCCGAGGCGGGGCTGGCGCTGGCCGGGCTTGAACGTGGTTTCCGTCTGCTGGATACGGTGGCGCAGCTGGCGCCGCTGTTGGGTCTGTTTGGTACGGTTCTGGGCATGATCGAAGCGTTCCGCAGTCTGCAATCCGCCGGGTCCTCGGTTGATCCGTCGCTGTTGGCGGGTGGTATCTGGGTGGCGCTGGTGACCACTGCGGTGGGCCTGGCGGTAGCGATGCCGACCTCGATGGTGCTGTCGTGGTTCGAAAGCCGCACCGCACGGGAACGGGTGTTCGCCGATAAGGCGCTGCGCACCGTACTGGTGCCGGGGCAGGCCATCCCGCTGGCCGAGGACGCACAGAGCATGGCGGCCACGCCCGGACATGCGTAACCTCGCACCCTTTGTCAGGCGACCACTAGCGATGACGCCGCTCATCGATGTGATCTTTCTGTTGCTGCTGTTTTTCATGCTGACCTCGACCTTTTCCAAATATGGCGAGATCGAGCTGAGCGCCGCCACAGCGGGTAGCGCGTCTGCGAACACACCCAAAGACCGCGCCTTTGTCCAGCTGGGAGAAGAAAGGCTGGTTCTGAACGGTACTCCGGTCACGCTTGCGGACCTGACCACACAGGTGACGACCGGGCAGGTGCTGGTCAGTTTGGACCCTGACACGACGGCGCAGCGGCTGGTGGACCTGCTGGTTTTGCTGCGCGGGCGCGAGGGCCTCAGCGTTCTGGTGTTGGAATGATCCGTCCTGGCCGCCCCCGCCGCAAACGCGACTCGACCATTGCGCTGATCAATGTCGTGTTCCTGATGCTGATCTTCTTTCTGATCGCGGGAACGGTGGCCACGCCGCTGGATCCTGATCTGAATCTGGTCGACACGTCCGAGTTGGAAGGCCGCGAACCACCCGATGCGCTGGTGTTGCACCGGGACGGAACGCTCAGCTTTCGCGGCGCGCCGATGGACCCCGAAACCTATATGACAGGGCGCGACCCCGGACCGGTACGTATCGTCCCGGATCGCGAGGCGCCGGGCGCTCGGCTGATGGAAGTGACGGCTGAACTGCGGCGACTGGGCGCCGTATCCGTGTTTGTCGTGACCGAAAAGGCGCTGGAATGATCCGGGGGTCGGTGGTCATTGCGGTTCTGGCCGCGCTTCTGTCGCTGCTGCTGCATCTGACGGGGCTGAGCCTGACCGCACCCAGACTGACCGGACAATCAGGTGACACTGATACACCCGACAGGGTTGAACTGGGCAACAGTTTCGAAGATCTGGTTGAAGCCGTCGCTGAACCTGTTGAGCCCGAACCGGAGGAAACGCCTGAACCTCCGGTCGAAGACCCGCCCGAACCTGCCGAGATTCCAACCAGCGAAGTGCATGTGGCCTCGGACGATCCCCAACAAACCTTTGCGCCCGATACGGGCACCTCAGAAGTGTTGCAGCCCGTTTCCCCCGAACCGGTCGAGTCAGAAGCCCCCGAACCCCAAGAGACCACGGATGGCGACCAGAGCGCCAGTGACGAGGTGGAAGAAAATCCGGACGTAGAAACTGCCGAGGTTGTCGAAGCCCCAGAAAGCAACCCCGAGGTGACCGAGCCGATTACTGAGGCCGCGGCAACTGAACCGGTTGAGGCCGAGCAGCTTGCCGCGCTGCCGGACCCGTCGGAAGACGTATTGCCATCAGTTGCGCCGGATATCCCCACCGAAAGCGAGGCGGTCGAGCCCGATATTCCCGCAGCCCAAGCCGAATCCGCACCGCAGGCAGAGGAAAGCAGCGAAGGATCAGAGCTGGCTGTGGCCTCTTCGATCCGCCCACAACTGCCGGATCGTCGCCCACAGTATGAACCGCGGGACGTGTTGCGTAGCGTGCGGGATTTCAGCAACCTTCGGTATCCATCGCGCGAAATTGAATCCCCCCTGACCACATACGCGCGCCGGGGTGTCGACAGGTTTACTTCGGGCAATAGCGGAAGGCGCTCAGGCGGGCGAGGGCCCGGAAATTCTGACCGGACGAATTATGCCGGAGAGGTTCTGGTTCACCTGAACCGCGCGCCGATCGTCTATACAGCAGCGCGGGGCTTTGCGAGGGTGTTTTTCGTGATCAAGCCGGACGGAACTCTGGATTATGTCGAAGTGGTGGATACCAACGGCACACCGGATCTTGAACGGGCAGCCAAGGCACAGGTGGCAGCGGCCTCACCCTTTCCGAAACCGCCCGGAGGTGTCAGCCGGTCACTGTCTTTTGTCTATTACGGCAACTGATCTGCCGAAGAGCTTGGCAGGCTGAGCAGGTATATTCGAAAGCGTTGGATTTTGCCGATCAGCGTGGCCGTAAGGCGTTGGCATGAGTATCGAAAACACCATTTACGGCTATTGGGTCAGTCTCTTTAAATTAAAGAGGTCGCGGCCTTTTTCTGCGATCAACTTTTTGTAACGGCTTCTGGAAGCTATGCTAATTATCTAAAAATAAACAATAAAAATTAGATTATCTGATTTCACCTGTGCAAAGTTGCAACGCAAGCCGAGGGCAAGACGTTCGAATGTCCGCGGGCCCTGTTGAGCATGCCCGCGATTTGTTCGACTAGGCGCTCAGCCACACTTTGTAGCCAAACTCCTCTCACTCTCATGGACTTATCATGAAACAACTTCTTTTTGCGTCGACCGCAACAATTGCAACCGCAGGCATCGCAGCGGCCGAATCCGGCATCAACCTCAGCGGCTATGGCCGTTTTGGTATTGGTTACCTTGAGGACCGTCAGAACACGACACTGACCACCACCACAGCCAATGGTACGGTAAACCAATTCACGGCAGATTCTGACGAGGCCATCCTAATCTCACGTTTCCGTCTGAATATTGACGGTTTCACGGAAACTGACGGTGGCGTTCGGTTTGAAGGTCGTGTTCGTCTGCAGGCCGACGAAGACTCCGACACTGGTGAAGCCAACAACGCCGGTCTGAACGGCGCGCGGTTCTCTGTTATCTATGGTGGCTTACGTGTTGACGCCGGCAACGTGGCTGGTTCATTCGACAACCTGGATGACTATTTCGGCACCGAGCCCGGCCTGGAAGAGTTTCTGGGTCAGTATTCGGGCGTGAACTACTCATTCCTCGAGTATGAATCGACCGGTTCGGGCGACAATGCCGTGTTCTTCCAGTACACCGTTGGTGATTTTGCTGTTTCGGCGTCCTACGACCAGAACACCATCTTTGCAAACAATGGCACTGGCGCAACCACGGACCGTGACCGCTGGGACGTAAGTGCGGCTTATACTTTCAACAACATCACCGCCTCGCTGGTTTATGGTGAAACCGATGAAGGTGATGGTGTCGAAAAGGAAAGCCTGACCGTCTTCACTTTGGGTGCCGAATTCAATGACTTCTACGGAACGCTGTTCCTGGCGGACGACGATGTGGCCGATGATGATGAAAACGGCACTGCTTACGGTTTCTCGGTCGCCTATAACCTGGGTGCAGCGACCACGTTGCAGTTGGTCTATGGTGACGGATCGGCCGATAATGACACGCGCAACATCGGTGTGGGCGCCATCTATGATCTGGGTGCGGGCGCTACACTGCGTGGTGCTGTTGGCGAAGTTAAAGACGGTGACGACGACGGCCGGATTCAGGCCGACTTTGGTGTCTGGTTCAACTTCTAAAGTGACCTGATTGACCTAGATTCAAGGGCGGGCCTTTGGGCTCGCCCTTTTTGGCGACTTACTGTTTTTCAAAGAACAGGATGACCTCGCCCAGCCGTACGCCATATCGCGATACATAGGCGCGGTTCAGCAGACGATCATCGCTTAGCAGCCACATCCAGTCGTCAAAGTTGACCCGCATGGTGCCGTCCTTGACCGGCAGATCGATCTTGTATGTCCAGTTGAAGGTATCACCACGCTCGACCCCGCTGGCAGCGCCCAGGACGCCAGGCGCAGTTCCGGTCCAGGTGTCCTGACCGGTTTTGATCAGGGTCCAGATGCGTTGTTCGGTGGCGCCGTCGTCATAGACGAAATCCTCGATCAGGGTCAGGGTTTCACCATCCCAGGTGCCTTGGATATCCACCGTAAATCGGCGGGGGACATTGCCCAGAACATCCTGAAACTGACCATAGGCGACGGTTTTGCCTTCAAAGAACTCCTCAAGGTTCAACTGCCGGTCGGACAGAAAGCTTTTAGGTACGCGCGGCTTGGCGGAACAGGCGGTCAGCGCGGCAAGCCCCGCGATGGCAAGGGCCGCGATCAGGATGCGGCGGGGCGTCATTGCAAGGTCCTCGTTTCTACCGCGGTGTCATAGCCATTTGAACCGCTGACATGCGCAGCTTTAGCTTCGGGCGCGGGGCGCATGGTGGCGACCAGTTCAGCGACCTTGATGCCGAATTTGCGCATCTCGGACCGGTTCATGATCACACCGTTCTCGGTCAGGTACATCCAATCGGTAACGTCCAGTGTGTGCCCGCCCGCGTCTTGGGGTAGGATGATCCGATAAGTCAGCTTCACGGTCGATCCCGAAATTGTGCCGTGACCCTCACCGACGATATCTTCTGCCGTCGCGGTAAACGTGTCGCCCGTGCCCAGCGTCAGATGCCATTTGCGGGTCATCTTCTTGCCGTTGGAATAGGTGAAATACTCGGTCAGCGTGCCGGTGTTGCCATCCCATTTCCCCACCATACGGGCGACAAAGCTGTTCGACATCTTCCCATTGGGGCCATAAATCAGCCCTTCGGACAGGATTTCGCCGTTCAGGACTTCTTTCATTTTAAAGGCAGGCCCGGTGCCGCTGTAATCGGCAGGGGATTGCGAGCGAAAGCTTAGGAACCGGCGCTGAGCTGCGACCAGAACAAGGATAGCAAGCAGTAGGATAGCTACGATAGTCATTTGGCTGAGACCTCAGAAGGCAACGTCAGGACCAGCCCAAACGCGCCGAGTTTCAGGATGCAGGGCAGCACGGCATAGGCGAGGGTGAGCGTCCGCAACGCCTCGGCCGAGTTTGCCTGTCCTGGGGTGAACCCGCTGCGTTCCAGCAGCGGCAGAGTGAAAAAGGCAGCGAGCGCGAGGCCCAGCTTGCCAGCGAATGACCAGATGCCAAATGCGGCGGATGCGTTCAGCCCCGCCCGCGTCAGCGCGACTGAGAACATCGCGGGCAGCACCACCATATCCGCCCCCAGTGCCGCGCCCGAGGCCAGGCAGATTGCGGCGAACCCGGTCAGATTACCGGCGGACAACAAAGCTGCGCCAACAAATCCCGCGATCGACAGGGGCATGGCGATGATCAGTGTTCGTTTCGGGCCAATCCGGTTAGCCAGCTTTGCCCAAAGCGGAACGCTG
Organism: Ruegeria sp. BE10; assembly: GCF_056538905.1. Classification (NCBI taxonomy): domain Bacteria; kingdom Pseudomonadati; phylum Pseudomonadota; class Alphaproteobacteria; order Rhodobacterales; family Roseobacteraceae; genus Ruegeria; species Ruegeria sp. BE10. The sequence goes on from NZ_JBQFTX010000005.1 coordinate 156,010, forward strand.
GCCCCGGCGCTGAGGAAGAACAGGATCAGCAGTGGTCCGGCTTTTCCCGGCAATTGCAGGCGATCTTCGACAAAGAACAAAAACAGGGTCGAAGTGATGGCCACTGGTAAGCTGTTGACCAGCGCCAGCAGCAGCAATCGCAGCGCACCAGCTTGTGCGAGCCCATTGAACGACAGGCCATCGCCAGTAATCGGGGGTCGGCGCCAGATTGGGATCGTCAGGGTCAGGGTGAAGATCGCGATCAGGCCCAGAAACAGGCCAAAGGCGGGATAGCCCTGCGCGCTGGCTCCGAATCCTACGAACAAGGCTGGGGCGCTGGCTGCAAGGATGACGCCTGTCAACTGCCCGCCTTCGCGCCATGCGGCCATTCTTATTAACTCTTTCGGCTCTGGCTGTATGGCAAGCGTCGCGCTGCGACCGTAAAGCAGGATGGTGCCCAAGCTGTAGGCTGAGAACAGTAAGATTAAAACAGAGACTAATAAGGCAATATTTGTTCCCGGCGGCAGTCCAAACAGCATTGGAAACCCGATCGCCAAACCAATCGCAGCGGTCGCAGCAAACAGCAGTTGCGCGTTTGGCCAGCGGTCTATGGCCCAACCAATCAGCGGATCCTGCACCAGATCGATTAACCGGATCACCAGCAGAACGGTGCCGATCACACCCAACCCGATACCAAGATTGACGGCAGCAAATCGCGGCAGATGGATATATAGCGGTATCCCCGCCGCAGCGAGCATCAGCGCATACAGACTGACACGCGGGTACAGCATCATCCGCCCTTCAATTGTCGGGTGAAACTGCCCGATCGGGTGTTGTCGCCCAGAAAAATCGACATAAAGGCGCTTTTGGCGCCGGGATAGGACAGGGTACAGGTCTTTTGGCCGTTTCGCCAAAATCCAACTTTGTTCGGGCCTTCCGAAATTGCAATATAGTTGTCGCCCTTGCTAACCGCCTGAAAACACTTCTGTAACTGGGCCTGCGTCGGGGCAGGGTTTCCTTGTCGAGCCATCTCATCCAACGTCGATTCAACCAGTGCTTTCTGTTTCAGGGATTTGCGATAGGTCAGCTGCAATGCAAAGTCCTGCGTCCAATTGAGCGTGCTGCCTTGCGGCGTATACAGCTTGGCTTCGTAGATTGGCATGCCCAAAAACCGGAAGGTTGCGCTGCCTCTGAGTTGCGCATCAGTCAGCGTCTGGGTGATCGGTGACGCGGCCAACCCGCCCGGGGCCAGCACGATCACAGAAAACAGTGCAGCGCGGCAGGTATCAGAGATCAGCCGAGGCAGGGATGGCCGGGTCTTGTGCAGGAATGCCATTGTCAGCTCCGAGTGTGTGCGGGGTGCCGTTAAGGCGCTCAACAACATGCATCGCGCTGGCAATCCCGTCTTCGTGAAAGCCATGCCGGTTGTAAGCCCCGGCAAACCAGGTTCGGTTCTGTCCCTGCATCTCGCGGATTTGCCCCTGAGCTTTCAGGGCCGCTTTGTCGAACACCGGATGGGCAAACTCGACCTTGTCATAGATTTTACCCGCAGGAATTTCCGAAGATGCGTTCAGCGTCACAAACAGCGGATCGCTGTCTGGAATATTCTGCAGTCGGTTCATCCAGTAAGTCACGCCAACATTCCCCGCTTGCGAACGGTAGGTCCAGCTGGACCAGCACGCGCGGCGGCGCGGCATCTGGCTTGGGTCACAGTGCAGGATAGCCGTGTTCGGTTGGTAGCGAATAGAGCCTAACGCAGCTCTTTCCGCATCTGTTGCGGTCTCGCCCAGAATGGCAAGGGACTGATCGGAATGGGTGGCCAATATGATTTCGTCGAACAGATCAACCTGACCCAGGCTGTGGACAGTCACACCGGCATCGCCGCGTTGAATATGCTCAACCGGGCAGGCCAGACGGATTTCACACCCGCGCTCACGTAACGCGGCATCGATGCGGCGGACATATTCGATGCTGCCGCCCTTGACAGTGTACCATTGATGCTGATTGGCGCGACCACTGGCCAGCAGGGCATGGTTGCGGAAGAATTGTACCAGCGAGCGGGCTGGGAACTGATCCACAAACTCCACCGGAGTGGACCAGATCGCGCCGCACATCGGCATCAGGTAATTGTGGCGGAACCAATGGCCTAGGCGCAGTTGATCGACCAGCTCTCCGATCGTGGTGTCATCGTCACGTGCGGCTTCGGGGGCTTCTTTGCCAAAGCGCAGGATGTCCGCGATCATCTTATAATAGGCAGGCCGTGCAAGGTTGCGTTTCTGCGCCGTCAGGGTGCGCAGGTTGTTCAGACCGTATTCAATGCGGCCGTTGTCGATGGTGGCACCAAAACTCATCTCGGATTTGATGACGGGCACGTTCAGCTCATCGAAGAGGCGCGTCAGATAGGGGTAGGTGGCATAATTGAAGACGATGAAACCGGTATCGACAGGTTGGTCGCCGTTTTTGCCTGCCATGACGGTTCGGGCATGGCCGCCCAGCCGGGGTTCGGCCTCGAACACGGTCACATCGTTGTTTTTTGACAAATAGTAAGCGGCCGACAGACCTGAGATACCTGCACCTACTACCGCGATTTTCTTGCGTACGCCTCGGGTTTCGTCGAACATGCCATCCTCTTTGTGCGACATTTTACAATAGGATACGCAGGAAATGCCGGGGTGGATCAATCAGATTAGAAGTTTTTCGCAAAAGCACTATGTTCTGACGTCTGGAGTTTGATCCAGTGCGTCGCTCTGGCCGTAAAATCATAGACACAACTGTATTGGCCAGGGCATGAGCAGCTTTGAAGGAAAAACCTATTGGATCGTTGGCGCCAGCGAAGGGCTGGGCCGGGCTTTGGCCGAGGCGCTGAGCCGTCAGGGCGCACATCTGATCCTGTCTGCCCGCAATACCGAGCGTCTGACCGAGATTTGTTCTGCCCTGCCAAATGCGCAAGCTGTTCCGTGCGACGTGACAGATCTGGACGCTGTACGTCGTGCCGCGGTCGAGGCGGGAGAGGTGGACGGATTGGTCTATAACGCCGGAGCTTATGAACCGATGCGCTCTGCCGATTGGAATTCCGAGGCCGTGCTGGCGATGACGGATGTGAATTACACGGGTGCCCTGCGGGTTCTGGGTGAGGTTGTACGCAGGTTCGTACGCAGGGGTCGGGGGGATATCACGCTGATCGGGTCTTTGTCGGGGTATCGAGGGTTACCCGCGGCGGTGGGGTACGCGGCCAGCAAGGCAGCACTTGTTTCGTTGGCCGAGACCATGCGGTTCGACCTGGCGGGCACAGGGGTGACGGTGCGCATCGTCAATCCGGGCTTTATCAAGACCCGTCTGACCGAGAAGAACACTTTCAAGATGCCGATGCTGATGACGCCCGAGGATGCAGCGGACCGGGTGGTCAAAGCGATGTCACGTCGCCGATTCCGTACGGATTTTCCAGCACCATTTTCCTGGCTGGTGCGTCTGATCGACTATCTGCCTGATTGGCTGATTTATCGCGGAAAATAGACTCTAACAAAACTGTCCCTGGCAAAACCATCCTGCCGACATGGTACCGCCATGGCCATAAAACAGCCACAGTCGCTCGCCCTGTTCGGTTACCACCACCCAGTAATCGCGCACGCCGCTGCGCCAGTTGGGATCGTCCAGCCACCATTCCGGCGCAATGCGTTCCGGGCCCGTGGCCTGCGCCAGTTGCCAGTCGCGCCCACGCCAGCGAAAGGCGCTGGGCACGTCCGGGGTTTCCGGCGCCATCACCGGTTCGGGTTGCCACATCTGCAAGGGGCGGGGACGCGGAGGGGCAGGCCAGTCATGCGCCGGTTCCGACCAGGCTGCGGCCAGCGTCTGCGCCGTCTTCTCGGGGATATGTGAGGCCGCCGGGTGCCGCCGCGTGATCGCCTCCAGCCCCACGCGTGCGCCCAGCTTACCGATCAGGTCGTCGACGGCGGTGTTGCCCTCAAGCCGATCCCGCACGGCGCGGCGGGCCTCGGCATGGCCCGCCATGGTGCGGGCGTGGATAGGCTCGGTCTGGACCGCCACAAGCCGCAACATGTCGATGCCATAACCTGCATCAATCTTGTCGACTTTCATCTCTAACAAAGGGCGAATGCGGTATTTGTCAAAGGTCGGACGGGCCAGACCGACTTCGACAATCTCAGCCGCCTGATCAGCGCGATGTGCCTCAAGCCGCAGGGTGCGAACGCCGCGGCCTTTCTCCTCCAGTTTTGCGCAGAGCGTGGGCAGTATCCGATCAATGGCGGCCATGACGTCTTCGATCAGACCGATTGGGTTGGGCAGGGTCATCCGCACCGCAAAGCGATGCGGCGGACGGGCGGGCGAGACCGGTTCGGGCGCACTGCCCATGGCCTGATCCAGCCGCAGCACCAGACCCCGCCCGAACCGCCGCGCCAAACTGGCACGCGGCTGGCCCAACAGATCGCCGATCCGGCGCAGGCCCAGCCGGTTCAACTGCGCCACGGTCTGATCCTCCAACCGCAGCGCCGCGATGGGCAGGGGGCTGAGCGCGCCATAGGATTGTCCCGGCGCTGCAATCCGCGCGCCACCACCCAAGGCCATCACCTGCGGCGCGGCGCCACCTTTGGTCCAGTGCCGCCGCTTGGTGGCGCGGGCACGGGTGGCACGGGCCTCTTGGCTGATGGCGTCGCCGTTGCGGTCGGACGTGGCTTCTTGCCCGGCGTATCGCGCCAACGCCCAGGCCGCGCCCAGCGTGTCGGCGATGCCCATCTGTACGCTCAGGCCCATATCGGCGCAGTCGACCTCAAGTACGCTCAGCAACGCCTCTTCGCCGCCGAACAGATGGGCGCAGCCCGACAGGTCGACAATCAGCCCGTCCGGTGATTCTTCGGCTACCCAGGGGCTGAATTTGCCTGCCCAGCGGCGCAAAGCGGTTAGAAACGCGGTCTCGGCGGGGGTATTGCGAGGGCGCGTCACAAGATTCGCGCACATGGCATGGGCATCGCGCACTGGCTGACCCACGCGCAACCCGGCGGCCTGAGCCTGTGCATTCAGCGAGGTGACAACCTGCATGTTCGCCTGCTCGGCCACCACGGCCAAAGGCCCATCCTGCAGGCCCCGCGCAGCGCGGACCAGCCGTTCAGCCCCCAGACGGGGAAACCAGAGTGAGAGTATTCGTCGTTTGGGCATCGGCAGACATCAAAATGTTCCCATTTTGTTCTTACCGTAGAATCATGCCCCGAGTCCACGCCTACCCGCAGGTCAGACGCTGAATGATCCCGGCGTCATTGACGAACACGTTCAACCGGTCGATGCGGTAATCCTGCGTGGCCAAATCATCCGGCCCTAACACACGCGCGCGTTCAGGCAGCTGGCCCTGAATGGTCGAAACCGGCTGACCAATGGAATCGCCAAAGGGTTCACCCTCGCAAAAGGCCAGATCGACCGGTGCGGCTTCGGGTGCAAGGCGGGCGTCTTCCGGTGCGGGTGGCGTTTCGGCACAAGCGGCCAGCAAGATCAAAATCGGAATAAATCGGCGCATTGGCGTTCCTCTTTGCGGCAATGTCGTTTCTGCAATATCAAATCATTAGCCGATCTGTCACCAAAGCGCAGTTGAAAACCCTCTGCGATTGACGCAGGGTCGGGGCAAAGAAGACAGGGAGACAACGATATGCGTACCCGTGCCGCCGTCGCCGTTCAGGCCGGCAAACCCTTGGAAGTGATGGAAGTAAACCTCGAAGGCCCCAAAGCGGGCGAGGTTCTGGTGGAAATCAAGGCCACCGGCATTTGCCACACCGATGAATTCACCCTGTCGGGTGCTGACCCCGAAGGGCTGTTCCCCGCCATTCTGGGCCACGAAGGCGCGGGCGTGGTGGTCGAGGTCGGCCCGGGAGTGACCAGCCTGAAGCCGGGCGATCACGTGATCCCGCTCTACACCCCGGAATGTCGCGAATGCGAATACTGTCTGCACCCCAAGACTAACCTGTGTCAGGCGATCCGCGAAACCCAAGGTAAGGGCCTCATGCCCGATGGCACCTCGCGCTTTTCGACGCTGGATGGCGATCCGATCCTGCACTACATGGGTTGCTCGACCTTCGCTAACCACACGGTCCTGCCCGAGATTGCGCTGGCCAAGGTGCGTGAGGACGCTCCTTTCGACAAGATCTGTTACATCGGTTGCGGCGTGACGACCGGTATTGGCGCGGTGATCAACACCGCCAAGGTCGAGATTGGCAGCCGCGCCATCGTGTTCGGTCTGGGAGGCATTGGTCTGAACGTGATCCAGGGCCTGCGTCTGGCCGGAGCGGATCAGATCGTTGGTGTCGACCTGAACCCTTCAAAAGTGGAAATGGCCACCAAGTTTGGCATGACCGACTTCGTGAACCCCAAAGAGGTCGAGGGCGATCTCGTCCCCTATCTGGTCAACCTGACCAAGGGTGGCGCGGACTATACTTTTGACGCCACCGGTAATGTCGGCGTAATGCGCGCGGCGCTGGAATCGGCGCATAAGGGCTGGGGAGAATCGATCATCATCGGCGTGGCACCTGCCGGGGCCGAGATCTCGACCCGTCCGTTCCAGCTGGTCACCGGCCGGTCATGGCGCGGTACAGCCTTTGGCGGCGCGCGAGGCCGGACCGATGTGCCCAAGATCGTTGACTGGTACATGGACGGGAAGATCGAGATCGACCCGATGATCACCCACACCATGGGTCTGAACGACATCAACCACGGCTTTGACCTGATGCATAAGGGTGAGAGCATCCGGTCGGTTGTGGTTTACTAAGCCTCTAGCTCCGAGAAATTTGCCTGCGGCGCGCTGATTGGCGCGCCGTATTCATTCACCCGGACGCGACGCACCCGTATCCGACCGCGGTGATCGCACCCGCAGAACCGGAGTGTTGGCGGATGCATTTGTCCGGCTTTCGCGCCAAACCACGAACACGCCGGATGCGATGATGATGCTGGCCCCGACTGCGACCCAAGCATCGGGCTTTTCGCCGAAAAAGATCATACCAAACAGAGTGGCCCAGATGATCTGGCTGTACTGGCTGGGGGCGATAACACCGGCGGGCGCGGCGCGGTAGGCAAGGATGATCAGGTGCTGGGCGATGACCGAGAACACGCCGACCAGCGCCATCATTGCCAGATGCAGCAGCGAGGGCGGTAGATACACGGCAGGTTGGGCAAGGCTCATCGCCACAATGGCCAGCAGCATCGGATATAGGATCAAAACGGCCGAGCGTTCCTCATTCCCGATCTTGCGCACCAGAACGGACGCAAAGGCACTGCAGAACGCGGCCGTCAGGGCCGCGAGATGGCCCAGGGTGATATCCGTGGCACCGGGGCGCAAGACGATCAGGACACCGATCAGACCAACACCAACGGCGGCCCAGCGTTGGGCGCGGACGACCTCTCCCAAAATCGGAATCGACAGGACGGTGACGATCAGCGGGAAGGAAAACAGCAGCGAGTAGACCTCAGCCAGCGGCAGAACCGAAAAGGAATAGAAAGCACAGACCATGGACGAAACCATCAAGGCCGAGCGAAGCAGTACCAGCCAAGGGTGATGGGGCAGGAAGTTCCCGGTTGTCCGGTCGGTCAGGATTGTCACCGCCATCGGCACGAAGGAAAACAGCGTGGCGAAAAAGATGATCTGCATCACCGAATAGGTCCCGCCCAGCACTTTGATCAGTGCGTCATGACTCGCAAAAACTGCAAAGCCTGCAAACGCATAGCCAAGACCCCGGAGGGTGGTGTTTTGAGTGCTCATGAGTCTGGCCTCGGGTGATGTGCGGTGTTTAGGACGGCACGGAGTGATCTCGGGCTGTCTATTCTCGCTGCATAAACCCATTTTGCAGAGTCTGATAGCCCCTATTTTACCGCTAACATGTCAAAGCCGGTATGATATCCGATCATCGCAGGATCGGCGGCGCGTCCTTAGGCTGACGAGCAGACTGAACACCCGCTTTCATCCCCACACCGATACGACGCGCCAAGGCGATCCAGGGAATGGCGGTTTCCGGTGGCAGCATCCGGGTGGCGACCTCTTCGAACAGATCCAGCCAATGGGCGAAGAATTCGGGTTTTACATCGGGCCGCTCGATGTGAACCCGCTGTGGATTGCCGTCATAGCTACCCTCGAACAGGATGGCGTTGCGCCAGAAGGCGGCAATTTTTTCCTCATGCGCGGGCCAGTCATCGACATGTCGGTTGAAGATTGGCCCCAGCACTTTGTCTTCCCGGACGCGAGCATAGAAGGCGCTGACCTGCGCGTTGATTTGCTCGGGCGTCGCGGGGAATCGCGGGGGCATGGTTGGTCTGGACATGCGTGATCTCGGGGTTTCGATTCTGTTCGCGGTCAATAGCCGGTTCAGGGGTTACGCTACAGGGGTGGTTTTGTCGCGCGTCTCTGGCGTCAGAATATGCCGCAGCAGGGCCACCGGATGCGCCTTGAGGCTGAGACGGGTGGCCACATAATCCTCAACCACCTGTTCGCCCAGCGTCATCTGGGGCAGATAGGCTTCGGGCTCGTCCAGCGCCTCGCCTTCCAGATCCTGTGAGAACAGCGGCAGAGGTTTGGCTGTGGCAATCGCCTTGGCTTGCCACAGCGCCTCGCGCCGGGTCAGATCGCAGGCGGCGAAGGCATCGGCTTCGGCCAGCCGTTCGATCACCGACGGCCCCAGCCCGGCGCGGCGCCAAACATCATCGACCTGATGGTAGCCGTTGCCGCGCGCGGCGGTCAGCCAACTGGCGTCTTCCTCGCTGAGGCCTTTGATCTGGCGAAACCCCAGCCGCAGGGCCAGCCCGCCATGACCGTCGGGTTCCATCACATTGTCCCAGAAACTGGCATTGATGCAGACCGGGCGCACCTGAACCCCATGTTCGCGTGCATCCCGCACGATCTGGGCAGGCGCATAGAACCCCATCGGCTGCGAGTTCAGCAGCGCGCAGGCGAAGATGCCGGGATGGTGGCACTTGATCCAGGCCGAGGCATAGACCAACAGCGCAAAGCTGGCCGCGTGGCTTTCGGGGAAACCGTAAGAGCCGAATCCTTCGATCTGAGAAAAACAGCGCTCGGCGAATTCGTCGTCATAGCTGTTGCGCTTCATGCCGCGCAGGAACAGCGCACGGAATTCGCTGACATTGCCATGTTTCTTGAACGTGGCCAGAGACCGGCGCAGGCGGTCGGCCTGTTCCGGGGTAAACCCGGCACCGACAATGGCGATCTGCATTGCCTGTTCCTGAAACAACGGAACGCCCAGCGTTTTTCCCAGCACCTCGCCCAACGCGTCCGAGGGAAAGCTGACCTCCTCTTCTCCGTTGCGGCGGCGGATATAGGGGTGGACCATGTCGCCTTGGATGGGGCCGGGGCGGATGATGGCAACCTCGATCACCAGATCATAGAAATTGCGTGGTCGCATCCGGGGCAGAAAGTTCATCTGCGCACGTGATTCTACCTGAAACACGCCGATACTGTCTGCCTTGCACAGCATGTCATAAACCATTGGGTCCTCGGGCGGCAGGGTGGCCAGCGTATAGCTGGTCTGGTGGTGTTGGCCGATCAGGTCGAACGCCTTGCGGATGCAGGTGAGCATTCCGAGGCTGAGGACATCGACCTTGAGGATACCCAGAGAGTCGATGTCGTCCTTATCCCAGCAGATGACCGTGCGGTCCTCCATCGTGGCGTTTTCGATGGGGACCAGCTCGTCCAAACGCCCCTCGGTGATGATGAAACCGCCGACATGTTGCGAAAGGTGGCGGGGAAAGCCGTTGATCTCATAGACCAGCATTAGAGTCTGTTTTAGGCGGCGATCCTCGGGGTCGAGACCGATTTCGCGCATGCGTTCAGCCTCGAGCCCGGCGGCAGAGAAAAAGCCCCAGAGTTGTGAGGATAAGGCTGAAATGGTGTCTTCGGTCAGGCCCATCGCCCGCCCGACCTCACGAATGGCGCGTTTGCCGCGATAGTGGATCACGGTGGCGCAGAGACCCGCACGGTGGCGGCCATAGCGGTCGTAGATGTGCTGGATCACCTCTTCACGCCGTTCATGTTCGAAATCGACGTCGATATCGGGGGGCTCATCGCGGGCCTCGGACACGAAGCGTTCAAAGACCATGGTGCCCATCTCGGGGCTGACTTCGGTGATGCCAAGGCAGAAGCAGACCACCGAGTTGGCCGCCGAGCCCCGCCCCTGGCACAGGATACCGCGTGAGCGGGCGAAATGGACGATGTCGCGCACGGTCAGGAAGTAGGGTTCGTATTTCAGCTTGCCGATCAGGGTCAGTTCATGCGCCAGCATCTTTTGCGCCTTTTCCGACGCGCCCGCCGGATAGCGCCATTTTAAACCCTCATGCGCCAGGCGGTGCAGGCGTTGAGTCGGGGTTTCCTGTTCGCTACCTTCGCTGGGATATTCATAGCGCAGCTCGTCCAGAGAAAAGGTTAGTTGTTCGCTGAGTTGATGGGCGCGGGTGACCGCGCCTTCGTGGCCTTTGAATATCCGCAGCATCTCGGCCTCAGACCGCAGGCGCTGTTCCCCGTTGGCCAGCGCTTCGCGACCGAGCTCATCGACTTTGCGGCGTAGGCGGATGGCGGTCACCACATCGGCCAGCTTGCGACGGGTGCCGTGATGCATCAGCGGTGTGCCACTGGCTAGGGTGGGAATGCCGAGTTGCTTTGATTCAGTCTCTAATAAAGAGAAATAGACAGTATCTGCGCCATCATACCGGGGGTGCATCAACAGATGCATCCGTCCGGCAAAGCGGCGCGTCAGCTGTTGCGCCTGTGTCCGCCATCCGTTCGCGCCGTCCGGAGACGGTGTCGCCTGTGGCCAGAGCAGCAGGTGGAGACCGTCGGAGAATTCCAACAGGTCGGACAGCTGTAGAATACAGTCGCCCTTTTCGGCGCGCAGGCGGCCAGCCGACAGGATACGGCACAGGTTGGCCCAGCCCTGCCGGTTCAGGGGTAGGGCGGTGACGGTGGGCGCGTCGGTAAAGATCAGCCGCGCCGCTGGGATCAGGCGCGGCACCGCGTGGATGGGGTAAGAGGGCGGTTTGTGGATGTGATCGGGGCAAGGCGGGCCGATAGAGGTGTTCTGCGCCTCCCACTCCAGCCGTTCACGTACCTTGCGGGCGATTTCGCGCGCTTGGGTATGGGCACGGACGATCCCGGCCACCGAATTGTCATCGGCAATCGCGATGGCCGGTAGGCCAAGGGTGACGGCACGCTCCATATATTCCTCGGGATGTGAAGCCCCGGTGAGAAAGGTGAAATTCGACGTGATCGACAGTTCGGCATACATGGCGATTCTATATTATATTCACGTTTTGTTCTTTTTCGAGTCCTTTGCGCAGGAAACGGGTCGATTGGGATTTTCCGGGTGGGCATGATTGGGCAAAAGGAGACGCAAAATGTTCAAGATCACCGCATTGACAACCGACGAAGTGCGCGCCCTTCAGGCTGGTCACCCGGATGCTTATGGTGCCACGCCAGAGCGCGCGACATCCACAGGCACAGGCAATCCATGCCGCCATTGCCTGCAGAATATTCCTGAGGGCGAAGAGATGCTGATATTGGCGCACCGGCCTTTTCTAGAGACACATCCTTACGCGGAAACGGGTCCGATATTTCTATGCGCTGCACAGTGTGAGCGGTACGAAGGGAAAGGGCTGCCTGAAATTCTGACCACGTCACCCGACTATCTGATCAAGGGCTACGGAACCGATGACCGGATCGTCTATGGCACCGGAGCGATCACACCCACAGACCAGATTGCCACTGCGGTCAGGGATATCTTTGCCCGCCCCGACGTGAGCTATATCCACGTCCGATCCGCGCGAAACAATTGCTACCAGGCTCGAATCGACCGGGTCTAAAGCTTGACCCGGTGCAGGCCCCGGCGCGGCTGATCCTGATCGTCTGCTGGGGTCTCATTCGCGCGGGATGAGGTAAGGGCGAGGAAGACATCCTCGAGATCAGCTTCTTCGGTACGAACATCGCGGATGCGGATGCCGGCAGAGCGTACGGATTCCAGAACCTGTTCGGCGCTGGTCTGGGCGCTGCGATAGCTCAATACCAGGGTGCCATCGTCTCGCAAAGCGGCTTCGACGCCTTCGGTCGTCGGCAAATCGGTCACCGGGCTATCCGGAGCAATCACCATGGTGCGACTGTCCACCCGGCCCAGCAGGTTGGCGGTGCTGTCCTGCGCGATCATTTCGCCGTGGTTGATGATGGCGATCTCGTCACACATTTCCTGTGCTTCTTCCAGGTAATGCGTGGTCAGGATGATGGTCATGCCCTGTTCGTTCAACTTGCGCACATTGGCCCACAGCATCTGACGCAGTTCGATATCCACGCCCGCCGTCGGTTCATCCAGCACAAGGATCTTAGGATGATGCACCAGCGCCTTGGCCAACAGCAGCCGCCGCCGCATCCCGCCCGAGAGGGTTCGCGCATAGGCCTCGGCCTTGTCGCTGAGGCCAACCAGCTCCAGGATCTCATCGCTGCGGCGCTGTGCTTTGGGCACGCCGTAAAGGCCAGCCTGTACCTCAAGCGCACCGCGCGGGGTGAAGAACGGGTCGAGGTTCAGTTCCTGCGGCATCACGCCAATGGAAGCACGGGACTGGCGCGGACTCTGGTCCTGATCGTAGCCCCAGATCGATACATGGCCCGAGGTTTTCACCACCAGCCCGGCCAGGATGTTGATCAGGGTCGATTTTCCGGCCCCGTTCGGCCCCAGCAGGCCAAAGACTGACCCTCGTGGAACGGTCAGGTCGATGCCTTTCAATGCGCTCTTCTCGGGCTGGCCCTTGCCGCCACGATAGGTTTTGCGCAGCCCTTCGATCCTGATTGCCGCATCGGCCATGTGACCCTTGCCCCCGGTTTGCTCATCGCTCATAAACGCAACTAATGCATGCCCGCGAGGCCGACAACCGAAGAAGGATCGCCAGCCGTGACAATCGAAGCGCCGGAAACCAAGATCGTCGAAACCGCCCGTGTCGCCTGTGACGGCGGCGAAGGCGCATTGGGCCATCCGCGCGTCTGGCTGCAAATCCCCGAGGATATCGGTTGGGTCGAGTGTCCGTACTGCGATTGCAAATATGTGCTGTCCGGCAGCCAGGCACAAAGCTGACAGAGTGGCAGGTGCCGCGCGAAACGGAGGCCGGATGCCATATGCAGTGCAGCTTTTGAGGCTATCGGATCAGGAGCCACTGGCAACAGGCGGCCACAGAAATGTGTATGCCTACCCGGATCAGCCCGCGCTTTTGATCAAGGTGACACGGCCCCGTACACGCCGGAACCGCTCGTTCTCTAAACGGTTGGTGCGGCGGATTTTGCCGGACACCGCCTTTCGCAACGCTTTGAAAGAGATCGAATGTGAGATGAAAGCCGCGCTGAAAAGCGGTGAGGAAATCGCGCAGCTGCCATTGGCACGGTCGTTCGGCGTTGTGCAGACAGATGTCGGGCCGGGGGTTGTGGTTGAACGGATTCAATCCAGCGATGGCCAGCTTGCGAACCATCTTTTGTCGATGTGCCGACAGCAGGGGCTGAGCGATCAGATGCTGGGTGACCTCAACCGTTTTGTGGAAAAGTTGTTCGAACTGCAGATTGTGGGCCGTGACATCCACGCGGAAAACATCGTCTACGGGTTGCGCGGTCAGACCCGGATGTTTCTTCTGATCGATGGGTATGGTGAGCGTAACCTTGTTCCCTTGCGGTCACTGAGCCGTCGTTTGAATGATCGGTCCCTAAACAAGCAGATGCAGCAAATCGCAGATCGTACAGGGCTGGTCTGGGATAAGGCGCGCAGGGTATTCAACCTCGGCTAAGCAAGCGGATCCGCAGTTTGTTTGTCTTCTGCGCTGGTCACCTGCACAACCCTGTGGCAGAACCGTTCCCAACCAGAACGGAGCGCGTACATGAGCAATTTCGGAAAAGGATGCCATCTGCATCTGATCGACGGATCAGCTTTTATTTTTCGGGCCTATCACGCGCTGCCCCCACTGACGCGGAAATCCGACGGGTTGCCGATTGGCGCTGTGTCTGGGTTCTGCAACATGCTGCAGAAATATGTCGAAGGAAACGCCGGGCCGGACGCGCCGACTCATGTAGCGGTGATTTTCGACAAGGGATCGCACACCTTCCGCAATGACCTGTATGACCAGTACAAGGCCAACCGCGAGGCGATGCCCGAAGATCTGCGCCCGCAGATGCCGCTGACGCGCGAGGCGACGCAGGCGTTCAACATCGCTTGCAAAGAGTTGGAGGGCTATGAAGCCGACGACATCATCGCGACCCTCGCCGTGCAGGCGCGCGATGCCGGCGGACGGGTGACAATCGTTAGCTCGGACAAGGATCTGATGCAGTTGGTCGGCGGCGGCGTGGAAATGCTGGACGCGATGAAGAACAAGCGCATCGACCGCGATGGGGTGTTCGAAAAGTTCGGTGTTGGGCCGGAACGGGTGGTCGACGTACAGGCGCTGGCAGGTGACAGCGTCGATAACGTGCCGGGCGCGCCTGGGATCGGGATCAAGACGGCGGCGCTGCTGATTAATGAATATGGTGATCTGGAAACCCTGTTGGACCGCGCCGAAGAGATCAAACAGCCCAAGCGGCGTCAGACGCTGATTGAAAAGCGTGATCAGATCGAGCTGTCGAAAAAGTTGGTGCAGTTGGACGAACAGACGCCGCTGGATTTCACCCTTGATGATCTTGAGGTGAAAGACCCCGAACCGGACACTCTGCTGGGTTTTCTGGCCGAGATGGAGTTCCGCACCCTGACCAAGCGCATCGCCGACAAGTTGGGGGCCGAGGCCCCGGTAATCGCTGATGCGCCCGCACCTGCGGTCGAAGAGGCCGAGGCTGAGGCCGTCCCGTTTGATGCGTCGAAATACGAATGCGTACGCGATGCCGGGGCGCTGCAAAAGTGGATTGATCAGGCGTATGAGCGTGGCTGGGTCGCGGTGGACACCGAAACCACCGGTCTGAATGAGATGATCGCTGAACTGGTCGGCATTTCGCTTTGCGTTGAGGCGGGCGAGGCCTGCTATGTCCCGTTGATTCACCGCGAAAGCGCAACAGATGATCTGTTCGGGTCGGATGCGTTGGCCGAGGGGCAGATGCCGCTGGATGAGGCTCTGAACCTGCTAAAACCGATGTTCGAAGACCCGTCGATCCTGAAAATCGGGCAGAACATGAAATATGATGCCAAGATTTTTAAGCGGTACGGCGTCGACGTGGCACCGATCGATGACACCATGCTGATGTCCTATGCGATGCATGGGGGCGAGCACGGACATGGTATGGATACCCTGTCCGAGCGGTATCTGAGCCACACGCCGATCCCGATCAAACCATTGCTGGGCTCGGGCAAGTCGGCGATCACCTTCGACAAGGTTCCGATTGATGAAGCTACGGCTTACGCTGCCGAGGATGCGGATATTACACTGCGCCTGTGGAAGCTGTTCAAGCCGCAGCTGCATCAGGTGCAGGTGACGAAGGTATACGAGACGCTCGAACGCCCACTGGTGCCAGTTCTGGCCGAGATGGAGATGCATGGCATCAAGGTCGACCGCGATGTGCTGAGCCGCATGTCCAACGCATTCGCACAGAAAATGGCCGGGTTAGAGGCTGAAATTCACGAACTGGCCGGTGAGAACTTTAATGTCGGCTCACCTGCGCAGCTGGGTGAGATCCTGTTCGACAAGATGGGTCTTGAGGGGGGCAAGAAGGGCAAGACCGGTAAATATTCGACCGGGGCCGATATCCTGGAAGATCTGGCAACCGAGCATGAATTGCCGCGTCGTGTGTTGGACTGGCGTCAGCTCAGCAAGCTGAAATCGACCTACACGGACGCGCTGCAAACTCATATCAACCCTGATACAGGACGGGTGCATACGTCTTATTCGATTACAGGAGCGAACACGGGGCGTTTGGCCTCGACCGATCCCAACCTGCAAAACATCCCGGTGCGCACGGAAGAGGGCCGCCGTATTCGCGAGGCATTCATTGCTGAGCCTGGCAATGTGTTGGTCAGTCTTGACTATAGCCAGATCGAATTGCGGATTCTGGCGCATATCGCCGATATTTCGGCTCTGAAAAAAGCGTTTTCAGATGGTTTGGACATTCACGCTATGACCGCGTCCGAGATGTTTGATGTGCCGCTGGACGAGATGACGCCGGATATCCGCCGTCAGGCCAAGGCGATCAACTTTGGTGTGATCTATGGCATCTCGGGTTTTGGACTGGCGCGCAACCTGCGCATCCCACGAGCCGAGGCGCAGGGTTTCATCGACCGTTATTTCGAGCGGTTCCCCGGTATTCGCCGCTACATGGACGACACCGTCGCCTTTGCTAAAGAGCATGGTTACGTGCAGACGCTGTTTGGGCGCAAAATCCATACGCCCGAAATCAATGCCAAGGGACCGCATGCAGGATTTTCACGCCGGGCGGCGATCAATGCCCCAATTCAGGGCACAGCAGCGGATGTGATCCGGCGCGCAATGGTTCGAATGCCGGATGCGATCAATGGGTTACCCGCAAAGATGCTGTTGCAGGTGCATGACGAATTGCTGTTCGAAGTGGCCGAGGACGCGGTGGATCAGGTGATCGACGTGGCGCGCGATGTGATGGAAGGTGCATCGGACCCGGCGGTGAAGTTGGATGTGAAGCTGAGCGTGGACGCGGGGCAAGGGGCCAACTGGGCCGAGGCGCACTAGCTGCTAAAAACAAGGGCGGCGCAGTTCATTAGGCCCGGCGGGCCCTCTTCACAGCGGGTCAGTCCTGTGGCCTGACCAGGCGGTTGACCAACCGTTGCACGGATGGGCCAAGCAGCAGTATGACGGTGAAGGCGATGGGCCAGCAAAAGGCCCAGGACGCTATCCAGTCGCTGACGGTGTTGGGGCCAAACCCGATGGCTTTTACCGTCGCGATCCCTGTCACCAGGCAGGACATGAGGCCCGACATGATCAGGCTGAACAAGGCGCGGGAAAAGCGGGCGGGGATCATTGCGGGCATCCTGATGGTCTTGTTTCCCCTGATGTGCTGTATTTTCCGTCAAAACGCCAGAGCTAGCCCCGCATCCAGTCAAGGCTGTCCGTTGTTCGTGACGTGGAGGCAATATATTCGGCGCTGACCCAGCCGGAATAACCCGTTGCGTCCATCGCTGCGAACAGACGTTGGAAATCTGTCGGTCCGCGCCCCGGTTCACAGCGGTCGGGGGCGGCGCCGATCTGGGCGTGAACGATCCGCGGGTGAAAGCGATTCCAGACAGTTTCCGCGTCATCGTGGATCATATGAGCATGAAAGCTGTCATATTGCAGGCCGACATTGGGGCGGTTCACATGGTCCAGCACCTGCATTGCCAGACCGTAATCGTTCAGAAAGTACCCGGGCTGGGAAACCGGATTCAGCGGTTCGATCGTGAACTGCTGTTGCGGGGCGAAATCGGCGGCCCATTGCAGGTTGCGCACGAAACAGTCCTGCGCGTCGGAACCCGTGGTATAACCTGACATGATGTGGATCAGCCCTGGTCGCAGGATCTCGGCATAGCGCAAGACACGGCGGATATCGGATTGAAACCGCGCCTCGCCGCCCGGAACTGCGGCATAGCCGGGCTCACCCCCGGTGTAATTGGGCGGCGGCGCGTTGATCAGAACAAGTTCCAGTCCATTTGCCAGCAGGGCGCGGCGCGTTTCCTTTGCAGCCAGTTCATAAGGAAACAGAATTTCGACCGCTTTGAATCCGGCGTCGGCCGCCGCCTGGAAACGCTCCAGATACGGAAGCTCGGCAAAGAGCAGTGAGATATTGGCAGCAAATTTGGGCATGGGCGGTCTCGGGCAGTTGTTGGCCGGACCTTAACGGGACGGCGATTTTTGGGGAAGGGGATCAAAAACGACAGATTGTCGAAAATCGGCCAGATCGCCTGGATCAAATCAGAGACTTTTGGGGCATCGCGGCGAATCATTTTTGCGCGCCGTGCCAACAGAAGGTTTGAACACGATGGCAATGAGCCCTGACCCCGTGCGCGGGAACGCCCTTACTGTGTCTGGCGGACGGACATCCGCGGTGTCTGGCAATGGTCTGGCGGTTGCATCCATGCTGACTTGGGCGGCGGGATTTCCGTCCGCCGAGGTGCTGTTGCAAAGCTGGCCTCCGGTGGCCCTGTTTGCCGCACGACTGGTATTGGCGGTGGCGTTTCTGGTTCCGGTCTGGTTGCTGATTGACGGGCCGTCACGCGTATTGCGCGCCCGTTGGGGACATGCGTTGTTTGTTGGCGGGACGCTGGGCGCTGGCATGTTCCTGATCATTGTGGCGCAAAAACTGACTGACCCGGTGACAGTGGCCATCATCGCCTCTTGCGCGCCTTTGTTCGCGACGCTGTTGGAACTGGCGACCGGCACACGGCGGTTGCGGTGGAATTTTGCGGTAGGTCTGGTCGTGTCGATCGTCGGCGGGCTGATTGCCACCAGTGCGGTAGCTCCGGCGCAGCTGGGGTTGGGTGCGGGCTGTGCCATCCTGTCAACCGGACTGTTTTGTTGGGCCAGCATGGCGACAGCGCGGGATTTCCCCGAACTCAGCCAGACCGGGCGCAGCACGATTACCTTGGTTGGGGGGCTGATCGTGGCTGCATTCCTGTTCTTTGCGGCGGGTCAGGCTGGCATGGATATCTTGCCCTCGGCACCGATTGATGTGCAGCAGATGGGGATGCTGGTCATCTATGCGCTGGTTTCGCTGGGGCTGAGTCAGGTGCTGTTCATCGCGTCGGTGGGCAAGCTGGGCGTGGCGTTGGCCTCGTTTCATATTAACATCGCGCCCTTCTATGTGATGCTGATCATGCTGGTATTGGGCGAAGAGTGGAATTGGACCCGCGCGCTGGGCGCGAGCATCGTCGCTGTCGCTGTGGTTCTGGCGCAGGATCGCCGGGTCCCGCGACGGGCTTAATCCGGCAGGTCCTCGGACGGAATCAAAGGAAAAAACCGCCCCCCCGACCGAACGCCGAACCAGCCATCCTGATGCTGGGCAAGGTCCACGAGGCGGTAAAAGCTTTTACGATCAATCCGCGCCTCAAGGTTTGTGCGCACCAATACATAGGGCGACGGCTCTTCTGTTTCCTCGTCGATGACAATGCGAATGGGATGATCCGGCCCCGCCACAGCCCGGTCACCGACATGCGTGCTAAAAGTCACGCTTTGCCCGTCACCTTCCCCCTCGACATCGAAATCGACGGCCACAAAGGGCGCATCCTCGACGGTGATTCCAACCTTTTCCACCGGGGTTACCAGGTAATACTTCCCGTCTTCTTTCTTAAGAATTGAGGAAAAAAGCTTCACAAGCTCGAACCGGTTGATGGGCGACCCTAAATAACTCCAGGTGCCATCTTTTGCGATCTTGATGTCCAGATCGCCGGAAAACGGAGGATTCCACAGGTGAACAGGCGGCAAACCCTTGGATTTGGTTGCTTTGACTGATGCAGCCAGACCATCAGGTGAAGGGGTCACAGGTTTTTGTCCGCTCATTGCTTTTGCCATTTCCTCTCAGCGCGATACACTTCAATCATAATAGTCCACGGAAGGGAAAGTCATGAGCGAACCTGCCGACCTCGTGTCCGAGATCGAAGCGCTGGAAAACAAGCTGCAAGAGGCCAAGGCCTCGATCACCCGTCGCTTTATCGGACAGGAACGGGTCGTTGACCTGACCCTGACTGCGCTGTTGTGCGGCGGTCACGCTTTGTTGATCGGCTTGCCGGGGCTGGGTAAGACGCGATTGGTTGAAACCTTGTCGACGGTGATGGGCCTGCATGGCAATCGTATCCAGTTCACGCCCGATCTAATGCCTGCCGATATTCTGGGGTCCGAGGTTCTGGACACCGCTGATGACGGCACCCGCCACTTCCGCTTCATCTCTGGCCCGATCTTCTGTCAGTTGCTGATGGCGGATGAGATCAACCGCGCCAGCCCGCGGACTCAGTCGGCTCTGCTACAGGCAATGCAGGAACGCACCGTAACCGTGGCGGGCGAAGATCGCTCGCTGGGCGAGCCGTTCCACGTTCTCGCCACGCAAAACCCGATTGAACAGGAAGGCACCTATCCCCTGCCTGAGGCGCAGCTGGACCGGTTCCTTGTTCAGGTCGATGTTGAATACCCTGACCGACAGACCGAACGAGACATTTTGCTTGCAACCACAGGGGTCGAAGAAGACGAAGCCCATCAGATTTTCACCAAAGATGAACTGCTGGCCGCGCAGGTTTTGCTACGTCGCATGCCGGTGGGAGAGTCGGTTGTGGAGTTGATTCTTGATCTGGTTCGTGCGTTCCGCCCAGAAGAGGCAGGTGCGTCCGAGCGCGTCGCAGAAACAGTTGCCTGGGGTCCAGGTCCCCGTGCGGCGCAGGCGCTGATGATGACGGTGCGGGCCCGCGCGATGTTGCAGGGGCGGTTGGCGCCAAATGCCGAAGATGTCCTGGACATGGCCCGCCCGGTGCTCAGCCACCGGATGGCGCTGAACTTCGCGGCGCGCGCGCGTGGTGATAGTCTGGCTGAGCTGATCGACTCGACGGCCGCCGGGTTAATCCGTACCGAGGCCGCGGCGTGAATGCCGCGCTGACCCTTCGAGAAAGATCCGAAGCCGAGGCATCCCGGCTACCGCCGCTGTTGGCGCGCGCCGAACATCTGGCCGGAACCGTTTTGCTGGGCGATCACGGGCGCAGGCGCTCGGGCCTTGGCGATGATTTCTGGCAATACCGCCCGGCGCAGATTGGTGACAGCCGCCGGATGATCGACCACCGGCGCTCGGCCCGCGGGGATCAGCAGTTTGTGCGTGAACGGGAATGGCAGATCGCGCAATCGGTGATGCTGTGGGTGGATCAGGGTGCCTCGATGCGGTTTGCGTCCAACAAGAACCTTCCCACGAAAGGTGACAGGGCCCGTTTGCTGGGTTTGGCAATCTCGATCCTGCTGGTACGCGGTGGAGAGCGCGTGGGCCTAACCGGCACCACGCTGCCGCCCCGGCGCGGAAACGCGCAAATCATCCGACTGGCGCAGGCCTGGTCAGGCGATGTGCAGGACGATTATGCCTCGCCCGAGCATCGCGCCATGATCCCGCGCGCGCGTGCCGTGTTCATATCGGACTTTCTGGGCCCGATGAGCGAGGTGGAACTGGCCCTGACCAAAGCTGCCGACCGTGGTGTGCGGGGCGTTTTGATGCATGTTCTGGACCCGAGCGAGGAATCTTTTCCCTATCACGGCCGCACCGTGTTCGAGAGTGTCGGACGAACCCTGAAACACGAGACACTGAAAGCTGGCGCTTTGCGTGGCCGGTACCTTGAGCGGCTGGCGGAGCGTAAGGAAGCGCTACAGCAATTGTGCCGGGCGACAAATTGGCAATATGGCCTGCACCACACTGAAGACAGCGCACAGGCGGCGCTGCTGTGGCTGTACCGCGCTTTGGACGGGAGCTTGCGATGACGGCATTTCTGTCAGTGATCAGCTTCACATCCCCTTGGGTATTGCTGAGCCTGCTGGCCCTGCCGATCCTGTGGCTGATTCTGCGCGCGGTTCCACCTGCACCGATCCGCCGCTTGTTTCCCGCGGTCACTTTGCTTTTGGGACAGAAGGACAAGGAAAGCGTTTCGGACCGTACCCCGTGGTGGTTGCTTTTGCTGCGGATGTTGGCAGTTGCCGCGATCATCATCGGATTAGCCGGACCGGTATTGAACCCGTCACGTATTCAGGCCGGGTCCGGCCCGTTGCTGTTGGTGTTGGATGCAAGCTGGGCCGGGGCTACGGGATGGCCAGCAACGCTGGAGCAAATTGACGCCCAGTTGGTTGAGGCCGGACGCGCGGGCCGTCGGGTATCCATTTTGCGCCTTACAGAGCCGGAAACCCCTGTCTTTCAGGCGGCAGAGGCCTGGCGCGGGCGGTTGCCGGGGATGGTTCCGGTGCCGTGGCAACCAAGCGAAATCCAGATCACGCAGGCAATTGACGTGCTGGATCAGATCGAAGAGGACTTTGACACATTCTGGTTCAGCGACAAGCTGGCTTACCCGAACAGCGCCCGAATTCTGGACACTTTGCAATCGCGTGGTGACGTGACGGTGTATCAATCTGCCGCCCCGGTGCTGGCGATGGTTCCGGCAGTGTATCAGGATGGGGTTATTCAACTGACTGCAAGACGATCTGAACCCGGGCCGGCGACGGCTGTCACGCTTGTGGCTCAGGGCCGCGACCCGGCGGGTGTCATGCGCATTCTGCACAGCGCTGATGCCGTTTTCGAAGAAAATGAAACAACTGCGCAGGTGGAGCTTGCCCTGCCATCCGAATTGCGGGGACGGATCACAAGGTTCGAGATTCAGGGGCAGCGTTCGGCCGGTGCGGTAACGCTAACGGATGACAGCCTTCGCCGACGCGAGGTCGCCCTGATCGCCGGAACGTTGAACCGTGAAGGGTTGGAACTGCTCTCACCGCTGCACTATCTGACCCAGGTCCTGAGCCCCACTGCGGATTTCGTGGATGGAGGGTTGCTGGAAGTTTTACCTGCCAATCCTGATGCCATTGTTCTGGCCGATGTGGCCAAACTGTCGCCCGGGGAACAAACGGCATTGGTGGAATGGGTCGAACAGGGCGGATTATTGCTGCGCTTTGCCGGTCCGCGCATGGCCGCCAGCGACCTGGGCCGCGATTCCGAAGATGTATTGCTGCCGGTACGTCTGCGCAGCGGCGGTCGCTCGGTCGGTGGCGCGATGAGCTGGGGTGAGGCCAAGGGGCTGGCACCCTTCCCGGAAAACTCGCCTTTCTACGGCTTGCAGGTGCCCGGCGATGTTACGGTCACAACACAGGTCATGGCGCAACCAGACCCTAACTTGGCGGATCGGGTGATTGCGTCGCTGTCCGACGGCACGCCCCTGGTCACACGCAAGGCGCTGGGCTTGGGTCAGGTGGTTCTGTTCCATGTGACGGCGGATGCAGAATGGTCCAGCCTGCCGCTTTCGGGGCTGTTTGTTGAGATGTTGGACCGTCTGGCCGTGGCCTCGGCTGCGAAATCCCGGCAGGATTCGCAGCTACAGGGCACCACGTGGGAGCCGTTGCAAGTGATGGACGGCTTTGGCGCCCTGTCCGATGCGGGCAATCTGGCTGGCGTGGACGGGGTCGAGCTGATCTCGGGCACAACCGGCCCCGATTTGCAGCCCGGCCTTTATGAAAGCGGCAAACAGAAGCTGGCCTTGAATGTTCTGTCGGAAGAAGTTGTGATTAGCCCGGCAATCTGGCCTTCGGATGTACCGATCAAAGGGCAGGAGGTGAACTCTGAGACACCTGTCGGGGGCATCCTGCTCAGCCTCGCTCTGCTATTGCTGACGATTGATGTGATCGCCTCATTGGCCTTGTCTGGCCGCCTTGGTCTGGCCAAAGCGGCGGCGGTTGCGCTGGGTGCCATGCTGTTGGTACCCGAGGCGCAGGCGCAGACGCCCGAGGATACAGAATTCGCACTGAATGCCACGCATGAGCTGGTGCTGGCCCATGTGCTGACCGGAAATGCGCAGGTTGACGATGTGGCAGGTGCTGGCCTGCGTGGCTTGTCGCAAACGTTGTTCTATCGCACATCGGTCGAACCTGCCGAGCCCTTTGGGGTGGATCTTGAGCGCGATGAACTGGCGTTTTTCCCGCTGCTGTATTGGCCGATCACTCCGGATCAGCCGCAGCCTTCGGCTGAGGCCTATGTTAAACTGAACGCTTATTTGCGGTCGGGTGGCATGATCCTGTTCGACACACGTGATGCGGATATCGCGCGCTTTGGGGCCTCGAGCCCCAATGGGCGCAAACTGCAACAACTGGCGGCTCCGCTTAATATTCCCGCGTTAGAGCCTGTTCCAGGTGATCATGTGCTGACTCGTGCCTTTTACCTGTTGCAGGATTTCCCGGGTCGCTACGCTGGTACAGAAATCTGGGTCGAGGCCGCCCCGGTGGATGCCGAGCAGATCGAGGGCATGCCATTTCGCAATCTCAACGACAACGTCACCCCGGTGGTGATTGGCGGCAATGACTGGGCCGGGGCTTGGGCAATTGACCGCAACGGACAGGCGCTGTTGCCAGTCGGGCGTGGTTATGCCGGGGAACGTCAGCGTGAACTGGCCAATCGCTTTGGGGTCAATCTGGTGATGCATGTGCTGACCGGGAATTACAAATCGGATCAGGTACACGTGCCTGCGCTTTTGGACAGGTTGGGACAATGACCGGAACAGTCATCTTTGATCCGCTGATCCCGTGGCCAGTACTGGCCATTGTCGCCGCGATTGCGGTCACAGGGGTTCTGCTGGCCCTATGGCGCGGCCTGTCTGGGTGGGCCTTGCGCGGGCTGGCGGCGCTGGTGGTGATCGCGGCCTTGGCGGGTCCGGTCTATCAGGTCGAAGACCGTGCGCCGCTGACTGATATCGTGCTGATGATCGAGGATGAAAGCGCCAGTCAGGCCCTTTCGGATCGCGCCGACCAAACAGCGCAGGCGGCCGAGGGTCTGGCTGCTGAAATCGAAGCCCGTGACAATACCGAGCTGCGCCGGATCAAGGTCGCCGACGGAGACGGTGACGAAGGCACGCAGGTTATGGCCGCGTTGAGCGCCGCACTGGCCGAAGAGCCGCGCGCACGGATTGCGGGTATTCTGGTGGTTTCAGACGGTCTGGTGCATGATGTCGAGCAGGCCCCCGACCTGCCCGCGCCGATGCACTTGCTGCAAACCGGACGTGAAAGCGACTGGGATCGCCGCCTGATCGTCCGCAATGCCCCCGCCTTTGCCATTATCGGTGAACCTGTCACCCTGACCTTGCGCGTGGAAGACAGCGGCGCTGCGCCTACCGGGGCGACCACTGCGCCGCTGGAGATATCAGTAGATGGGGCCGAGCCGGAACAATTCACCATTCCCATCGGCGTCGATGTCGAATTGCCCATCGCTCTGCCGCATGGTGGGCGCAATGTCATTCAGTTCACTGTGCCTCAGGCCGAGGGCGAATTGACCGACCGCAACAACACCGCGCTGATCCAGATGAACGGGGTGCGTGACCGGTTGCGTGTGCTGCTGGTGTCGGGTGAGCCGCATCCGGGTGGGCGGACCTGGCGCAATCTGCTGAAATCCGACAGCTCGGTCGATTTGGTGCATTTCACCATCTTGCGCCCGCCCGAGAAACAGGATGGCGTGCCGGTGGACGAGTTGTCCTTGATCGCTTTCCCAACGCGCGAGCTGTTTCTGGAAAAGATCAACGATTTCGACCTGATCATCTTTGATCGCTACAAACGGCGCGGCATCCTGCCCGCGATCTATCTGGACAATGTCACCAATTATATCAACGAAGGCGGCGCTGTTTTGATTGCGGCGGGGCCGGATTTTGCCAGCGCCGACAGCATCTTCCGTTCACCTTTGGCGCCGATTCTGCCGGCACAACCCACTGCCCGAGTGATCGAGGAACGTTTCGTGCCCATGGTGACCGATCTGGGCCATCGCCACCCGGTGACGACAGATCTGGGGGATTCCGAGGATTGGGGCGCATGGCTGCGCCAGATCGACGTCAACCACCGCACGGGTGAGCTGTTGATGACCGGTGTGGATGAGCGGCCCCTGCTGGTGCTGGACCGCGTGGGCGAAGGGCGCGTGGCGCTCTTGGCGTCGGACCATGCCTGGTTGTGGAGCCGGGGTTTTGAGGGCGGCGGGCCGCAATTGGAACTGTTGCGCCGTCTGGCCCATTGGATGATGAAAGAACCCGAGCTTGAGGAAGAAGCCTTATGGGCCGAAGCCAACGGGCAGGTCATGCGTATCATCCGTCAGACATTGGAGGATGAGGTCGGACCGGTGACCATCACCCGCCCCGATGGCGAAACGCTTGAAATAACGCTCGATGAGGTCTCCCCTGGGCGGTTCGAGGCGACCTATTTTGGACCCGAGATTGGCCTCTACCGTCTTCAGGAAGGTGACCAGATGGCAGTAATCGGGCTGGGCCCCGCTGCGCCGAAAGAGTTTGAGCGTACCATCGCCACTGATGAGGTGCTGAAACCCGTACTGGCCGAACTGCGCGGGGGTACAATCCGACTGGAAGACGGGTTGCCGTCTATCCGCAATGTCCGCGCCGGGCGCCCAGCTGCTGGGCGCGGATGGATCGGCCTGACCCCGCGAGAAGCCTATGAGACGCGCGATGTCACACAGGCCGGGCTTTTACCGCCCTGGCTGGTGCTGGTGCTGGCCGGTGGCTTCTTGCTGGCCGGATGGTTGCGCGAAGGGCGACGTTGATTACTCGAACACCACTCTGACCGTGGGATCACCGGGCAGACCCGCATAGGTGACGGACGCCCCGCCTTTTCCCTTTGCAGGCGGCACAAGCGGGCCGAAAGACCCGACGGAAATCAGGTCGCCGGCTTGAAACTCGATACCTTTCGACATCAGCCATAGGGCCGCATTTGCCGGGTGCCCCAAAACGGCCGCCCCTGGGGCTTGCGCCAGTACCTCGCCATCCGCGGCGCGGAGTGTGACCGTCATATCCTGCAACGCCTGCGTCATCGCTGTAGGATCGGATACGGGAATTTCAGAGCCTAACACGCCGAGTTTCGGGGCAACGCCAATGGCGGTTAGGGTAACCGGCGTGATTGGCTCACCCTCGGCCAGGGTAAGATCCGGCAGCTCGATAAAGGGGCGGATGGCTGAGATATGGGCAAGAACTTCGGCCGGGGTAGTCGCCTGATTGATGCCAGCGTCGCCGACAACCAGCACCAAATCGGCCTCAAAAACCGGACGCGCACCCCATGTGGCGGGTACAGTGGCCCCGTCGTCCAGCATCATATCGCGGTACAGAACGCCCTGAACCGGTTCAGATGCGCCGAACCGCTCTTGCGCGGGGGCGCTGGTCAGGCCTGCCTTATAGCCGATGATCGGCCCCAAATGTGGCTCTAACACACTGACTATCTTGGCCTGTGTACACAGCGCGTCTTCCATGCTGCCATCCGCAGAAAGGGCCGTCGTCGGTGTGTTGGTCAGATAGTCCTGCACATATTGGTCAATCTGCGCTTCTGTGGCGCAATCCGCCACCGCATGAGAACCCAGCGTGATGGCGCAGAGTATTGGCAAGTATGTTTTTCGCGGCATGGCAGACCTCCGGGTTTTCGAAAACTCTGGCACGATGGTCTGTGTTCGGGCAACGGCTTAAACACTTTTTCACGCTCTGTCGGGATGCTGGGCGCAAGTTACCTGGGATCAGAAACGATGAGTCTAGCAACCAAACTGGCACAGGAACGGCGTGCGCGGCTGGCGGCCGAGCGGCTGTTGGAAATGAAACAGGTCGAATTGTCAGCCGCCAATCGCAAGCTCGGTTTGCATGCGATGGCCCTGACCAAACGCATAGGTGAAACCCAGGCCGAGGTCGAAACGGTTCGGGATGAAAACGAAAAGGTCAAATCCGACCTGACCGAAGCCAATGCCAAGATCGAAGTGGCCGAGCGCCGCTTGTGGCATTCGATGCAGACCATTCAGGACGGATTTGCCTTTTTCGATGATCAGTGCCGCATGATTGGGGCCAATGGGGCTTATCTCAGCCTGTTTGATGGGTTGGATGAAGTGTCGCCGGGTATTTCCTATGCCCGTATCCTTGAGATTCTGACCGACGAAGGGTTGATTGACATTGGCGCGGAATCTCCAGCCGATTGGCAGGCCAGAATGCTGAATCGCTGGGCACAACCCCAGCCGGAATCGGTGGTGATCAAGCTGTGGAATGGTGAATACTTCAAGTTGATCGACCAGCGCGGCAATGGCGGTGACGTGGTCAGTTTGGGCCTGAACATCACCGCCTCGGTTCGGCATGAGGCTGAGTTGAAGGCCGCCCGCGAACGGGCCGAGGCCGCAAACCGGGCCAAATCTGCCTTTCTGGCCAATATGAGCCATGAAATCAGAACCCCGATGAACGGCATTGTCGGCATGACCGAGTTGATGTCGGAAACCCCGCTGGACGAGGAACAGCGGCTCTATCTCAACACCATCCGCAACTCGGGCGAGGCGTTGTTGGTGATCATCAACGACGTTCTGGATTATTCCAAGATCGAGGCGGACAAGCTGATCCTGCACCCTGAACAGTTCGATTTTGAACGCTGCATTCTTGAGGTTGCGATGCTGATGCAACCCAGCGTGCGCGACAAAGGGCTGTCCTTGTTGGTCGATTATGATTTGTTCCTACCGACCTTGTTCGTGGGCGATCCCGGTCGCGTGCGGCAAGTATTGACCAATCTGGTGGGCAATGCGGTCAAGTTCACCACCGAAGGCCATGTGTTGATCCGCGTCACTGGTGTGCCGAATGCAGACACGAACACATGCGATATTCACGTTGCGATCGAAGACACCGGTATCGGCATCGAAGAGGACAAGATCGGGCACATCTTCGGTGAATTCAATCAGGTCGAAGATGAAAAAAACCGCGCATTCGAGGGTACAGGGCTGGGGTTGGCGATCACCAAGCGGCTGATCACACTAATGGGCGGGTCGGTCTGGGTGGAAAGCGAACCTGAGCAGGGCTCCTGTTTTGGATTTCGCATCTCGTTGCCCACCATCGAAGGCCCGCAACCCACACCGCCTGATTTGGCTGGTCGGTTGCGCCACGTGGTCGTTGTCGAGGATCTGGCGGTGAACCGTGCCATCCTGTCGAAACAGCTAGGGCGATTGGGATCGAAAGTCACCGTTTGCGCCTCGGGGGGTGAGGCGCTGGCCGCTGTTGATGGCAGTGTGGACCTGTTGCTGTGTGATCACGACCTGACGGACATGGATGGGTTGGAACTGGCGACCACGCTGAAAGACCGGGGCTGGGGGGATTTGCCCGTGGTGGTGATGTCGGCCAATCCCGGTGTCATCCACGCCAACCCGGCACGTAACCTGATTGACGGGGTTTTGCAGAAACCTATTCCCCGCGCCGAACTGTTTTCGCGCTTGACGACATTGGGGCGGCTGCCTGTCACGCCTGAAGCTGCTTCAAGTGACCCCGAGGCCCCGTCAGAGCCGCAGGGTGAACGCCAGATGCGTGTTTTGGCAGCCGAGGACAATCGGACCAACCAGTTGATCTTGCAAAAGATGGTCAAGGATTTGAATATTGACCTGCAATTCGCCGCGAATGGGCTGGAAGCCGTGGACCAGCATCAGAAATTCGACCCGGACCTGATTTTCATGGATATTTCGATGCCCAAGATGGATGGGAAACAGGCCACGGCGGAAATCCGGCGGCGTGAGATTGACACGGATCGGCATGTACCGATTGTCGCATTGACGGCGCACGCCATGGCTGGGGATGATCAGGGCATTCTGTCGGCCGGATTGGATCACTATCTGACCAAACCGCTGCAAAAGCGGAGAATCCACCAGATGATATTGGACCATCAGCCCGAGGGTGTTTTGCCTGTCATTGCCGAAGATGCACAGGCTGAATAGGGTAAGCCATGACTGATCGTGGATTTCAGCCTCGTGCCTTGGGTGAGATTGCCATTCGCTGTGCCGATATGGACGCGATGGTGGCGTTTTATGAAGATGTGATCGGGCTGGAACGCCTGAGCGGTGATCACAACAGCGCCATCACCTTTTTCCGCATCGCCGAAGGGTTTGGCGGACATACACAGGTGTTGGCTTTGTTCCACCATGCGGCCGCCCCGCGGCCTGGGGTGCACCCGACCGGCGCCGACAAGCCCACTACCGGCGCCGGGTCATCGCTGCATCATATTGCTCTGTCATTGCCCTTTGCTGAGCAAGAGGCCGTGATGCGCTGGTATGACAAAATCAGTCAGCCTTACCGCGTTGAACAGTTCGGCTGGATCGGATGGCGCGGCATTTTCACCGAAGACCCCGAGGGCAACACGGTTGAGTTGGTTGCTTATGACCCATTGATGCTGGATCAGGCCTGATAAGGGCGCACGAAAACGGGTCTGTCCTCTTGCGACAGGTCTGAGCGGTATTCATATCCACCAGTGTCGAAATCCAGCAACCCTTTGGGGTCGGTCAGACGGTGTTGAACGATATATCGGGCCATCGCACCCCGCGCTTTCTTGGCGAAGAAGCTGACGATCTTGGGCGTACCTGCCTTGTCTTCCATAAAGACCGGCGTGACCACCCGCAGTTTTAGCGCCTTCAAGTCGACTGCGCCGAAATATTCCTGACTGGCGCAATTCACCAGAATGTCCGATCCAACCTCATCAGCTTGTGCGTTCAGCGCTTTGCTCAGTTGGTCGCGCCAGTATTCATACAGGTTCTTACCGCGCCGGGTTTTCAGCTTGCTGCCCATTTCAAGACGATAGGGTTGAATCGCGTCCAGCGGGCGTAACACCCCATACAGACCGGACAGGATACGCAGGTGTTCCTGCGCCCAGGCCATTTCTTCGGCATCCAGCGAGGTCGCTTCCAGCCCCTGATAGGTATCCCCAGCAAAGGCCAGCGCTGCAGGTCGGGTCAATTCAGCGCCCGGCGAGTCCGAAAATGCTCGATACCGGTCACGGTTCAGACGGGCCAGATCATCGCTGAGGTCCATCAGTTTCTTCAGATCGCCCAGTGTCAGATTGCGGGCGGTTTTCGACAGTCTGATCGCGTCGTCCTGAAAGTCGGGTTGCGTGACCTCAACGTCCCGCTCTGCCCAATCCAGCCGCTTGGCCGGGGAAACCACTACCAGCATATCCGCCCTCGTTTCTTGCCTGATGCAGGGTATCTAGCCCGCCTGACGCAGCACGTCCAGAAACGCGGCACCAAACCTTTCGTGACGACGGTTGCCCAGCACCTGTTCCATCCCGCGCGGGTCATTGGGGCGCAGTTGTGCGACCTTGGCCAGTTGTGAGGCCGAACAGGTCAGCGGTTTGTCAATCCCGTCGGAGCCGCGTGAAAGCCGTGTTTGAACCTCAAGCAGTCGGTCATAGATATCCCCTTGTTCGCGGCCCGCCAGTTTGCGGCGTGCTGGGTGCAATTCTTCAACCGCGCCGGTCAGCACCTCAAGGAAGGTGTCGCCGTACCGTTCCAGCTTTTTTGCGCCAACTCCGCTGATCCGGGCCATATCGTCCAAAGAGGCCGGGCGTTTTTCGGCCATTTCAATCAGGGTGCGATCGGGAAAGATAACATAGGCCGGAACTCGCGCGCTTTCCGCCAGCGCGCGACGTTTGGCCTTGAGCGCAGATAGCAGCGGCGCGTCTTCCTCGGACACCATCATCTTGACGGCGGGTCTCCGGGTGGCCTTGCGGATCGTGTCTTTGCGCAGGTTGATCTGCGCCTCACCCTTCAGGATCGGCTTGGCTGCTTCGGTCATGCGCAACGCGCCGTGGCGTTCGGGATCGGGGCGGACAAGGTCGTGCCCCATCATCTGTCGGAAGATCGCCTGCCATTGCGGGCGCGACCAGTCCTTGCCGATGCCCCATGTGGACAGGTTGTCGTGCCGCCGGGCGCGAATCTTGTCGGTTTCATTACCCAGCAGAATGTCGATCAGATGGCCCGCGCCGAACCATTCCTCGGTGCGCAGGATCGCCGACAAGGCCATGCGAACGGGGGTGGTGCCATCGAACACTTCCGGAGGGCTGTCGCACAGGTCGCATTTACCGCAAGGTTCGATCTGTTCTCCGAAATACCCCAGCAGGGTCTTGCGTCGACATTCGAGCGCCTCGGCCAGCCCGAGCAGAGCGTTCAGCCGCGCATGATCCGCCATGCGCCGTTCCGGTGGTGCGAGCCCCTCGTCGATCTGGGACCGGCGCAAGCGAATGTCGTCGGGGCCGAACAGGGTCAGGGTTTCAGCAGGCCCGCCGTCGCGGCCGGCGCGGCCGATTTCCTGATAATAGGCTTCGATGGACTTGGGCAGGTCCGCATGCGCGACCCAGCGGATATCGGGCTTGTCGATGCCCATTCCGAACGCAACGGTGGCAACCACGATCAGCCCATCCTCGCGGGCAAAGCGGGTTTCGACGATGCGGCGGTCTTCGGCCTCCATTCCGCCGTGATAATGACAGGCGGTGTGGCCTTCGGCGCGTAAGGCCTGGGCCAACACTTCGGTTTTGTTGCGGGTGCCGCAATAGACGATACCGGATTGGCCTTTACGCGCTTCGGCGAAGTCGAGGATCTGTTTGCGTGGGCCGTCCTTGGCAGCAAAGGCCAGATGGATATTGGGCCGGTCAAAGCCGCGCAGGAACTTACGCGGGGCGGTGCCGTCGAACAGTTTTTCGACAATCTCGTCCTGCGTTTCGGCATCCGCAGTGGCGGTGAAAGCGGCCAAAGGCACGTCCAATGCGCGTCGCAGCTCTCCGATCCGCAGATAATCTGGGCGGAAATCATGGCCCCATTGGCTGACGCAATGGGCCTCGTCCACGGCGATCAGGCTGACATTGATCCGACGCAACATGCCCAAGGCTGACCCGGCGGCCAGACGCTCGGGGGCTATGTAGAGCAGTTTCAGACGCCCGGCCTCCAACGCCTCCCACACGGCGTCGGTTTCTTCGGGGGTGTTGCCCGAGGTCAGCGCACCGGCCTCGACCCCGGCCTCTTGCAGCCCGCGCACCTGATCGCGCATCAGGGCAATCAGAGGAGAGATAACCACCGTCACCCCGTCGCGCATCAAGGCAGGCAGCTGAAAACACAGGGATTTGCCGCCGCCCGTGGGCATGATCGCCAGCACGTTTTCACCCAGCGAAACGGCGTCGACGATCTCTTCCTGACCGGGGCGGAAATCGTCGAATCCAAAGACATCTCGCAGCAAAGGCGCGGCGTCGAACATGTGCGGGGTTGCCCTGTTTTAAGGTTTATCTGCTCTTAAGACAGGACAATCACATACTAAGATTCGGTGAACAAGAGGTCAGACGAAATAGCCCATATTGTTAATTAGAATGATCCGCAGCGCGTAGACCCCGATCAGCACCACCAAAGGCGTCAGGTCCAGCCCACCCATCGCGGGCAGGACGCGGCGGATTGGGCCATAGATAGGCTCTAATATCCGGTTCAGGCCATACCAAATTTGCGCCACCAGTTGCTGGTGCAGGTTGAGAACCTGAAAGTTGATCAGCCAGCTCATGATCACATGGGCCAAAATGATGAACCAGACAATGTCCAGGATCAGCAGCAGAATTTGGATCAACGACAGCATGGGGCCTCCGGTAAATACGTGAGATGAGAGGTAAGCGCCCCCGCGACAAAGAGCAAGCCCGCGCCAACACAACGCTTGCGAATTGGGTTAAAGCCCCGTCTTATGAATGCAACAATAAACAGGGGCAGTTATGGCAGAGATTTCCAAGCGCAAGCGCATTTGGGGTTGGTGGTTTTTCGACTGGGCCAGTCAACCATATCACACCCTTCTGGTCACCTTTGTGTTCGGCCCCTATTTCGCCGGGGTTGCGGCGGGGTATTTTTCAGGAACCGGGTTGGATGCCGAGGCTGCGGCCGCGCGGGCGCAGACGGTTTGGGCCAATTGCCTGACCATCACCGGGTTGATCATCGCCTTTGGCGCACCTTTGCTGGGTGCGATGGCGGATGTGTCGGGGCGGCGCATTCCGTGGATCTTTGCCTTTTCGGCGATGTACGCGGTGGGATCTGCCGCGCTTTGGTACACGCTGCCAGATGGATCGAACATGTGGCTGATGCTGTCGGCCTTTGGGCTGGGTTTTGTCGGCGCGGAATATGCGCTGATCTTCATCAACTCTCAGCTGCCTGATCTGGGCAATGACAATGAAGTGGGCGAAATTTCGGGTTCGGGCTTTGCGTTTGGCTATTTCGGCGGGTTGATTTCATTGGCGATCATGCTGTTGCTGTTCGTCGAACAGCCCAACGGCAAGACACTGATTGGGATGGACCCGATGTTCGGGCTGGATGCGGCGAGCCAGCAGGGCACGCGGTTCGTCGGTCCCTTTACCGCCGGTTGGTTCATCCTGTTCATGGTGCCCTATTTCCTGTGGGTGCGTGATGACCCGGACAGTAACAAGACTGGCAGCCTGCGTGAGGCATTGCGACTGCTGGGCAAATCCATCTCAGACTTGCGGCACCGGGTCAGTCTGGCGACCTATCTGGGTTCCTCCATGTTCTACCGAGATGCGCTGAACGGGCTGTACAGTTTCGGCGGTGTCTATGCACGGCTGGTATTGGAATGGGGGCTGATCAAGATCGGAGTGTTCGGGATTGTCAGCGTTCTGGCCTCGGCCATCTTTGCGTGGGTCGGTGGCAAGATGGATAAGAAATACGGCCCTAAACCAGTTATTCTGGTCGCGATCTGGGTGCTGATCTTTGTCTGCATCACCGTGGTGTCGATGGATCGGACGCAGATTTACGGCATCTCCTTGCCCGAAGGGTCAGGCCTGCCGGATCTGGTGTTCTTTGGCTGCGGAGTTTTGATCGGCGGTATGGGCGGTATCCTGCAATCGGCCAGCCGATCCATGATGGTGCGCCATACCGACCCAAAAACGCCAGTCGAAAGCTTTGGCCTTTACGGCCTGTCCGGCCGCGCGACATCTTTTGCCGCGCCTTTGCTAATCGGGATTGCCACAACTGTTACGGGCAGTGCGCGGTTGGGGGTGTCACCGATCATTCTGTTGTTTATTCTGGGCCTGTTCCTAATGCGCTGGGTTAAACCGGAAGGGGATCAGAGCAGATGATTTTACTACGTTTTTTAGCAATAATCGCCGCGATGACATTGGCAGGAGCAGCCGGGGCGCAGCCCTTGGCCAAGCAATTGTTCGGGGCGCAAAAGCAAAGTTCACAGCAAAAACCAGCCGCGTTCGGCAGTTATTCGCGCGGATGTGCCGCGGGGTCGGTGCAACTGCCCGAAACGGGGCCGACATGGCAAGCCATGCGCCTGTCGCGTAATCGCAACTGGGGCCACCCGGAGGCGGTGGATTACGTACAGGACCTCAGCAAGTTTGCGGCTCGGCAACCGGGGTGGAATGGTCTCTATGTCGGGGATATCAGCCAACCGCGTGGTGGTCCGATGACTTCTGGTCATCGCAGCCACCAGTTGGGGTTGGACATCGATATCTGGATGCTGCCCGGCGACAACATGCGGCTGTCGCGCAAAGCGCGCGAGAATATCTCGTCGATTTCTCTGCGCCGCGCCAACGGGGCCTATGTGAATGGCAATTGGACGGCACAACACCACGCCGTGCTGCGTGAGGCGGCAAAGGACAAGCGCGTGGCGCGGATTTTCGTCTTTCCCGGCGCCAAGGTTCAGATGTGCAATGATGAGAAAGGCAACAAGGCCTATCTGCGCAAGATCAGGCCATGGTGGGGGCATCATTATCATTTCCACGTGCGTCTGAAATGCCCCAAGGGCTCGCGCGGCTGTGTCAATCAGGACGCGCCGCCCAAAGGTGATGGGTGTGCCGAGGCGCAGCAATGGGTGCGCAACATCCTCAACCCGCCGCCACCTGACCCGAACGCGCCTGCGCCGAAGAAACGCCGCGAGTATGTTCTGACCGATTTGCCCCAGCAATGCGCCGCAGTCTTGCAATCCAACTGATTGCTATTTTGCTGGCGGGTGCGGTTTGGGCGGTCGAGGTCAAGACGGCCACATACTTAAACAGCTTTGTCTGGCGCCACCCGGCGGAATGGTTTGGCGGGTTTTCGGCCCTGCATATCTCGGACAACGGTCGGCATATGTTTGCGCTTAGTGACCGTTCGGTTCTTGTCCGTGCGACCATTGCGCGGGATGAGGATGACGTTACAGGGGTCCGGATCACCGGGAACTGGCCGGTTCTCTCCAGCACAGGACGGCCCCTATCCGGCGAAGCAGGGGATTCCGAAGGCATTGCGGTCGCACCGGACGGTAGCCATTACATCTCATTTGAGTCAGTGCATCGCGTTGCCCGATACGCGACTCCCGACGCCGAAGCGCGGGTGCTGCCGCGCCCAAAGGCGTTTGAAAATCTGAAACTCAATGGGTCGTTCGAAGCCTTGGCAATCGACAATCAGGGGTGGCTGTATACCCTTCCCGAAAGAAGCCGGACCGAAGCAGGCGACATCCCCGTTTATCGCTGGGACGGGCAGGGTTGGTCGACCCCTTTCGTGTTGCCACAGCGGGGCAAATTCTTGCCTGTATCTGCCGATTTTGGTCCCGATGGTCGGTTCTATTTATTGGAACGAGCCCTGTCCCTGACAGGGTTCCGCACCCGCCTGCGGCGGTGGCAGGTCACAGAGGATTCAGTCGGTGCCGAAGAAAACCTGTTTACGACCGGCACAGGCACGCATGACAACCTCGAAGGGTTGTCAGTTTGGCGCGATGATCAGGGGCAGTTGCGCGCCACGATGATCTCGGACGACAACTTTCTGGTCCTTCAGCGCACTGAACTGGTGGAGTATCTGCTACCGGATTGACTCATCCCAACCAAAGGTCTAAACGCACGGCTTGCCTTGGGACGGTCCCTTGGCCAAGTCGCCGCTACCTTGTCAAAACGGGCATCTGAAAACATGCAACGCGCTTATATACCCGGCATTATTGCCATGGCCGCCATTGTTGTGGCCTCGAACATTCTGGTTCAGTTCCTGATTTTTGACGGGCTGCTGACCTGGGGTGCTTTTACCTATCCGCTGGCCTTTCTGGTCACCGACATCATGAACCGCGTCTATGGCGTGGCCACGGCCCGCAAGGTGGTGTTCGCCGGGTTTGTCACCGGCATCATCTGTTCGCTGATCGGCAGCCAGATCATACTGCAAGGTGACGGGTTCACCTATGCCGCCGTACCGCTGCGGATCGCTGTTGCCTCGGGGACGGCGTTTCTGATTGCACAGCTGACCGATGTCACCGTGTTCAATTCGCTTCGCGGTGGTCGCTGGTGGCGCGCGCCGCTGGTGTCGACCCTGGTTGGCTCGGCGCTGGACACTGCGCTGTTTTTCACCATCGCATTCTCAGCTTCTGTCACGGTTTTCGGTGCCAATGCTGATGCGGCGATCAACTGGGCGTGGGAGCCTGTGCCCTTCATGTTGACTGGTCCGATGGTGCCCCTGTGGGTGACGCTGGCCTTTGCTGACTGGCTGGTGAAGTTGTCGCTGGCGATGATTGCGCTGATCCCGTTCAAGGTGATCGTTGCGCGGTTGACCGCGCAGCCTGCGTAAAAAAGTGCTTTGAGAATGGCGCATCTTGTGTCAGGCTCAAAGTTAACCGCAACAGATAGAAAAGGAGGTGATCCAGTGTCGAGAAAGAGATTGGAGAGAGGTGTCGGAACAACCGGGGGGATCGCCTGTTAGGGCAGCCCTTGGCGGAGCGCTCGCTCCGGCTGGTCGATTGATCTAACCGACCCAACCTCCTGTACTTTCGAAGGGCCGTCCCGCCGGGGCGGCCCTTTTTGTTTCTGCTTGTGCCGGATAAGGTCCACTTCATGTTGCGCATCACCGACGATATCACCCTGCAGGACTGGGAAATGACCGAGAGCTTTGTCCGCTCGTCCGGTCCCGGTGGTCAGAACGTGAACAAGGTCTCGACCGCAGTTGAGCTGCGGTTCGAGGCTGCGCGCTCGCCCTCCTTGCCCGATCCGGTCAAAAACAGGCTGAAACGGTTGGCCGGGCGGCGCTGGACCAAAGATGGCGCGATCATCATTCAATGCGAAGAAACCCGCAGCCAAGCCCGCAACCGCGAGATTGCCCGCGCCCGTCTGGCTGAACTGATTGTCCGCGCGCTGGTGAAACCCAAGCGGCGGATTGCGACGAAACCCACCTATGGCTCGGTCAAACGGCGGCTGGCGGCCAAAAAAGCGCGCTCGGATGTGAAGGCGCTGCGCGGCAAGGTCGCAGAAGATTGAACTGGCAGTTTCACGGTGCCTTGCTAGTTTGAAAAGGCAAGGGAGAGCAAGATCATGAGGTTAGAGGGGAAAACCGCGATTGTAACCGGTGGCGCGTCTGGCTTTGGTGCCGGGATCGTGCAGAAATTCCTGTCCGAAGGCGCGCGGGTCATGATTGCCGATATCAATGGTGACGCGGCCGAGGTTCAGGCAAATCAGCTTGGGCCGAATGCGATTGCTCAGATGGTCGACGTGGCGAATGCAGTCTCGGTGCAGGCCATGGCGGATATGGCGATGGATCGGTTCGGGCAATTGGATATTTTGGTGAACAATGCCGGTGTCACGCATCTGCCGACGCCGCTAGAGGATGTCACCGAAGAGGAATTTGACCGCGTCTTCAACGTGAACATGAAATCAGTCTATCTGACCGCACGGGCGCTGGTGCCAGCGATGAAAGCGCGCGGGGCGGGTGCGATCCTGAACGTGGCCTCGACCGCGGGGCTATCGCCACGTCCGAACCTGAATTGGTACAACGCGTCCAAGGGCTGGATGATCACGGCCACCAAGACAATGGCGGTGGAACTTGCGCCTTCGGGTGTGCGTGTAAACGCGCTCTGCCCGGTGGCCGGGGAAACACCACTGCTGAAATCCTTCATGGGAGAAGATACGCCTGAAATGCGTGCCAAGTTCCTGTCGACCATCCCGCTGGGGCGTTTCTCGACCCCCGACGACATGGCCAACGCCGCCTGTTTCCTGTGTTCGGACGAGGCGAGCATGATCACCGGCGCTGCATTGGAGGTCGACGGTGGCCGTTGTATCTGAGGTTTATCCATGATCCCCGGACCCCGTAATCTGATCACTGATGTCCCTGGCCTGAGGGTCGGAAATGCGCAGGACGCTGCGTTGAAAACGGGAACAACTGTCCTGACGGCAGATCAGGCCTTTACCGCCTCGGTTCACGTGATGGGGGGCGCACCGGGCACGCGGGAAACCGATCTGCTGGCGCCGGATAAATCGGTCTCGCAAGTGGATGCAATTACTTTGTCCGGTGGGTCGGCCTTTGGACTGGATGCCTGTTCTGGCGTCTCGGATGCATTGCGGTCGCGGGGCAGGGGGTATCCAGTGGGCGATACCGTGGTGCCCATTGTGCCCGGAGCGATCCTGTTTGATTTGTTGAACGGCGGAGACAAGGATTGGGTTGAAAACCCATATCGCGCGCTGGGACGAGCGGCTTTTGACGACGCAGATGTGGATTTTGCGTTAGGCACAGCGGGGGCCGGAACCGGCGCTTTGGCGGCGCGGCACAAGGGGGGGCTCGGGTCCGCCTCATTGGTTCTGGACAATGGGGTGACCGTCGGTGCCCTGGTTGCGGCCAACCCGTTGGGCAGTGTGACAACACCCGGCGACCGCCATTTCTGGGCAGCGCCGTTCGAGTTTGGAGACGAATTTGGCGGTTTAGGATCTGATTCAAGTGCCGGTCTTGGCTTTCCTGCTCCCAGCCTCAAGGCGCAGGCGATGCGACTTGCCGAGCCGGATAAGGGCAACACGACAATCGCTATTGTGGCCACGGATGCTGCCTTGTCGAAATCGCAGTGCCAGCGACTGGCAGTGGCAGCACATGATGGCATTGCCCGCGCCATTCTGCCGGCACACACACCAGGGGACGGAGATCTGGTCTTTGCGGTCAGCACTGGCGCGCAGACTATCGACGCCGAAGCCGGCTTGGGGCTGATCGGACATGCGGCCTCGGTCTGTCTGGCACGAGCTATTGCGCGGGCTATTTATCTGGCGACCCCGGCAGCGGGCGATCTATTGCCCTGTTGGACCGCACCACATGACAAAAGTTAAGGACTGTCTTTATGCCGCAGGGCACATTACCCTCGCGCGGCAATCTGCGCGTTGACTCTTTTTTGCGCCGACGGTCCATTCGGTGCAGCCAATTCGTATCGGAGCAAAACTCATGAATCGTATCCTCGCTACCGCAATTGTCGGCCTGCTGGCCCTTCCTGCCTATGCGGAAGGTGACGCCGAGGCCGGCAAAAAGGCCTTCAATAAATGCAAATCCTGCCATCAGATCGCTGACCCGGCCGGTGAAGTCATCGTCAAGGGCGGTAAGACCGGTCCGAACCTTTACGGTATCGCGGGCCGCACCGCGGGTACCGTCGAAGGGTTCAAATACGGAGACAGCATCGTTGAGGCTGGTGAAAACGGTCTGGTCTGGGATGAAGCCACCTTTGTCGAATACGCGCAGGATCCCAAGGCGTTTTTGAAAGATTACCTGGGTGAGACATCGGCCAAGTCGAAAATGACCTTCAAGTTGAAGAAGGGCGGCGAAGACGTCTATGCCTATATCGTCAGTGTCTCGGGCGAATAACGTCTGAAAAACCAGACCATTCGAAAGATTGCAAAAGGCCGCAGCCCCCTGCGGCCTTTCGTGCGATTGATAACAGCTTGGATCAAGGTCACCTTGGGGATACGCGGTTCATCATGCCCTTGCATGACTTCGCAAAGCCAAGCCGGTCCGGCGGCAGCCAATTCCATACATCCCGCCGCCCTGGCGGATCGGCAGCAGGAGACGACAGATGGGAATCATGATCCCGGCCTGGGTTGATGGTGAATTGACCCCCGTGGACAAGCTTGAGGCGCATGAAAAGGGCCTGCGGCACAAGGCAGTGTCGGTCTTTGTCGTGCGCGGCACCGAGATCTTGATGCAACGCCGGGCTTTGGGCAAATACCATACGCCGGGCCTGTGGGCGAATACCTGCTGCACCCATCCCGATTGGGGCGAGACGCCCTCGGAATGTGCCGTGCGTCGTTTGCGCGAAGAGCTGGGGATCACCGGCTTGTACCCGGAATACCGGCACCGGCTGGAATATCACGCCGATGTTGGCAACAACATGATCGAACACGAAGTGGTCGATATCTTTCTGGCTCATGTTCGTGGGCCGCTTAAAATCGAGCCTAATCCAGACGAAGTCATGGATATCCGGTGGATCGACTACCATGATCTGCTGGCTGAAGTGCAACGACATCCGCAGCGGTTCACGCCGTGGCTGAAGATCTATCTGCACAGTCACGCCGACACGATTTTCGGTCCTGATCTGATCATCTCGGCCACGTCCTGACCGCAACGGCTTGCAAGGGCCGCCCAAGCCGCCTAAATCAACGCGTCATGGCCAAGCAAAAGACAGACCCGAATTACAAAGTTATCGCCGAAAACCGGCGTGCGCGCTTCGATTACGCGATCGAGGACGATATCGAGTGCGGCATCGTGCTGGAAGGGTCCGAGGTCAAATCCCTGCGCGTTGGTGGGTCAAACATTGCCGAAAGCTATGCTTCGGTCGAGGATGGCGAGCTGTGGCTGATCAACAGCTATATCGCGCCTTATGAGCAGGCGAAGGTTTTCAAGCACGAAGAACGCCGCCGCCGCAAGCTGCTGGTGTCGCGCAAAGAGCTGTCGAATCTGTGGAATGCCACCCAGCGCAAGGGCATGACGCTGGTGCCGCTGGTTTTGTATTTCAACCACAAGGGCCGGGCGAAGCTGAAGATCGGCATCGCCAAAGGTAAAAAGCTGCACGACAAGCGTGAGACTCAGGCCAAGCGGGACTGGTCACGGCAGAAACAGCGGCTGATGAAGGATCACAGCTAATCCTTCGCCCGGTTCAGAACGCCATGGCTGCGGAAACGGCGCGTTTCCAGCGCTGATAGGCGGCGTCGCGTTCCTCGGCGGACAGTTCCGGTTCAAAACGGCGATCCAGCGCCCAGGTTTCCGAAAAGCCCTGTTGATCCGGGTAAACCCCTGCGCGCATTCCAGCCAACCAGGCCGCGCCTAATGCAGTGGTTTCCTGCATCACCGGGCGGTCGACTTCGGCCCCCAGATAATCCGACAGCCCCTGCATCGCCCAGTCCGAGGCGCTGGCCCCGCCATCCACGCGCAGTGTCACGTCGGTATCCGCGCCCCAATCGCCCTGCATGGCGTGCCAAAGGTCGCGCGTTTGATAGGCAATGCTTTCCAGCGTGGCCTTGGCGAATTCTGCGCGGCCGGAATTACGGGTCAGGCCAAATATCGCGCCACGGCAATCAGGTTTCCAATAGGGCGCGCCAAGGCCAGTAAAGGCGGGGACCAACACGACATGCTGGTTCGGATCGGCTTGTTGCGCCAACTCGCCGCTTTCGGGGGCCGATTCGATGATCTGCAGCGCATCGCGCAGCCATTGCACGGCGGCCCCAGCGACAAAGATCGACCCCTCCAGCGCATAGGTCCGCTTACCGTCCAACTGATAAGCGATGGTGGTCAGCAGGCGGTTCTTCGATTCAACCGGTTTGTCTCCGGTGTTCAGCAAGGCAAAGCAGCCCGTGCCATAGGTCGATTTCATCATTCCGGGCTGGAAACAGGCCTGCCCGATAGTGGCAGCCTGCTGATCCCCCGCCACGCCTAGAATCGGGATATTTCCCCCAAATAGGGTCGTATTTCCGAAATCCGAGGCGCAATCGTGTACCTCTGGCAGCATGTTCATCGGCACGTCCAACAGATCGCAAATCTCGGCGCTCCACGCGCCTTTGTTGATGTCGAACAACAGGGTGCGTGCAGCATTGGTGGCGTCAGTGGCGTGGCTGCGCCCCTCGGTCAGACGCCAGATCAGGAAACAGTCGATGGTGCCGAACATCAACTCTCCGGCCTCGGCGCGGTCGCGTGCGCCGGGCACGGTGTCCAGCAGCCATTTGACCTTGGTGCCCGAGAAATAGGGGTCCAGCAACAGCCCGGTCTGGGCGGTCACGTCATCTTCGCACCCCGCCCGTTTGTAGCGCGCGCAAATTTCGGCGGTGCGGCGGTCCTGCCAGACGATGGCGTTGTGGAGTGGTTGACCGGTGGCGCGGTCCCAGACCACAGTGGTTTCGCGCTGGTTAGTGATGCCGATGCCTGCGATCTGGTCGGCGGTGACGCCGGTGGTTTCCATCACCTCGCGGCAGACGCGTAGAACGCTCTCCCAGATTTCTTCGGCGTCGTGTTCGACCCAACCTTCCTGCGGGAAATGCTGTGTGAATTCGTGCTGCGCGGTGCCTGCGCGCTGCATTTCCGCGTCAAACAATATGGCCCGTGATGATGTGGTGCCCTGATCAATGGCAAGAATATAGGTCACGCCTGCGCCCCCCTCCGGTCTGGTTTTGCCGGACTTTAGCGCAAACAATGACGATCGTGCCAGAGCGTTCAGACAGGAATATTGTCGATCAGCCGCACGCCATCCGCCCAAGCCGCCGCAAACAGCCGGGCGGGCCGTGTGGCATGGGTCAGCGGGTCCAGTGTGTCGGCGCAGCGCAGTTGAATATATTCAACTTGAGTGAAGCCTGCCGCCAGCAGATCAGACTCGGCCCGCGCGGCCACAGTTTCAAACGCGGCCCCCGCTTTCAGCGACTGGACCACACCCTGCATGATCCGGTGCTTGTTGGCCGCAATGTTCAACCCCTCGGGCGAGAGGAGGAGGTTGCGCGATGACATCGCCAACCCCGAGGGTTCGCGCACCGTGGGGCAGCCGATCACCTCGATGGGGATGTCCAGATCGCGGGCCATGCGGCGGACGATCATCAATTGTTGATAGTCTTTTTCCCCGAAATAGGCTCGATCTGCCTGCGTTTGCAGGAACAGCTTAGCGACAACAGTGGCAACGCCATCGAAATGGCCAGGGCGGAATTCACCCTCCATCACATCGGTCAAACCGGCGACTGATACGGTGGTGGCAAAGCCCTGCGGATAGATCTCCTCGGGATCGGGGACATAGATCGCGTCGACACCGTAAGGGGCCAGTTTCTGCGCATCTTCGTTCTCGGTCCGCGGGTAATTGGCCAGATCGTCGGGGTTGTTGAACTGTTTGGGGTTCACAAAAACCGTAACGATCAGCCGGTCGGTTCCGGCCTTCGCGGCCTCGGCCAATGAAAGATGCCCCTGATGTAGCGCGCCCATGGTGGGGACGACGCCGATCGTTTCGCCGTTGCCGCGCCATTTGGTCGTCAGCGCGCGCAAATCACTTAGGCGGCGCAGAATGGGTGCGGTCATGTCTTAGGTCCTTTGGACGGAGCCTGATCGGCAAAGACATGTTCATCCGCTGGAAAGCTGCGGGCGCGCACATCGGAGGCATATTCCGCGATGGCGGCCTCGGCTTGCGGACCAAGTTCGGCATAGCGTTTGACAAATTTCGGTTTAAACGCGGTGAAAAAGCCCACCATGTCGTCCACGACCAGAATCTGCCCATCACATCCGGCTGAGGCGCCAATGCCGATGGTCGGAATCGCGACCTCGGCGGTGATCTGATCAGCCAGGCCTTGCGGTACCTTCTCAAGCACAACGGAAAATGCACCAGCCTCGGCCACCGCATGGGCATCGGCCAACACCGCCTTCGCCTGTTCGTCGCGACCCTGCACCTTGTAGCCGCCCAGCGTGTTGATCGATTGTGGCGTCAGGCCGATATGCGCCATCACCGGGATACCGCGCTTGACCAGAAAGCGGATGGTCTCGGCCATTTCCACGCCGCCTTCCAGCTTGACCGCGCCTGCGCCGGTTTCGGCCATCAGGCGAGCGGCATTCTTGAAGGCATGGGCCGGGTCGTGTTCGTAACTGGCAAAGGGCATATCGATAACCATCATCGCCCTGTCCAGACCGCGCGCAACGGCCTGACCATGCATCACCATCATCTCCATCGTCACACCCAGGGTCGAGGTCATCCCGTGCAGAACCATACCGACGCTGTCGCCGACCAGAACAAAGTCGCAATGGGCATCCATCAGCCGCGCCATCGGTGTGGTATAGGCGGTCAAACTGACCAATGGTGTGCCGCCTTTGCGGGCGCGGATATCCTCGGCATTCGGGGCTGTTTTGCGGGCGGTGGCGCTCATGATCGCTCCTGCGGGGTTCATGTTGCAGTGCGGC
Source organism: Ruegeria sp. BE10 (assembly GCF_056538905.1). NCBI lineage: Bacteria > Pseudomonadati > Pseudomonadota > Alphaproteobacteria > Rhodobacterales > Roseobacteraceae > Ruegeria > Ruegeria sp. BE10. The sequence goes on from NZ_JBQFTX010000005.1 coordinate 200,594, forward strand.
ATAGCAGATTGCACAAGGTTATAGAAACCCCGGTTGCGCGAACATTTCCTTGATTGACCCGAGGTTTAAAGGGACATTGAATGCAGAAAAGCCTGTAAAACAGCCGGTTCCAAGGATTCAAACAGGGAGAGTTTTTCATGACAAAGCAGATGTTTCGGAGCATTGCGTCGGCTCTGGCGGTGGGCGCCAGCCTGTTTGCCTCGCAGGCTTTGGCCAAATCGGACATTACGATTGCGATGCAGTTGGAGCCGCCACACTTGGACCCGACCAGCGCCGCCGCGCAGGCCATTGATTCGGTGGTTTACACAAATATCTTCGAGGGTCTGACCCGCTTTATGGGTGACGGCTCGGTCGTGCCCGGCCTGGCCGAAAGCTGGGAAATTTCCGAGGACGGTACGGTCTATACATTCAAGCTGCGCGACGGGGTGACTTTTCATGACGGCACCGTCATGGATGCCGAGGACGTCAAATTCAGCCTCGACCGCGCCACGGCAGAAGACAGCGCAAATGCACAAAAGGCGCTGTTTGCAGGCATCGAAAGCGTTGAGGTTGTGGACCCGCTGACCGTAAAGGTTACCCTGTCCGAGCCGAACGGCAATTTTCTGTTCAACATGGCTTGGGGGGATGCAGTGATCGTCGCGCCCGAAAGCATCGACAACATCAAGACCAACCCGGTGGGGACCGGTGCCTTTACCTTTGGTGACTGGGTACAGGGCGATAGCATCACGCTAAACCGGAACCCCAACTATTGGGGCGAACAACCTGCGCTAGAGACTGCTACGTTCAAATTCATCTCGGACCCCACTGCCGCCTTTGCCGCGGTGATGGCCGAAGATGTGGACGTCTTCGACAACTTCCCCGCACCCGAAAACCTGCCTCAATTCGAGGCTGACCCGCGTTTTCAGGTGCTGGTGGGGTCGACCGAGGGGGAAACCATCCTGTCGACCAACAACAAGAAACCTCCGTTTGATGATATCCGCGTGCGGCAGGCGCTGGCCCATGCCATCGACCGGCAGGCGGTGATTGACGGGGCGATGTTCGGCTATGGCACGCCCATCGGCACTCATTTCGCACCGCACAACCCTGCCTATATCGATCTGACCGGCACCTCGGCCCATGACCCGAAACAGGCCGCCAAACTGCTGGCCGATGCGGGGTATGAAGAGGGGTTCGAGACCACCCTGCACCTGCCGCCGCCCTCTTATGCCCGACGCGGAGGCGAGATCATCGCCGCGCAACTGGCCGAGGTTGGCATCAAGGCCGAGATCATCAATGTGGAATGGGCGCAGTGGTTGGAATCTGTGTTCAAGGGTAAGGATTACGGCCTGACCATCATCAGCCATACTGAGCCAATGGATATCGGCATCTATGCCCGCCCCGACTATTATTTCCAGTATGACAGTCTGGATGCCCAGACGTTGATGGAGACATTGAACGCGACCACCGATCCGGAGGAGCGTAAAAAGCTGTTGGGCGATATGCAGCGCCTGATCGCCACGGACTATGTCAACGGCTACTTGTTCCAATTGGCCAAGCTGGGGGTCGCCAAGGCCGGCGTTCAGGGCCTGTGGGAGAACGCGCCAACGGCCGCCATCGACCTGACCCAGATCAGTTGGTCCGAATAATCGGGTCCGGGGCCGATATCGGCCTCGGATTACCTGTTTCCGAGTGAGCCTGAAAATGAATCTGGTCCGTTTCTTGTGTTTTGTTGCTGTGACTGCCTGCCTGTGTGCGCTGGGCGGCAAGGGACAGGCGCAGAATGTGCTGGATGGCGGGCTCGGTGGTTTGGTTGGCACGCCGGAAAACCCGCTAGAGGTGGGGATCGGCATCCGTATCGATCAGGTTACCAGCGTGGATCAAAAGGCCGAGAATTATGGCGCCGTCGTCGTATTGCGCGCCGAATGGACCGATCCCGCGCTGGCCTTTGACCGCGACACTGTCGGGCGCGAGTTTCAGGTTTTCAATCCGAGGACGCTGGCTGAACATGCCACGGATATCGGGGCGGTGGTTCCGGCGTTTGTCATTCACAACCAGCAATCCAACAAATGGATACATGAATCTGCAGCCTCGCTGCACTATGACGGGCATGTGGTCTATGTCGAGAAGTCCTCTCTGACGTTGCAGGCCCCGCATTTCGATTTCCGAAAATACCCGTTCGACACCCAGGAGTTTTTCTTCGAAGTTGTTTCGATCTTCCCGTCCGAATACGTATCCTACTATCCGCTGGAAAAGTATTCTGGCCTGGGTGATCTGCTGGGCGAGGAAGAGTGGATACTGGACAACCCACAAGTCCTGCATTCGACGGTCATTGGCCTTTCGGGCCGGGACAGCGATCAGGTTGTGCTGGCGTTCGAAGGAAAGCGGCATCTGACTTATTATGTGATCCGGGTGTTCCTGCCGATGCTGGTTCTGGTTTCGGTGGGTTGGGCGCTGTTTTTCCTCGACGAATACCGCCGCCGGATCGAGATTGCCGGGGGCAACCTGCTGGTCTTCGTAGCCTTCAACTGGGCGATCTCTGCTGACCTGCCCAAGCTGGGCTACCTGACGTTTCTGGATTTCATCCTGCAATGCATGTTCCTGATGACAGGGGCACTGATCGTGTTCAACGTGGCCTTGCGCAAACTGAAAGTGTCCGGGCATGAGGACGGGGCCAGAAAGCTGGACAATTACGCAATTAAGTGGATTTATCCGCTGGGCTATGCGTCCATCGTCGCTTACGCGGTTTTTGCCTATCTGTTGGTGCCTTAGGTGCTGGACCCGCGCGATATGTGATCCTAACGTGGCCTCAATGCTCCGCTATGCCCTGAAACGTCTGATATCGCTGTTTATCAGCCTTGTGGTCGCCTCGGTGGTCATCTTCGCCGTGATCGAGGTGGCGCCAGGCGATCCGGCCTCGTTCATGTTGGGCGTCAACGCGCAAGAGGACACACTGGCCGCCCTGCGGGCCGAGCTGGGATTGGACGGGTCCAAGATCCAGCGCTATTTCAACTGGGTTGGCGGTATGATGGTGGGGGATTTTGGGACCTCTTACACCTATCGAACACCGGTGTCGCAGATGATTTCGGACAGGCTATGGGTGTCATTGCCGCTGGCGCTTTATGCCCTGACCTTATCGACCCTGATTGCCTTCCCCGCCGGTATTTACGCCGCAGCCCGTCGTGGCAAGCCGGGGGATCTGACGGTGATGGGGGTGACGCAATTAGGTATCGCAGTACCGAATTTCTGGTTCGCGATGATGCTGGTGCTGATCTTTGCCATCAACCTTCGCTGGTTCAACGCCGGAGGTTTTGCGGGTTGGGACAAAGGCGTCTGGACCGGCCTGCATTCTCTGACATTGCCCGCCATTGCGCTGGCCTTGCCGCAGGCGGCGATCTTGGCGCGGGTCATGCGGTCTTCGCTGCTGGATATACTGGGTGAAGATTTCATGCGCACTGCCCGCGCCAAGGGATTGTCACGCCGTCAAGCACTGTGGCGGCACGGTGTGCGCAACGCGCTGATCCCGGTTCTGACCATCATCGGGCTGCAGTTCTCGTTTCTGTTGGCGGGGTCGATCATTATCGAGCAGGTGTTTTATCTGCCCGGACTCGGGCGGCTGGTGTTTCAGGCGATCTCGGCCCGCGATTTGGTCGTGGTGGAATCGGTGGTCATGTTGCTTGTTTTTGCTGTCATCACCGTGAACTTTCTGGTCGATCTCGCTTATGCCGCCGTGGACCCAAGGTTGAGAGGTCGGTCATGAGCCGCAACCTGCTTCTTGGTTCATTATTGTCCTCGTTGGTCTTGCTGGCGGCGCTGATGTCCTTTGTCTGGACGCCGTATGATTATGCGGCGCTGGATATCCCCAACAAGCTGGAGCCGCCTAATGCACAGCATTGGTTCGGCACAGATCATTTCGGGCGTGACATGTTCTCGATGATCATGGTGGGGGCTCGTACGTCCATCGCGGTGGCATTGGTGGCGGTGGGGATCGGTATGGCGCTGGGCGTACCGCTGGGCCTGACGGCGGCAGCGCGTAAAGGATCATGGCTGGATGAGGTGATCATGCGCGGCAACGATTTGGTCTTTGCCTTCCCCTCGCTAGTCATCGCCATTCTGATCACAGCGGTGTTCGGAGCAGGCGCGATCAACGCGATCATCGCGATCGGTATTTTCAACATTCCCGTCTTCGCCCGCATCACCCGTGGCGCGGCCTTGTCCCTATGGGAACGCGAGTTCATTCTGGCCGCGCGTGTCGCGGGCAAAGGCGCAGCGCGGATATCGGCAGAACATATTCTGCCCAATGTTGCGAACCTGCTGATCGTTCAGGGGACCATCCAGTTCTCGCTGGGTATCCTGGCCGAGGCGGGCTTGTCTTATGTCGGTCTGGGTGCGCAGCCGCCGACACCCAGTTGGGGTCGAATGCTGGCTGATGCGCAGACAATGGTCAGTTTTGCCCCGCATTTGGCTCTGATTCCGGGGCTGGCAATTATTGTCACTGTGCTGGGACTGAACCTGTTAGGCGATGGGTTGCGCGATTGGCTTGATCCCAGAATACGAGTCGCGCGCGCATGAGCTTGCTGGAGATCGAAAACCTTTCTCTGACCATCCATGAGACCGAGATTCTGAAGCGGGTCAGCTTGTGTATTGGTGCCGGACAAATTGTTGCCGTGACCGGTGAAAGTGGCTCGGGCAAGTCGCTGACCGCGCTGGCCGTGATGCAATTGCTGCCAAATGGCGCAAAGACAGAAGGCGCGATCTGGCTGGTACGTCAGAATCTGCTGAAACAGTCTGAACGCGAAATGTGCGCCCTGCGCGGGGCCAAAATTGGGATGGTGTTTCAGGAACCCATGACTGCCTTGAACCCGGTCAAAACCATTGGCGATCAGGTGATCGAAACCATTCTGGTCCACAAGGCCATGTCGCGCACCAAAGCGTCGGCCCGCGCACACGAGGTTCTGAGCCGCGTTGGCCTGCCACCTGACCGTTTCCCGCTGTCGCGATATCCGCATGAACTGTCCGGCGGTCAACGGCAGCGTGTGGTAATCGCCATGGCAATCGCACTGCGCCCCAAATTGTTGATCGCGGATGAGCCGACAACCGCGCTGGATGTGACGACACAGGCGCAGATACTCGACCTGCTCAAAGGGCTGGCGCGCGAATATGGCATGGGGCTGCTGATGATCACGCACGATCTGGCGGTGGTGGCAGACATGGCCGACCAGATCGTCGTGATGCGCCATGGAGAGGTGGTCGAAAGCGGTGCAACCACTGACCTGCTGCACAATATGCAGCACCCCTATACACGGAAGCTGTTTCAGGCCTCGGGGCATCAGGTTTCGCTGCCTGAACCGCCCGAGTCCCAGCCATTGCTAGAGGTGAGAAATGTGGTGCGCGACTATAGCTTGCCGCGAAAAGGTCTGTTTAGCAGGCCGGATCACCACCGCGCGGTCGATGAAGTCAGCTTTACCCTGCACCGGGGTGAGCGGTTGGGCCTGGTCGGAGAATCTGGTTGTGGAAAATCGACCCTAACACGGGCAATTTTGGGTTTGGAGGACGTGCAGAGCGGTGAAATTTTACTGGACAACCAGCCTGTCTTTGCCGGTCACAAGCCGAACCCCGTTGTGCGACGTAAGATGCAGGTGGTGTTTCAGGACCCCTATGGCAGTTTCAACCCGCGCCACCGCGTCGCCCGCCTGATCACCGAGCCGTTTCACCCGTTGGACAACCCGCCCACCGGCACAGAGCGGCAAGACCGTATCGCCGAAATGCTGACCGCCGTGGGCCTCAGCCCGGATGATGCGAACAAGTACATCCATGAATTCTCGGGCGGGCAACGACAGCGGATTGCCATTGCCCGCGCCTTGATCATTCGCCCCGAACTGATCGTGTTTGATGAGGCGGTCTCGGCCTTGGATGTATCGGTCCGGGCGCAGATTCTGGACCTGCTGGCCGAACTGTGCGCCACATACAATCTGACCTATCTGTTCATCAGCCACGACCTAAGCGTTGTGCGCACGATCACCGACCGGGTGATGGTGATGCAGGCGGGCAGAATTGTTGAACAGGGTGAGACCGAACAGGTATTCTCTTCCCCGCGGCACGCTTACACTCGGACCCTGATCGATGCCGCACCGGTCTTGCCCGGTATCGGTGCAAATGTCGCGTAATTCCTTTGTTAGAGTCGAAATGGAGGCCAAAATGCCCAATTCTCTCTGGTTCAATCCCGGCCTTTGCCTGATCGGCGGCGATTGGGTCGCGCCTGCGTCACAGCAGACGATTTCGATGATCAATCCATCTGACGGATCCGAGATCTGCCGGATTGCCCGCGCGAATGCCCCAGATATAGATGCCGCTGTGCAGGCCGCCCAAACGGCGTTGGATGGGGATTGGGGGCGAAAGACGGCGTTGGAGCGCGGCCGCGTCCTGACCCGACTTGGCCAACTGGTTTTGGAACGCGTAGAGGACTTGGCGCAGCTTGAGGCGATGGATGTAGGAAAACCGCTGACACAGGCCCGTGCGGATGCCGTGGCGTTGGCGCGGTACTGCGAATTCTACGGCGGCGCGGCGGACAAGGTGATGGGCGAGACGATCCCCTATCTGGACGGCTACACCGTGTACACGCTGCGCGAACCGCACGGGGTGACCGGGCATATAGTGCCGTGGAACTATCCGATGCAGATCATTGGCCGCTCTGTCGGGGCAGCTTTGGCGATGGGCAACGCCTGCGTGCTAAAGCCAGCGGAAGAGGCGTGTTTGACCGCGCTTGCCTTTGCCCATCTGGCGCAACAGGCGGGCCTACCTGCCGGAGCGCTGAACGTGGTGCCGGGGTTGGGGGCTGAGGCCGGGGCGGCATTGTCAGCGCATCCAGGCGTGCAGCATATCTCATTCACAGGGTCAGTTGCCACCGGCGCGCTGGTGCAACAGGCGGCGGGGCGCAACGTGGTGCCGGTGACGCTGGAACTGGGCGGTAAATCGCCCCAGCTGGTATTTGACGATGCCGATCTGGATGCCGCACTGCCGTTTCTGGTGAACGCGGGTATTCAGAATGCCGGGCAGACCTGCTCGGCCTCGTCCCGTATTCTGGTGCAGCGTGGGGTGTATGAGCTGGTCAAAACCCGCATGGCAGCCGCCTATGCCGATCTGACTGTTGGTCCAGCACCCGAAGATTTGCGGGTCGGCCCCCTGATCTCGGCCCGTCAGAAACAGATCGTCGAGGGGTTTTTAGCCGAAGGCGCGGACCTAAACATCGCAGGACAAGGGCGTATCGTAGATCATGCACCCGGCGAGGGAGCATATGTGCAGCCAACCCTTTTTGCCGATGTCCCGTCAGATCACCTTCTGGCTCGGGATGAAATTTTTGGACCGGTGCAGGTTCTGATCCCCTTTGAAACCGAGGAGGAGGCGGTTCAGATCGCCAACGCCACCGAATACGGGTTGGTTGCCAGCATCTGGACCCGCGACGGTGCGCGGCAGATGCGGTTGGCGAAACAGCTGCGTTCAGGACAGGTGTTCATCAACAATTATGGTGCGGGGGGCGGGGTAGAGTTGCCGTTTGGCGGTGTCGGCAAGTCCGGTCATGGCCGCGAAAAGGGGTTCGAGGCGCTGTTTGGGTTCTCGCAGGTGAAAACAGTAGCGGCTTACCATGGTTAGGGTCTAAACAATCACTTCGATCGACTGTTGTGCACCCACACCGAAGACGCGCTTATAGCGCTCGATCTCATCCTTTGGGCCCATCGCTTTTTCCGGGTTGTCGGACAGTTTCACGGTTGGTCGGCCATTGGCGGATACCGCCTTGCAGACCAGCGAGAACGGTGCCAGCGCGTCTTGTGGGACCAGCCCACGGAAATCATTGGTCAGCAAGGTGCCCCAACCAAACGAGACCTTCGTGCGATGAGCGAACTGGCTGTGTAGTTCGTGGATTTTGTCCACGTCCAGCCCGTCCGAGAAGATTACCCGCTTTTGCAGCGGGTCCTCACCGCGCGATTTCCACCAGTTGATGGCAATCTCGGCACCTGTTGCCGGATCTCCGCTGTCGACACGAATACCGGTCCATCCCGCCAGCCAATCCGGCGCATTGTCCAAAAAGCCCTGCGTGCCATAGGTGTCGGGCAGGATGATGCGCAGATTGCCGTCATGTTCCTCGTGCCAGTCGCTGAGGACGTCATAGGGTGCCTGCGCCAGTTCGGTGTCGGATTCCGCCAGCGCGGAATAGACCATGGGCAGTTCATGGGCATTGGTGCCGATCGCCTCAACCTCGCGCCGCATCGCGATCAGGCAGTTCGAGGTGCCGGTAAACGCGGGCCCCAGCCCTTCGATCATCGCCTGCACGCACCAGTCCTGCCACAGGAAGGAATGCCGCCGACGGGTGCCGAAATCAGCAATGCCCAGCCCATCGATGCTGCGCAATTGATCGATTTTTTCCCAAACGCGGGTCATGGCACGGGCATAAAGCACCTGCAGTTCGAACCGGCGCATATTGTTCAGAACGGCCCGGGATCGCAGCTCCATCAGCACCGCAAGCGCCGGGATTTCCCACAGCATGACCTCGTGCCATTTGCCCTCGAAGGTCAGTTCGTACTGATCGCCTTTGCGCTCAAGGTGGTAGGGCGGCAGGCGCAGATTCTCGAACCACTCCATGAAATCCGAGCGGAACATCTGCCGTTTCCCATAGAACATATTGCCGCGCAGCCAGGTGCTTTCACCCCGGCTGAGGCTAAGAGACCGGATATGATCCAGCTGTTCGCGCAGCTCACCCTCATCGATCAATTTGGCCAGTGGAATGTGATTCGACCGGTTGATCAGCGAAAAAACCACATCCGTTTGGGGCTTATTTCGAAACACTGACTGGCACATCAGCAGTTTGTAGAAGTCTGTGTCGATTAAAGACCGTACAATCGGGTCAATCTTCCATTTATGATTGTACACGCGCGTCGCAATATCGACCATGGCAGAACTCCTGCGATTTCTGTTGTTAGATCAATAGGTGCATGAATTGGCAAGAGTCGCTAGATTGAAGACAATGACAAGGTGAGGTCACAAATCGAGCATATTGTGTAATCTTTTCATTGGTTAGTGAAAAGAAGGGGTTGGAAGAACAAGGTTTAGTTGGTGAATGGGTCTCGAGTACGACTTTGATATTGTAGCGATTGCGCCTGATGAAGTGGATCCGGAACATGGCATGGCTGCCGTGACGGGCCACCGCGCCGTTCGCGCGACCTTTCGCAATACTCAGACTGTTGAGGCCTTGCACAGTGCATCCCCCAAGATTCGTCGTATTTTTCTGGAATCGGGCTTCAGCCTGGAATCCAAGGGTGGCAGCCTTCCACATGGTTATTTCCTGTCCGAAGATGCACCGGATCGTGAACGCATCCTGAAACGGCTGTTTTCGAATATCCGCAATATGGGTGTTCAGGGGGAATATTGTGGTGATTTCGACTTTTGGCATTTCCTGGACGACGTAAGGCGGGCCCGCCCCCGGGCAAATGCCACGCGCGAGTTGCAGGAATTGACGCCAAGCCCTAAAGCGCCTGATGTGGTCAAACCAAAACGACGCTCGGTTCAGGGGCGTATCGGGTTTGCGCTTGGTCTGGCCGTGGTTGTGATTGTCGTGCTGAGATACCTGGCGTCCGAGGGGTCTGCCCCCTAGGCCAGGATAACGCCGGCTTCCCGCATTGCGGTTTCAGCAGCGGCCAGTGATCCATCCATATCGATAGCTCGGCACGCATCCATTCGGACCGTGACGTCAAAACCCAGACGTGCTGCGTCGATTGCGGAATAGTACACACAAAAATCAGTGGCCAAGCCGACGAGCGTCAGTTTCGTGATTCCGCGCGACTTAAGATACCCCTCCAACCCTGTTGGTGTTTTCTGGTCATTTTCGAAAAACGCCGAGTAGCTGTCGATACCGCTACGAAAGCCCTTGCGAAGGACAAGATCCGCATGGGTGTTCAGATCCGGATGGAAATTGGCGCCCTCGGTTCCCTGAACGCAGTGATCCGGCCAAAGTACCTGCGGGCCGTAGTGCATTTCCGTCATGTCAAACGGGTTCTTGTCGTCATGCGACCCGGCGAAGGACGAATGACCCGCCGGATGCCAGTCCTGCGTCAGGATCACGGCATCGAATTCGTCCATCATGGCGTTGATCGGGGCCACGATCTCATCCCCTCCGGGTACGGCCAGCGCGCCGCCGGGGCAGAAATCGTTCTGGACGTCGATCACAAGCAGGGCGTGGGTCATCGCGGTTTCTCCTTAGGTTGCTCTATCGGTAGGGCGCGCAGGCCCAATCGTCAATCTGGCTGCGAAGCGTCAATTCGATCCCTTGCGACTCTGTTGCGTCAGGTTTAGACCGCGCGCATGTATACCATCGCTGCTCTCTATCACTTCACCCGTTTCCCGGATCACGCTGCCCTGCGCGAGCCTTTGTTGGACCTGTGCCGTACGCAATCTGTCAAAGGCACATTGCTGCTGGCGCAAGAGGGGATCAATGGCACCATTGCCGGCCCCCGCGCCGGGATCGATGCGGTGCTGGCGCATATCAAAGCGCTGCCCGGCTGTGCCGATCTGGACTGGAAAGAGGCCACCGCCGATCACCCGCCTTTTGGCAAGATGAAGGTGCGCTTGAAAAAAGAGATCGTGACCATGGGGCAGCCGGATATCGATCCGCGCGCCCGTGTCGGCAACTATGTCGAGCCTGAGGATTGGAACGATCTGATCCGCTCGGACGACGTGGTGGTGATCGACACCCGCAACGATTATGAGGTGGCGATTGGCACGTTTGAGGGCGCAATAGACCCTGAAACGGCCAGTTTCCGTGAGTTCCCGGCTTGGTGGGAAGAGAACAAAGAGCGGTTCCACAACAAGCGCGTCGCCATGTTCTGCACCGGTGGTATTCGCTGTGAGAAATCCACCAACTTCCTGCTGGGGCAGGGGGTTGAGGATGTGTATCACCTGAAGGGCGGCATCCTGCGCTATCTTGAGGAAATGCCAGCTGATGACAGCACCTGGCAGGGCGAGTGCTTTGTGTTCGACAACCGTGTGTCCGTTGGGCACGGGCTGGTCGAGGGGCCGCATAACCTGTGCCACGGTTGCCGCCGTCCGATTCTGCCCGAGGATATGAAGCGCCCTGAATACGAGCATGGCGTGTCCTGCCACCGGTGTGTTGACGAAACCTCTGAAGCCGACAAAATGCGGTTCCGTGAGCGGCAAAAGCAGATCGGTCTGGCGCGTCAGCGCGGGCAAGAGCATCTGGGCGCCGACTAACTCTCTGATAAATAAGGTTGCAGGCGCGGGTCGGAATGTCGATCATTGAACCTGCATCACCGTATCGGAGGTTTAATGCACCGCGACCCGACAACTCTGGATGAGTGGAAATCGACCTTGGTCGCGGCCTTGGGTCTGGTGATCGTCAGCTTTGTTGCCTGGTATGGCCTGTCGCGGCTGAGCGAGACCGCTGCTGGCGACAAAATAGGGACTGCAACAACCGTAGGGTTGACGATCTGGCTGGTGTCGCAGACCTGGTACTACATGACCCAAGTGAAATCCCCAAAGCGCCAGCTGTTGCTGATGGGGATCTCCTTTATTCAGGTCGTGCCTTTCTTGTTCGCAGCCGTTTACGGCTCGTTCGGGTATAACGATCTGTGTGTGGTCGGGGCCAAAGGGCCGTCAGACGTTTTGTATTTCTCATATGTCACATTCACGACGGTTGGGTTCGGAGACCTGCATCCCGCAGGCCTGTGCCGCGGGCTGGCCGTGGCTGAGGCGATCACCGGGTATATCCTGCTGGGCCTGTTCGTAGCGGCGGCCGTGGGCATTTACGCGCGCGGACACAGCCAGAATTGAACGGTCACTTGTTGTGGTCGATCCACTGGGACATTGCGTATTTGTCGCGAAAACACTCAGACGGGATTGGCCTGCGTTTGCTGCGCGAAATCCGTTCGGCAAAGGCGACCTGCTTGCCTGTGGGATAATTGGCAAAAGGTGACGGATCGTGTGGTTTATGTGCCGAAATCCAGGCTGACATTGATCGGCGGTCGCGTTGTGCTTCGACCGGGATTTCCAGCGCCGACTGTTCCGCAATAGCGCGGGCAAAGCGCATCTGCCGGTCCGTGACGGGCAGCAGGTGATAGTCGTTTGTCGGGCCGCTTGGGGCGGAATTTCGCAAGTTCTGGGTCATCGGATATTCCCCTGACTATGTAGAACATAAATGGAACATTAACTTCTAATTTCAAGAGAGGGGGCTGCGACTCGGCGGGATGTTGCCTGTCACGGCTTTTATTGACTGACCAATCAATAAAAGCTAAATCCGCGGATAACGCTCTTTGCCCGACGCGGGTGCAATCAAGAAAAGGACGCGGCATGAAGTTTCAGCCCAAGGCCAGCCATTTCATCAACGGTGAATATGTCGAAGACACCAATGGCGCCCCCATCGACGTCATCTACCCGGCCACTGGCGAGGTCATCGCGCGGCTGCATTCCGCCACGCCAGAGATTGTAAATCAGGCTCTAAACAGCGCCAACGCGGCGCAAGCGGAATGGGCCGCGATGTCCGGAACTGAACGTGGCCGGGTTCTGCGCCGCGCCGCCGATATCATGCGTGAGCGTAATCGTGAGCTGTCGATCCTCGAAACCCACGACACCGGAAAACCGCTGCAAGAGACCTTGGTGGCCGATGCAACCAGTGGCGCCGATGCGCTGGAATATTTCGGTGGGCTGACGGCGTCGCTGACGGGTGAGCATATCCCGCTGGGCGGTGGCGATTTCGTCTACACCATCCGCGAGGCGCTGGGTGTCTGCGTCGGAATCGGTGCGTGGAACTATCCGACCCAGATCGCTTGCTGGAAGGGTGCCCCTGCGCTGGCCTGCGGCAACACGATGGTGTTCAAACCCTCTGAGACCACGCCCCTGTCGGCCTTGAAGGTGGCCGAGATTCTGATCGAAGCCGGCGCGCCCAAAGGCGTCTACAACGTGGTGCAGGGCTATGGCGATGTAGGTGCGTCACTGGTGACCGACCCGCGCGTGGCCAAAGTATCGCTGACCGGGTCCGTTCCGACGGGCCGCAAGGTCTATGCCGCCGCGGCGGATGGCATGAAACACGTGACCATGGAATTGGGTGGCAAGTCCCCAATGATCGTGTTCGATGACGCCGATATCGAAAACGCCGTGTCGGGTGCGATTTTGGGCAATTTCTATTCCTCGGGTCAGGTCTGTTCCAACGGCACCCGCGTGTTCGTGCAGAAAGGCATCAAGGAGACCTTCCTGAACCGTCTGTCCGAACGTCTGGCAACGGCGAAAATCGGCGATCCGCTGGATGAAGAGGTCAATTTCGGCCCCATGGTCAGCGAAAACCAGATGAATATCGCGCTGGGTTATGTCGAAAAGGGCAAGGCCGAGGGCGCACGGCTGGTCTTTGGCGGTGAGCGCATCGAAGGTGACGGGTTCTATATGCAGCCTACAGTTTTTGCCGATGTCACCGATGATATGACCATCGCGCGCGAAGAAATCTTTGGCCCGGTCATGTCGGTGTTGGATTTCGACACCGAGGAAGAGGTACTGGCCCGCGCCAACGACACAGAATTCGGCTTGGCCGCCGGTGTGTTCACCAACGACCTGACCCGCGCCCACCGCATTGTGGCCGGGTTCGAGGCGGGCACCTGTTATATCAACACCTACAACCTTGCTCCGGTCGAGGCACCGTTTGGCGGGTCGAAAATGTCGGGTGTCGGACGTGAAAATTCGAAACTGGCGATCAACCATTTCAGCGAGATGAAGACGGTTTATGTTTCAATGAACGATGTCGAGGCACCGTATTAACTCATCTCTGCGTGAAAATTATTCATACCGAGAATACTCTGTTCCCGACATTTCGCGTCGGGAACAGAGCATAAGCCACTTTTGACCTGTGGCTGACTTTCCTGACAGGGTGCGGTTCATGCGCCCGCCAGCAGGAGGTCACACCCATGAAAACCCACGCCCAGGCCGTTGTGATCGGAGGAGGCCTTGTCGGCTGCTCGATCCTTTATCATCTGGCCAAGCTCGGCTGGACCGACGCGGTGCTGCTGGAGCGGGATGAGCTGACCTCGGGTTCGACCTGGCATGCGGCGGCGAATATTCATGGGCTGCACGACAACAACAACATCACCCGCATCCAGCATTATACGATGAACCTGTATAAAGAGCTGGAAAAGGAAACCGGACAGGGCTGCGGCGTGTTCCAGTCGGGCTCGCTGTATCTGGCGCAGACCGAGGACCGCGAACACCAGCTGCGCCTGCAAGAGGCCAAGGCAAAATTCTACGGCCTGAACTTCTATGAGATCAGCTGCGAACAGGCGATGGAACTGCATCCGCTGGCGCAGTTCGACGATATCCGCTGTATCATGTTTGAACCCGATGGCGGCAACGTCGATCCGTCGGGTGTGACTCACGCCTACGCCGCAGGCGCGCGCGCGATGGGGGCAACGATTGAGCGGTTTTGCCCTGTAATAGGGACTGAACAGAAATCTGATGGCTCGTGGATCGTGCGCACCGAAAAGGGTGATATCCACACGCAATGGGTGGTTAATGCCGGGGGTCTGTGGGGGCGAGAAGTCGCGGCGCTGGCCGGAATCGAACTGCCACTGCAACCGACCGAGCACCAGTATTTCGTGACCGAGGCGATTGACGAGGTTGCGGAACTGGGCCGTCGCCTGCCCTCGATCGCCGATCGGGATGGTGAGTATTATTTCCGTCAGGAAGGAAACGGCCTGCTGATCGGAGCCTATGAGAAAGACATGCGGTTCTGGGCCGAAAACGGCACGCCGCTGGACTTCGCCCATGACCTGTTCCCCGACGATCTGGATCGGATCATGGAAAACGTGATCCGCGCCACCGAACGTGTGCCGGTGGCGGCAACGGCGGGGGTCAAACGGGTGATCAACGGCCCGATGATCTGGTCGCCGGACAGCAACGCGATCTGGGGGCCGGTGCCAGAACTGAAGAACTATTTCTGCTGTACCGGTATCATCCCCGGCTTCTCGCAATCCGGTGGCCTCGGGCTGTTGGCGGCGCAATGGATGGTCGAGGGTGAGCCGCAATATGACATGTTCGCCTGGGATCTGGCGCGGTTCGGCGACTGGGCCGATAAGAAATTCACCAAGGCGCGGGTCGAAGATGTCTACACCCATCGATTTGCCATCCATTTCCCGAACGAAGAACGCAGCGCTGGCCGTCCCGCCCGTGTGCGCCCCGCTTACGAGATGCAGAAAGATATGGGCTGCGTCTTTGGACTGAACTGCGGTTGGGAACACCCGCTTTGGTTCGCAGATCACCCCGGGGCGACTGAAACCAACGGCTTCACTCGCCAGAATTGGTGGGAGCCAGTTGGCCGCGAAGTGCAGATGCTGCGCGATCATGTGGGCGTCATCGATATCTCGAACTTTGCCAATTACGTGGTCAAAGGGCCGGGCGCGTATGACTGGCTGGATCGTCTGGTGGCCAATCGGGTGCCGACTGCAGTGGGACGGTCCTGCCTGACGCCACTGATCTCGGTTCGCGGTGGCGTGGCCGGTGATTTCACCATCACCAAAGTGGCAGAGGATGAGTATATGATGATCGGCTCTGGCATGGCGGAACGCTATCATCAGCGCTTTTTCAACATGGTCGATCTGCCCGAAGGCACCACGTTCGAGGTTGCCACCAATCGCATTGCCGGCTTCAACGTGGCCGGTCCAAAATCGCGCGATCTGCTGCAACGGCTCACCAATGCGAACCTATCAAACGAAGCGTTCCGCTTTATGCGGTCCCAAACCATCGAGGTGGCCGGGGTCACTTGTCTAGCCATCCGCGTCAGCTTCACCGGTGACTTGGGGTGGGAGCTGCACTGTGCGGAATCCGATCAGATCAGGCTCTATTCAGCGCTTTTGAACGCGGCGAAAGAGTTAAACGGTGGCCCGGTTGGCGGCCGCGCGTTGGGATCGCTGCGCATCGAAAAAGGCTACGGCTCTTGGGGCCGGGAATATTCTCAGGAATACTGGCCGCAAGAAGTCGGGTTGGCCGGCCTGATCAAACTGGACAAGGATTTCCTGAACAAAGACGCCTATCTGTCCATCAAAGATAATTCTGCCCGCGAAATGCTTTCGATCTTTGAGGTTGATGCCATTGACGCTGATGCCACCGGAGGTGAGCCGATATTCATGCCCGATGGTACGCCTGTGGGCCGGGTGACCTCGGGTGCCTATGGCTATTCGGTGGGCAAGTCCCTGGCCATTGGGTATGCCGACCCCAAGGTGGCCGGCCCCGGCGATACGGTCGAAATCTACATTCTGGGCAAGCCGCACAGCGCCAGAATCCTCTCGGAACCGCCTTTCGATCCCAATGGTCACAAGTTGCGTGAAATTCAGCCGGTCGCCGAAGGCGTCTCATGACTGGAACCTTCGCCCGCGTTGCAGATTTTGCCCTGAACCGATCTGCCGATCAGATGCCCGACAGCGCCAAGGAAGCGGCTGCGCTGATGATGCTGGATACGATGGGCATCCTGATCGCCTCTGGCCCGATGGAGGCCGGGGTGATCGCACGCGACACGGCGGCCCTGCTCTATGGCAGCTCTGATCCGGACTACAGCGCCCGGATGATGTTCGACGGGCGTCCGGTCAGCATGGCCGGGGCGGCTTATGCGGCGGCGACCCAGACGGATAACCTGGATGGGCATGACGGTTATAACCCGACCAAGGGGCATATTGGTGTTGTGGTTTTGCCCGCACTGGTCGCCATGGCCGCCCATCGCCCGGATCTGACGGGCGCCGAAGCACTGGCGACGGTGATCACCGGCTATGAAATTGCCGGGCGCGCGGGGTTGTCGCTGCATGCCTCGGTCAGTGACTACCATACGTCAGGTGCATGGAACGCGTTGGGCGTAGTCGCGATGGCCGCCCGTCTGCGCGGCCATTCGCAGGATCAGATGCGGCAGGCAATGGGTATCGCCGAATATCACGGTCCCCGCAGTCAGATGATGCGCGAGATTGCCAACCCCACGATGCTGCATGACGGATCGGGTTGGGGTGCGCTTGTCGGAGTTTCAGCCGCTATTCTGGCCGAACGTGGCTTTACCGGTGCCCCCGCCATCACGATCGAGGCAGAAACCGCCGCGCCTCATTGGGCCGATCTAGGCCAGTTTTGGCAGGTCGAGCATCAATACGTGAAACCCTACCCAATCTGCCGTTGGGCCCATGCCGCAATCGACGGTGTCCGGGCGGTAATGCGGGACAATGACCTGTCTCATGCGCAAATCCGGTCTATTCAGATCAACACATTCCATCAGGGTGCTTGCCTGTATGCCGGAATGCCCGGCACGACCTCTCAGGCACAGTATTCGTTGCCTTTCGCGGTGGCCGTGCAGGCGCTTTACGGTCGGATCGGGGTCGAGCATATTTCCGGTTCCGGTCTTTCTGACCCGGCAGTGGCCGCGCTGATACCCCGTATTCACGTGGCCGAGAGTGATCGTCACAATGCCCGCTTCCCCAAGGGGCGTTGGGCCGATGTCAGTATCGAAACCACGGATGGGCAGATTTTCGACTCTGGAGATGTCCACGCCCGAGGCGGTCCCGAGGCCCCCATCAGCCGCGAAGAAGTGATCACCAAGTACTTGGAATTCGCAAAGCCAGTCATCGGCCCGACCCGGGCTGCGGCAATTCGGGATGCAATTTTGGGCTGGGTCGCGCCGGACTCTCGGATGTCTGACTTGTCTCCGTTGATATTTGATCCTTAGAAAATGTGTCGCTTACGTCGCGCGTGTCGACAAATTTCAGGAAAGTGTCCGCGTTAGAGCCGTACTCACGGCTGACTCAATATGGCAAACAACTCCGCAATCCTGTTGCGGGTTTCCACGCTGTCCCTCAATAGGTTCTCCGCGTCGGCCAGGGGCGTTTCAGGAAGTCGGGCCGGTGCGGCTGTTAGACCTTGGGATGTCTGGACGACCTGATCGAATTTGGTGTGATTTTCCAAATTCACTTGCTCTGGTAGATCGGCCAACCAGAACAAGCGGTTTGCTTCATCCTCACGACCTGAGTTGCGCATCAGATCACCCGCCGCCGCAAAATCCTCTGCTGCAATCAGGGCTTCAGTCCGTAGCATAATCGCTGCGTCCGTCTGATCATCGTCCAGTTCCAGCATCGCTTGATGCGGACGCTGATCCAATAGCGCGGCTTTGGCCCGCAGACGGGCACGCTCACCCCGCCTCAGCCTGTCCTGAGGACGCTTTGCTAGTGCGTATGCATGTTGTGAAAACCCAAGCTTTGCCAGTCGGTCAGCAACGGCAAGGGCTGTGTCGGTTGTCAGATTTTGAGAATGCTTATGTGACAAGATCAGGACGCGGCGCAAAAAGGTCGCATCATCAGCGCGTTCGGTCAGGATAAGCACCGCACGGTTCAGAGCGTCCGCGGATTCCGCCTCCTCTGACAGCTCTGCCACCAAATCCAGAGAGGCATCGAATTCCTGACTCAGGCTTAGCGCGACCATATGGGTTTGTTTCATCAGGGGGCCGATGTCAGAACGGCGAAACTCAATCGTGTAGGATTCCGCCAGAGCCAGTTCCTGAGGAGAGATTGCGCCACGTTCCAGCCAACGTTTGTCGACCAGTCGGGCCAGTGCCAACGGCGCCTCAAGTGTGGCGTCTGACGCTTCGATCGCTTCAGTCAGCAAGACTTCGGTCCGGGGGGCGTCACCTTCGGCCGCTGCAACCTTGGCCTTTGCCTGCGCGACATTTGCGCTGGTTTGCGTCTTGACGCGATCGACCGAGCGCAAGATCCGCCGGGCGGCTTCTAACTCGTCCCCGTCTACTAGAATGTCCGACAAAGCCGGGCCGACATGGCGCCGCAGATGGTCCGGTAAGCGGGCAAAAGACTGTTCGATAGCCGTTAGATTGGCCTCGCCTTGCAAGTCGCCCTCACTCAGCGCCGCCCACAAAGCCGCATCGCCCTCGCAACGCTGCAAGCCCTGGAATGGATTGTCTTCGATCAGCGGCCCATCATCCAGAACACGGGCAATGGCCGCGATGTGTTCGGTTTCCAAAGATCGCTCGTCCAGCAGGTTCAACGCCCGGATCGCTTCGGCGCCAAACCCGGAATGCGCGTACAGTTTTGCCAGTTTCAGCGCGCTCTCTTTGTCGATGGTATCGAATTCTTGGAACAGTTCTGATCGAAGCTGCGCGGCTTGTTCTGGAAACGGACGCTCGTCAGACCAACGGTCAAAAGCCAGCTCGGCGCTGGATACGCAGGGTGGGCGCCGTTCCACTTTTGGAACATCCGGACCCAAAAGCCCGTTCAAACCGTCCAAAATCGAAGTCACTTGAACATTCAATTCAACACCGGCTGGCAAAAATACGCTTTGATTCCCGTTGGATGCGCGTGGCCCCACCGGCGCAATGTTCAGATCAATGATTCCGCGGTCCGCCCCCTGCAGCAGCCGGGTCGAAAGCTGGTCTTCGAATCCGTTCGCGTTGAGGTTCAACAACGGCAGGGCCAGTGCATCAATGGTCTGCTCCGGGCCTGTCGTTTTGATTTCTTTTGGGGTTTTGGGCAGGACCGGGGCCGGAATATCACTGGTGAGCGGCGGCAGGAAGGTGCCGGGTGCGATATCAATCACAATCATCGTACTTTTGAAAAGAAAGGCCGAAGCGACACAATTGCAACCGAACTCCAGTTCCAGTGCACCGCCTGGTTCGGCCTGCGAAATCGCGGCAAGTCGGTTTTGCGTCAGGCGTTGGAAGACGGTGCCGGTTCGGTATGTCACATCCTTCAGCGCGACGTTCAGGCGTGCGCCGTTTTTTGTCTGTTTCAGAACCCAATCGGTGTCTTGAGGCACTTGAACCACCAATCTGGTATAATCTTCATGCTCACCCGAGCGCACCGTCAGATCTTGCGCTGCGGCTCCGCTGGCCCCGGCGATGAACGCCGAGAATAAGAATGCAAACCGTGTCATGCGGCTGCCTGTTTGAGTTCTTTCAACGCTTCTTCCAACTCGGTGAAATCAGGGCGGTTGTGGGTTGGGGTGTTCTGACGCCCAACCTCAATGCACATGGCAGCGTTGTGGTTGCGCAGATTGGCGACCAACACTTCTTTGATCAGCTGGTAGAAGTGGTTGTCTTCTTCGACGACAGCTTTCAGTTTGCCCGCGAAAGGTCCGACCAGGCCATAAGCCAGAAACACCCCAAGAAAGGTCCCCACCAGGGCGCCGCCGATCAATTTACCCAGCACTTCGGGGGGCTGGTCAATCGAACCCATCGTCTTGATCACGCCAAGAACCGCCGCAACGATGCCCAAAGCGGGTAGGCCATCCGCAACCGTCTGCAAGGCGTGGCTGGAATGCATGGCATGGTGGAAGTTCGCCTCCATCCGCTTTTCAAGAACTTCTTCCACCTGATGCGGATCATCATAGTTCATCGAGGCGGCGCGCATCGTATCGCAGATCAGGTCAACGGCCTCTTTATCTGCCTGAATTTTCGGGTAAGCCGAAAACAGAGATGAATTTTCCGGGTCTTCGATATGTTGTTCCACCTCGACCGGGTTGGCCTTGGCAATACGGATCAGCGAGAACAGCAGGCACAGCAGGTCGCGGTAGTCCTCAGGTTTCCATTTTGGTCCTTTGAACACTTTGCCCATGTCTTTGAGGGTGTGTTTGACTGCGCTCATGTCATTGCTGATCAGGAAAGCGCCAACAGCGGCACCGCCGATCATCATCATCTCAAAAGGAAGCGATTTCAAAATGATGGTCATTTTGCCGCCCGCAGCCAGATAACCGCCGAACACCATGGCGAAAATGACGACAATTCCGATTATTCCGATCATGGGTGATCTCCAGCAAAATCCTGTGCGGGGTTAGAGTTTTATTCCTGTGGGGCGGCGGCGTTGCGGCCTGCCATTATGACGCTGATGGTATAGGCGGCTTCGGGGCGCAGCCCGGCCAGAACACCAGCAGCCGCATCGGGCGGCATGCGAGACAGGAATCCGGCGGCAAAGCTTGGGTCCATCGTCTCAAACAACGCTGCGGCGTCCTTGGGTTTCATGCTTTGATAGACATCCGTCAGGCGCGTCAGATCGGTCTCGGCAGCTTTTTCGGCAATGGCGAGCGTCGCGCGCAGGGCCTCTTCGGCCTCTTGCAGGGCAACCAGTCGCGTCTCGATCGCCTGATCCGCAATGGCCAATGCCTTTTCCTTGTCAAGCGCTGCTGCCTCGCGCTTTTTCAGCGCTTCTTCCCGGCGCAGCAGTTCGGTCAGCAGGACCTGTGCGCCGGGCAGATCGGCCTGTGCGTGTTTGACTTTGGGAGCATAAGGTTCGGCAGTTTTTGCCAACGCTGGTCCTGCTTCCAGCCCAAGACGAATCGCGGCAGACCCGATCATCAGCAAAGAGATGACGGCCAGCACGCCACCTTTTGGGCGCCTATCGGCTTTCCGGCGGGTCATGATGCGACCTCACCCTGAGAGCGATCGTGGCGGAAGAACATCAAGCCGCCCGGCCGCTTGGCCGGTTCTGGGGCGGTCGCGTCCTTTTTTGGCTTCTCGGGCGCTTCGATCGTTTCAGCGACTTCATCTGACTTAGCCACGGCGGATTCCGCCTGTTCCCCGGGTGCGGCGCTGATATCTTCTTCGAGGTCGGTCGACTGGTCGGGTTTATCTTGCGATGGAACGACGTCGTGCATCGAAGCCATCATCAGCTCTAACCGCTGCGCCACCGATTCTGCCCGCTGCGTCAGCTCTTTCAATTCCGCACCGGACTGGTCTGAGGCTGCTCGTGCGGCACCCAGGGATTTCTTAAGCTCATCCGCCTGGGTCGACAGAACAGCAACCGCGCCGCCCACGCCTTTTTCCAGATCGGTGAAGCGTTTCAGCCGCCGGGACAGCACGAAACAATACAGACCCGCACCCAGCGCGCCGGCGACCAGCAAAATATCTGCAATCAGCTCCAATTTCGCCTCCTAGTTCAAAACGAATTCCATCACGAGAACGTCGCGCACGCGGCCTTCTCCGACGACGATTTCAATGCGGCGCAGCAGATGGCCGCGGATGCGCATCAGGGCCAGAGAATCTTCAAGGTCCGAGACTTCGACCGCGCGTAGATACCCGTTCAGGATGTCCATGATTCGGGGTTTCATCTTTTCGACATCGGCGGCGTGTTCGCTGTTCACCTCTAGCTGAGCGTGAAATTTCAGATGCCGCGAATCGCCTGCGTTCACCGACACGATCACCGCCGGCAGATCGATGAATCCCACTTGCGGCAGGGCCTTTACAGCCTTGCCGTTATCCGTTTCCTTGACGTCTTCCATTGCGGGCTTGCCACCAAAAGGAAACAACCCGGAGGTGGTCAGAAAATAGCCACCAGCCGCCCCGGCCACGGCCAGAATCACCCCTATGATCATCCCTTTTTTTCCATATTTTTCTGGTACTTCTGCCTGTTCTGCAGTCGCGTCAGTCATGACGTCCTCATTTGTCCGTTCTGCAATCGTCATAACCCGGCAGGGACTAACCGATTGTTAAGGGCAATCGTTCAAACAAGGGATGCGCCGGGCAGAATGTCGGCGAGTCGGAGGTGATCGTGCAGCAGATCGGAACTGTCTGGGCAAATTTGGACAGGCGTAAACAAATCATCGTCGCCGGTGCAGTAGTGCTGGTTTTTCTTGGGGTCCTTGCGATGTCGCGGATGGTCACGGCGCCGTCGATGACCTTGCTTTATGCCGGGCTGGAAAGTGGCGCGGCGGGCGATGTCGTCCGCTCGCTGGATCAGCGCGGGGTGCCTTATGAGATTCGGGGCGGCTCGATCTACGTGCCCGGATCACAGCGAGATGAGCTGCGCATGACACTCGCCAGCGAGGGGATGCCCGCCAACGGCAATCAAGGCTATGAGCTGCTGGATTCACTTAGCGGGTTTGGCACCACCTCGCAGATGTTCGATGCCGCCTATTGGCGCGCAAAAGAAGGTGAGCTGGCCCGAACCATCGTTGGCAGCCCTCATGTCAGCCAGGCACGGGTTCATATTGCCAACGGATCGAACAACCCGTTTCAGCGCAGCGTGGCGCCGACGGCCTCGGTCTATCTGGTGCTGTCAGGGGCGCAGATCACATCCGATCAGGGCAAGGCGATCCGGTTTCTTGTGGCGTCTGCCGTCAGTGGTCTGGCGCCTGAGAATGTCACCGTGGTCGATTCGAACGGGGCGGTGATCGGCGCGCAGGAGACCGCAGTCGCTGAGGATACGGCAGATGACAAGGCGCGCCAGTTGCGCGAGCGTGTGATGCGATTGGTCGAGGCGCGCGTCGGCACGGGCAATGCTGTCGTTGAGGTCAGCGTCGACACCGTGACCAAGACCGAATCCATCCGCGAACGCCGTTTTGACCCCAATGGCCGCGTTGCCATCAGTACTGATGTCGAGGAACGATCGGACAGCGCCCGCAATCAATCCGCCGATGTCACCGTGGCGTCGAACCTGCCGGATGGCGATGGCGCGGGTGGGGACGAATCGAATTCGAACGCGACGCAGACGCGGGAACGGGTGAATTACGAGGCCTCGGAAACCGAATTGGAAGTCCACAATGCCCCCGGTGCGATCAAGCGTCTGACGGTTGCGGTTCTGGTCAACGGCACACGGTCCGTGGATGCGACCGGAGTCGAGACATTTGAGCCGATGCCCGAAACCGAGATGGAGGCCTTGAAGGAGCTTGTGGCCTCGGCCGTGGGGTTCGACGCCGAACGCGGGGACGTCATCACCCTGAAATCGCTGGACCTGCCGGTGGTAGAGCCGCAGGGCACATTGGTAGCGGCCTCGATCTGGCAAAAGGTTCATTTCGACGCGATGTCGTTGATCCAGATGGCAGTGTTGGCGATTGTCTCGCTGGTGCTTGGGCTCTTCGTGATCCGTCCGATCCTGACCAAACCGGCGATGGCCCCGGCCTTGCTGCCCGCCGGGGCACCTCCTGAGCCCGAGGCCATTCTGACCGGCGAGATAGCGACTGACGAAAACGGACAATTTAGCGCGCTGCCGGGCCAGACTGCCGCTGGCGACGTCCCGGCGCTGGCCGCGCAGGCGGGCGCTGATCCGGTCGACCGATTGCGGGCTATGATCGGCGATAAACAGGAAGAGACCGTCGAGATCCTGCGCAGCTGGCTTGAAGAAGGTGAGGAGCGTGTCTGATGTCGATTGCCCATCTTCTTGAGGATTTCACGCTGCAAGCCGGGGGCGGCAAGCTGCACCTGCTGGACGAGGACGCGCTGG
The DNA here is from genome assembly GCF_056538905.1 of Ruegeria sp. BE10. Lineage (NCBI taxonomy): Bacteria > Pseudomonadati > Pseudomonadota > Alphaproteobacteria > Rhodobacterales > Roseobacteraceae > Ruegeria > Ruegeria sp. BE10. The sequence continues at coordinate 224,797 of NZ_JBQFTX010000005.1, forward strand.
AGGAACAGCGGCTGGCAGCGTTCGAGCAAGGCTATAGCGCCGGTTGGGAAGACGCGCTTCAGGCGCAAGAACAAAGCCGAGGTCAGGTCTCAGACGGGCTGGCCAGATCGTTGGAGGACATGTCCTTTACTTATCATGAGGCTGTCACCCGCATGACATTGTCGCTGGACCGGATGTTCCAGAGCCTGGTGGACACTGTCCTGCCCGAAACGCTGGATCGCGGTTTTGCTGTCCGGTTGGCCGAACAGCTGACCGAAATGGCGCGGGAAAAGATTGGCCAGCCGATGCAAATCTTCGTGCCCAAGGGCCGCGCGGCTGAGGTAGAGGCCCTGCTGCCGCAGGAACTGTCCTCACCCACTCGCGTGATCGAAGACCCTTCGTTAGAGCCAGGACAGGCCCGGTTGCAGGTCGGCACAACCCAGCGTGAGGTGGATTGCAGCGGTCTGCTCGCCACGGTCGCGGGGGCATTTGACGCTTATGTATTTGAGGCAAAAGAGGCAGTGAACCATGAATGATCCCCAAACTCTGAAACCCGAAAAAGCCAATCCGTTCGAGGCGGTTCCGATTGAGGTTACGGTTTCGGTCGGGCGTGCGCGCCCGCTGATCCGCGACCTGCTGAACATGGGTGAGAACGCCGTGCTGACGCTGGACAAGCGGATCGAGGACCCGGTCGACCTGTATGTCGGAGACCAACTGGTCGCCCGCGGCCTGCTGGAGGAGATGGAGGGCGATCAGGCCGGGCAGCTTGCTGTGCGCCTGACAGAGATTGCGGATTTGCAGAACGGGATCGGTTGATGCGGCTTCTGCTTTGGTTGGTTGTTGCGCTGGCGACACTGTCCCCGTCTCTGGCTGCGGCGCAAGAGCTGTCGCTGTCATTGGGCGAGGGGGGGGCGATCTCGGCGCGGACCATCCAGCTGATCCTTCTGATCACGATCCTCAGCCTGGCACCTGGGCTGGCGATCATGGTCACCTGTTTTCCGTTTCTGATCACCGTTCTGGCCATTCTGCGTCAAGGGATCGGATTGCAGCAATCGCCACCGAACATGCTGATCGTCAGCCTGGCGATGTTCCTGACTTACTTCATCATGGAGCCCGTATTTTCCGAGGCCTGGGCCACCGGTATTCGACCGATGGTCGAAGAAACCATGGCGGTCGAACCCGCGTTGCAGATTGCCATTCAGCCCTTCCGAGCCTTTATGGCCGCGCGGCTGGACCCGGATACGTTTCACGCGATGGCGGCCTTGCGACCTGACGGTGACGCTATCGCCCTGACGCCCGAGGCGCCGCTGTCGATCCTGATGCCGTCCTTCATGCTGTCCGAGATTGCACGCGCCTTTCAGATCGGCTTTCTGATTTTCCTGCCATTTCTGATCATTGATCTGGTTGTGGCGGCGGTGCTGATGTCGATGGGAATGATGATGGTGCCGCCTGCGACGGTATCGCTGCCATTTAAGCTGGCGTTTTTTGTTATTGCGGATGGATGGTCTCTGATCGCTGGGGCGTTGGTGCGCAGCTATATGACATGAGATATCACTGCCGGGTGATTTGCAACCGCGCACGCAAGCCCTGATCCCCGGCCTCGAAGCTGAGGGAGCCCCCATGCTGTTCGGCAATCGTAGCCACGATTGTCAGGCCCAGACCGAACCCGTCGGATGACCCGGTGTTCGACCCGCGCCGGAACGGTGCCATCAGGTTTTCGATATCAGTGACGGACAGATCGGCACCCTTGTCCTCGACCGTGATGGTCGCGGTGCGGGCGTCGGTTTCCAGCTGCACCTCGGCATGGCGGCCGTATTTCAGGGCGTTGTCGATCAGATTTGTTAACGCCCGTTTCAGAGAGATTGGCCGCCCCATCACCAGCATCCGCCGTGTCTCGGGCAAGGATCCATGCCCGCGTCGGGACATGAAGACCGATGGCGCGCCTTCGACTGCGACCGGGGCGATTTTCTTCAGGGTCACCGGCAGGTCCATGTCCTGATAATCAGCGACCACAGACTCGACCAGCGCGGTCAGGGAAATCTGACGGGGGTCTTCAACGCTGAGTTCCGAGCGTGTGTAAGTCAGCACGCTTTCGATCATGCCCGTCATCTGATCCACATCGGCCTCAAGCTTTTCGCGCAGTTCGTCATCGGCGATCAGGGCCGCGCGCAGGCGAACACGCGTGGCAGGGGTGCCAAGATCGTGACTGACACCGGACAGAACGGTAGCGCGTTTTTCAAGCTGCATGCGCTCTGCATCCAGATGGTCGTTCACGGCTGACACGATGTCGCGCAGTTCCGCCGGGCCGTCGGCATCATAGCTGCTCGGCCCGCCCTGGCGTTTGCGGCCGCGCAGGGCGTTGGAAAACCGGGTGAAACTGTCCGAGACATTGCCGATCGATGTCAGGATGACCGCCAAAGCCACGATGGCGGCCAGAATGGCGGGCAGGCGCAGGTCGCCAGGGGCGGCCTTGCAACCCCAGATATCGGTGCCGTCCACCTGCTGCCAGCCTCTGTGTCCGAACCGGGCGACCAGGATTGGCTCGCTGCAATAGGTGGCCAGAAGGCGGGTCAGATTGCCCATCTTCTCGGCCCCGGTCTGATCAACGCGGGACAGAAGATCAGACACCGGATAAACCAGCCGGTCGGACATCACCGCCAGCGTCAGTTCGCGCCCGGCCAGGGGGGCGGTGTTGTCGGTCAGGATCGACAGGTTGGTGACAAAGCTGCGATCCGACAGGCCGGGCAGCTGCTCGAACCGCCCGGCATCGGCCAACTGCGCAGCTTCGGGGGACAAGGGGGTGATCGTGATCCCCGGCGGCGGGATTTTGCTGACCCGCAGCTCTTCATAGACGGAAAACCCTGCGACATAGGCGCGGGTTAGAAAGTTGTCCCAGGCGCGGGCCGAAGAAAACCACAGCCCGGCGGAGAGAAGCCCCGAGGCAAAGGCGGCCCCTGTCCAGATCCAGCCCAGACTGCGCAGGCGCGGGGCGCGTGTGGTCATGCGTCCTCTTCCACCGACACTTCGGCCGCAAAGACATAGCCGACCCCGCGTTCGGTACGCAGCATCTGCGGGTCTTTCGGGTTGACCTCGATTTTCGAACGCAACCGACCAACCAGCATGTCGATGGCCCGCCCTTGCGCCTCGGGTTTGTCGGCGCTGCCGGTGACGTCCAGCGCAGCGGCGATTTCATCCCGGGTCAGGGGGATATGCGGGTTGGCCAGCAAAACCTTGAGCAGCGCAGTTTCCCGTTGCGACAGAGGAACCAGGTAGCCTTCGGGTGAATGCACCTCATCCCGTTTGCCGTCATAGGCCCAGTCGTTGAAACGAAAGCTGTGTGTGCGGCGGCGATAGGCCAGCGACGGCGTACGCCGGGCGCGTTGCATCACCGCACGAACCCGCGCCAGCATCAGCTGCGGGTTGAAAGGCTTGGCGATATAGTCGTCGGCCCCGACCTCGTACCCCGCCATGCGCTGATGGTCGGCTGACAGGGCCGAAACCAGAATGATCGGCACGTCCTGTTCAGCCCGCAGGCGGGCGCAGATCTCGACTCCGTTCTCATCCCCAAGCATCACATCCAGCAGGATCAGGTCGATCCGTCCCGCTGTCAGATGGTTGCGGATTTCAGCCTCGGAACTGGCGGGCAGGGCGACGAACCCGTTCTGATGCAGGAATTGGGTCATCATCGACCGCATTTCAGGGTCGTCATCCACCACCAAAAGTCGCGGAATGCTCACGCGGTTTGTCCTCCCAGTTTCTGCTGCTCCGACATCATCCATTGTAACGAACGGAAACAGATTCAATGTCAACGTAACACGCTGTAACAAAAGCAGTGAATTTTTGGGTGGTTGCCGGGCTTTGGCGCGGATTCAGCGTTGCCAGATGGCGAACTGGTCTCAGAATAACGGGCATCGCTGCATCAGCAGTCACTAAGTTCTCTAGGGAGGAGACAGACAATGAAGCATTTTGCATTCGCCACCGTTTCGACATTGGCCGTTGTGGCCGGGTCGTCGGTTCTGGCCGAGCCACAGGCCGAGGTTCTGCATTGGTGGACGTCGGGTGGTGAGGCCAAGTCGGTCGCCGTACTGCAGGAAGAGTTCGCGTCGAATGGCGGAACCTGGACCGATATGCCGGTTGCAGGTGGTGGCGGTGACGCGGCCATGACCGCGTTGCGTGCCCGGGTGCTGGCCGGAAACGCGCCGACCGCAGTTCAGCTGAAAGGCCCCGCAATTCAGGAATGGTACGAAGAGGGCGTTCTGGCCGACATCTCATCCGTGGCCGACGCCGAAGGCTGGGCGGATGTGCTGCCCGCATCCATCGCAGGTCACATGAAGTGCGAGGGCACATGGTGCGCCGCACCAGTGAACGTACATCGCGTAGACTGGATCTGGGCCAATGCTGATGTTCTGGCCGCAAATGGCATCGAAATGCCGACCACCTGGGACGAGTTCAACGCTGCTGCTGATAAGCTGCAGGCTGCCGGTGTGATCCCGCTGGCCCATGGTGGTCAGTCATGGCAGGACGCGACCGTCTTTGAAACTGTGGTTCTGGGTATCGGCGGGCCCGAGTTCTTCCAGAAAGCGCTGGTCGATCTGGACCCGGAGGCGCTGACCTCGGACACGATGGTTCAGGTCTTTGATCAGATGCGTACCCTGCGCGGCTATGTCGACGAGAACTTCTCGGGCCGTGACTGGAACCTTGCCACTGCCATGGTCATGAACGGCGAAGCAGCCTTCCAGATCATGGGTGACTGGGCCAAGGGTGAGTTCCTGGCGGCCGGCAAGAAGCCCGGCGAAGATTTCCTGTGCGCCTCGACCCCCGGCGACGGCTATCTGTACAACGTTGACAGCTTTGCCATGTTCGACGTGGACGGAGATGACAAGAAAGCCGGTCAAGACCTGTTGGCCAAGCTGATCGTGGCGCCGAACTTCCAAAAGGTGTTCAATCTGAACAAAGGCTCGATCCCTGCCCGCACCGACGTGGCGCTGGATGATTTTGACATCTGCGCCAATCTGTCGGCTGAAGACATGGGCTCGACCTCGGACGCTGGTTCGCTGTTGCCGTCCTATGCCCATGGCATGGCGCTGCGCGGGTCGCAGTCCGGTGCGATCACCGACGTTGTGACCGCGCATTTTAACTCGGATATGTCCTCGGCTGACGCGGTTCAGCAACTCGCGGACGCGGTAGCAAACAGCTACTGATCCAATACGCTCTGCCCCCTATAATGCGGGGCAGAGCATCTTTCCCCGGAGGCTAAAATGTCCGAATGGCTGGAAAACCACCTGCCCAAGGTGGTGCTGGCACCGTCGTTCATCGCCGTATTGATCTTTGTTTACGGATTTATCGGATGGACCGCATGGGTGTCGCTGACACGATCTAAACTACTGCCGAAATATGAGATCAACGGGTTCATCCAATATGAGCGCCTGTTTGATTCACCCCGCTGGGATACGGCAATCAACAACCTTTACATCTTCGGTGCTCTGTTCATCGTGATCGCGATGGTCCTGGGTCTGCTGCTGGCCATCCTGCTGGATCAGAAGATTCGCGTCGAAGGAGCGATCCGGACGATTTACCTGTACCCGATGGCGCTGTCGATGATCGTGACTGGCACGGCTTGGAAGTGGATTTTGAACCCCGGGTTGGGCATTGAATCCATGGTGCAGGGATGGGGCTTTCCGAATTTCGAGTTCGACTGGCTGGTGAACCCTGACTACGCGATCTATACGATCGTAATCGCTGCTATCTGGCAGAGCTCGGGCTTTGTCATGGCGTTGTTTCTGGCAGGTCTGCGGTCTGTGGATGGCGAAATCATCAAGGCCGCGCAGGTCGATGGTATTCCCACTTGGCGCATCTATACGGCGATCATCATCCCGTCGATGGCTCCGATCTTTCTGTCGGCGTTCATCGTACTGGCGCACCTTGCGATCAAGAGCTTTGACCTGGTCATCGCCCTGACAGGCGGCGGTCCGGGCTACGCGACCGATCTGCCTGCCACTTACATGTATGCCATGGCGTTTTCGCGCGGCGATATCGGTCAGGCGGCATCCTCCGCGATGATCATGATGCTTGTCGTCTTTGCCATCGTGGTTCCCTATCTTTACTCAGAGCTGAGGGCGAAAAATGACTGATCTGTCGATGCCCCAAACCCAAACCCGCACCCAAAGCGCCACGGGCAAGATCGCCTTGCGCTGGTTGCTGTATGTCCTGCTGGGCCTGTTCGCGCTGTATTACCTGATGCCGCTCTTCGTGATGTTGACCACGTCGCTTAAAAGCCTTGAGGAAATTCGCACAGGCAGCCTGATCTCGCTGCCGCGTGAGGTCAGCTTTGACGCCTGGAAAACCGCGTGGTCCGGGGCTTGCACCGGTATCCAGTGTGAAGGGCTGCGGCCTTACTTCTGGAACTCGGTCCTGATCGCGGTGCCTGCGGTGGCCCTTTCGACCCTGCTGGGCGCGCTGAATGGCTATGTCGTGGCGCAATGGCGGTTCAAAGGCGCTAATATCATCTTCTCGCTGATGCTGTTTGGTTGCTTCATCCCGTTTCAGGTTGTGCTGCTGCCGATGGCGCGTCTGCTGGGCATGATGGGGATCGCCGGGACCATTCCGGGTCTGATCTTCGTCCACGTGATCTATGGCCTCGGTTTCACCACACTGTTTTTCCGCAATTACTATGTCACCATTCCGGCCGAGCTGACCAAAGCCGCTCGGGTCGATGGGGCCGGTTTCCTGCGGATTTTCTGGTCGATCTTCCTGCCGCTGTCGCTGCCAATCATCGTGGTGACCGTGATCTGGCAGTTCACGCAGATCTGGAACGACTTCCTGTTCGGCGTGTCGTTCAGCCAGGCAGGCACACAGCCCGTGACCGTGGCGCTCAACAACATCGTAAACTCCACCACCGGCGTTAAAGAATACAACGTCGACATGGCCGCCGCGATCATCGCGGGGCTACCGACGCTGCTCGTTTATGTCGTCGCCGGTAAGTATTTCATCCGCGGTCTGACCGCTGGCTCAGTGAAGGGATAACCCATGGCTCCCATCCTCGATATCAACAATCTGTACAAGAATTACGGCGCAACCGAGGTTCTGAAGGACATCAACATTTCGATCGAACCGGGTGATTTCCTGGTGTTGGTCGGCCCCTCGGGTTGCGGCAAGTCCACCCTGCTGAACTGTATTGCGGGGCTGGAGGAAATTACCGGCGGCACGCTGTCCATCGGGGGCAAGGACATGACCCATGTCAGCCCCAAGGATCGCGACATCGCGATGGTGTTCCAGTCCTACGCCCTGTACCCGACAATGTCCGTGGCCAAGAACATCACCTTTGGCATGAAGGTACGCGGGGTCGATCAGGCGACGCAGGAGGCCAAGCTGAACGAGGTTGCCTCGTTGCTGCAGATCGAGCCGCTGCTGAACCGCCGCCCCAGCCAATTGTCAGGCGGTCAGCGTCAGCGGGTGGCGATGGGCCGGGCACTGGTGCGCGATCCCAAACTGTTTCTGTTTGACGAGCCGCTGTCGAACCTTGACGCGAAGCTGCGGGTCGAGATGCGAACCGAGATCAAGAAACTGCATCAGACGCTGGATGCCTCGATCGTCTACGTGACCCATGACCAGATCGAGGCGATGACGCTGGCGACCAAGATCGTGGTTCTCAAAGGTGGAATCGTGCAGCAGATCGGCAGCCCGGCTGAAATCTACAACAACCCGGCCAACCTGTTTGTGGCTGATTTCATGGGCTCACCGGCGATGAACCTGATCCCGGCGCAAGCGTCCAAGACCGGCCCGGGCACGCAGATCGCCATTGCACGTGAAACGGGCGAGACACTGGTTCTGAACGATGCCCGCGATCTGTCACTGCCCGAGGATGTGATTCTGGGCCTGCGCCCCGAAGACATTGCCGAGGCCGGGTTCCGTGCCGGTGATGGTGTGCAAGAGGCCTCCTGTATGGTCGACATGGTCGAACCGGCGGGGGCTGATACTTATGTGGTCTCGGAACTGGGCGGCAAACAGGTCACTGCGCGGCTGCACGCGGAAACCAGTGCGCAGGCGGGCAAGATGTTGAACCTGGCCTTTGACATGAGCAAGGTGTCCTATTTCGCCAAGGAAACTGGCGAACGCCTGAACTAAAACCAAAAAAGCGCCGCGCGAAACCAATCGCGCGGCGCTTTTTCATTTGTGAACCGGATCAGCTGAGCTTGTTTCGGCTCATATCCTTGATCAGGCGGTTCAGATCGCCCCCACGCGCATCCAGCATGGCGCCGACCTCGGTCCGTTCGGTCAGCAGCATGTTCACCCCTTCGATGAACATGTTGAAGAACTTGTCGCGGCCCGATTTGTCCGACACCAGGAATGTCACTTCAAACGGGGAAGACCCCTGCAACTTGACCGAGGTGCGCACCTCGTAGCCCGCCTTGATTTTGCGGGCATTGCGAACTGTGACTTGGCCACCAATGAACTCGCGGAAGCGGCGGCCATATTTGTTGGAAATATAGCCCTGAAACGCTTTGGTGAATTGCTTGATCTGCGAGGGGCTGGCTGAGCGGCCATCTGCCCCCAGCACATAGCGCGCCATGATCGGCACATCGGCATATTGCACGAAGATCTTTTCAAAATCGCGGATCATCGCCTTTTCGGATTTGCCCGAGGCGATCACTCGGTTGATATCGTCCACGACACTGACAACCAGTGCCTTAGCGCTGGCTTCGGTCTGGGCAAAGGCGGGCAGGGCGGTCAGCATCGCACTGGCCAGGCCAGTGGCGATAAAACCACGTCGGTTCAGATGGTTATTCGGCATAGGGGTCCTCGTAGGGGTCTAGGTAGGGGTCCCTGACTGGGTCAGTCCCGATATCTGCATAAGGGTCATCGTACAGACCCAGATAGGCGTCCTCATCGTCGCGTGCCAGTTCAAAGCGGCGGTTTTGGATGTAAATTGTCTGTGCCTGCGCATAGCTGTCGGCGCTTTCATACAGGATTGAATCCACCGTATCCGAGAACCGGCCCCGATCACCCATGCGGCGGACGACCTCAGCATATACGCCGATATTGTCCACCGGACGGACCGGTGTGAAATTGATCGGATTCGAGAATAGATTGACTACAACACCAATCGCATCCCGTTGGGTTGACGGGCCATAGAAAGGCAGCTCGACATAAGCGCCCTCGCCAACGCCCCAAACATGCAGGGTCTCGCCGAAATCGGTATCCACCGGCGGCAGGTTCAACTCGGCAGCGGGGTCAGACAGGCCCAAGCCGCCCACAGTGGTATTGACCACAAAGCGCAGCAAAGCGTTGCCGGATTGTTTGACATTGCCTTGCAACAGGTAGTCCAGCGCCTGCCCGGGCATCGTCAGGTTTTCGGCGAAATGGTTAAAGCTGGTCACCATCGGATCGGGTACGATCTTGACATAGCCTTTCGAGGCCGGACGGAACAGAAACCGGTCAACGCCCAGGTTGAATTTGTGAATGCCCCGGTTGGTGTTCTCATAGGGATCGAACACCTCATTCGACGGGGTCCCCTCCGGCGGTCGCGTGGCGCAGGCGCTAAGGAATGCCATCACGGACATGACGATAAGGTGCTTCAGGCGGGGTCTGCTCAACACGGTCTTTGCCACTCCTAAACGTTCGGGTTCCACACGCCCGAACTGTCAATCAATACTGCCCGTGGCCACATAGCATGGCCCAATCCGATGTCACATATACGTTTCGCAACCAGTATGAAACAAAAAGCGTTTAACCTGTACGACGTACTTACGTAAAGTGGTACAGGTTCAACTGTTCGGCATAGGAAGAGTTACGCTGACCGCTCTGGGTCGTCTATCCCCGTTTTCGTGCTTTCCGATCCCGGTCTTCCCGGTTAGCTTCGCCCCGACTCAAAGATTGGGAGGAAACTTCATGAGCATCGCAGCAAAACTGGAAAGCCTGGGCGTCAACCTACCGGACGCGCCTGCGCCAGCGGCGAACTATGTACCCTTCGTTCGGGTGGGCAACATCGTCTATGTCTCGGGTCAGATTTCCAAGGATGACGATCTGATCACCGGCAAGCTGGGCGATGACATGGAAATCGAAGCCGGTGCCGCGGCGGCAAAGGTTTGCGCCATCAATCTGCTGGCGCAGGTCAAGGCAGCCTGTGGCGGTGACATCAACAAACTGGTGCGCGTGATCAAGCTGACTGGTTTCGTGAACTCGACCGCCGATTTCACAGCACAACCGCAGGTGATCAACGGGGCGTCGGATTTCCTGGTCGAAGCCCTGGGTGAGGCTGGCCGTCATTCCCGCTCGGCCGTCAGCGCCGCGGCACTGCCGCTGGGCGTGGCCGTCGAAATCGAAGGTATTTTCGAGGTTCAATGACACCGACCTTGCCGTCAGTTTTCCTGCAGGCCCCGATTGCGCATCGGGCGCTGCATGACCTTTCGGATAACCGCCCGGAAAACAGCCGGGCGGCCATCCGTGCGGCTGTCGAGGCCGGGTACGGGATCGAGATTGATTTGCAGCGAACTTCGGACAGCCGGGCAATGGTGTTTCATGATTACGACATGACACGCCTGACCGGGCAGCCCGGCCCTATTCAGCAAGTGACAGCGACACAGGCGCAGGCGACGCAGCTGCTGCATGCTGATGATGGTATTCCGACGCTGGACGACGTGCTTGCACTGGTGGACGGCAAGGTTCCCCTGCTGATCGAGTTCAAGGATCAGGACGGCGCAATGGGTCCCAATGTCGGATCACTTGAGGCTGACGCAGTGCGGGCCTTGCAGGGGTATGACGGACCGGTGGCCTTGATGTCTTTCAATCCCAACAGCGTGGCCGAACTGGCGCGTCTTGCCCCCCATTTGCCGCGCGGGTTGGTGACTTGTTCTTACCAGCCCAAGGTCGAGCTGCTGCCACAGAAGGTCTGCGATCACCTGCGCGACATACCCGATTTTGACAGGGTCGGCGCCAGCTTTATCAGCCATGAGGTCGCCGATCTGACCCGCCCCCGCGTGGCCGAATTGAAAGCGCGCGGCGTGCCGGTTCTGTGTTGGACCGTACGCTCGGCCGAGCAAGAAGCTCAGGCCAGAAGGGTTGCCGATAACGTGACCTTCGAAGGGTATTTGGCCCCACATCCGGGTTGAACCTGCCCCTCGGTGTCACAGATAAAGATCAGACGCGGAGGGCACATGGATCAGGCGCAAATCGAAGTTCAGGTTCTGAGATCGCTTTCGCAGATTTCTGCGACCGAATGGGATGCCTGCGCCTGCCCCGAGGCCGCCGATGGCGGGCGGCCGCTTGATCCCTTTACCACGCATCGATTTCTGCTGGCGCTGGAAAACAGCGGTTCGGTTGGGCCGGGCACTGGCTGGCAACCGCAATACCTGACCGCATATCTGGATGGGATGCTGATCGCGGCCGCGCCGATGTATGCCAAATCGCACAGTCAAGGCGAATACATCTTCGACCACAGCTGGGCCCATGCTTATGAAAACGCAGGCGGGCGGTATTACCCCAAACTGCAGATCGCGGTGCCGTTCACTCCGGCCACCGGGCGGCGGTTTCTGGTGCGACCGGGGTACGAGGTGCCGGGCATGTCGGCCCTGGTGCAAGGGGCCGTGCAGATTGCAGCCGATAACCGGGTGTCTTCAGTTCATGCCACGTTCTGCACCGAGGACGAAGCGCTGGCGGGCGAACAGATGGGTCTGTTGCTGCGTCAATCACAGCAGTTTCACTGGCTTAACGACCAATATGCGGATTTTGATGGGTTTCTGGCCGCGCTGTCCTCGCGCAAGCGCAAGAATATCCGTAAGGAACGCGCGCAGGCCTGTGAATTTGGCGGAGAAATTCACACCTATTCCGGTGATGATCTGCGCCCTGAACATTGGGATGCGTTCTGGCGGTTCTATCAGGATACCGGCGCGCGGAAGTGGGGATCGCCTTACCTGACGCGACAATTCTTTGATATCGCTCAGGAAACCATGACGGATGATATGGCGTTGGTTCTGGCGGAACGCAATGGCTATCCGATTGCCGGGGCACTGAATTTCATTGGACGCGAAACGCTTTATGGCCGCTATTGGGGCTGCGTCGAAGATCACCCCTGCCTGCATTTTGAATTGTGCTACTATAGGGCGATCGACTTTGCCATTGCCGAAGGATTGGCCCGTGTTGAGGCCGGCGCGCAAGGCGAACACAAGCTGGCGCGGGGCTATATGCCTATGCGCACGCATAGCTTGCATTGGGTCGCCGACCCCGGCTTTGCCGATGCGATCAAGAAATATCTGGACGCCGAGGCCCACGCAGTGGGACAAGAGATTGAGATTCTGACGGAATACGGCCCGTTCAGGAAATCGAACCCGGAGGAACAGCAATGACCGAACTACTGTCGCCCGAGACCCGCGGACCGCTTCTGGACCCGCTGTTCAACAACGGCTGGACCATGGTCGAAGACCGGGATGCGATCACCAAGACCTTTATCTTCGAAGATTTCGTGCATGCCTTTGGCTGGATGACGCAGGTGGCGATTTTTGCCGAAAAGTGGAATCACCACCCCGAATGGTCCAACGTCTACCGCACCGTCGAGGTGACGCTGGCCACCCATGATGTCGGTGGCATTTCGGCGCTGGATGCAAAGCTGGCGCGCAAGATGGACAGCCTGGTTTAGCCTCTGTCGCTCCGCGAACCTTCTCCGCCGGCCAGGGATGCAGCAATGCCCAATTGCCGGAACTCATCGGGTGTCACGGTTCCGTCGCTGACGTTGATATTGCCGGGAATTTGCGTCGTCCGATTGCCGATTTGGCGCACACTGCGGGCCGCCGGATTAATATCCAGACACTTGGTATTGTAGCAAGTCAGCCCGGAAGTGTTGATCTGGATAAATGTCTGCCCGTCCGGTCCGGTCACAACCGGCGCCTGCGGTACATCGCAGGCCGCCACCAGTAAAAGCGCACCCAAACGGATCCATTTGTTCATCGTGCGCTCCTGTTGCTAGTCCAGTTGACCGTTGCCGTTCTTATCCGCCGCGTTGAAATCGTCGTTCATCTGCGCGTCGTATTCCGCCCGAGAAATAAAGTCGTCATTATCGCGGTCAACGTCCTGAAACTGTTTTATGTCCAGAAACGGCTTGGCTTCGTCCAATCCCAGCGTGCCGTTCTTGTCGTCATCCATTTCCTGAAAGGCATAATCGGAAAAGGCATCGAACTCATCGCGGGACAAGAAGCCGTCATTGTTCTTGTCGATGGCCTTCAGTTCGTTTTCATGCAACTCGCCCACGGTCTCGGCTGTGGCCGCACCGGCCAGTATAAGGGCCGCAGCAATCAAAATTCCACGTGTCATCTCGGCTCTCCTCAGCATGCGTATCTGTTGCCTTCAATCGCGCCAGCGGCTGCGCCTGCCGCAGTCAGGATGGATTTACCTGATCCGCCACCGAATTGGTTGCCGATCGCGCCGCCGATCAATGCACCGCCCAGTGATCCGCTGAGACATGCGATTTCATGCTGCCGCGCCGCCTGTTGCTGAGGGGTGGGTGCCGGGCCGCAGGCGGCCAATGCGCCCGCTGTGCCCAGTAATAGAGTGAATACTTTGAGTTTCATCAATGAACTCCCTAATTGTATGCCACAACTATTGGCTGATCAGGGCGTTGCATCAAGTTAAATGCGTTTACGGCCCCGAGGTGACCCGGGGCCGCGCGCAGGATCAGATCGCGTCCAGCAAAGTTTCGCCTGCCGAAATCTCGCAAGTGCCGGGGCTTTCTTCCAGGTTCAGCGCAGTGACCTTGCCGTCTTCGACCAGCATGGCATAGCGTTTGGACCGCGCATACAGTCCGGCGGGCGGGGCGTCAAATTCCATGCCAATGGCCTTGGTGAATTCGGCTGAGGCATCGCCCAGCATGGTCAGGCCTGCATCGGCCGCGCCTGTGGCCTCGCCCCAGGCTTTCATAACAAACGGGTCGTTGACCGAAACGCAGATGATCTCATCCACGCCATTGGCGGTAAACTGGTCTTTGGTGCGAATGAAGCTGGGCACATGGGCCGAACTGCAGGTCGGCGTGTATGCTCCGGGCACCGCAAAGATCACCACTTTGCGCCCTTTGGTTTTGTCTGAAATCCGCACCTCTTCGGGGCCGTCTGCACCCAGTTGCGTCAGTGTGGCGTCGGGCAGTGTCTCACCTGTTGAAATCATTTTTTAAGCTCCTGTCATTTGGATTTGCAGAGTCGGGCTCAGCCGCAATATAGGTGGTCGCGTGGATGAGACCACGGGAATTCGACACGGTGGGAGGAACATGAGCCATATTGTCGTCATCGGTGCCGGGCAGGCGGGGTCGTCGCTTGTTGCCAGGCTGCGCAAAGACGGGTTCGAAGGGGACGTCACTCTGATCGGGGCCGAGCCGCATCTGCCTTATCAGCGCCCGCCGCTGTCCAAGGCTTATCTGCTGGGTGAAATGGAGCTTGAGCGCCTGTTCCTGCGGCCCGAAAGCTTCTATGCCGAGAACAATATCACCTTGCGTTTGGGTCAGCGCGTGACGGCGATTGATCCGCAGGCCAAAACCGTGACCGTAGGGGATGAGGTCATCGCATATGACGAACTGGCCCTGACCACCGGGTCGGACCCGCGCTACCTGCCTGCCGCGATTGGCGGTGATCTTGAAGGTGTCCACGTAGTACGCGATCTGGCCCATATCGACGAGATGGAGCCCCGCGTGAAAGATGGCGCGCGCGCCCTGATCGTGGGCGGCGGCTATATCGGGCTTGAGGCCGCGGCTGTCTGCGCCAAGCGCGGGGTCAAGGTGACTTTGGTCGAGATGGCCGACCGCATCCTGCAACGGGTCGCCGCGCCCGAGACCAGCGATTACTTCCGCGCATTGCACAGTGAATATGGCGCCGATATCCGCGAAGGTGTCGGGCTGGATCGTCTGGTGGGCGACAACGGCAAGGTGGTTGGTGCGGTTCTGACCGACGGCACCGAGATCGAGGTCGATTTTGTTGTTGTCGGTGTCGGCATCGTCCCATCTACTCAACTGGCCGAGATCGCAGGGCTTGAGTTGGAGAACGGCATTAAGACCGATGCGCATGGTCGAACCTCTGATCCGGCGATCTGGGCGGCGGGCGACTGCGCGTCCTTCCCACATGGCGATGCCCGTATTCGTCTGGAAAGCGTGCCGAACGCGATTGATCAGGCCGAGATCGTGGCCCAGAACATGCTGGGCGCAGCCAAGGACTATGTGGCGACGCCGTGGTTCTGGTCGGATCAGTATGACGTCAAACTGCAGATCGCGGGCCTGAACACCGGCTACGACCGCGTGGTGACCCGTCAGGGTGACGGTCAGACCGTGTCCTTCTGGTACTACAACGGCGATCAGCTGATCGCCGTTGACGCGATGAATGATCCTCGCGCGTATATGGTTGGCAAGCGCCTGATTGAGGCGGGCAAAACCGCTGATCCGGCCGTGGTCGCCGACCCTGACGCGGATCTGAAACCGCTGCTCAAGGCGTGAGGATCATCGCCGGAGAGTTCCGGGGCCGGGCCTTGGCGTCGGTCGGCAAAGGGGATGCGGGCGCTCATTTGCGCCCCACCACCGACCGGGTGCGCGAAAGCCTGTTCAACGTGTTGGGTCATCAGATCGACTTTGACGGGCTGCGCGTTCTGGACCTGTTTGCCGGAACCGGCGCGCTGGGGCTTGAGGCGCTGTCGCGCGGTGCTGCACAGGTGACCTTTGTGGATGACGGGCGGGTGGCGCAGGGGCTGATCCGCAAGAATATCGACCTGACCCGCAGCGCCGATCGCACAACCTTGATCCGTCGGGACGCCACGCGGCTGGGCGAAAATTCAGGCGAGCCCTATGATCTGATCTTTCTGGATCCACCTTATGGAAAATCCATGGGGCAAAAGGCCATCGCTGCCCTGTCCCATGGCTGGATCGCCGACGACGCGTTGATCGTGTGGGAGGAAAACAGCCCCATGGCAGCTCCGCAGGGGTTCGACCTGCAGGACAGCCGGAAATACGGTGACACGCATATCTCGTTGATGTGGCGAAATGTTTCAGGCTGAAACCCTGCGGGCAAGGTTCTGCTGACACCCGGTTTGCACCTGCGCGCACGGTTGGTTAGGCACAGTGCAAAACAACGAGGGCAGGCATGCACGATCTGGTCATTTTCGATTGCGACGGTGTTCTTGTGGACAGTGAACCGCTGTCCAATCAGGTGCTGGTCGACAATCTTGGACGGTATGGGCTGAACTTGACGCTGGAAGACAGTGTTGCGTTCTTTCTTGGGGGTACAATGACCGGAGTGCGCGACAAGGCCCGCGCGCTGGGCGCAAACCTGCCCGAAGATTGGGTCGATGAGGTTTATGCAGAAACCTATGATCGTTTGCGGCAGGGCGTGGAACTGGTTTCGGGTATTCCGGAACTGCTGACCGCGTTGGATGCCAAGGGCATCCCCTTCTGTGTGGCGTCAAATGGAAGTCCCGACAAAATGCAGATCACTCTGGGCCAGAACGGTTTGTGGGAGCGTTTTAGCGGCGCAATGTACTCCGCCCATGTCTTGGGAACCGCCAAGCCTGATCCGGTCATGTTCCAGACGGCCGCCGATCAATTCGGGGCCACCGCACCAGTGGTGATCGAAGACAGCCAGAACGGCGTAATGGCAGCCAAACGCGCGGGCATGCGCTGTCTGGCCTACGCGCCGCATGGGCAGGGCGAGAAGCTGGCGGAACTTGGGGCCGAAGTCTTTACCGATATGGCCGAGGTCCCGACGCTTTTGGGAATCTGACCCGGACGTGCTAGCATTCGGGGCATGGACCGTACCTTAAATCCCCCGATCTGGACCCTTTCAAAGGATACGGAATCGACTACCGGCCCCGAACGCAATCCCATGCGCGCACCGGTATTCATCCACGACGCAGTGACGCCGTGGCGGGATGAGACATTGCTGCTGAAGCTATTGCGAGATCAGGCCGTCAATCAGGACGAATAGGTTGGGTGAAACTTGTTGCCCGGTGACAGGGTAAAGATCTCAACCCCATCTGCCGTGACACCCACCGAATGTTCGAACTGCGCCGACAGTGACTTGTCACGGGTCACGGCGGTCCAGTCATCGGCCAGCGTTTTGGTCTCGGGGCGGCCCAGATTGACCATCGGCTCGATGGTGAAGAACATGCCTTCTTCCAGCTTCGCTCCGGTCCCCGGACGGCCATAGTGCAGCACGTTGGGCGGGGCGTGGAACACACGACCCAACCCGTGGCCACAGAAATCGCGGACAACGCTCATCCGGTGCGCCTCGACATAAGCCTGAATCGCGTGGCCGATATCGCCGAAGGTGTTGCCCGGCTTGACCATCTCAATGCCTTTGAACAGCGCATCATGGGTCACCTGAATCAGACGCTCTGCCTTGCGGGGCAGTTTACCGGCCACGAACATGCGCGAAGTATCGCCGAACCAGCCGTCAACGATGACGGTAACGTCGATATTCAGGATGTCGCCATCCTTCAGGCGCTTGTCGCCTGGGATGCCGTGGCAGACCACATGATTCACGCTGATACAGCTTGCGTGCTGATAGCCCTTGTAGCCTATGGTGGCCGACGTTGCGCCTGCATCCTCGACCATCTGAGTGATCAGGCGGTCGATCTCACCGGTTGTTTGGCCGGGAAAGACATGATCCGCAATATCGTCGAGTATCCGCGCCGCCAGTGCCCCTGCCGCGTGCATGCCGGCAAAGTCACCCTGTTCATAGATGCGGATGCCATCCTTGGTCAGACGGCCACGATGTTCTTTCATGGATGCGAGGCTCCAAATGTTTCGCGCAGCACTCCTTTTACGCTGCTTGTGCAGAAAGTACCAGAGGGCGTTGGGTCGTAATGTCAAGTCCGCGCCCGGTCTGGTACCTGATCGCATATAGACCCTCAGGTAATTTTCAACTAGCACAAAGCAAGGCTGCGCGGGTGCGCGAAACAGGAGAAGGCGTGCAAATGCAAAGAAAAGCAGACCAGTTGAGGGCCGAGATCACCAATATCAGCGCGCTTCTCCAGGCTGGTCGGCTGGATCAGGCCTTTAAACGCGCCACCAAGGCGGCCAAGAAATGGCCTAAGGCTGCGGCGTTGCCCCGAATTGCCGGTCTGTGCGCAATTCAGCAGCAGAACTTCAAGCAGGCCCAGATTTATTTTGAACGCGCTTGGCGGCTGGACCCCGGCAATGCCGAACTGATCCAGAACTATGGCCTGAGCTTGATTCAAGGCGGCGAACCGGCTGCTGCCTTGAAGTTTCTGGAAAAAATCAGCGCACGTGGTCCTCTCAGCCCGGCGCAGCTGTTCATTCAGGCGTTGGCCCTGCTGCAAGAGCAAGAAGCGGAAATGGCCCTTGTAGCCATCGAACAAGTCCTGAAGCGCGAACCCGCCAATGTGAATGCGCAAATTCTGAAGGCGGACATTCTGGACGCGTTGCAGCAATGGGATAGTGCTGTAGACATGTTGAATACGCTGGTTCGAAAAAACCCGCGGTTTCTTCCCGGCCTGTTGCGTCTTGCCAGATCTCAGTTGGGTTTGGGCCAGCTTGGCGAGGTGTTAAAGAACCTACGCGCAGCCCTGGTGCTAGCGCCTGGTCACCCCGAGGCGCTTGAGATGATGGCGGGGTTGCCCAACCTGACCTTCGAGGATGCCGCAACGCTGAAGACGCAGATCGCAGCTGCGCTGGAGCGCGGCGTGCCAAACCCTAAGGATGCTGTGATGGTATGCTTTGCTGCGGCCAGCCTGGCACGCCGCGAAAAGAACACACCGCTTGAAATGCAGCACCTGTCTGAGGCTCATTTGATGCAGCGTGCGGGGTTTGACTCTTGGGAAGAACGCAGCGTGCAGGAATGCGATAAACGGCTGGCTGCGCCATTGCCCGCTGCCCAGCCCAAACCATCCAAGGGCAGTACCCGGCCGATTTTTGTGGTTGGTCTACCCCGGTCGGGCACCACGCTGGTCGAGCGTATTCTGGGCCGTCACTCTGCTGTTCAGGGTTTGGGTGAGCTGGCATCAGTACACCAATGGGCCAGACAGGCCGAAGCGCAACCACCCGAATGGCGCGAGGCTCATAATCTGGCCGATTTCTACACGGGTAAGCTGCCTTCGTTGACAAATGGCGCAGTGGCTTTTGTGGACAAAGCACCGGGCAACTACGCTTTTTTGGGTGAGATTGCGCAAGCTTTCCCCAATGCCGTGATTTTTAACGTGCTGCGAGACCCGCGCGATGTCGCGCTGTCCATGTGGCGCGCGAATTTTGGCGCGGGCGGGTTGTATTTCACCCATGACCTGGACTGGATGGCGGCCGAGGCCAACCGGTATCAGCGCTATATGCGGCACTGGCACAAGGTACTGCCCGGGCGCATTCACGACGTTCGGTACGAGACGTTGGTAGGCAATCTGGAAGAAACCGCAAAAGAACTGGCTCAGATTTGCGATCTGTCCTTTGAGGACGCGATGCTGTCACCGGACAAGTCCCCGAACGCGATTAAGACGGCCAGTAACCTACAGGCGCGCAAGCCGGTCAATGCCGCCTCGGTCGGGGGCTGGCAGGCGGTGACAGATGAGTTCGAGCCGTTTGTGAACGGCCTGGATGCCGAGTTGTGGGCAGAGTTTCTGGATGCGCCAGGCGATGCTGAGGAACAGCAAGCCTGAAACCGGTTGCGCCCTCAACCATTGGGGCCGCTTCGGTTCAGTCCCTTGCGGGCAAACGATCGCGCGCAAGCGCAGTCCAGAAATCGACCCCCAAGGGTAGCAATTCATCATTGAAATCGTAATCGCTGGAGTGCAGCGGTTGCCCATGCGGTCCGGTTTCGCCATTCCCCATCAGCAGAAAACAGCCCGGAACGGCCGCGCTGAAATGGGCGAAATCTTCGGAAAAGCTCATGGGCTGGCGGTCGGGGATGGTGTCGGCGCCGATGGATTGTGCGGTCCGAACAACGGCCTGTGTGGGTTCCTCGGCATTGATTGTTTCGATGAATTCCGTGTTGAACATGACATCGACCGAGACCCCGTGGGCGATGGCCACACCGCGTGCGATTTCGCGCATCAGGCCCTCGATAGTGATGCGGTCTTCGGGGCTGCGGGCGCGGACGTCGCCTTTCAAGGTCGCATGTCCCGGCAGAACATTGCGCTGCCCATCGGTCAGAAACTCGGTCACTGACACCACGGCCCCGGCACCGGGGGCAAGTTTGCGCGATACGATGGTCTGCAATGCCTGCACCATGTCCGCGCCAATGGTGATCGCATCGCGCCCTGCTTGCGGCATCGAGGCATGACCCCCCTGACCGGTGATGGCAATCTCGAACAGGCTTTCTGAGGAACAGATCAACCCGGTCCGCGTCGATATCTGCCCGACAGGGGCACCGGGAAGGTTGTGAATGGCATAGATCTCGTCCACCGGAAACTGTTCCAGAATCCCTTCATCAATCATCGCCCGCGCGCCGAGCCCATGTTCTTCATTGGGCTGGAACAAAAAAACTATAGTGCCATCGAAACCGGGATCAGCAGCCAGTTCTTGCGCGGCGCCCAGCAACATGGTCATGTGGCCGTCATGCCCACAGGCATGCATCACGCCGTCGGTCTCCGAGGGGTAATCGTGCTGGCTGGTCTCATGAATCGGCAGGGCATCCATATCAGCGCGCAGCCCGATGGCCCGGTTGCCTGGACCCGCCTTCAACACCCCCACGACGCCGACGCCCTCGTGAACGTCCAATCCGAGATCGCGCAGAAATTCCGCTACTTTGGCCTTGGTACGTGTCTCATCGAACCCAAGTTCCGGAAAGCGGTGAAAATCTTGCCGCAAGGCAACTAGCTTTTCTTGATTGGACTCCAAGTGCGTTCCCCTGACTGGTTGGTAAATCGTTGGTGCGGGTGACCCGGGCATAGTCAAACGCGCGGACCGGGAAATGGCAACGGGCGCAACAGATAAAATCCGGCCTTATCCGGGTTGCGCCCGAATCCTTTCGCCGACCGTGATTTCGGTGGGTGCAATGCGCGTGCCGTAAATCAGCCGCTCGACCCCTTGCCCCTGCGCGATCTCGAACGCGGCCGCGTAGGCTGGGTCGATATCCGCGGCCAGCGCGAACCGGTCGCAATCGGTGCGCTGCACCAGATACAGCATGATCGCGCGGTGCCCCTGCGCCGCCATCGCCGCCAGTTCACCCAGATGCTTGGTGCCGCGGGCGGTGACACTGTCCGGGAATTCGGCCAGTCCCGGTTGGCGAGACAGGGTGACGCTTTTGACCTCGACATAGGCATCTGGCAGGCCCGGTTGGGTCAATAAAAAGTCGATGCGGCTGTTTTCGCCGTATTTCACCTCGGGGCGGACGGTCCTATAGGCCGCAAGTTCCGGAATCTCACCAGCTTCCAGTGCCGCGCGCAGGGCTTTGTTGGGAACCGAGGTGTCGACCCCGGTAAAGTGTCCATTTTCATGATCGACCAAACGCCAGCCGTATTTCAGTTTCTTCTTCGGGTCGTCATTGGGTTCAAGCCAGGTTTTCTCGCCCGGCTCCGCCAGACCCATCATTGAGCCCGGATTGGCGCAGTGTGCGGTCACCTCGCGCCCGTCCTCCAACGTGCAATCGGCCAGGAAGCGTTTGTAGCGTCGGATCAGGCGGGCGGGGACAAGGGGGGTTTCAAATTTCATGCCTCAGGGCCTATACCTGCCCCAAAGGTCGATCAAGAGGGAGGCACGCGCCATGGCCAATCCAACCGCTGCAATGCTGGTGATCGGGGATGAAATCCTTTCAGGCCGCACCCGAGATGCGAATATGCATTACCTCGCCGGTGAACTGACCAAACATGGCATCGATCTGAAAGAGGTGCGCATTGTCAGCGACGACGCATCCGCCATTGAAACAGCGGTCAAGGCGTTGTCGGAAGCCTATGACAATGTCTTTACCAGCGGTGGGATCGGCCCGACCCATGACGATATCACCGCCGACAGCATTGCCCGTGCGTTCGACACGCCTATCGACGTGCGCGAGGATGCGCGCGCTTTGTTGCAGGCCCGCTATGACAAATCCGGGCAGGAGTTGAACGCGGCCCGCCTGCGTATGGCGCGCATTCCGGACGGGGCGGCGCTGATCGACAATCCGGTTTCGACCGCGCCGGGGTTCACCATTCAGAACGTGCATGTGATGGCCGGGGTGCCCTCGGTGTTTCAGGCGATGGTTGCCAGCGTGTTGCCCGGCCTGACCGGTGGCAGCCCGTTGTTGTCGCAAACCCTGCGCGTGGAACGTGGTGAGGGTGATATCGCGGGACCGCTGTCCACCTTAGCTGAAGATTTCTCGGACCTGTCCATCGGCAGCTACCCGTACCAGATCAACGGCGTGTTTGGGGCGAACGTGGTTGTGCGCGGCACAGACGGGGCACGGATCGACGCGGCTGTCACCCGGTTGGCGAAAGAGCTTGATCTGTGAGCGTCAACTGGTCCGACATCATTGACGGCACCTGGCCCGCTGCGGGCTATGAACGGCTGGGGCCGTTTCAGCTGCGACAAGGGCAGGGAGGCGGATCGCGGGTGTCAGCGGCCAGTGCACTGGGCCCGGTGACCGAAGCTGATATCAGCGCCGCCGAGGCTGCAATGCAGGCAATGGGGCAAAAGCGCCTTTTCTGTCTGCGTCCGGGGGATGAGGCGTTGGATGCTCAGCTTGCTTTGCGCGGGTATGCGGTAAAGGACCCGGTTAACATCTTTGCCTGCCGGGCAAGTCACCTGACCGATACACCGATCCCGCGCGTGATGGTCTTTCCAACACCGGAACCCCTTGCGATTATGCGCGAGATTTGGGCGCAGGGTGGAATTGGTCCGGCACGTGTTGCGGTGATGGAGCGGGCGAAGAGCCCGAAAACCGGGCTACTGCTGCGCCGCGACGATCAGCCCGCCGGTACTGTATTTGTCGCGATTCAAGACGGTGTTGCAATGGTTCACGCGCTTGAGGTTCTGCCGCAGCACCGGCGATACGGGTTGGGTGCCTGGGCGATGCGCGCGGCAGCCTTTTGGGCACAGGAAAACGGTGCCGAAAAACTCAGCGTGATCTGCACCAAGGCGAACGCTGCGGCCAACGGGCTTTATCACGCACTTGGGATGGAGATTGTCGGCGAATACCACTACCGTCAGCTTGTCCAAGGAGAGAGCCTGACGTGACCGACCAGAATATGCCCACCGCGCTGAATTTGCCGATGGTGGACCCGCTGCCGCCCGAGACGCAGAAGTATTTTGATATCTGTGTGGAAAAGCTGGGCTTTGTACCGAATGTGCTGCGGGCCTATGCGTTTGATATCGACAAGCTGAACGCATTTACGGCGACGTATAACGATCTGATGCTGGGCGACAGTGGGCTGAGCAAGCTGGAACGGGAAATGATCGCCGTGGTCGTGTCGGCGATCAACAAATGCTTTTACTGCCTTGTGGCCCATGGCGCAGCGGTGCGGCAATTGTCGGGCGATCCACAACTGGGTGAGATGCTGGTGATGAACTACCGTGTGGCGCCACTGGACCCGCGACAGCGCGCGCTGCTGGATTTCGCCGCCAAAATGACGACTTCCAGCGCCGAGATCGAAGAGCCCGATCGCCAACACCTACGGGATGTCGGGCTGACAGACCGGGATATCTGGGACCTTGCCAATGTCACCGGATTTTTCAACATGTCGAACCGGGTTGCCAGCGCTACGGCCATGGCCCCGAACGACGAATATCACGCGCAGGCCCGATGACCCGAATTGCCTTTCTGATCCTGGTGTTGCTGGCCGGACCGCTTGCCGCGCAAGACCTGACCCTGCCTAGCGGCGCACGTCAACTCAGCGACCGTGTCAGCCCCTTGGACAGTTACGATCTGCCAACTGGCCCCTTTGCCGATGGCAGCCTGCCCGTGCGCCACGTCGAAGGGCAGATTGAGCGCATCACATGGCGTGTGCAATCGGGCTCTAGCACCACGTTGCAATTGTTGGCGCCATTGCGTGAACAGATCATCGCGCAGGGCTATGAGGTTTTGTTCGAATGCGAGGCTCGGAACTGCGGCGGGTTCGATTTCCGCTTTGGGACCGAGGTGGTGCCGACCCCCGACATGTATGTCTCGATCCAGGATTACCGCTTCTTGGCTGCCACGCGCGGGGATGAGGTGCTGAGCCTGCTGGTCAGCCGCAACCCGCCCAGCGGCTATGTGCAGATGATCCGTGTCACCCCGGTTGGTGTCGCTGCTCCGCCGCCACTGGTGATCGAGGAAACGGTCAGTGGTTCGGACGGCCTGCTGAGCGAATTGGCCCAGAACGGGCATGTGATTCTGGACGACCTGCATTTCCGTACCGGTGAGATCACGCTGGGTGACGGGCCCTTTGCCTCTCTGGATTTGATTGCCGGGTATTTGGCCGACAATCCGGGTACGCGGCTGGCGTTGGTGGGCCACACAGATGATACCGGCGCGCTGGATGCTAATATCTCGGTTAGCACGGGTCGGGCGCAAGCGGTGCGAACCCGCCTGATCGAGGCGCATGGGGTTGCCGCCGACCGGCTTGAGGCGCGGGGGATTGGGTATCTGGCGCCGTTGACGTCGAACACGACCGCCGAAGGGCGCGACCTGAATCGCCGGGTTGAGGCTGTATTGCTGGTCAATTGATCGCACCGACTTAGGTCAGTGAGAGGACCAAGAGTGAAGGAGCCCGCCATGGCCGATCAGACACAAACCCCTCAGGCGTTGATCATCGGCGCGGGGGCAGGCTTGTCGGCCTCATTCGCGCGGGCCTTGGCTCGGGATGGATATGCGCTGCACTTGACCGCGCGCGATATCGCGAAACTGGAACCTCTGGTTGCCGAAACGGGTGCGACGCTTCATCAGCTGGACGGTACGGATGCCACGGGCGTGGCGGCGTTGGTCGCCGATCTGCCGGGTGAATTGCGTGTGGCCTGTTACAACCCCTCGGCCCGGCAGCGTGGTCCCATTACCGATCTGGACCCCGAAACGGTACGCAAGGCGGTTGAAGTAACGGCCCACGGGGCCTTTTTGTTAGGACAGGCCGCTGCCCGCCGCATGCTGGACCAGCCGATGCGGGACAACCGGCGCGGAACGATTCTGTTCACCGGTGCCTCGGCTGGGGTCAAAGGCTTTCCGCTGTCCGCACCCTTTGCCATGGGCAAATTTGCACAACGCGGATTGGCGCAATCCATGGCGCGCGAGTTGCACCCCAAAGGCATCCACGTGGCGTGGGTCAATATCGACGGTGGCATCCGCAATGCGTCCCGTCCGGAACGGGTTGAGGCCACGGACAACCCCGACAGCATGTTGGACCCGGACGCCATCGCGCGGGAATACTTGCATTTGGTACATCAGGACCGATCCGCCTGGAGCAACGAGCTGACCTTGCGTCCTTGGGTCGAGCGTTTCTAAAAGACAATCAAGAAAAAAGACCCGCACTGATGCGCGGGCCGTCGAGGTTCACCGGGGAGATATTTCCTGTTACTTGCACTATCACTGGCAAAAGAGACGATTTGCCGACAAAACGAAGACGATCTGTGGTTGTTCTTCGACTAATCGCTTTCGGTTGGCTCTGACCGTCAGGGTTTCTGACTGCGACGTTGATTTCGCAAGCGCGCAATCAGGCCATTTTCCGCGATCCAGTCAGCATAGGCGTGATAGTCTTCGTCGGTCATAAGATGCTTTTCTTCCGTCTTGGCGCGCGCGTAATACAGTGCATTCACCCCCAACAACAAAATGCAGCTTTGAAGGGCGGCCGCTGGTCCGACGGCCGAAAGAAATGGCATGTAAAGCATCCACCACATGATGTTTTTGGACAGATAGGCAGGATGCTTGGAATAACGAAACGGCCCGGTCGTGATAATCCCGCGATGGGTCAGGTTTGAAAAACGAAGCCCGAACGCAGCGGTTGCCCAGGCATAGATTATGGCAAGCAACAGAATTACGCCGCCCCAAACAATCAAAAGCACAGGCTGATCCGACAGCCAATCCGTCCATGATTGCGTGCCTGCGCGATAGTCGAGCGGGCCGCCAGTGGTCATCAACGCGAAGGGGGGATAACACACCAGCGCCGCGACCCAGGCAGACAGATACGGGTTCGCAGTTCTAATATGTGAATCGAGAACCCGGAAGGTGCAGACATAGCCAATCGACCCGATGCACACATCCACAAGAAAGGAAACCTGGATCAAGAGCAGGATGAGCGAAACTGGATCGGCAAAAAAGCTCTCTAGATCCGCGTTGGTCACGAAACTGACGATCTGCGGTAGGATGGTGATCATGAAGGCCAGGAAAAACCCTTTGACCAGCCATGTCCTGCAATGGTCTTTGATCTTTTCAGAATCCACGACGGAAAGCTGCAGGGTGATCAGCTTACCAAAGTGCCAAAGTTCGTCGCGCGGTTCGACCATGTGGCGGGTGGTGAAGGCAATATAAGCTGGGGACAGAATCCAAATTATAGGAAACCACGCAAGGGTCAGTGCGCGAACCAGCTCGTATTTCGACGAGTCGTAGGTCGGAATGATCTGGTAGGCCATGGCGATGACGAAAAAGGTCGCCCCAAGGCCCAGGGTCTTTGTTACCGTGATTGAGACAACATCTGAAGAGTGCCTCCTGAGCCCATAATCCAATCCTGTTGAGGCGCGCAAATGGGCCTTGTCCAGCAGGATAGACGACACAATCATCGGAAGCGCGGCACCCGCCAACAACAACTGAATGGACTGCAACAACGGCGTGTCGAAATAGACGGCTGCCAATGTTGCTGCAAAAAGGCCGACTACGCCAATCAGGCCAGTGATTTCGCTTACGGCTGAAACCGGGGGCGTTTTCGACCCTGTTGACGATGCAGGACGTGCGTCGCCATCGGCGTGCTCGGTGCTATTCTCGGTCTGAATAGCTGTATTCATTTGTTCAGCCTGTTGAGCATCGGGTCAGTCCACCCAATCCATCAGGCCTTTTTCCGCAAAGGACTGAACCAGGAAATCGATGAACGCGCGTACTTTGGGCTGCGTGAAGCGGCCGGGTGGATAGACGGCATAGATACCCTGCACCTCATCGGGCAATGACGGCATCGCATCCAGTACCTCGCCGGATTTCAGCGCTTCGGCATACAGGTAGCTGGGCAGATATGCGATCCCCAGCCCCGAGATCGCGGCGTTCAACAGCGACTGACCGTCATTCACGCTGAGCCAACCGGCGGTGCGCACTTGTCTTTTTTCACCTGACGGTGCCGTCAACCTCCAGACATTGCCCGAGGATTGGCTCGAGTAATGCAGCAGCTTGTGTTCATTCAGATCGTCGATTTTCTGCGGACGACCGAATTTCTCGATATAGCTGGGCGCGGCGACCATCCGTTTCACGGTTTCGGTCAGTTTACGTGCGCGCAGGGTGCTGTCCTCAAGCTCACCAATGCGTACGGCGACGTCGAAGCCTTCGGAAATCAATTCCACGTAACGGTTGTTCAGAACCATATTCACGGTGATATCCGGGTACGCGGCCAAAAAGTCCGACAGCACCGGCGACAGATGGTTCACCCCGAAATCCGTCGCCACGCTGATTCGCAGCAGGCCAGAAGGTGCCGATTGCATTGAGGTGACCAGCGCATCCGCTTCGCCCGCGTCATTCAGTACACGGCGCGCGCGGTCGTAATAGGCCAGCCCGATCTCGGTCGGGGATACCCGACGCGTGGTGCGGTTCAGCAATCGTGCGCCCAGCCGTGCCTCAAGGCTTGATACATGCTTTGATACTGCAGATTTAGAAATACCCATCTTCTTGGCCGCATCGGTGAACCCACCCTGATCCACCACATTGGCAAAGGCTTCCATTTCGGTCAGTCGGTCCATACTCGTTCCCCGGGTGTTTTGTCTCTGCCTGACTTTGGCGCCCAATCTGGGCGGAAACGGGGCAGACATGGGATAATATCAGGGATTTTATTGCTATCGTTTGCAGATGGGAAACGCGGAAACAATAGTTTCCAAGGTGACTACACCCCAAAAAAGACAAAGGGTTTAGGGGCATTGGCGCGAATATGCTAAGATGAGAATGGCAAATTTGTGACCACGGAGGAGATCATGAAAGCCTTTTTCGCCCTTGCTGCCCTGTGCCTGTCCGCAACCCTTGCGTTGGCCGGTGGAGAAACGCCATCCAACCCCGAAGCAAAGGTTTATTTCGTCAATCTGGCGGACGGGGATACCGTCAAGTCCCCTGTGACGGTGGTCTTTGGTCTTAGCGGCATGGGCGTGGCCCCGGCTGGGACCGAGAAGGAAAACACCGGTCACCATCATTTGCTGATTGACCGCCCACCGCTAGGTGAGGGCGAAGACGGCGCGGATGAGCTGGCCTATGGTTTGCCCGCAGACGACAATCACCTGCATTTTGGTGGCGGTCAGACCGAAGTGGCGCTGGACCTTGCCCCCGGTGAACACACGCTGCAACTGGTGTTGGGCGATGCAGGCCACGTGCCGCATGCAACGCCAATTGTGTCCGAGGTGATAACGATTACGGTGGAGTAGTCACCAGAACTGCCAGCTAAAACGGTTTACATTAATTTGATTGTCGGAAACTCTGCCTCGGAACAAGTTGGAGGCGGCATGTCGCTTGAGTTTTTTCTGACATCCCTAATTGTGGTGCTATTGCCGGGGACCGGTGTGATATACACGCTGGCCGTTGGTCTTGGGCGCGGTTTTCGCGCCAGCCTTGCGGCCGCAGTTGGATGTACAATTGGAATCGTTCCGGCAGCACTTGCCAGTATCATCGGGCTTGCCGCGCTTTTGCATACCAGCGCGCTGGCGTTTCAGCTCATCAAGTATCTGGGTGTCCTTTATCTGTTTTATATGGCTTGGGGGATTCTCAAAGATGGCGGCGCATTGGAGGTCAATGCCGAGAAATCCTCGGTAAGCCACGTCAAAATCGCGGTGACCGGAACTTTGATCAATGTTCTGAACCCCAAACTATCCTTGTTCTTTCTGGCCTTCCTGCCACAGTTCTTACCGGCGGGTACGGCGAACGCAGGGCTGGAACTGATCAAGCTCGCCCTTGCCTTCATGGCACTGACCTTTGTGGTCTTTGTTGGATACGGAGCCTGCGCGGCGCTGGCGCGGGATTATGTCATTCACCGACCATCCGTCATGACCTGGATCAAGCGGTGTTTCTCAACCGCGTTTGGTGCGCTGGGCGTCAAGCTCGCGCTTTCTGAGTAACCTTTGTACGAACTCAGAGGCTAGCCGCCAACCGTGTGCCCTGATTGATCGCCCGCTTGGCGTCCAGCTCTGCCGCTACATCCGCGCCACCAATCACGTGCGGGGTGATGCCGCGATCGATCAGCGCGTTGGCAAGGCAGCGTTCAGACACCTGACCAGAACACAGAACAATCGTATCCGCTGGGATGACAGTCGGATCAGTGCGTTCTTCGCCAAAGGTTACATGCAGGCCGTCCTCGTCGATGCGTTCATAGTTCACGCCGCCTACGAAATTGACGTTTTTCATCTTTAGCGTTGCGCGGTGAATCCATCCCGTAGTTTTGCCCAGCCCTTTGCCGTGTGCCTGCTTCTTGCGCTGCAACAGGGTGATCTGCCGCTTGGGAGCCTCGGGCTGCGGGCCTTCGGGGGCCAGGCCCGAGCGGTGATCCTCGGGGTCGGTCACACCCCATTCCTTCATCCAGACGGGCAAGTCGGTTGTGGGGCTATGTCCGTCTTCAATCAGGAATTCGGACACATCAAAACCAATGCCGCCTGCGCCGATCACGGCGACGGACGCGCCGACCTCGGCCTTGTTGCGCAGCACGTCGATATAGCTGAGGACGTTGTCCCGATCCTGTCCCGGTATCTGCGGATCGCGAGGGGTAACACCGGTGGCGATGATCACCTCGTCAAAACCGGTCAGGTCATCGGCACTAACCTCGCGGTTCAGTTCCACTTTCACACCCAGATCAGCCATCATGGTGCGGTACCAGTCGACCAGGCCCCAGAACTCTTCTTTACCCGGTACCTGTTTGGCCATGTTCAGCTGACCGCCAATTTCACTGGCGCGGTCGAACAGGGTGACCTCATGGCCGCGCTGGGCGGCGGTCATGGCGGTGGACAGGCCAGCCGGGCCAGCACCGACAATAGCCACCGTCTTGACCGTATCTGCCTTGGCAATCTCCAACTCGGTCTCGTGGCAGGCGCGCGGGTTAACCAGGCATGAGGTCAGCTTGCCGCTGAACGTGTGATCCAGGCAGGCCTGGTTGCAGGCGATACAAGGCGCGATCTTGGCGCTGTCCCCGGCAATCGCTTTGTTCACGAAATCCGCATCCGCCAGCATTGGGCGGGCCATTGAGACCATATCGGCGCAGCCTGTCGCCAAAACCTCTTCTGCCACTTCCGGTGTATTGATCCGGTTTGAGGTGATCACGGGGATCGAGACCTTGCCCATCAGCTTTTTGGTCACCCACGCAAAGGCGGCGCGGGGAACACTGGTCGCAATCGTCGGAATCCGTGCCTCGTGCCAACCGATGCCGGTGTTGATGATCGTCGCACCGGCCTGTTCGACCCGCCGCGCCAATTCCACCACCTCATCATGGGTCGAGCCGTTGGGGATCAGGTCAATCATCGACAGGCGGTAGATGATGATGAAGTCCGTTCCCACCGCCTCGCGCGTGCGGCGTACGACTTCGATGGGCAGGCGCATCCGGTTCTCATACGACCCGCCCCAACGATCGGTGCGCTTGTTGGTGTGGGTTACAAGGAACTGATTCAGGAAATACCCTTCAGAGCCCATGATCTCGACCCCGTCATAGCCTGCCTTCTGGGCCAATCGGGCAGCGTTGACGATATCGCTGATCTGTTTCTCGATGCCGTCTTCGTCCAACTCGTTTGGCGGAAACGGCGAGATCGGAGACTTCACAGGGCTGGGGGCCACACATTTCGGGCCATAGGCATAGCGGCCCGCGTGCAAGATCTGCATGGCGATCTTGCCGCCTGCTTCGTGCACGCGCTGCGTCACGATGGAATGGTTCGCCACTTCTTTGTCGTTGGTCATCATTGACGCACCCGGCAGGACCGAGCCTTCAAGGTTCGGGCCAATCCCGCCTGTCACCATCAGTGCCACGCCACCCCGCGCACGGTCGGCATAGAACTCGGCCACGCGGTTCCAGTCGCCGGTTTCCTCAAGCCCTGTATGCATCGAACCCATCAGCACGCGATTCTTCAGCATGGTAAAACCCAGATCCAGCGGAGCCAGCATGTTTGGGTACGCAGTCATGGCGAAACTCTCCCTCACGAAATTGCACTCTAAATTGACGTGCGCGTAAACTTTGTCACGCGAAACCTAACGTCACCCCCTTTGCGGACCCTGCGGCGCTTGTTAGAGGTTTCCTGAACAACCCCATGAGGCCACGCATGACCCCCGAAGAAATCGCCAAACTGCCCTATCGCCCCTGCGTCGGGCTGATGCTGATGAATGCTGAGGGCAAGATTTTTGTCGGCCAGCGTAATGACCGCCATAAGGACGCGTGGCAGATGCCGCAGGGTGGGGTGGACAAGGGTGAGGACCCCCGCGATGCAGCTCTGCGTGAGCTATGGGAAGAAACAGGCGTGACCGCTGATCTGGTCAAGGTAGTGGCCGAGACCGATGGCTGGCTGCCTTATGATCTGCCGCATGAGATCGTGCCCAACATCTGGAAAGGCCGTTTTCGCGGGCAGGAACAGAAATGGTTCCTGCTGCGCTTTACCGGCAGCGACGATCAGATCAACATTGCAACGGATCACCCGGAATTCACCCGCTGGAAATGGCAGGAGCCGGACAAGCTGATCGCGGAAATCGTGCCCTTCAAGCGTGAGGTCTATGAGCAGGTGGTGGACGCGTTTGCCGACTATTTGAGCTGAGGGTATCTTGCGAAGCCTTCCGGTTTGAAGCGTACATGTGCGTCTTGCCCTGCCTTATCCAATTCGTATAGGTCCGGTTTAGACTGCAGGTATTGTCGCCAGGTCTTTTCCTTGCGTTCGCTGATCTTGATTCCATGTTGTCGGTGCATTTTTGCCCCCAGAATGGTCAGACGCATACCAGCACCGTTCTTGCTGTTGGCGGCAATGATTTTACGAATCTGGCAATCCATATCCGTGGTTTCCGCGCTGTTTTCTGCTGCCCCCACAGCATTATTTGGGGAAGAAAGCTCGGTGAAATGCGAGCAAGCGCTTCGTGTGTTTTCTGGGGTCTTGGCCTGGCCCATGCCAATGGTCGTCACCCCGTGCTCCCGCAGACGTCGATGTAGATGCACGAAATCCCCGTCCGAACTGGCAATGACCACGGTTTCAATGTTGTGCCGCAAGGCCAGTTCAACGGCATCTATGGCCAGCAGAATGTCAGTCGCGTTCTTGCCGGTGCCACTGTGAATCAGATGAAAGCTGCGCGCATCGTGCCAGGCTGAGTTTTGTTTCGCGTTCATATAGACTCGGGCGATGTCGACGCGACCGAATTTAAATGCAGTCGTGAAAATCTCTGCTGCGTAGGTCGGGCTGATATTGTCGCCATCCACCAATACAGCCGTGCGGCGTGTCATGTATTCCAAATCCTCATGTTCAATCCGATTTTCTTAGTGTCGTTTTGAGGCGAAACTTTGGCGTGCTGCGTCGCTGATCACCCTGCGACAACTTGCCGTGAGGGGGCGTGGCCGCATGTCCGCGCCCTCTCTAGCTTGGTGCGTATGAAAGACACCGCGCATCCCCAGCCCGCCATTGCCCCCGCCGGACGCAAGTTCACAGGCACCGACCGTCGTGCCCCCTTGCGTGGCGGTTTACTAAGTTGCGGTGAATTTGGTGCGGGACAGACAGCGGGGCGGTTTTACCCCATCGCCTGCGTCGCGCTTGAGGTCACCCAGCACTGCAATCTGGATTGCACGCTATGCTACCTCTCGGACCGGGCCGAGATGACCTTTGACCCACCGCTTTCGGTTCTGTTTGCACGGCTCGCCACGATCCGCAGCCACTATGGCACAGGTGTCTCGGTACAACTGACGGGCGGTGATCCGACCCTGCGCAAAGTCGAAGATCTTGAGGCCCTGTGCCGCGAGATCCGCCGTCTGGGCATGCGGTCCTGCCTGATGACCAACGGTATCCGCGCCAGCCGGGCTTTTCTGACGCGGCTGGCAGCGGCAGGGTTGGATGATGTCGCCTTTCACGTCGACCTGACCCAGGAACGAAAAGGGTTCAGCACCGAGGTCGAACTGAACACCGTGCGCCGCGCCTACATCCGCCGCGCGCGCGGGTTGGGGTTGCGTATCCTGTTCAATACCACCGTGTTTGGCGGCAATTTCGGCGAGATACCGAAATTGGCCCGGTTTCTGCGTGACCGCCCCGAGGTTGCCTTTGTGTCGTTCCAGATGCAGGCCGATACCGGGCGCGGTGTTATGCGCGTGCGGCCCGATGCGATCACGCAGGACAGTGTGACGCGCGCGATCGAGGCAGGCTACGGCACGCCGCTGCATTTCGACACTGCTGCCGTTGGGCATTCCAAATGCAATCGTTATGCCAGTGTGGTCACCGCCGGAGGACGCGCTGTCTCGTTGCTGTCGAACCATCGGCTGGTGCATCGGGTGATCGCCGCGCTTGAGGGCGTTGACGATAAGCAGGACGCGCATATCCGCATCCACCCCAAACTGCGGCGCATGATCCGGCGGCACCCGCTTCTGGCCTTGCGGGCGCTTGGTCATCTGGCGTTAAGCGTGGTGCGTCTGGGATCAGGGCTGCTGCGCGGCCCGGTGCGGCGGCAGGCCGTGTTCATCCATAACTTCATGGCGGCGGATGCGCTTGAGGAGGATCGCTGCGCCTCATGCGTGTTCATGGTCGCGACGGCTAACGGACCGCTGTCGATGTGTGAACACAATGCGCAGCGCGATATGCATCTGGCCAGCCCGGACCGGATCGAAGGCCCGACCGGCCCAAGCTGGTGGAACGCCGCCGTGCCGCGTCTGTCTGGTGGGCCGGATCTGCCCGAGCTTGGCGACCCCTCGCTTGCCCCGCTGAAGCGGCTCAAGGGTCAGATGCGGGCCCTGCGCCAGATTCGGAAGGACGCGTCATGAGATACCTGCTGATCCTGCTGCTGCCCTTGCTGGCCGCCTGCGCCAGTGTTGAGCGTTTGGCGCTGCCCGCGCCCGAGGCCTTGCCGGGGCAGACCTTGACCAGCTTCGCGCCACTACCCGGACAATGGGTTGATCACAGTGATTGGACGGCTTTCCTGTCCCGTTATGTCGCGCCGGATGCGCAAGGTGTAAATCGGCTGGCTTATGGGCAGGTGACGCAGGCCGACCGGGCGCGGCTGGATGGTTATCTGACCGATTTGCAAGCCGTGGATCCGATGCAACTGACCCGCGATCAGCAGCTGGCCTATTGGATCAATCTCTATAATGCGGTGACGGTGGATGTGGTTCTTGATAACTATCCCGTCGCCTCGATCCGCGACATCAAAGACGGGCCGCTGTCGATCGGCCCCTGGAACCGGCCTCTGGTTGAGGTGGCGGGGCAGACGCTGACCCTGAACGATATCGAGCATCGCATCATCCGACCCACATATGATGAGCCCCGTATCCACTATGCGTTGAACTGCGCGGCCGTGGGTTGTCCCAATCTAATGAGCCGCGCTTGGCAGGCCGAGACCTTGGAGCAGGACTTTGCCGCGGCCGAGCGTGCCTATGTCAATGATCCGCGCGGGGTGCGGTTCAATGATCGCGGGAGGCCTGTCCTGTCAAAAATCTACATCTGGTTCCGCGAAGATTTTGGACCAAATGAACAGGCCGTGCTGTCCTATATTCGAACGGTCGCCGATCCCGACTTGCGGTCCCGACTGCAGCAAACACAGCGGGTCAGGGCGTATGATTACGATTGGCGGCTGAACGACGCGGCCGGTTCATAGCACGATCTTCCGATCACACCTGGCCGAGAATACCCTGCGGGAGTTCCACGACGCGGTTCATGTCGGGTGTCGCAACAGGCACAAGGATACCGCGCCGATACCAGGCCGGTCTGTGGCGATTGCTTTGAACGTTCCGGACGTGACTGAGATGAGCATCGCTATCATCGACCTGACCCAAAGCAATGTGGTCAAGAATAATCCGTTCCCACTTGTCCAGATTCTTCCACGAGCGCGGCGCGTTCTTCATCATGATCTTTCGGTCACGATGGGCCTGATGCACGGCGTTCGAACACATCCGCATGTGCAGCAGATACAGCCCTTCAGGCATGTTTACAGTGTAGGAAGATGACCCTCGAGGGTTTATGTGAACCCCATGGTTTTCCAGCCGCATGCCATTTCGTACCGCAAACGCCTTGGAATACCTGGCAAGAACCAGACCATAGCGCCGCTGGGCGGTGATAGGGTCTGGCGTCAGTTCCTTTTCGCTTTCGTGCTGGAAAACCTCAAGGCCGAGAGCAAAGGCGAACGGAACATCCTGACGCTGCAGGATCTCGGGCACGGTTCCATATGCCCTGTCCGCGACAATGAACTCATCCGAATCCGTGCGAATGACCCATTCATAGGAACTGGACAGAAATTGAACGAAGCGATGCAGCATTTCGAACCGCCACGTGTCGAAATTCGCGACCGGCTCCCTTGGGACAGTGATGCAGTTGCACCCTTGGGCAATCTCACGGTGCCGTGGGTCGGCACCATGAGAGACGATAAAAAGGTTTTCGCGG
Source organism: Ruegeria sp. BE10 (assembly GCF_056538905.1). Classification (NCBI taxonomy): domain Bacteria; kingdom Pseudomonadati; phylum Pseudomonadota; class Alphaproteobacteria; order Rhodobacterales; family Roseobacteraceae; genus Ruegeria; species Ruegeria sp. BE10. The sequence goes on from NZ_JBQFTX010000005.1 coordinate 260,378, forward strand.
CCCAGCATGTCGCCGTAATAATCGCACCAGCGCGCCAGCATTTCATAGTCGCGGTACACCATCGTCAGCGCAGCTATTTTCATGCGATGCCCTCTGTCCGGCCCTGACTTTTTACAGCAAGCCTGCGGCGCGCAGCAGTTCCTGCATATTTGCTTCGGGCCTTGGGCCGATATGGCTGATCACTTCGCGGGCGCAGACATTGCCGATGCGGGCGCAGGTCTCATAATCGCGACCGGTGGCCATGCCATACAGAAACCCGGCGGCAAACTGATCGCCCGCGCCGGTCGCGTCCACCGGCACCACCTTTTCCACCGGAACATCGGTGCGTTGGCCGTCATATAGAACCGTTACCCCGTCACCCGACCGGGTACACACAACCAGAGGGCAGATCGCGGCGGTCTTTGCTAGCGCTTCTTCCAGATCGTCGGTTTCGAACAGCGACTTGATCTCGGCCTCGTTGCCGATGACGAAATCCAGCTCGTTCTCGATCAGCAGCAGAAAATCGACCCGGTGACGTTCCACGCAGAACGGGTCCGAAATAGCGATGCCCGCCATTCCGCCGCCTTTGTGACAGTTTCGCGCAGCCTCAAGAAACGCCGCCTTGCCCTTTTCCTTGTCGAACAGATACCCCTCAAGGAACATAAGCTGGCTGTTGCCTGCCACGTCAGCAGAGACGTCCGCCGAGGACAACTCGGACGAAATCCCCAAATAGGTGTTCATCGACCGTTCCCCATCGGGCGAGACAAAGATCATTGAGCGCGAGGTCGGCAGTTCGCCACCCGGCACCGGCGGGTTCACGAAATCCACGCCATCCTCGTTCATCGCATCCGCATAGAACCGGCCCAGCGCGTCATCATGCACTCGTCCGATAAACGCGGCATCCAGCCCCAGTGCGCCGGCCCCGGCGATGGTATTTGCCACAGACCCGCCCGGCGTCTGAACCCGACCTTCCATCGAGGCATACAGCACCTCGCCGCGTTCCTGTTCGATCAGCTGCATGATGCCTTTTTCGATGCCCATCAGTTCCAGGAAACTGTCATCGGCCTGGGAAATCACGTCCACAACGGCGTTTCCGATGCCAACAAGCTGGTAGGTTTTCATAGATTCTTGTCCTCAAATTCGCAGAGATCGCGGATGATACAGGTGCCGCACATGGGTTTGCGCGCCTTACAGTGATAGCGGCCATGCAGGATCAGCCAGTGATGTGCATGCAGCTGGAAATCGGTTGGAATGTTGTCTTCGATGGCACGCTCGACCGCGTCCACGTTTTTGCCCGGGCAGATGCCGCTGCGATTGCCGACGCGAAAGATATGGGTGTCCACCGCCTGCGCCGGATAGCGCCACCACATGTTCAAAACCACATTCGCCGTCTTGCGCCCCACCCCCGGCAGTGATTGCAAGGCCGCACGGGAATTGGGTACTTCGCCGCCATAGTCTTCGACCAGAATACGGCTGAGCTTGATGACGTTCTTGGCCTTTTGTCGAAAAAGACCGATGGTTTTGATGTGTTCGATCAGGCCGTCTTCGCCAAGATCCAGCATCTTTTGCGGCGTGTCGGCAACCTTGAACAACGCGCGTGTGGCTTTGTTGACGCCCGCGTCCGTCGCCTGCGCAGACAGCGCCACAGCAACGACCAAGGTGTAGACGTTGACGTGCTCCAACTCGCCCTTGGGTTCGGGGTCGGCGTCATGGAAACGCGTAAAGATCTCGCGGATCGTATGATAATCGAGTTGTTTTGCCATCTGGGCCTTAATGCCGCCCGCTGGCCCGTGACACAAGCCCAAAGCCAATGCGCAAGTTCCGGGTCGCTTGGACGTGGCCTGCGCGCTATGGTTTACCCCAGATAATGAGGTGAAAGACATGAACGTCCAGACTCCTGAAAGCGGCTATCACTACAACGTCATGCGACGCGCGATCGAGTTGATTGATCAGGGCGGAGAGCCCCTCAGCCTGGATGAGCTGGCCCGCCAGATGGACATGAGCCCGGCACACTTCCAACGCCTGTTCTCGCGCTGGACCGGCGTGTCACCGAAACGGTACCAGCAATACCTGACTTTGGGTCACGCTAAGGCGCTGTTGCGCGAACGGTTCACGACGCTGGAGACCGCCCACAATGTGGGCTTGTCCGGCTCTGGCCGCCTGCACGATTTGTTCCTGAAATGGGAATCCATGAGCCCGGGCGAATACGCCCGCAAAGGCGCAGGGCTGACGATTTATTGGGGCTGGTTCGAAAGCCCCTTTGGCCCGGCGTTGGTGATGGGTACCGACAAAGGTATCTGCGGCATGGCCTTCGGCGCCGAGACCGGTGAAGAAGGCGCGATGGAGGATATGCTGTCGCGCTGGCCGCAGGCGGACTTTGTCGAGGACCCGATGCGCCTGCGCCCGTGGGTGCTAAGCGCGTTTGGATCGGTCAGTGACCGCTTGGAGCCGACGCCCCTATACCTGATCGGCTCACCCCTGCAGATCAAGGTGTGGGAGGCACTGATGCATATACCCTCGGGCCAGGTCACCACTTATTCCGAGATCGCGCAACGGGTAGGGTCCCCGCAAGCGGTGCGTGCGGTTGGCACGGCTGTGGGGCGCAACCCGGTCAGCTGGCTGATCCCCTGCCACCGGGCGCTGCGGAAATCTGGCGGTTTGGGCGGCTACCATTGGGGCCTGCCGGTCAAACGCGCCATGCTGGCCTATGAGGCTGCACAGGCGGAAGCCTGAAAACAGAGCGAGGCACCGTAAGGTGCCTCACAATTGGATTAATCAAACTTGATTACTCTGCGGCCCAGCCACCGACGGATTTGACTTCCAAAAAGTCCTCCAAGCCCCAAACGCCGCCTTCGCGTCCGTTGCCGGATTGCTTCATCCCACCAAACGGTGATCCGGCACTGCGTGACTGGCCATTCATTTCAACCATGCCCGACCGCAGCACCCGCGCCATACGATTGGCGCGCGCGGGGTCTTGTGTCTGGACATAGTTGGTCAGACCATAAGGCGTGTCATTGGCGATCTCGACGGCATCTTCTTCGGTGTCGAAGGGCATCATGGTCAGGACCGGGCCAAAGATTTCTTCACGCGCGATAGTCATCTGATTATTGGCGTCGGCAAAGACGGTGGGGCGGACGTAGTACCCTTTGTTCAGCCCCTCGGGCCGTCCGGTGCCACCTGCGACCAGACGCGCGCCCTCATCAATGCCTTGCTGGATCAGGTCCTGAATTTTAGTCCATTGCACTTCGTTCACTACAGGACCGATATGGCGGCCTTCCTCAAGCGCCGGACCAACGGTGACCTTGTTGGCCACTTCTGCCGCTATCTCCACCGCCTGATCATAGATCGGGCGCTGGACCAGCATGCGGCTGGGCGCGTTACAGCTTTGGCCGGTGTTGTTCATCATGTGCAGCACACCGCGTTTAACGGCCTTTTCATCGGCATCGGCAAAGATCACGTTCGCGCCTTTGCCGCCCAGTTCCAGATGCACTTTCTTCAGCGTTTCGGCCGCAGCCTTGGAAATCGCGGTTCCGGCACGGGTCGATCCGGTAAAGCTGACCATATCCACATCTGGGTGTGCCGAAAGTTGCGAGCCGACGCCCACCCCATCGCCATTCACCAGATTGAACACGCCGGGCGGAAAGCCTGCGGCGTCCATCATCTCGGCAAAGATCATCGCGTTCAGTGGGCTTTGCTCGGACGGTTTCAGCACCATTGTGCAACCCGCAATCGCCGCAGCACCGACTTTGAGCGTGATCTGGTTCATCGGCCAGTTCCACGGTGTGATCAGGGCCGCAACGCCGACGGCCTCGTGAATGATGCGGTCATTGGGGGCATGATCGCCCAACGGGCGTTCGAACGGGAAATCCTTTGCGGCGCGGATGAAGTTCTTGAGGTGATAGATGCCTGCACCCGCTTGCGAACTGCGTGACATATCCAGCGGCGCGCCCATCTCAAGCGACATAGCCTGCGCCAGATCTTCCGAGCGGGTTTGATAGACCTCGACAAGTTTTTCCACCAGCGCGATCCGTTCCGCAACCGGAGTGGCCATCCAGCTCGGCAGAGCCGCCTTGGCCGCAGCGACGGCGGCATCCGTATCGGCCTGCGCGCCCAACGAGATCACCGCGCAGGGTTCCTCGGACGAGGGGTTGATCACGTGAAAGTCATTGGCCGCCGACGGGGCGACCCACTGACCGTTGATATAGAAATCGCGTTTTTCGATCATGGCGCATCCTCCTGTGCCAACAGCCCGAAGCCGGGATTCGCGGCCACTCTGTCACCGGGGCAAGGGCACGGCAAGGAAAAATTTGATCAAATTATTTGACGCCCTTATGTGGTTTAACAATCGCGCAAAGTGTTTAGGTTTACGGCAACCGACTCGGGTTTTTCACAATAAAGGAGATTCGCCATGGGTTTGCGCATCAATGATACGGTTCCGAACTTCACTGCAGAGACGGATCAGGGCACCATTCAGTTCCATGATTGGATCGGTGACAGCTGGGCGATCCTGTTTTCGCACCCCAAAGATTTTACTCCTGTTTGCACCACCGAGTTTTCGGCTGTGGCGCAGCTGAATGACGAATGGGCGGCTCGCAATACCAAGGTTCTGGGCGTGTCGGTCGACGGGGTCGAGGATCACAAGAAATGGAAAAAAGACATCGAGGCTTACGGCAACGCCAACCCCGGCTTTCCGATCATTGCCGATGACGGGCTGGCGGTGTCCAAGGCGTTCGACATGCTGCCAGCCGAGGCGTATCTGCCCGACGGTCGCACGCCTGCAGACAGCGCCACGGTGCGCTCGGTCTTTATAATCGGGCCGGACAAGCAGCTGAAACTTTCGATGACCTATCCGATGACCGTGGGCCGGAACTTTGCCGAGATTCTGCGCGCGCTGGACGGATTGCAGATGTCGGCCAAGGGCGTTGCGACGCCTGCTAACTGGGTGCCGGGTGAAGACGTGATCATCCCGCCTGCCGTGTCCAACGATGAAGCAAAAGAAAAGTTCGGCGAGTTCGAAACGATCTTTCCCTATCTGCGCAAGACCAAGGCACCGTCGTAAGGCGGCACCGGGTCTGGGGGGCTGTCTGCCCCCCTCGCGCCTAACGGCTACTTCCCTCTAAGGTATCTTCAGCCAGATGAAGTACGCGGGCGCTGCGGGTGCAGGTGCAGCTTTGCCCGATAAGCTGCGCGTTTGAATTCGCGGGTCAGTTTATCCGACGCCGGCGGTTTGGTTTGGATGGTCGACCCACCGATTTCGCGCGCCACCTCTTGATTACCACTGCCCAGCAGGGCGTGGATGGGTTGGCCGGTCAGCCAGTGCATTTGCATGAAGGTATCTACCGGGCGGTCAATCTGTTCGGTGGCGGCAAGCAATCGTTTGGCCGCGTGTCGACCCACCATCTGACAGACGCATTGCAACCCGATCACCTTGGGCAGGATCAGCCGAAGCCCGTTCTGTTCGGCCAGAGTCTGAACCGGGACCTCGCGCTGCTTTACCGGAATGCGGATATAATGGTCGGGTGTGGCGATCGGGGCCAGAACCTCTAGCGTCTCGGCCATGCGGGCGGGGTCGATACGCAGGTCATCTTCGGTGATGATGGCCAGATCAATTTCTTCATCGACCAGCTTGCGCCAGATGCGGCGATGGCTTTCGAACACGCCGATTTCAGCCGGACGGAGGGGAAAGGGGTAATGCGGGCGGTGCAGATTGCCGGGATGAAGCTGAACACCGGCGATCTGTTCAGGATCACGGCCATTCACGGCCTCGAACAGTTCGGCATTTGGCAGATCGGCGCACAGCTTGTCGGCATTGGGTCGCCGGGCGGTGCTAGAGGACATATGGATGATAAAAGATCGCATGATCCCGTGCATAGAACACGGGACCATGCGGGGGAAGAGGAACCGGATAGAAACTCTGCCCCCGTGCGCACTCAGAACCCGTAGCGCAGGCCGACATTGACACTGAACGTGTCGATATCGTCTTCGACAGAGCCGGTGGAGGCTCCGTTGGGTGCCACGCGGTTGGTTGAGACGTCGAAGGCGCGAGAATAGCGGGTATCGAGGGTTAATGCAGTGGTTTCGTTGACCTCATAAGCCACGCCGGCGATGACTTGGGCTGCAAAGTTCGTCTCACTGTCGTCCAGCCGCACGCCCGGCCCGTAAGAGATGTCGATATCGGAATAGGTTACGCCAAGACCCAGACCCACATAGGGTGTGAAAGCGCTATTTTGCTTGATGTCGAATAGCACATTGCCAAACAGCGAGGTCTGCGTGATATCGCCCGATGTATTTCCCTCATTTCCGGGTCCGTTGCCCGAGAAATTGACGCCGTCCACGTCGTTGTCGCGGTAGGACAATTCCAGTTCGACCCGGGTGCCGATGCGGTCATTAGACCATTGTGGAATTTCCTTGCCAACGGCGATACCCAGCCCATAGCCCGCGTCAAAATCGGTGTCCACGGATTGTGGCGATCCGTTGATCGTGCCGCCGAAGTCGCTGTCTTGCAATTGGCTGTAGCCTGCGAAGCCCTGAATATAAAGGCCATCAGTCAGGCTTTGGGCAGCCAGTGCCGACGCGCTGACCGTCAGGGCCGCCGAGGCGAGAATGAGACGAGAAACCATAACCATGTCCTTTGTTCCGAATTGGGTACAAGGCACATGTGGGCAATTGAGACGCGAAAAGAAGGCGCTGGAGCTTCACGTTGAGTCACAGGTTATTTGCACGGTGTGAGTGAATAAATCCGCCTTGAATTTCAGATTTGATCTTTTCTGGGCTTGGGCGCTTTGGGCTCGTTCATCAGCGGAGCGGTCAAAAGCTCTTCGACAAAGAAACTGAGCAGTTGAAGCCGCCCCGTGACATCTGCCTTACGATAAATCGCTGCGCTTTGTGCCTTGATCGTCCCTTCTTTGGTCTGCCTGAGTTCGGCGATTTCTGCGATGGACAGCCCTTTGATGGACAGCAGCGCGACATCACGTTCAGCGTCGCTGAGTTGCCATTCGCTGAACTGGTTGTCGATGATTTGGGCAAAGGCACCCTGCGCCACACCAAGCTGGCGCTGCATTTCGCGCACACGTCGGTTTTGCGTGCGTATAAGGGTAATGGTTGCGGCCAGCCCCCCCATCAGCGCCAGCGACAGAACCAGTTCAAACCCGTGCAGATGGCGGAACCCGGCACTTTCGCCTCCGGTCCAATCCAGGATCGCGTCGGTCAAGAAAAAGGCGGCGCAGAGGGCCTGCACCACCAGAAGGAGCCAGAGTAAAGACGTCTGTGAGAGCTTCATGGCGCTCCTTTGATTTCGCGCGGTCAGTCGTCGTCTTTTTCGATTTCGATGGCGGTCACCTCGCCATTCGTCTCGGTCAGGACCAGTTCAGTTTCCACGCCATCCTTGCTGAGTTCAACCTCGATCTCACCATCTTCGAACTCGATCTCCTCGATCTGGTATCCCTGCGCCTCTAGGGTCGCCCGGATTTCGGCCTCGCTGGTTCCCAGTTTGTCGCCAAGCCCTACGTTAGCCAGAGCCAGGGCCGGGGCAGTTACGATCAGGCCGGTCAGTGTCAGCATCTTGAAGGTTTCCATATCGCATCTCCTTTTGTGCATTGCGTCGATGCGATCGAACTGGGGATGGCCCCCGGCTGCTGCGATTGGATTTTGGTTGAAACTGGCGGGTTTAAACCAAGGTTTACGCCGCAATTTCAACGAAACAGGGGCATTTAGGCCTTACGGTTCTGAACGCAACCAATTTGTGGTAGGGTGTTGTCGGGGGAATAATCTACAGGCATGCGACCAACGACGTCGGGATTTTCAGACTGTGCATAACAGGAGAAGACGATGGGTTTTACTGATTGGTACATTGAAGGCGATGCTTTTGGGAACTGCAATTGCGGGTATGCATGCCCTTGCCAGTTCGAAGAATTGCCAACCCATGGCCATTGCCGCGGGTTTGAAGTGTTGGAAGTTTCAAAGGGGCATTTTGGCGACACGGATCTAAGTGGTACGAAGGCTGCTCTTATCTATGCCTGGCCGGGTCCCATTTTCGAAGGCGGCGGTGAGATGCAGGTGATCATCGATCCAAGTGCCTCGGACGCCCAACGCGCCGCATTGGAAAAGGTCTTTCACGGCGAAGAGACCGAGGAAATGGCGACCCACTGGCACGTTTTCCGTACGATGTGCGACAACGTTCATGAGACTCTGTATGTGCCGATTGATTTTGAGATGGACATGGACGGGCGTACGGCCCAGGTCACCATCGGGGATGTGCTGAAATCTTCCGGCGAACCGATTCAGGCACCGCATGGCGGTGGCCCGCATCGCGTACGGATCGATATCCCCGGCGGTATCGAATTCACCCTGGCCGAGATCGGCAGCGCGTCCACCAAGGCAGACGCGGCGATCAAACTGGACCTGAACGACAGCTACGGTCAGTGGCATGTCATGAAGCACGGGCCGACAGGGGTGGCGCACTGATTGTCGAGCAGCGCCTCATTTGTCCAAAACCCGAATTGCGGCCCAGTTCTCACTACATATCGAGTGTTCGAGCGCCTTTGAATGTCTCGAACCCGTTGGTTGTCTCGGTCAGTTCTGCCTCGTAATGGGCAATCATTGACATTGCGATGGGCTCGATCTGCTCGTGCCAGACTGGCCCTTCGTAGAAGTCATTCTTTATCCGCTCTCTTGCTTCCAAAGAGGGGAAAGCGCGCATCCAGTGTACTTTGTTGGCATCCTCCAGATCGCGGAGTGGCCCAAAAACAAGCATGCCTGCATCGCGCAGAGCAGAGCGGTTATGCTTTTCAAAAAACGCAATAAATTCCTCTCGGAGGCCGGGTTTCAGCGTGTAATGACGAATTTCCAGGATCATTGCATTGCCTCACAGAAGAACTCTTTAACTGTCGCCATGCTTCGAGGACGTTTCAAGGGCAGCCCAAACAAAAAAAGACCCCGGCTGAAACCGGGGTCTTTCCTGTTCGAAATAGAAAGGCAGATTACTCTGCGCTTTCCTCTTTCTTTTCTTTCTTCTCGGGAACGATCTCTTCACCGGTTTCCTGATCGACCACTTTCATCGACAGGCGCACCTTGCCGCGATCGTCAAAGCCCAGCAGCTTGACTTTCACTTCCTGACCTTCCTTCAGCACATCTGACGGATGGTTCAGGCGGCGGTTTTCGATCTGGGACACGTGGACCAGACCGTCGCGCTTGCCAAAGAAGTTCACAAAGGCACCGAAGTCGACGATCTTGACCACTTTACCGGTATAGATCTGGCCCTCTTCGGGTTCTGCGACGATCGAGTGGATCATCTCATAGGCCTTCTTGATCGATTCACCGTCGGGCGAGGCGATCTTGATCACGCCGTCGTCGTTGATGTCGACCTTAGCACCCGACACTTCGACGATTTCGCGGATTACCTTACCGCCCGAACCGATCACTTCACGGATCTTGTCGGTCGGGATGTTCATGGTCTCAATGCGCGGTGCGTGGACCGAGAATTCGTTGGTCTCGGACAGGGCTTTGCCCATCTCGCCCAGGATGTGCATCCGGCCGTCCTTGGCTTGCGCCAGGGCTTTTTCCATGATCTCGGGTGTGATGCCCGCAACCTTGATGTCCATCTGCAGCGAGGTGATGCCGTTTTCGGTACCCGCAACTTTGAAGTCCATGTCGCCCAGGTGGTCTTCGTCACCCAGAATGTCCGACAGGATGGCGTATTCGCCGTCATCTTCCAGGATCAGACCCATGGCCACACCGGCAACCGGTGCTTTCAGCGGAACGCCCGCATCCATCATCGACAGCGAGCCGCCGCAGACCGACGCCATCGAGCTGGAGCCGTTGGATTCGGTGATCTCCGACACGATGCGGATCGTGTAGGGGAAGTCGGTCGCCGCAGGCAGAACCGCCTGCAGGGCGCGCCACGCCAGCTTGCCGTGGCCGATCTCACGACGGCCCGGGCCACCCACGCGGCCAACTTCACCTACCGAATACGGAGGGAAGTTGTAGTGCAGCAGGAAGTTCGATTTGAAGTTGCCGTGCAGCGCGTCGATGAACTGTTCGTCGTCGCCGGTGCCCAGCGTGGTCACGGCCAGCGCCTGTGTCTCACCACGGGTGAACAGGGCGGAACCGTGCGTACGCGGCAGCATCGAGGTTTCCGCAACGATCGAACGGATATCGGTGGTAGAACGACCGTCGATCCGCTTGCCGCCTTTGACGACGTCGCCGCGCAGAATACCTGCTTCCAGCTTTTTCATTGCCGAACCGAGGTTGCCGTCTTCCAACTGCTCTTCGGTCAACGCTTCCTTGATCGCTTCACGGGCAGCGGCAACAGCGGCGGTGCGCTCCTGCTTGTCGGTGATCGCGAAGGCGGTGCGCATCTGCTCTTCACCGGCGGCCTTAACGGCAGCGGACAGCTCGGAGTAATCCGGCGCCTGGAAGTCAAACGGCTCTTTCGCGGCTTCTTCGGCCAGCGAGATGATCAGATCGATGACCGGCTGAATCTGCTCATGCGCAAAGTTGACCGCGCCCAGCATTTCCGCCTCGGACAGCTCGTAGGCTTCCGACTCCACCATCATCACGGCGTCTTTGGTGCCAGCAACAACCAGATCCAGACGCTGTTCGGGGTTCAGGCGCAGGTCCTGCATATCGTCCACGGTTGGGTTCAGGACGTATTCGCCATCCTCGAAACCAACGCGGGCACCGGCGATCGGGCCGCGGAACGGCGCGCCGGAAATGGTCAGAGCAGCCGAGGCAGCGATCATCGCAACGATGTCGGGATCGTTGACCAGATCGTGGCTCAGCACGGTGCACATCACCAGAACTTCGTTTTTGAAGCCGTCAACGAACAGCGGGCGGATCGGACGGTCGATCAGACGCGCGGTCAGCGTCTCTTTCTCGGTCGGGCGCGCCTCGCGCTTGAAGAAGCCACCCGGAACCTTACCGGCGGCATAGTATTTTTCCTGATAATGCACGGTCAGCGGGAAAAAGTCCTGACCGGGTTTTTGTGCCCGCGCAAAGGTCACGTTTGCCATGACGCTGGTTTCGCCCAGCGTGGCAATCACACTGCCGTCCGCCTGACGGGCAACTTTGCCGGTTTCCAGTGTCAGCGTCTCTTCGCCCCACTGCATAGATTTCTTTGTTACATCAAACATATGCGTATCCTAGATGGGAGCGCTCCCGGCCCTCCGGGTCTCCCGTTTGCATGGCGGCCCCATTGCCGCCGACCCCATTTTTACTTTCGTCTGAGTGCCGGGGTCAGGGCACAACGTCTCAGATATCGCGCGCATACATGAGATTGCGTCCAAAGGAAAGCGAAACCGAACCGGGTTGGCGGTCTGCCGCCCTGCTGAATTCGTGATGATGCCGGCATGGACCTGGGGTGGTACAGGCCGCTAAGGTACAGGGGCATTTCGGGTTTCGGGCGGAGAATGCAGATGACGGCCTGGCTAAAGATTTTACCGCTGGCATTGCTGGGTTTCATCGGCCCGGTTTCGGCCGCGCCAGGTGCTGCGTTGGATTGGGCCGCACTGCCGGACCCGTCGGTCCAGAATTTTGACGACCCGTTTCGCGCGCTTACCCCCGAGCAATTTGATGATCTGTTATTCGCGGTCCGCCTGCGCAGCAGATTGCAGCAAGACGTCGGCAGCGCGGAAGACCGCCAGAAATGGCAAACACTTCTGATGGAAACCGAAGATGCCCTTGCCGCCGACCAGATTGACGTCGACTGGCTGCTGTCCCAGCGCGAATACGTGTCCGAGCGCCGAAACAGGGCCAACACAAGCGGCAATCCCGGTCTTGACGGTCAGACGGTGACCCTGATGGGTTATGCCATTCCTGCGCCATCGGATGAAGATGGCCAATCGGTGGCCTATCTGGTGCCTAAGCCCGGCATGTGCAGTCACCTGCCACCACCCGCGCCGAACCAGATGATCCGGTTGAAATTGCGCAACGGCTGGACACCGGCCTATACGCATGAGCCGGTGCGCCTGACCGGGCAACTGGTAATCGATCCTTCGGACCATGAGATGAACGTCGTTGACGGGCTAATGCCGATGCGTGCCACATTCCGGATGGATGTCGACCTTGTCGAGACGCTGGAAAATCAAGAGGGTCAATCCACCTGGACGCCATCCCTAAGGGACCGGTTGCGCGCGGCGGGCAGTCGTAAAACCCGTGGGGCGCCGTTACAGGATTAATTACCCGTTTTTCCGTTTTTGGCAGTAAAACCCCGAAAATTGCGCGGATTTTGCGAAATTTTGATGATCGTGTAAGCTCTTACCAGAAGACTCGCGGTCGACATGACGGGAAACGCGCCAAGGGAAAACCAGAACACTTGCCGTCCACCGACCGAAGACCTTGGCGTTTGCACACAGCAAACTGAGGGAAAGTCGAATGGCACAAACCAAGAAAATGCTGGATCCGGATCCACGGATCTATGATTTCGAGACCGAATATGAACTGGGCCAGGATAATGTCCGGCCCTTCGGTCTGGATATCCACAACCCGGTCTTTCTGATCTCAAGTATCCTGATCTTTGCCTTTGTTCTGATCGCCTTGGCCAACCAAGAGGCCGCAGCGACGTTCTTTGGTTGGCTCCGGCCCTGGCTGACAAGCACGTTTGATTGGTTCCTGGTCCTGTCCGTGGACGCGATCACGCTGTTCTGCCTGGTGCTGATCATCCTGCCCGTGGGCAAGGTCCGGATCGGCGGCAAAGACGCCAAGCCCGATTACTCCTATGCAGGTTGGATCGCGATGATGTTCGCCGCCGGCATCGGCATCGGCCTGCTGTTCTTTGGCGTAATGGAGCCGGTCTATTACAACTTTGCCGAGGACGGGAACGCCGTGCCATTGGGTATCGATATCGCGGTACCAGGCAATGAATATGCTGGTGTCGTCGGCACCATTCACCATTGGGGTCTTGAAGGTTGGGCGGTTTACGCCGCAGTGGGTCTTAGCCTTGCGATCTTCAGCTACAACCTGGGCCTGCCGTTGACCCTTCGGTCTGCGTTCTATCCGATCCTGGGTGAGCGAGTCTGGGGCTGGTGGGGCCATTTCATCGATACGCTGGCCGTCTTTGCCACCCTGTTCGGCCTGACCACATCATTGGGTCTGGGCGCGCAGCAGGTTGCGGCGGGGCTGTACGAAGTGTTCGGCATCGAATCCAGCCCGACCGTCGTTGTCCTGCTGATTATTGGCATCACCATGATTGCACTGGGCTCGGTCCTGATGGGTATGGATGCAGGCGTCAAACGGCTGAGTGAGATCAACATGATCATGGCCGTAGGGCTGTTCATTTTCGTCATTGTTGTCACTGGAATTGGCACAGCCATCTCACGGTATTTCAACGTGATGACGGATTATGTGCTGCACCTTCCAGCGCTGTCCAACCCGTTCGGACGTGAGGATACCAGCTACTTCCATGGCTGGACCACCTTCTACTGGGCGTGGTGGATCGCATGGTCACCGTTTGTGGGCATGTTTATTGCCCGTATCTCGAAGGGCCGCACGGTACGTGAATTCGTCATCTGCGCCCTGCTTGCGCCGACAGCGGTTTGCGCCCTGTGGATGTCGACATTTGGCGGTGCAGCCATCGACATGCTGAACGCAGGCGGAGCGGAAGGTGTTCGCGCCACGGTGATCGACAGTTATGCCCCCGAAGGCGCGCTGTTCGGCTTCCTGAAAGAGCTGCCACTGTATAGCATCGTGGCCCCAATTGCGCTGGTCCTGATCGTGGTGTTCTTTGTGACCTCGTCGGACTCGGGTTCGCTGGTGATCGACACGATCACGGCGGGCGGCAAGATGGACGCCCCCGTCATCCAGCGCGTGTTCTGGTGTACGCTAGAAGGTCTGGTCGCCATCGCATTGCTGTTGGGCGGTGGCCTTGCCGCCTTGCAAGGCGCAGCGGTGTCGACAGGTATCCCCTTCACGCTGGTGGTTCTGATCATGTGCTATTGCCTATGGCTGGCACTGAAATCAGAGAAGGCGAAGATGTGAGGTAATCCCTGACACAACGGAAGCGCTCGCCAACAGGCGGGCGTTTTTTTGTTGCGCCTTAGGTCGGTTCTCGGCCTAAAATCTTAAAGCTTTGTTTTGCTATCAAACAGAAGAATTCTAAGCGGGGAATTCGCCGAACAGAGGTTTTTGATTGCTCTGATGCCGCTGGACAAGCTTTCGCATTTGTTTGCCCTTTTGGGGAATATAACGTGCCGACAGCGCCCGAACCTGCGGGTCGCCGCATCCGGGAAACAAATCCATTATCTCTTGCCGGGCCTCTTCCGAGACTGATTTTATGGCTTCTGGCCCTGTAAAAAGGCTTTCCGTTGGTGTGCCGTTGGACCAGATGATTTCATGCGTATCGAACAGAAGATGGAAATACACCACCCCGTCTGATGTGTTTTCCAGTGTCTCAACGCCGTCAAGCGGAAGAAGCTTGTTCGCCGGGATCAAGATATCCTTACAATCAAACATGCGCAGAGCGACCGTTGAGGAAACAAGAACACGATGCTGTGGTGAGACGACAAGATCCTGCTTGGGGTATCCTGCCCCCAAGGCACCGGCGCGGATCAGAATCGGTTTAAGTCTCGGCTGGGCCTCCAGTTCAGCGTTGCTGAGACAGCGTGACCCGATCCATCGGATAGGTTTATGGCCATGATCATAAGTCAGAACCTGATCTGACACTTGCAGGTCCTCGACCCGCCTTGGACCCTGAAGCGTTTCAATAAGGGTTCCGGACGCAAAGCATAGCACGTCCACAAACTCGCCGCTTGCGTTTGTTGGGCCCGTTTGTGACTGGTTGATGTCAATTTCGTTTTGCCCGCTATCATTCCAAGCCGCAGCAATTGCATCGGTGTTTACGGTCAATCCATTGAACAGCGCCAGCGGTTCCAGCGGCCCATTGTTCACCTTCACACCAAACAGCGCGATGGTTCCGTCCGGATTTACCTCTAACCGGACGACGGGTTCCCCATTCGTGTTTCCCAGCTGCCAAACGGCAGGTGTGTCGATCTCATACCTGTCACCGTCAGCAAACTGAACCGTTTGGCCCGCGGTTCCAGGTATCTGAAATTGAAGCTCATTTGGGGCTCCGGCAGGCCCGCCGACAAACAGATCGACGTCATTGATCTGAAGACTGAAACTGTTGTCCAGACTATCGAAGTCAATAACGAATCCGCCACCAGGGGACGTATCTGTAAAGTCGGTGGAGCCACCACCACTGATGCTGAAGTCTGTCATTTAATTTCTTCGGTCCCAAATCTTACGCGGACACAAAATCCATGTGCGGGGGTTCAATCAAGGCCGCAATTAGGTCATTTCGCGGCATCGGGAAAGTGTGTTCCGACGCTAAGGTTGGCGAAGTGTAAAGAAAAACTGTATTCGTTTCAGCACGTTCGCGATTCATGCGCTTTACCATCACTGGCAAGGGTAAAACAAAAAAACGCCCGCCAAAAAGGCGGGCGTCTGAATTGTACCAGCTGTACAGTCCGATCTTAACGGCGGATGCCCAGCTTTTTGATCAGGTCCTGATAGCGTGCTTCTTCCTTGCCCTTCAGGTAGTCCAGCAGCTTACGGCGCTGGGCGACCATTTTCAGCAGACCGCGACGACCGTGGTTGTCTTTTTTGTGGGTCTTGAAGTGCTCGGTCAGGGTGGTGATGCGCGAGGTCAGGATGGCAACCTGGACTTCTGGCGAACCGGTGTCGCCGTCCTTGGTTGCGAATTCTTTCATAACGCGTGCTTTTTCAGCGGCAGTAATCGACATCGGGGTCTCCTTTAAAAGGTTAGAGTTGATGGCGCAGGCCGGGATGTCGTCCAGCACAGGCCCATGGAGAAGACCGCACCGATTCCGATGCGGATGCGCGCGTATAAGCGTAATTTTGGCGAATGGCAAAAGGATTCTTCGGGCTCAGCCCAATGCGATCAGCTGTGCCAGATCGATCTCAGAGATCAGCTGAATGTCGTCGGCCGTCAACCCTTCGGCCCCCAGCAACTGCGCCACATCCTGCCCGTCGATCAGCACATGGGTCAAATTCTCGTTTTCAGCGTCGGTTTCGATCTGAATATCGGGGTCTTCCTGACCATCCCATGATACAAACAGCTTGTCCTGACCGGGTTGGAAATCCATCACGGTCACCGCTTCATCCTCGGCTTCGGGGGTCAGGATAATCTCATCCGCGCCGTCGCCGCCGGTGACGATGTCGCCGCTGTCGGCCAGAATCGTATCCTCGCCAGCGCCGCCGTTTAGGAAATCGACAGCGTCTTCTTCTTCTTCGCCGGTCAGGATGTCGTCGCCGTCGCCGCCAAACAGAACGTCCTCACCCTCGCCGCCGTCCAGCATGTCGTCGCCATACCCGCCGTGCAGCGCATCATCGCCTTCACCACCGTCCAACGCGTCATCGTCCTGCCCGCCATAGAGCGTATCTTCACCCTCGCCCCCTTCCAGCTGATCTGCGCCGGAATGACCATAAAGCATGTCATCGTCTTCACCCCCGGTCAGCAGGTCATCCCCGTCCTCGCCATGCAGAATATCGTCACCCGCGCCACCTGACACGAAATCCGCCCCTTCACCGGCGAACAGCACGTCATTGCCGGCACCGCCGTCGATGGTGTCATCCCCACCATATCCATTGACTTGGTCGTCCCCGTCCTGACCGGTCAGCACATCCGCCTCTTCGGTTCCGGCAATCACCAGATCACCATCGAATTCGGACAGTATGGTTTCGGTCGATGGTTCCTGTTCATCCGCGGTGTCTTGGGACGTGGTCGGGTCTTCGTCGGTTTCATCGATCTCAAGGTACTTGCCGTCAGAGACCTCGTCAGGCTGATCGTCAATGCTGTCTTCATCTTCGGGCGCGTCTTCGGGGACAAACGCGTCGCTCATGGCTAAGGCTGTGCCACCGACAGCGGCCAGACTTAGGAATCCGATCAGAAACATGGGAACCCTCCGTAAACGTACTGCCCCGAGGGTAAATGTCTCATACGGTCAAGCACTTGGTCAAAGCCAAGCTGATCTCGTGGTTAACCTTTTGTCACCACGGTTCGGGTTGTTGAGTATAGGCGATATAGAGCGGGTGTTTCGGGTGTCCGCCCTTGGTCAGCCCCAGGTGAAACAGTGGTTGGCCGGTGCCGCGCAGCAAGGTTTCCACCGCCGGGCCGCGCTCCAGATGCGCACCATGGGTGCCCCAGGCGGCAATGACCTGATCGGCCCATTCGACGCCGTCCAGAATCGCCGCGTCATTCGCAGGCCCGACCGGATCGGTGGCGGCGCGCATCTTGCGCGGATCTGTGTCGCGCCACGCAAAGATGTTGGTGACCTGAAACGCCCCGAACCCCAGCGCCCGCGCCCGCCGTTCACAGCGTTCGACGGTGGGGTCGTTCTGCACCTCGGTCGCGGTTGAGGGGTTCAGCATCACGAACAGCGCCTTGCATCCCTCCGGGTCCCAGATGCGGGTCAGGCTATAGCGATACTTCTCGCAATCGGAATAAATGGCGGTCGAGGGCGCATCGCCCTTGGTATGCGTTCGGGTGATCATGCCCTTCGCCTAACACGTGGCTCAGGCGACGAACACCCGGCTGGGGTGCAATTCGCCGGATTTATAGATGCCCACGGCCACAGCCTTGCCATCCAGCGAGGCCCATGCCTCGTCGCCGTATTCCACGTCCGAGGCCAGCACCATACCCGGGTTGCCGTTGCGCAGGCGATTGGCCCCTTCGGGGGTACATTTCAGTTCGGGCAGATCCGACAGACCGGTTTCCAGCGGATGCAGATACTCGTCCAACGCGGTTGTCTTGGCCATTTCGTCGATTTGTTCGATGCTCAAACCGTCCTCGGCCTCAAACGGGCCGGACCAGATGCGGCGGAGGACCTTGACGTGGCCGTGGCATCCCAGTGCCGCCCCCAGATCGCGGGCGATCGAGCGGACATAACCGCCTTTGCCACAGGTCATTTCCAGTACGACGTGATCTTCATCGGTGCGGTCGACGAGGATCAGTTCCTCAACCCATAGGGGGCGGGCGGTCAGCTCCACATCCTCGCCATCGCGGGCCAGCTTATAAGCGCGCTGGCCGTCAATTTTCACTGCCGAGAACTTGGGCGGAACCTGCATGATCTCACCCAAAAAAGGGGCCAGCGCCTGTTTGATATCCTCATCCGAGGGGCGCGCATCGCTTTGTGCAATCACTTCGCCCTCGGCATCGTCGGTATTGGTGGCCTGACCCAGACGCACAGTGAATGTGTAGGCTTTCAGCGCGTCGGTGATGTAGGGAACGGTCTTGGTCGCCTCCCCCAATGCCACTGCCAGAACACCGGTCGCTTCGGGGTCCAGCGTGCCTGCATGGCCCGCTTTTTTCGCGTCCATCGCCCAGCGTACCTTGTTGACCACCGCGGTCGAGGTCATGCCCGCAGGCTTGTCCACCACCAGCCAGCCGGAAATGTCGCGACCCTTGCGTTTACGTCCCATCTTGCACCTTGCCCTTTGCTGAGGCGCGCGACCTAACGGATCACCCGGGTCCTGTCAATTTCCCGGTGTGTCTTCGACCACACCCACGATTGGTCCCAGCGAAAAGCCAACGTCCGAGCGGTTGCTGGCCCGGTCGTACATGCGTGAAATATTGCCATCGAAGAACAGCGCATTCGGCGTTTCCAGCACGTCGCGGAAAAGGCTGCCGAATTCATGAAAAGTGACGTAGTCATCCGAGATTGCGAACACCGCCCGCGTGCCATCGGCGCTGGTGCCCACCCCGTTGCGCACATAGAGCGAGGTCGAGTCAGGCAGAAAGCGTGGATGTAGCTCTCCGTCGATCACCAGCATCGGGCCGGATTGGGTGGCAAACCGGCAGTCGGGGGCCTGTTCGACGAAATCCAGCGTCTCGAACACATCGGCACGACCGTCGCGGATGCAGAACACGCCGTTGGGCAGCAGGCCGAAATTGCCGGGGCCGGGATTCGGGATCACGCGCATGACCTCTTCGCCCTCTTCGACATAGTGGCCGACGGGCGAGCGGTCGTCGTGATACATACCGGCGTTCATCCCAAAGGCCAGACGCTTTCCACTGGGTTCAAGCGCCTCGTTCACCGATGAGAAATGCCCCAGCAGGTCGTCATTTTCGTCGTTCAGAAACAGGCGCAGGTCTTCATTGGCGGCGTCCACCTCGCAAACGGTATACCGCTTATTCTCGTGGGTCAGCTTTTCGCAGGTGACCGCGCCGGCCTGCACGGCCCAGAAAACCGCGCCCAACGTGACCAGTGTGCGGATCACTCGTCCAGATCGCGGCGCACCGCGTCCTGATTGAACATGCGGCGGGTGTCGTCCAGACGATCGAAAGTATCATCCAGACGGAACCGCAGATCGGGCGAAAACTTAAGGTTGAGCTTTTTGCCGATCACGCGCCGCAACTCGCCCTTGTTGCGAGCGAGCAGTTCGATCACATCTTCCTGCCCTTTGCCTCCAAGGGGCAGCACATAAGCGGTGGCGATCTTCAGATCGGGCGAGGTGCGCACCTCACCTACAGTGATTGACATGCGGTTCAGGTCGGGGTCGTGGACATCTCCGCGCGCCAGAACCTCGGACAGGGTGCGTCGGATCAGTTCGCCGACGCGCAACTGTCGTTGGGAGGGGCCGGGGCCATCGTGGAATTTGTTCTTTGCCATATCCCCGATCTAAGCGCAAAGCTGGGCTTTGCCAAGCGGGCGCGAACCGGGTAGGAGGCTTTGAGCCGACTTTAGAAAGGACCAGCGCAATGACCCATATTCCGGGGATCGTAATCACAGGGGCTTCGGGCCGTATGGGGCAGATGCTGATCAAGACCGTCACCGACAGCGATCAGGCGCGTTTGGTCGGTGTGGTCGAGCGTACAGGCCATGATTGGATCGGTCAGGACGTGGGCACGGCCATGGGCGGTCAAGCGCTGGGCGTCACCGTGACCGATGACCCGCTTGAGGCATTTGCGCAGGCGCAGGCAGTGATCGATTTCACAGCACCCGAAGCGACGCTGGAATTTGCCGCGCTGGCCGCGCAGGCGCGCTGCGTGCACGTGATCGGCACCACCGGCATGTCGGATGAGCAGATCGCAGCGCTGGAGCCAGCTTCGCGCCATGCCGTTATCGTGCGGGCCGGGAACATGAGCCTTGGGGTCAATTTGCTGGTGCAACTGACCAAGAAAGTTGCCGCCGCGCTGGATGAGGATTTCGACATCGAAGTGATTGAAGGGCACCATCACCACAAGGTCGATGCGCCCTCGGGCACTGCGCTGATGCTGGGTGAGGCCGCCGCCGAAGGGCGCGGTGTCAATCTGTCCGACGTGTCCGACCGGGGCCGCGACGGGATCACCGGGGCCCGTAAACGCGGAGACATCGGATTCCACGCCATTCGCGGTGGCGACATCGTCGGCGAGCATGACGTGCTGTTCGCCGCCCCCGGAGAACGCATCGTTCTGCGCCATCTGGCCACCGACCGCGCCATCTTTGCTCGCGGTGCCCTAAAGGCGGCGCTATGGGGGCAGGGCAAGGCCCCCGGCCAGTATGACATGGTGGATGTGCTGGGGCTGTAACCCCGTTTAGCGGAATGCGGCCAGACCGGGCGGTTCTGCACCATCCTGTTCTGCCGTTGCAAAGAGCAGCCCCAATCGTTGATCCCATGTCGGGTACTGGCCGGTCCGGGCATAGGTCAGGCGCTCGGCCCCGATGGAAATGCCAAGGGGCGCGGCCTCACCTCCGATCACGATCTCGCCGATCTCGGTCCAGTTGGCGGACGGAGGATAGGCCGTGGGGGCGAGTTCATCCGTATCACCGACGCGGTAATAGACGCCCATCGTCACGATGTAGGCATCGCCAAACGGATCAGGAAAGAAAAAGCCCGAGGCATCGCGGGCGGCCAGGGCCTCAATCTCATCGCGCAGCAGCACTTTTTCGGTAAAGGGTAGGGCCATCTCGTCCAGCACCGTGCGCATATCCTCGGACTGCGGCACGCTGACAAAGGCAATGCGGGTGGGGTCAAGATCGAAGGCTTCGGTCAAAATGCGCATCATCAGACGCGTCGTTGCTTGACCGTCTGTGTCTGCGGGATGGCAGCCGACCTCATGAAATAGTGGCAACACGTCCGCACGAGATTTCTCACTGACATCGGCAACCCGAGCCAACGGTTGAATGACAAAAGCGTTCGAGGGCAGCGCGGATTGGTCAAAATCGTGCCGCAGCCCCTCGTTATAGTCATCGCGCCCGGAAGCAACGGACAGTGGCGCTGCTTCGTTGAACCCAAGCCCCGAGAATGTTTTTCTCAGATGATCCAGCGTCGTGCTGAATTCCTGTTCGAACGCCGCATTCTGGTCTTCCGCTGCTGTTGCCACGCGCGGCAACAAGGTTCCGACCGTTGCTGCGGTTCCCAGCTGGACAACTTTGCGCCTGTTCCATCCCATCGGATACCTCCCGTGCCTGTTGGACGTGGCATCAGAGTATCACAGATGTTTGGGCTAAGGGTTAAGGGTTTCTGAAGACAGGCTTCCTGAGGTGCAGTTACAGATCCTTCACCTTATCTTCACGCAGCGGGCAGGCCAGATAAACACCGAATTCTGTGCCGATATCTGCGCTGACCCTTGCGTGAACCCGGCCCTGCCGGTCCAGAAAACGTTGATTGTCTTCGACGGGGAAAATCCCTTCGTGCCAGATACCGGGATGGATATAGAGGCCGCGCGAGCCGTCACACCAGAACGCGACCACCTTTTCGGGGGTCAAATTGTCCCCGGGCAGCGCAGCGGGAACGATGAAGGGCTTGTTGTCCAACGGCCAGAACATCTGTCCGCCGTCTGGGTGATAGTTCATATGCCATAACAGCACTTGATCACGCGGTGCGGTTTGCTGGTCGGTCTGTGCCTGTTGCGGGTCGGCGGACCAGCCCAAAACATAATGGCCTTTAACCGCCTCGTTCTCACCATACAGAACGTCGCCCTGCCAGTCGCATTTGAACGTGCCCTCAACCCAGCCACCTTCATCGCCGGTGCCCTCGTCGATGGGGCGCCAGCCCTGTTGGGGCCAGCGAGAGATTTCGATCTCGAAGCCGTCCGGGTCATCGACCAGACAGCCATAGCCCTTGACCGACGCGTCTGTGGCCCGGATCAGGGGCACCTCATGCCAGGGCAGGGACGGCTTTGAACTGGCCTCAAAGATATATTCGGGGGCGTTCATGCCGCCCCCAGATGTTTGTCGACCATGCGTTGCACCATCGGCGCGAAATGGGTGAAATCCGGCGTCTTCATATCCGCACGCTTGCCCGCTTCGTCCAGATAGCGGACCTGAATGATCTCTTTCAGGTTCGGGTTCGCCTCGAATTCCGCGACTTCTTCGGCGTTCATTGGTCCGCCCTGCAGTTCCAGTGTATGGACCGAAGCCGTGGACAGACGGTTGAAATAGTCAGGCTTGGTGGCACAGAGATAGCGCTTGGCCGCCACATGATAGCGGCAGCAATCGGTGATGACTGACGGGAAGAACTGTTCCAGAACTTCGGCCCCCGCATCCTCATGGTGGCGATCCTCGGTATCGTCGGGGTGATAGGTGCCGAACTCGGATGTGAAATGGCCGATATCGTGCAGCAGCGCGCCAACGATGATTTCCTCGGACTGGCCGTTCTGTTCGGCAATTGTGGCGCCTTGCAGCATGTGTTCTGCCATCGTGACCGGTTCACCCAGATATTCCTCGCCACCACGACGGTCGAAGATATCCCCGATAAAGGCCACGATGTTGTCGCGGTTGAGGGTTGAGAAATCGGGTTTCATTCCGCTGCCTCCGGTTGCGCCATGTCCATCGCTGCGAGCGTCGACAGCAATCCATCCTTGTCGGCATAGCAGCCTTGTAGCCAACGCGATCCTGCGCCGGAATAGCCCAGCCGCGCGTGTAGGACGCGGGTGTTGTCGACGATGAAACTTTCACCCGGTTCCAGCTTGAACGACACGCCCATGGCCGGATCGTCGATGATCTCGCCAAGTTGGCGATAGGCAGCATAGTAGGCTTCCATCTGGTCGAATGGCACGTCAACAAACGGGGCGGAAGACCGATTGTTGAATCGGATGCCGACTAGCTCACCGTCCGGCGACAACTCGATCATTGGGCGGCGAGACCGCAGGCAGATGCCGTCCGAACCTTTGTATTCAAATCGCGCGGGATAGCCTGCCAGCAGGGCGAAGCCTTCGGGGTTCTGATCGCGCAGTTTTTCGGCGGCACGGAAGCCATCGACTACAATGGAATCGCCACCTTCGGCACTGTTTTCCAGACAATAGAGGATTTGCAGCGTCGGCACCGGGTCACGATAGGGGTTGTCAGTATGCGCCTGAAGACCAAGGCCAGTATAGGCTAGGTTGGTCGGGTTTACCTCGGTCCGAACCTCAAAATAGGGGCCATAGTTGGTTTCGCGGACGTAGCCGAACAGATCGGCCACCTTCAGCAGTGATTCCGGCTCAGTCGGGCCGCCGGTCAGCTTGGCAAAGCCGAACTCGGCCACTGCAGCCAGCCAGCCGCGCTTGGCGGCGGGATTGGCGTGGACTTCACCCCAATCAGCACTTGGCGCTTCGATGCCGCGTTCCCACGTGGTGATGCCATGTGCGACACGGCCTGTTTCTAAGGACCGGGCGCAATCATAGACGTGATCGGCCAGCCAAGCGGCGGGGAAGGTCACGGTCTTGTCTTCGGGCTGGAAAGTGACCGTTAGATCGCCATTGCTGATCTCGGCGGAGCTGACTGAAATGTCGGCGGGAATGTCGCTGATGGTGATCAGACGCTGACCGTTTCCGGGCGCGCGTGTCTCCGGATCCAGCGCATTATCGCGCAGCCAGATCGCGTGGAAACGGGCCTGAGTTCCGGTGTCAAATTCAACAGTCACAACCGAAGTATCGTGATTGGCAGTGCGCAGCATGGGGGGTCTCCTGTTCAGCGCGGGCTTTGATTGAGCAGATACGCCTCTTGTGGCATTACCACAATTAATCCTTCTTTCGGCTGAGGCTTGGAAAATCTTATGGCAAAGAAAAAGATCGGATTGCCGCCGCTGGATTGGCTGCGCGTGTTCGAGGCCGCCGGTCGGTTGGGTGGTTTTTCCGCCGCCGCCCGAGAGTTTGGGCTGACACAGGCAGCCGTCAGTCAGCGGATCGGTAACCTGGAGGCTTGGCTGGGCCGGTCCCTGTTCGTGCGCGAGGCACGAGGCGTGTCACTGACGGTTGAAGGCGAAAGCTATCTGCCGCTGGTGCAAGAGAGTTTGCAGGCGTTGGAGCGCAACACCGAAGATTTGTTCGGCAAATCCCCGCAAGAGCTACGCGTCGCGGGCCTGTCTTCGAACATCCACGCGCTGGTTCTGCCTGGGCTTGCCCGGTTTCAGGAAACGCGACCCAATGTGCGGGTGATGACCGACTCGGTGGCGCGCCGGTCGTCGTTGGATGAGGAGCGGACCTGGTTGCAAATCCGCTATGGGCGTGGGGCCTGGCCCGGTCGGGATGCGGCCCTGATCGCCCGCGAGGTTTTGGTGCCGATGGCCGCGCCCGGTATAAAATGGGGGGTGCCGCTGATTGAGCTGCGTGGCGAGCGCCCGGCGTGGCGGGACTGGGCGCGTAAGACGGGGCATGGCGAGATGCCGCCGTCACAGATCAGTTTCGATTCGATGGAACATGCCATTTCGGCGGCCCGGCAGGGGATTGGAGTGGTGCTGGGCTCGGTGCCTCTGGCCAGCACGGATTTGCAGGCCGGTCGGCTGTGTCGGCTGGATCTGCCCGATTTGCAGACCAAAGACGGCTATTGGCTGACTTGGCCCGAAGAGCGGGTCAAATCGAAAAAACAGCGTGCCCTGATAGCCGATTTTCTGCAGGCCCTTCAGGGCTGATCAATCAGAAATCGACGGCGATGCCCTTTTTTTCCCAATCGCCATAGCGGGCCGGATCAGGGCCGTCGCGCCCGCCCAGTTCCTTGGGCATCTCTTTTGCTTCTGCCTCGGCCTTGCTGCGGCGTTCTTCCGCCTCGGCCAGGGCGCGCTGGGCGGCGGGGGGCAGGTCTTTGTGGTCGTCATTCGTGGTGTCGGGCATGACATCGGGTTCCTTTCCGGGCACGGGCTTGATATACGCCCCCGTCCGCCTTTGGCAATGCGGACGAGAGTCACATCAAAGGCGGTTTCATGTCCGACAACGCAACAGCGGCGCGACGCAGCGCGATCTATCTGTTGGATCAGATATTGGGTGAGGGGCGGCTGTTGTCCGAATGTCTGGCCGCAGGCGCGTTGGATCGACTGGCCCCCGAGGACCGCGCGCGGGCGCAGCGTTTGACCTTGCAAACCCTGCGCGGTTTGGAACGAGCTGACCGTCTTCTGGACAATCACCTTAACAGGACGCCTGCTCTGACCGTCCATAACGCGCTGCGCCTGGGCGCGGTTGAGTTGTGCCAGGGTGAGGCCGCGCATGGTGTCGTGAACTCGATGGTCGAAATTGTGGGGCGGTCGCGCAAACATGGCCGGCTCAAGGGGTTGGTCAACGCTGTGCTGCGCAAGGTTGCCGCCGAAGGGCCGGAAGCCTGGCCCAAAATGCGGGTGCCGCGCCTGCCGGACTGGCTGCGCGCGCCGCTGATCATGGCCTGGGGCACTGATGCCGTTGCAGGCATGGAGCAGGCGCATTTCACTGGCGCACCGCTGGACCTCTCACTGAAACCGGGGGCCACGGGACCGGGTGAGGCACTGCCGACCGGGTCGATGCGTATGCAGGATGCGGGGCAGGTCTCAAACCTGCCGGGGTTTGATCAGGGCGACTGGTGGGTGCAGGACGCGGCGGCGGCTTTGCCGGTGCGTGTGCTGGCACCAAAGCCCGGGGAAACCGTGCTGGATCTGTGTGCTGCACCGGGCGGCAAGACGCTGCAAATGGCGGCTGCCGGGGCCAAGGTGACGGCTCTCGACATCTCAGAATCGCGGTTGGAACGAGTACGCGAGAACCTCAAACGCACTGGCTTGCAAGCGCAAGTCATCGCTGGTGACGCGCTGGAGCATCAGGGCCAGTATGACGCGATCCTGCTGGACGCACCCTGTTCGGCCACCGGAACCATTCGGCGCCACCCGGACCTGCCCTTTGCCAAGGACGGCTCGGAATTCGGCGGGTTGATTGAATTGCAGGCGCAGATGCTGGCCCATGCCTGGACCCTGCTGAAACCCGGCGGACGGTTGGTCTATTGCACCTGCTCCCTGTTGCCTGACGAAGGCGAGGTGCAGATCGAAGAGGCGCTGGAACAATATCCTGACATGAGCATCGACCGCACCGCGCTGGACGTGACCGGGGTGGATCAAAGCTGGATCACCGAAGAAGGAGGCCTGCGTCTGCGGCCCGATTATTGGGCGGATCGCGGTGGCATGGACGGGTTCTATATCGCCTGCCTGAACAAATCAGCCTGATGGCACGCTTTTCGATGACTTGACGATCACACCGGTCTATCGTTGGGTCTCAGGCGCCAGCAGAGCGTGAGAGGCAGAGTAACGAGCGTCATGTCAAACTCAGATACCATGACAAACCGGTGGACGCGGTTTCAGAACCGTCTGTATGCGCGGCTCAGCCAGCGGCGCAAGGCCGCTGCCGGTTTCGTCACCGAGCCTGAACCGCGCACTGTAGGATCGTTTGCCCGGGGGCGGCAGTTGGTTGCCGGAAATCTGCTGTTTGCCGGGTATCTGGTCGAGGCACAGGATACCGGCCTGTGGGACGTGACGGCGCCTAGCACCGGTTTTGACAGTGAACGTCACGGCTTTGCCTGGCTGGATGATCTGGCCGCCGTCGGTGACATGCGCGCGCGAGAAAAGGCGCAGCGCTGGGTGTGGGGCTGGATCGATGCGCATGGCCGCGGGCAAGGGCCGGGCTGGGCACCCGATCTGACCGGCCGACGGGTGATGCGCTGGATCAACCACGCTGTCTTCCTTCTGCGCGGAATGGATGACAAGCAGAGCGCTGTGTTCTTTCGCGCGCTGGCGCAGCAAACCTGGTTCCTGTCCAAACGCTGGAAAGCGGCCACGCCAGGCCTGCCCCGGTTCGAGGCTCTGGCCGGTCTGGTTCAGGCCGGACTGGCGCTGAAAGGGTTGGAGCAGATGGCCGACCCGGCCCTGCGCGCCCTGGCTAAGGAATGCGAAAGGCAGATCGACGCGCAGGGCGGTATTTCCACTCGCAACCCTGAAGAGTTGCTTGAGGTGTTTACCCTGCTGTCCTGGACCTCGGCCGCGCTGAGCGATCAGGGGCGGGGCACCCCCGGCGCGCAGGCCGATGCGATCAAACGCATGGCGCCGACGCTGCGCAGCCTGCGCCATTCAGACGGCGCATTGGCCCGCTTTCATGGCGGCGGGCGCGGGATCGAAGGGCGGCTGGATCAGGCGTTGGCTCAAAGCGGGGTTCGCCCGCAACACGCAACTGGGTTGGCGATGGGGTTTGCACGGCTTTACGCGGCCCGGACCAGCGTGATCGTCGATGCTAACGTGCCGCCCAAGGGGGCTGCATCTTATAATGCCCATGCCTCGACACTGGCGTTTGAGCTAACTTCGGGGCGGCGGCCACTGATTGTGAACTGCGGATCAGGCGAAAGTTTCGGAACGGAATGGCGGCGAGCCGGGCGCGCAACACCTTCGCATTCGACCCTGTGCCTGGATGGCTATTCTAGCGCGCGTTTGGCACCAGCGGGGAATGGAGGTGAACGAGAGGCTTTGGTCGATGCACCGCAAGACGTGCCGATTGATTTCGAAGAGGCATTCGAAGGCACCCGCTTTATGGTCGGGCATGACGGCTATACCAAAGTGTTCGGTCTGACCCATGCGCGTACGTTCGAGCTGCGATTTGATGGGCGAGAACTGACGGGCGAGGATATTCTGCTGACTGCTACCGACAAGGCCAAGCGGCAGTTTGACCGGGCGCTGGACGCTTCGGGCCTGAACGGGATCGGGTTTGATATCCGGTTTCACCTGCATCCAGACGTGGATGCGGCCATTGATTTGGGCGGCGCGGCGGTGTCGATGGCGCTCAAAAGCGGCGAAATTTGGATTTTCCGCCATGATGGCGTGGGAAAATTATCCGTTGAACCAAGCGTTTACCTTGAAAAAGGCCGTTTAAAGCCACGCGCGACAAAACAGATCGTTCTATCCGGGCGCGCAATGGAGTATGCGACCCGCACCCGGTGGACGCTGAGTAAGGCTCAGGATACAGCCTATGCCGTGCGCGATCTGCACCGGGACGAGCCCGAGTTTGACTGACGCCAAAAGGACCTTTGGACCCATGACCGATCTTCACCCCGTGCGCCGCGCGTTGCTTTCCGTTTCCGACAAGACCGGGCTGATCGAGCTGGGTAAGGCGCTGGCCGAACGTGGGGTCGAGCTGTTATCGACTGGCGGTACAGCCAAGGCGCTGCGTGATGCAGGGCTTGAGGTGAAGGATGTCAGCGAGATCACCGGTTTCCCCGAAATGATGGATGGTCGGGTCAAGACTCTGCACCCGATGGTGCATGGCGGCCTGCTGGCGCTGCGCGACAACGACGGCCACGTGGCTGCGATGAATGAACATGGTATTGGCGCGATCGACTTACTGGTTGTGAACCTCTATCCGTTCGAGGCGACGGTGGCCAAAGGCGCAGGTTATGACGAGTGCATCGAGAACATCGATATTGGCGGCCCTGCGATGATCCGTGCGGCCTCCAAGAACCATGCCTTTGTGAACGTCGTAGTGGATGTCGAGGATTACTCTTCGCTCCTGGATCAGTTGGAAGAGAATTACGGCAAGACATCCTACGGTTTCCGCCAGTGGCTGGCGCAAAAGGCTTACGCCCGGACCGCAGCGTACGACACCGCGGTTTCGAATTGGATGGCCGACGCACTGCAGCTTGATGCGCCCAAGCGCCGCGCCTTTGCCGGTGAACTGAAACAGACCCTGCGCTATGGTGAGAACAGTCATCAACAGGCGGCTTTCTACACTGATGGAACCAACCGTCCGGGTGTGGCGACCGCCGTTCAGCACCAGGGCAAGGAGCTGAGCTATAACAACATCAACGACACCGACGCAGCATTTGAGCTGGTGGCCGAGTTCGATCCTGCAAAAGGTGCGGCCTGTGCGATCATCAAACACGCCAACCCTTGCGGTGTTGCCACAGGCGCGACCTTGCTGGACGCGTATAAGTCGGCATTCGATTGCGATCGTACTTCGGCCTTTGGTGGGATCGTGGCACTGAACCAACCGCTCGACGCGGAAACCGCACAGGAAATCACCGGGATTTTCACCGAAGTCGTGATCGCCCCCGGTGCATCGGATGAAGCAAAGGCGATCTTCGCGGCCAAGAAGAACCTGCGCCTGCTGACCACCGAAGCTCTGCCGGACGTGACCGCAGGCGGCAAGACCGTGCGTCAGGTAGCGGGCGGTCTGCTGGTGCAGGACAAGGACAATGGTTTTGTCGGCATGGACGATCTGAAGGTCGTCACCAAAAAGGCGCCGACCGAAGAGCAGATGCGCGACCTGCTGTTTGCCTGGAAAGTGGCGAAACACGTTAAGTCCAACGCCATCGTTTACGTGAAAGATGGCGCGACTGTTGGCGTTGGTGCAGGCCAGATGAGCCGCTTGGACTCTGCCATGATTGCCGCCAAGAAGGCCGAACGCATGGCCGACGCGCTCGGCTTGCCGCAGCCGCTCACCATCGGCTCGGCCGTTGCGTCTGATGCATTCTTCCCCTTCCCTGACGGGCTGATGGAAGCCGCTGAGGCTGGTGCGACCTGTGTCATCCAGCCGGGCGGTTCAATGCGTGATGACGAGGTGATCGCGGCCGCGGATGAGGCCGGATTGGCAATGGTCTTCACCGGCATGCGCCACTTCCGCCACTGATGCGCTCTCGTATTCTGCTCTGGGCCGCGCTGGCCGCGTTTGCGATCGACCAGATCAGTAAGTATCTGGTCGTTCACGTGATGCGTGTGGCCGAGGGCAATATCGACGTGCTGCCGCCGCTCTTGGTGTTCAAATACGGTGAGAATCGGGGCATCAATTTCGGCCTGTTCCAAGGCGACAGCGATACCGCCCGTTGGGTGCTGATCGGCATCTCGCTGGCTGTTGCGATTGGCGTGCTGATCTGGCTGATGCGGACAACCCCGTCCAAGCTGATGTTGTTTTGCGGCGGGTTGCTGATTGGTGGCGCGCTTGGGAATGTGGTGGATCGGGTGCTGTACGGCTATGTTCTGGATTTCCTGAACATGTCCTGTTGCGGCCTCAACAATCCGTTTGTTTTCAACCTGGCCGATGTGTTCATCTTTGCGGGTGCTTTCGGACTTGTGTTGTTCGATGGCAAAAAGCCCTCGTGACGCGCCGGGTGATATGCGATAAAAGCGCCTGAAACTGGCTGGAGACTCTGATGCGGTTGCCGCGTTCCATTTTTGCTGTGACATTGGCCTTTGCGGTTGCCGGGTGCTCGGATATCGGTTTGCGCCATCTCGAGGCACCGGGGGACGGACCGGATGAGTTTTCGGTCATGCCGGTCAAACCGCTGACCCAGCCCAAGGACTATAAGTTCCTGCCCGCGCCCACACCGGGCGGTTCCAACCTGACCGACCCAAACCCCAAGGCGGATGCCGTGGTGGCGCTGGGCGGTAGCGAAGCGGCGTTGAACCCGAATGCCGCAATTCCTGCATCTGATGGCGCGCTGGTGACGGCCTCAAGTCGCTATGGCGTACCATCCAACACGCGTCAAGTCGTCGACACCGAAGACGCCGAGTTTCGCAGAAAGCAGGGCCGCTTGACCCGTCTGCGCCTGTTCAAGATAGACCGCTATTCGCAGGTTTACAGTCGCGAAGCACTTGATGCCAATCGGCAGAACGAAGCAGCGCGTCAGGCCGGGATTGAGACGCCCTCGGCCCCACCGGCTGATGAATAAATCTTAACTTTCCGTCATCACCCTTGAACCTGCGCACCACAACCGTAGTTTGAACACCATCAAACGAAACGGAGGACGCCCCATGGTTCGGGCCCTGGCATTATCTGCCGCCCTGTTCGCCGCCACCCCTTTGCTTGCCAAGGAAGGGCACGAGGCGGTTACCACTTTCACGCTGGACAACGGCATGGATGTCGTTGTGATCGAAGATCACCGCGCCCCGGTCGTGCAGCACATGGTCTGGTATCGCGCCGGATCTGCGGATGAGCCTGTTGGTTCGTCCGGCGTGGCGCATTTCCTGGAGCATCTGCTGTTCAAGGGCACCGATACGCTGGCACCGGGCGAGTTCTCCGCTACCGTCGCCGCCAACGGTGGCAATGACAATGCTTTCACCTCCTATGACTACACTGCCTATTTCCAGCGCGTAGCTGCCGACCGGTTGGAGTTGATGATGCGGATGGAGGCGGACCGGATGCGCAATATCCGCCTGAGCGAAGAGGATATCGCAACCGAGCGTGACGTGATCCTTGAAGAACGCAACCAGCGTACCGAAAACAGCCCGCGGGCGCTTTTTGGCGAGCAGATGAGCGCGTCTCAGTACCTTAACCATCGTTACGGCGTGCCGATCATCGGCTGGAAGCACGAGATGGAGACGCTGGACATGGAGGATGCGCTGTCCTTCTATCAGACCCATTACGCGCCCAATAACGCCATTCTGGTGGTGACCGGCGATGTGGAGCCGGATGAGGTCAAAACTCTGGCCGAACAGTATTATGGCGTTATCCCCGCCAACCCGGACTTGCCTGAACGCGTACGCTCGCAGGAACCGCCGCAATCGGCCGAACGTCGCCTGACCTTCAAGGACGCGCGTGTTTCGCAGCCCTATGTCCAGCGCAGCTATCTCGCGCCCGAACGGGATGCCGGTGCGCAGGAAAAAGCCGCCGCGCTGTTCCTGCTGGCCGAATTGCTGGGGGGCAGCACCACGTCCTATCTGAACGAAAAACTGCAATTCGAACAGCAAAAGGTCGTTTATACGGGTGCCTTCTATCGCGGCGTCTCGCTGGACGACACGACCTTTGATCTGCTGGTCGTCCCGGCCCAGGGCGTGTCGCTGCAAGAAGCCGAAGAAGCCATGGATCAAGCCGTCGCCGACTTCATCGCTGAAGGTGTGAACGAAGAAGACCTTGACCGGATCAAGATGCAGCTGCGCGCCGCCCAGACTTATGCGCGCGATAATGTGGACGGGATCGGCAACCGCTATGGCCGCGCCCTGACCAGCGGCTTGACGGTCGAGGATGTGCAGGCGTGGCCCGATATCCTGCAGGCCGTGACCGGGGAAGAAATCATCGCCGCCGCCCGTGAAGTTCTGCAGCCCGAGGCGTCGGTCACCGGATGGCTGATGCGCGACGATGAGGTGACGCAATGAAACGGATTTTTGCAACCCTGATCGCCGTTGTCATCGCGCTGCCAGCTTGGGCTGAGATCGAGATCGAAGAAGTCACCTCACCCGGCGGTATCACCGCATGGCTGGTCGAGGATCACTCGATCCCCTTCACCGCGCTGGAACTACGTTTTCGCGGTGGTACCTCGCTGGATGAGCCCGGCAAACGCGGCGCCATCTATCTGATGAGCGGTCTGATCGAGGAGGGCGCAGGTGACATGGACGCCCGCACCTATGCGCGCGAGTTGGAATCACTGGCGGCCTCGTTCCGGTACAACGCGTCGGATGATTCCGTTTCGATTTCCGCGCAATTTCTGACTGAGAACCGGGGCGAAGTCATCGACTTGTTGCGCACCACGATCCACGAGCCTCGGTTCGATGAAGACGCGGTTGAGCGCGTGAAGGCGCAGATTCTGTCCGGGCTGCGCTCGGACCAGACTGACCCCAATGACATTGCCGGGCGCAATTTTGCACAGATGGCATATGGCGATCACCCCTATGGGTCCGAGGGCAAAGGCACGATCGAAAGCGTCAGCGCATTGAGTCGTGATGATGTGGTCACCGCCTATGACAATGTGTTCGCCAAGGACCGCCTCTATGTCGGTGCGGTGGGCGATATCACCCCCGATGAGCTGGGCGCGTTACTGGACACGTTGCTGGCGGATCTGCCCGAGGCGGGCAAACCCATTCCGGGCCGTGCTGACGTGGACATCCCCGGTGGCGTCAGCGTGGTCGAGTTCGATACGCCGCAATCCGTGGCCCTGTTTGGCCACGCGGGGATCGACCGGGACGACCCGGATTTCTTTGCCGCTTTTGTTCTGAACCACATTCTGGGTGGCGGTGGTTTTGAGAGCCGCCTGATGCAGGAAGTGCGCGAAAAGCGTGGCCTGACCTATGGCGTCGCGACCTATCTGGTACCCAAGGATCTGGCTTCGGTCTATCTGGGCTCGGTGTCCTCGGCCAATGACCGCATCGCCGAAGCGGTCGAGGTGATCCGCGACCAGTGGGCGCGTGCCGCGACCGAAGGTGTGACTCAAAAAGAGCTGGACGACGCCAAGACCTATTTGACCGGAGCCTATCCGTTACGGTTTGATGGCAATGGCCCGATCGCCGGGATCATGGTCGGTATGCAGATGGAAAACCTGCCCATCGACTATATCGCCACCCGCAACGACAAGGTGAACGCGGTGACGTTGGACGAGGTGAACCGCGTGGCCAGTGAATTGCTGGACCCCCAGGGGCTGCATTTCACTGTTGTCGGCAAACCCGAAGGTTTGGAAACCACAAACTGATCAAAGGGGGCTGAGCAACGCTCAGCCCTTTTTCCCCGCTGCGCTGCGCAGCATCTGCCCCATCATCTGCCCGAACTTGCCGGACCCGCGCTGATACAGCGCGCCATCAACGGACAGAACTGTGCCACTGATATAGCTGGCCATGTCCGAGCTGAGGAACAGGCAGGCATTGGCTACATCCTGTGTATTTCCCCAACGCCCCAGCGGCACATCGCGGCGCAGTTCCTCGTGGGCGTTTTCCGTTGGTGCCAGACGCCGTGCGCCTTCAGTTCCTTCAATAAATCCTGGCACTACCGAGTTCACGCGGATGCCTTCGATCCCCCATTCCATCGACAGGGTGCGAGTGATCTGATCGACCCCGGCTTTGGCCGCGCAAACATGGGCTTGCCCTTCGTAGGGCAGAAACGCCTGTGGGGCCGAGATATTGATTATGCTGGCGCCGGGGCGTTTGAGGTAAGGATAGGCCCCCTTCATCACATGAACGGTGCCCATCAGGTCGATATCCACCACGGTCTTGAACGCATTGACCGACATTTCGGAGGTCAGCGCCGGGAAATTCCCCGCCGCGCCAGAGACCAGAACGTCGAAATCACCCAAAGCGTCATGGAATTGTTTTAGCCCGTCCGCCACTGCCTGCGCATCGCGCACATCAAAGGCTGCGCCAACTACTTCGGCTGCGCCGGCCTCTTTCAGTGCGGCAAGCGTGTCATCGACCTTGTCCTGCGACCGGCTGGCAACGGCCAGTTTGGCCCCCGAGGCCGCAAACGCCTCGGCAATGCCGCGGTTGATGCCGCTGGTCCCGCCAATCACGATGACGGTTTTTTCTGCGAAGTCCATTTAGGTCTCCCTAGTTGTGATCAGCCACGTTTCCTTGACTCAGTTTGCCGCGCATCTCTTCAACCATTGGGATCACGAGGCTGTCGACGTTCGCAAGCAGGAAAGCCAAACAAACCAAAGCACCAACTGTGCACCAAATCACAAGGCGAACAACGGTGGTTCTAGTCGTTTTGTCTGTAGGTAGTACCAAATTGGCCGCTTCCTGATGCGGGAGCCCTACTCGCCGTAGGGCACCCAGATGTTTTTCACTTCGGTTGCAGCCTGCAGGAAGCGGCGCGAATGGTCCACGCCCCAATCAAATGCCGTCGCGTTATTCACCCAGGTACGTTTGAGGTTCCCGGCTGAAACGGCTTCGATCTCTTTCGACAGGTCGGTGGACGAGAAGGACCAGACCGCATCGACATTCAGATGCGAGGCCAGCGGTTTCGCCAGTTCCGCGTGGATACCGGTCAGGATGTTAACCACACCTGCGGGCACGTCCGAGGTTTCCAATATCTGGTAGAAGTCGGTTGCCGCCAGCGGATAAGGCTCCGAGGCCACCAGAACTGTCCGGTTGCCCATCGCAATCGCCGGAGCCATCGCAGACACCAGACCCAACAGCGGCGCCTCATCCGCACAAAGCGCGCCGATGACACCAACGGACTCTTTCATGGCAATCGCCACGCCACGGATCGGAACGCCGTGTACCTGACCGTCATACTTGTCGGCCCAGGCGGCCGCAGTGAACAGGCGCTGGATCGAGGCTTCGACCTCTTTCGCCCCGTCTTTCTTGCCAGTCATGGCGTCGATGCGTGCGGCGAATTCAGCAGCGCGGGCCGAGAGGTTTTCACCGATGTAGTACAGGATTTGTGCGCGCAGATGACCGGTGGTCTTGGCCCAGCCCTTGGCGCCAGCCGCAGCCTCAACCGCGTTGCGGACGTCTTTGCGGTTGGCCAGGCCCACATGGCCCAAAAGGCCGGATTTACCCCAGACAGGCTTGGAATAGCCACTATCGGGTCTTGCCTGCTTGCCGCCGACATACATCTTGGCGGTGCGGTCGATGGGATCAACCGGAGCACCTTCGCCCAGGGTCGCCTCAACCTTGGCCAGCGGTTTGACCTTGCCCTTGGGCTTGGTATAGGCCGCCAGACCTTCCCAACCGCCTTCACGGCCAAAGCCGCTTTCGCGTACACCGCCGAATCCGGCGGCAGCATCGAACAGGTTGGTGGCATTGACCCAAACCACGCCCGCGACCAGTTTGGGCGCAATATCCAGTGCAAGGTTCACATTCTCGGTCCAGACCGTCGCGGCCAGCCCGTAGCGGGTGTTGTTGGCCAGCTCGACCGCCTCTTCCGGAGTGCGGAAGGTGGACGATACCAGTACTGGGCCAAAGATTTCTTCCTGCATCAGCGGGTCCGAGGTTTCGAGCCCCGAGATCAGCGTCGGTGGGTAATAGCACCCGTTCGCGGGCAGGTCGCAGGCCGCCTGATGAACGTGACCGGCGGTGTTGCTTTCGACCATGCTCTTGATGGTCTGCAACTGAACCGAGTCCACCACCGCGCCCACGTCGATACATTTGTCTAGCGGGTCGCCAATGCGCAGCTTGTCCATCCGCGCGCGCAGTTTCTCGTGGAAGCGGTCGGCGATGCCTTCCTGCACCAACAGG
The DNA here is from genome assembly GCF_056538905.1 of Ruegeria sp. BE10. Taxonomy (NCBI): domain Bacteria; kingdom Pseudomonadati; phylum Pseudomonadota; class Alphaproteobacteria; order Rhodobacterales; family Roseobacteraceae; genus Ruegeria; species Ruegeria sp. BE10. Next base: position 296,420 of record NZ_JBQFTX010000005.1, read on the forward strand.
CGCGAGCCTGCGCAGCAGACTTGGCCTTGGTTGAACCAGATCGCGTCGACCAGACCTTCAATGGCTGAATCGATATCGGCGTCGTCAAAGACGACGTAAGCAGACTTGCCTCCCAGCTCCAGAGTCAGTTCTTTGCCTGAGCCCGCAGTGGCTTCGCGGATGCGACGGCCCACAACGGTCGAGCCGGTAAAGGCGATCTTGTCCACGTCTGCGGAAACGATCATTTCGCCCACGGCACCGTCGCCGGTGACGATGTTGACCACGCCTTTCGGCAAACCGGCCTGGGAGCAGATATCAGCGAACAGCAGCGCGGTCAGCGAAGTGTATTCAGCCGGTTTCAGAACCACGGTGTTACCCATCGCGATTGCAGGGGCGATTTTCCATGCCAACATCAGCAGCGGGAAGTTCCACGGAATGATCTGCCCGCACACACCCAACGCCTGCGCATCGGGCAATTCGCTTTCCATCAGCTGCGCCATGCCCGCGTGGTAGTAGAAATGCCGCTGCGCCAACGGGATGTCGATGTCGCGCGATTCCCGGATCGGCTTGCCGTTGTCGAGGCTTTCCAGCACGGCAAACAGGCGCGCGTGTTTCTGCAACAGCCGCGCAATGGCATAGAGGTATCGCGCACGGCCCGCACCGCCCAGCTTTTCCCATTTCGGTTGCGCCTTGCGGGCGGCGGCAACGGCTGCGTCCACATCGGCCTGTTTGGCTTGGGTCAGCTTGGCCAGCACCTCTCCGGTCGCGGGGTTGCGGCTTTCGAACCCTTTGCCGGGCTTGGTGAAGGCGCCGTCGATATAGTGACCGAACTTATCACCCTGATCGACCAGCCAGGCCAGTGCCTCGGCGGCGCTTTCGGGGGCAGGGCCGTAATCCATCGTCTCGAAGATTTCTTTCACAGTCATGACTTCATCTTTTCCCAAATACTCACTGTCCTGACACTTGTCACAGGCTCAGCCGAGTGAATGCCTGTAACCGGCGGAATACGCGCCCGTTACATAATGTTCCAACTGCCGTTCGATATCGCCCAGCAGGGATGATGCGCCAAAGCGGTACAGGTCCGGCTGCAGCCAGCGGTCGCCCAGCTCATCCTTGATCAGCGACAGGTAAACCAGCGCGTCCTTTGCTTTCGAGATGCCACCCGCAGGCTTATAGCCAACGCGATACCCGGTGCGGTCATAATAGTCGCGGATCGCGCGGATCATCACCAGCGACACGGGCAGGGTGGCGTTGACGCTTTCCTTGCCGGTCGAGGTCTTGATGAAGTCCGCCCCGGCCATCATGCAGACCAGCGAGGCGCGCGCGACGTTGCGCAGGCTGCCCAGCTCTCCGGTGGCAAGGATGGCCTTTACATGCGCATCACCGCAAGCCACGCGAAAGGCTTTCATCTCATCATACAGCGCCTGCCAATCTCCGGACAGCACGTGGCGGCGCGAGATGACGATGTCGATCTCTTCGGCGCCAGCTTTTACGCTTTCTTCGATTTCGGCTACACGCAGGTGGAACGGCGAAAGGCCCGCCGGGAAACCGGTTGACACAGCCGCAACCGGAATGCCGGTGCCTTTCAGCGCCTCAACCGCCGTGCCGATCATGTCGTGGTAGACGCAGACAGCCCCGGTGGTGATCGGCGGCATGTCCAGCGCCTGGAATACCGAAGGTGCCACCGGCTGACGCGCCTTGGCGCACAGGCGGCGCACCCGGCCCACGGTGTCATCGCCGGACAAGGTGGTCAGGTCGATCATGGTGATCGCCTTCAACAGCCACGCGGCCTGATACTCTTTTTTAACCGAGCGGCGACCGGGCAGCGTCGCGGCCCGGCGTTCGATGGCCGAGGTATTGGCCTGCACGGCGCGTACCCAATCCAGATCAAGATTCATGCCGGGGTTTCTGGGTTCGGTCACTTGCGGCAGATGCGCGGTGCGCACGGGGCTTTCTGAGCTCTGCGTATCCATAGTCACGTCCTTTGGGAGGTTTGCGCCAAAATCGCACGAGCCGCACATAAAGGGAAGGTGCAGCAAGGTTCGATCTGCAAATTTTTTGACCAAATGGACAAAAATAGGTATTTTCTTGCGAATAATTCGCAATAGCGTTGACTTAGTTGCGAATGGTTCGCATATTCATTCTCAACAGGACACCAAATCGGGATCTGACTATGATTCGTCGCAGCTTTCTTGCAGCGCTGGCATTTGCGGCTGCTTTGCCCCTGACGGCTTGGGCCGAGACACCACTGAAAGTGGTCGCAACCACCGGTATGATTGCTGACGCCGCGCGTCAGGTGGGCGGGGACCAGGTCGAGGTGAAGGGCCTGATGGGTCCAGGAGTCGATCCGCATGCTTATCGCCAGACCCGCAGTGATATCGTTGCGATGACCCGTGCGGACCTGATCCTGTGGCACGGTCTGTATCTGGAAGCGCAGATGGAAGATTTCTTCCATGACCTCGGCCGCAAACGCACTGTGGTGGCCGTGGCTGAAGGGATCGACAAGTCCAAACTGCGTGGGCATGACGATTATGCCGACAAATACGACCCGCATGTGTGGATGAGCCCGGCCCTGTGGCGTGATGTGGTTGTTGAGGTGCAAGAGGCCCTGACCGCAGAGCGTCCCGAGGCAGCGGATATTTTTGCCGCTAATGCGGAAGCGCATTTGGCCGAGCTTGATGCGCTGACCACCTATGCCAATCAGGCGCTTGCAGCTGTTCCCGAAAACAACCGCGTGCTGGTCACCGCGCATGACGCCTTTGGCTATTTCGGCGCGGCTTACGGCTATGAGGTGATGGGCATTCAGGGCATCTCGACCCAATCTGAGGCCGGGCTGAACCGGATCGGAGAGCTGGTGGATACGTTGGTCGATCAACAGCTGACGGCGGTGTTCGTTGAAAGCTCGGTCTCTGACCGGTCGATGCGGGCGCTGATCGAAGGAGCTGCTGCCAAAGGTCACGACGTGGGTGTGGGCGGCGAGCTGTATTCCGACGCCATGGGAGAGCCTGGCACGTATGAAGGCACTTATGTTGGCATGTTGGATCACAACATCACTGTCATCGCCGGGGCGCTGGGCGCGGATGTGCCTGATCGGGGTATGAACGGCAAACTATCGGCGGGGTTTTGAATGATGCTGGAACTGGCCGCTGATCAGGGTGTTTCAATTACCGGGCACAGTTTGGACGAGAGCCCTCTGGCCATTCGTGGATTGACCGTTTCCTATGGCCAGAAACCTGCGGTGTTCTCGGTGGATATGACCGTGCAGACCGGTGCGATGACGGCGATCATCGGACCTAATGGCGCGGGGAAATCGACCCTTCTCAAAGCCGCATTGGGGATCGTATCGCCGCTCTCCGGGCAGGTCACTGTCTTTGGCAAACCGCTGGAGCAGCAGCGTGCCCGCATCGCCTATGTCCCGCAGCGCGCCAGTGTGGACTGGGATTTCCCGACTCGCGTGATCGACGTGGTGCTGATGGGCCTGTCGCGGCAGTTGGGCCTGTTGGGCCGCATTCGAGCCCGACATATGTCGCGGGCCATGGATTGCCTGAACCGGGTCGGCATGCGCGACTTCGCGGATCGTCAGATTGGCCAGCTTTCCGGCGGTCAGCAGCAACGGGTTTTTCTAGCCCGCGCATTGGCGCAAGAGGCTGATCTTTACCTGTTGGACGAACCTTTTGCCGGGGTCGATGCGGCCACAGAAAAGGCCATCATCGCGGTTTTGAAATCGCTGAAAGAGGCGGGCAAGACCGTCGTTGTCGTGCATCACGATCTGGCCACCGTTACCGATTATTTCGACCACGTCTTCCTGATCAACACCCGTAAAGTGGCCGAGGGAACAGTGGCCGAGGCCTTTACCGCCGAAACCCTGCAATCGGCCTATGGGGGCCGTCTGGCCACCGCGCAGATCGACCAGATCTCACGCGCGCTGGGGTAAATCATGCTTTGGGATGCTCTGAGCCTGCAGCTTGGCTATAACGCCACGCTGGTTGCTATTGGTGCGACCTTGCTGGGCGTATCCGCCGGGGTGACCGGCACTTTCCTGTTTCTGCGCAAACGCGCGCTGGTCAGCGATGCGATCAGCCATGCGACCCTGCCCGGCGTGTGCCTGGCCTTCATGGTGCTGGTCGCTTTTGGCGGCGATGGACGCAATCTGATCGGTCTGCTTGCCGGATCGGCGATCTCGGCCTGGATTGGTCTGCTGTGTATGAATTGGCTGACCCGGGGCACGCGGCTGGCCGAAGATGCTGCCATCGGCGCGGTGCTGTCCGTTTTCTTCGGATTTGGCATCGTACTGCTGACCGTGATTCAAACCATGGGCGTTGGTCGTCAGGCGGGGCTCGAAGGGTTCTTGCTGGGCTCCACTGCCGGGATGTTGTGGGCGGATGCGCTGATCATTGCGATTGGCGGGGCAGCGACGCTTGTTCTGGTGATGATCATCCGCCGTCTGATGACCATGGTGGCGTTTGACCCGGAATATGCCGCCGCACGGGGTCTGCCGGTGCATCGGATTGATCTGGCGATGATGGGATTGGTGATGGCCGTCACCGTTGTCGGGTTGAAGATCGTCGGACTGATCCTGATTGTGGCATTGCTGATCATACCGCCCGTGACCGCGCGGTTCTGGACCGACCGCTCGGACCGAGTTGTTTTGCTCGCTGGTTTGGCGGGTGGGTTGGCCGGGTATCTGGGCGCGGCCCTGTCGGCCTCGGCGCCGAACCTGCCGACCGGTCCGATCATCGTGCTGGTCAGTTTTGGCTTTTTCGCGCTGTCCCTACTGTTTGCGCCTGTTCGCGGTGTTCTGGCGGCGGTGTTGCAACATTTGAGATTCCAGCGCCGAGTGCATATCCGGCAAGGTTTGCTGGCGCTGGCACAAGGCCAGAAAATCTATGAACCGCTGACTCTGCGCTTGTTGAAACGCGCTGGCTTTGCCCGCGCCGATGGCGTTGCTACCGAGGCTGGTAAAGCCCGTGCCGCCAAGGCGCTGCGCGACGAAAAACGGTGGGAAATCGTACGCGCGGATCAGGCGCATGAGGCGACGGCGGCGCTTTATGACGGGCTGCGCGATATCGAAACGGTGCTGACCCGCGATCAGATCGCGGATATCGACCGCCTGATCGGTGGCCCGCAGGAGGTCCAGCCATGAGCGGTGAAGAATTTGTCCCCCTGTCCCTGACGCCTCTGTTGATCGGGATCTTCGCCGCCATCGCCTGCGCCCTGCCGGGGAATTTTCTTGTACTTCGCAAACAAGCCCTAATTGGGGACGCAATCAGCCACGTGGTGCTGCCCGGCATCGTTGTGGCCTTTCTGCTGACCGGAGCGATCTCGACCTGGCCCATGATGCTGGGCGCGGCGGGTGCAGCCATTGTTGCCGTTGTGATGATCGAGGCGATCCGGCGGCTGGGCCAGATTGAACCCGGTGCTGCGATGGGCGTGGTGTTCACCACCATGTTCGCAGGCGGTGTGCTGCTGCTGGAGCAGACCGATACCTCGACCGTGCATCTGGACGTGGAACATGCGCTGTATGGCAATCTGGAAAGTCTGATCTGGCTGGATGCCGAGGGTTGGTCATCGCTGTTGGACCTGACGGCTTTGGCCGGGCTGCCGCCGGAGCTGCCGCGGATTGCGCTGACGCTGGTCGGGGTGATCCTGTTCATCTGGCTGTTCTGGCGCCCGCTGAAGATTTCGACCTTCGACGAAGGCTTCGCACGCACCATCGGCATTCGCACCGGCGCGCTGGGTATGGCGTTGGTGATCGTGGCTGCAATATCGGCCGTGGCCGCGTTTGATGCAGTGGGGTCAATTATCGTGATCGCCATGTTCATTTGCCCCCCGGCGGCAGCGCGGATGATGACAAATCGGCTGGAAACCCAAATCGCCTGGAGCGTCATTTTCGCCAGCGTGTCGGCAATATCGGGCTATGTGCTGGCGGGCTACGGGCCGCTTTGGTTGGGCAGTACGGATACGGTCAGCGCGGCGGGGATGATCGCAACCATGTCCGGCCTGATCCTGGCCTGCGCCGCATTGTGGGGCCCGTGCCGCTCCCGCGCCGGAGCGCCCCAAGCCACTTGACACGGCGCTTTCCCGCTGTTGGTCAATGCGAGGGGTCGGCTGAAATTCGCCCAGACGCCCAGCGAGGACAGAGTTAATGATTGTCGCGCCGCGTTTCGTGTTAGGCCCGCCGCAATAAATTTCTGAATGACCACCACTCACTTGGATCGTTCGGACAATCGTGGCAAGGTTTGCCGTCTGTTGACATCGGCACAGCGCGATTGTTCGAACGCCCCCTCCCTCCTAAAAATAGGACTGCCAAATCAGTGGCAGAATCGTGTGCGCATATGCTAGGTCTGGTGGTATGGTGCAGGCAAACCCCAATATCAGCGAAATCCGCCCCGTAATCCGTCAACTTGACGATGTCGCAATCAACCGCATCGCTGCGGGTGAGGTGGTGGAACGTCCCGCCTCGGCTGTCAAAGAACTGGTGGAAAACGCCATCGACGCCGGATCGACCCGGATTGCCATCGATATCGCTGATGGTGGCAAGACATTGATTCGCGTCACGGATGATGGGTGCGGGATTTCGGCGGATGATCTGCCACTGGCCCTTTCGCGCCACGCGACATCCAAGATCGACGGGTCGGATCTGCTGAACATTCACACTTTCGGCTTCCGGGGCGAGGCGCTGCCGTCGCTGGGTGCGGTTGGGCGGCTGAACATAACCAGTCGGGTGCCGGGGTCAGATGCGGCCCAGATATATGTATCTGGTGGCAAGATGGAGGCGGTGAAACCCGCCGCCTTGCGTGCAGGCACGGTGGTCGAGCTGAGGGATCTTTTCTTTGCCACGCCCGCTCGGCTGAAATTCATGCGCACCGACCGGGCCGAGGCGCAGGCGATCACCGATACGGTCAAACGTCTGGCCATGGCCGAGCCCGCCATCACTTTTACGCTGCGCGATGTCTCGGGCGGGGGCGAAGGTCGCGTGACCTTTCGCGCCGATCGCGAAAATGGCGATCTGTTCGATGCGTTGCACGCCCGTCTGGCCCGCGTGATCGGGCGCGAGTTTGCCGAAAACGCATTGCAGATCGATGCGACTCGTGAGGGTATTCGCTTGTATGGCTATGCTGCCTTGCCGACCTATTCGCGTGGCGCAGCAGTGGCGCAGTATCTCTTCGTCAACGGCCGTCCCGTGCGCGACAAGATGTTGACCGGTGCGCTGCGGGCGGCCTATTTCGATTTCCTCAGCCGTGACCGGCATCCGGCGGCCGCATTGTTTATCGACTGTGACCCGATGCTGGTGGATGTAAATGTTCACCCGGCAAAGTCTGAGGTTCGGTTCCGCGATCCCGGCGTGGCGCGGGGGCTAATCGTCTCGGCCTTGCGGCATGCGTTGGCCGAGGCGGGGCACCGAGCGTCCTCGACCGTGGCAAATGCAACGCTGGGCGCGATGCGGCCCGAACCGGCACAGCCCACTCCCGCCCGGGTGTATCAGATGGATCGTCCTTCGCCCGCAGCCCGGCTGGCCGCGTTTCACGCGCAGGCGCCGGGTTTTGCCGAACTGTCCCGCGATTATAGCGGTAGCATCGTGGAGGCGGCTCCGCCAGTTTCGACCACAGAAGAAGAGCCCCCGATGCAGGACCTGCCCTTGGGTGCGGCGCGCGGGCAAGTACATGAGAACTACATCATTAGCCAGACCGCTGATGGTATGGTGATTGTCGATCAGCACGCCGCGCATGAACGGCTGGTTTATGAAAAGCTAAAAACCCAGATGACCGAAAACGGCGTCGCCGCGCAGGCATTGCTAATCCCGGAAATCGTCGAGCTGTCCGAAGGCGACTGCGCGCGTCTGATGGCTGTTGCGGATGACCTGTCGCGCCTTGGGCTGACGTTGGAACCCTTTGGCGGCGGCGCCATCGCCGTGCGCGAAACACCTGCCATTCTGGGCGAAGTGGATGCCCGTGCAATGATCCTGGATATTCTGGATGAACTGGCCGATCAGGGCGAAAGCCAAACGGTGCAGGCGCGGATCGAAGCAATCCTCAGCCGGGTGGCCTGTCATGGCTCGGTCCGGTCTGGCCGCCGGATGCGGGCCGAGGAAATGAATGCCCTGTTGCGCGAGATGGAGGCGACTCCCCATTCCGGCCAGTGCAATCACGGGCGACCCACTTATGTGGAACTGAAGCTGAGCGACATCGAACGCCTGTTCGGGCGCAGTTGATCCCGGCGCTTCGCCGGGTTATGAAGAATAAAACAAGAACATCCGAGGCGACATGATCGAGATTGCTGGCACAGAAATGGCTTTGAACGACCCTGTGGTGCCGATCGCGGGTGGAGTGGTGGTATTGATTCTGCTGCTGCTATTCCTTTCCTTGCGGGCAGCCAACCGTTCCGCCCGAATGGCAGAACCGCTGGTGCGGCAGATGGCGCATTTGGGTCAACACGTGCAGCAACTGGGGCAGGGCCAGGAACAGTTGCGCGGTGGTTTGCAGCATGTGTCGGATACACAGGCCAATGCGCAGGTGCAGGTGATCCAGACGGTTGAATCGCGCCTGTCCTCGGTGCAGCAGCAGATGAATGACCGGTTGGCAGACAATGCGATGAAATCCGCTCGGGCTTTGGCCGAGATGCAGGAGCGAATGAAGGAATCGCTGCATGGCTCGTCGAAACAGACCGCGACGTCTCTGACACAATTGCAGGAACGTCTGGCCGCCATCGACAAAGCGCAGGACAATATCACCAAGCTGTCGGGCGATGTGCTGTCGTTGCAGGATATCTTGTCGAACAAGCAGACACGCGGCGCGTTTGGGGAAATTCAGTTGAACGATATCGTCTCCAAGGCTTTGCCGTCGGACAGCTTCCAATTGCAGGCGACTTTGTCGAACGGGCGCCGGGCGGACTGCCTGATCCACCTGCCAAACCCGCCAGGGCCGATTGTGATCGACAGCAAATTCCCGTTAGAGGCTTATGAAGCGCTGATCGGATCGACCAATGACGCCGAGCTTAAAGCAGCCGTGCAGATGTTTCGCAGCACAGTGCGCAAACACATCAACGACATTGCCGAAAAGTACATTCTGGACGGCGAAACCGCCGATGGTGCGCTGATGTTCCTGCCGTCCGAGGCGGTCTATGCCGAACTGCACGCCAAATTCCCAGAACTTGTGCAGGAGAGTTTCAGCAAACGCGTCTGGATCGTTTCCCCCACCACCTGCATGGCGACGCTGAACACGATGCGGGCGATCCTGAAGGACGCGCGTATGCGAGAACAGGCGGGGGCAATCCGCAAGGAACTTGGCCTGTTGCACAAGGATGTGGAGCGTTTGGGGGATCGGGTTTCGAACCTCGACCGCCATTTCGGTCAGGCAGCCAAGGATATCTCGGAAATCAAGATCAGCGCCGAAAAAGCCGGGCGTCGGGCACAGCGGTTGGACAACTTCGATTTCGAAGAGCTTGCCCCGGACGACCACAATAATGTGGTACCGCTGGGCAAATCCGAAGGCTAGGCTTTACTGGATCGACAAATCCAGATTGTAGCCGACTGTCTTATCAGTATCCCGATCATTGCCCATCAGATAGACGCGGATCGTATAATCTCCGTCTTCGGGCAAGTCGATGCGCGCGGTGTTGCCATCGATAGAGCCGTTGTAGATCGCAACGCCGTCACTGCCGGGTGGCAGGATGTTGAAGTAAATCACGCCATTGCCATTGGTGTCGCTGACCTTGAGATCGGCGAACATTTCCTGACCAGCCTGCGCGCCCAACATGTAATCGAAATACTCGTTGCCGGTAATTGCCCCATTCACCATCGTGCCGAAATTGCCGGGCTCGAATTTTACTTCTGCTGCACGCTGCGCCCAGGCCGTGCTGGTAAGGCTTGCGATCAATGCAGTCAGTATCAGATGATTTCTCATGAAAAGTCTCCCGAACCTATTGAAGGGTCAGTGTAGCACGAGCCACCCCAGTGTTTCAGATTCGCAAGAATGGTTGGAACAGGCGCGGCATCAACTTGGTAAACTTCAAGGGCGCGTCAGTCACGGCCAGACAGATGCAATCCTCTGAGATATCGGCCGTCGGCGTGTGGTGCAGGCTTTCATCCGCAATCTCAACATCTCCACGACCGAAATGGTCGACCTCATCCGAGAACGCACCTTGCAGAACCATCGTCAGTTCCATGCCGTTATGGCTGTGATCGGGCACGGCCGCACCGGCCGGAATGAACAGCAGGCGGGCGGTGGCCTCGCTCGTGGTGGGTAGGATCGCCTGTTTTACACCCATGCCGATGGATCGCCATTTGATGTCATTCACATCGCCGCCGACATAATCCTGCAAGGGCGCGGGCAGAACCGTGCATCCCGAACGTGCGGGTTTTGCAATCGGGGCTCCCTGAGCGATCAGCGCCATGGTTGCGGCTAGAGACCCATCGCTCATGCTGGTAGGGCTGTCCTGCTCTTGCAGAACACATCCGCCCACAGCGTCAAAGCTTTCGGCCCGGGCGCGGCAGTGGTCACACAGGGACAGGTGTGTTGCCACCATCAGGTCGAACGCTTCGGGAAGGTTGCCCGCGGCGTAGGCCATCAACAGATCGTCTGTCAGGTGATGTTTGATATCGTTGCTCATCTTCGTCATCTCAATTCATCGCATGGCGCAAGCGGTCCAGCGCCAGCCGTATCCGTGATTTGATCGTACCCAAGGGCAACCCGGTCTGAGATGCGATTTCTCTATGACTCAGATCACCAAAATAGGCCTGTTCGATCAGTTGTCTTTGCGCCTCGGGCAACGCCGCCATGGCGTCGCGCAGCTGCGCGGTTTCCTGTTGCAACGCGACCACGTCGTCCTGATCTGGTTCCGCCTCAGGCCCCCACCACAGATCCTCGGGTTCGGGTCGGCGTTGTTTGCGCAGGACATCGATGCGCTTGTTCCTTGCGATCGTGAAGACCCATGTGGCCACGGTCGCACGAGTGGGATCGAACAGATGCGCCTTGTGCCACAAGGTCGCCATCACCTCTTGCGCGCATTCCTCAGCCAGCGCGGCGTCGGACCCTGACTTAATCAGGAACGCCTTGATGCGTGGCGCGAAGTGTTGGAACAGTTCGGCAAAGGCCGCCTGGTCCTGAGCGTCCCGAATGCGCCTGACGTGGCTCACCCACTCAGTTCTGGTGTCGCAACTGCCATCCGCTTTGTTCACCGGCTTGCCCCTGATGCGTTTGCTTGCGCGCCAAGGTTTCAGTGCTGGCCTTTCGGCCGCCGGTTCATCCAAGGTCACGGTATCGATCTCGGTAAACATAACCACATTACGCGGCCCAGCCCAAGACGGATCACTTTATTTGCTGTTTTTGATCCGTGTCGCGTCGAATATCGTACTATCTAATAGAAACACATGAGGAAAAGAATGCCGCCGGAATGGTTTGCACGGAGATCGGAGAAAACTGCGTGAACACGGTCGACCATATTGCAGGCCATACCTTTCACGGGCGCAAGGGCGCGATCCAGAACGCTTTTCGTTATTCCGTCGACTACATCTTGCTGGATCCGGAAAGCCATCCGGCCACTCCGGCGCTGTTTTCCCTGAACCGGACTAATGTCACCAACTGGCGGGAGCGCGACCATGGGGGTGAGCCAGGGCAGGGGCGCGGTGCGGCCTGGCTGCGGGAGCAGTTTGACCAGATGGGCGTGACCCAACCGGATCACGTGACATTGCTGACCCAGCCGCGAGTGTTCGGCCATGTGTTCAATCCGGTCAGCTTCTGGTTTTGCTTTGATGTTGACGGCCAGCTTTACGCCGTGGTGGCCGAGGTCACAAACACCTATGGCACGCGCCACAGCTATCTGTGCCACACCCCCAACTTTGCGCCGATCCGACCCTCGGACCGGATCGAGGCGGACAAGCTGATGCATGTCTCGCCGTTTCAAAAGGTCGAAGGGTCTTATACCTTCCGGTTTGACTATCGCCCGGACCGGGTGGGTGTCTGGATCGATTACGGGCGCGACGATGGTGGGCTGATTGCAACCCTGACCGGACGGCGGGCTCCGCTGACCAATCGCACGATCCTGTGGTCTTTGCTGCGCCGACCTTTTGGTGCGCGCCGCGCGTTTTTCCTGATCCTGTGGCAGGCGGTGAAGTTGAAGGCGAAAAAGGCCCGGTTCCGCCCGTTTCGTACAGCCCCCATTCCCGACCACCCGGTTTCCCGCATTCGCGAGCCTTAAGCTGGCATAGTTTGCGTAAGATCAAAGACTCAGGCGCCGGGGGGTGGTTGTGCTAGGATGAAACCGCGAACACGAGGAGTTGGGTCATGTTGGAAATCTCGGCAAGAAAAATCGCTCAGGTCGCCATGATGGGGCGCGAACTGAACCGCGCCGAGGGCGAACTGCGCGCCTTTATCGACCGTATGGGTGAGGACGAGCAGGCCGAGCTGGTTGCTGTCATGTGGATCGGACGCGAAAGCTTTTTCGCCGAGGATCTAGCCGAAGCCATCGCAACCGCAAAATCCGAGGCCTCGACCCCCTGCGCCGATTATCTGATCGGCACACCACACCTGTCGGATCACCTAGAAAACGGTCTGGATGCGCTGGGGATTTCAGCCGAGGACGTGGAAAACGATCTGATGTAGGCCGGTTTGAACGGAGCGCCTTTTCCCCATGCCTGGTGGTCATCAAATCCGACCGCCAGTTCGGCGGCGCAAAGAACAGTTGCAGCAGGGCCGTAAACCGGTGGATGCTCGAACCATGCGACTCGATTGGCGTATTCTAGTGGGACTTGTGTTTGCCGTGGCCAGCATGGCCGCTCCGCGCGTTTCGAACGCCTGTTCGGTTTGTACAACATTGCCGGAATACTCTCTTGCAGACCGTATTCTGTCTGCGCGTGTGATTGTTCTGGCTGCGCCGTCGCCGACCAATCCCTTTAAGTACGCCTCGGTTTCCGTGCTGAAAGGCGCGCCCGCGCAGCTAGAGACCCTGCCGGATATCCCATTCCTGGTTGACAGCGTGACGCGATCAGCCTTCCGCGTCGACCCTGAAAGAGTTGTTTTGATGATCTACGGCAGCGGATCTGTGGACAAGTCAGGCCGCAGCTTCGCAAGCGCCTGGTCCAAAGGTTTCCTGATGACGCAAGAGCGGGCAGCTTTTCTGGAAGCGGTGCGTTTTCAGGGTAAACACTGGATCGTCGGAAAGACGGCTAACCCTGCACGCGTCACTTTTTTTAGCCAATATCTGACGCATGAAGACAGGCTGTTGCGCAATGCCGCGCTTGCAGAGGTTCATCGCGCACCGTATCCGACTGCCCGACAGGTGCGGGACGTTGTGACAACCGCGTCTTTGTTGCAGGAGTTGCGCGATGTAAATCGCCTTGCTTATGCGCCGGCTGTCATTCGATTGTTGGGTATGCAATCCGATCCTGCCGCGCAGGCATTCGTTCGACAGCGGTATCAGCCCGCGTTGCGTGCCGGTGACCGGAACATAGCGGATTGGGCGCTGGCCGGGATCGAGGTGGACGGCGCAGACGCAGTAGAAGCGATTGGGCAGGCGTTAGCGCAGGCGAACTGGTCGCCAGAAGATAAGCAGAAGCTAATTCAGGTTCTTGCCGTTGGCGGTTCCACATGGCCGGAATTGCAAGAACAAATACTGGAGATTTACAAGCTTGAGCTTGAACGCAGCGCGGAACTGGCAGGCTGGATCGCCTTGTCTGTACGGACATGGGAAACGGATGCATTGACGGCGTCGTTCAAACAAGTTTTGGCGCGTGAAGACCTTGATGCCGCGGTTTTGTTTCTGGTTCAAAACGCGCTGGATATTAGTGATTTTGATTAAATTATTTTATTTCAGATGATTACACCTGACCGTGCCATGTTGTCGGCGTCTGGTCCTGCGAAGATTAAGCGGATTTAATCCAACCCTCCGACGCTTTTAACCCCGAACCCTTTTCTCTGTTTCAACGACAAACGCAATTCAGAGTTAAAGGAGAAAGTCATGGGATACGCACAAACAGTTACGCCGCAAAAGGGGCTCTTCTTCGGTCTGTTCTCGAATTACGCCGAAGCACGGGTCGAACATTTTCGCCGCGACATCTTTGCCAAATCCGTTCGGGCATTGGAAAACCTCAGTGATCGTCAATTGGCAGACATCGGCATCCCACGCAGTGAGATCAAGCAACGCGCCTATGAGAGCGTTTATCACAAGAAGCCTTACTCGGGCACCGCACACTGATCCACGGGCCGCGCCGAATACCGTAAAATACTTGGAGGAGAAAATGTTTGATTTTAACCCAAATCGCGACCAGTCGATAAATGCCAGTTCCGTTTTGTTGTTCGACCGGGCGATGCGGTTGCAGGCGATCAGTTCCAGCATCGTACGCGCCGCACAAGATCTGAACCGCCTGAACGATTCCGAACTCGCCGAACTGGGCATCAACCGCAGCGATATCGACACCGTGATCGAGCGCTACATCTGACCGATCGCGATGCAAGACAAACCAAAAGCCATTCCGATATTTCGGGATGGCTTTTTTTAACCTTTAAGCGGCCCATTCTCGAACGGGCGGTGTCAGCCGTTCATTTCAACTGGTCTACGATCTGAAGATGCTGAGTCAGCGTGTCGATTTCGGCCATCCAGTCCTGTACCAGTTTCGGGTCACTGGGGGCGGCGTGGACGCCGGCTGGGATGGCGCGGTTCAGGACCGCCTCGACCGCAAGCGACACCGGGATCGACACCAGTCGCGCCATGGCGGTGCCACGCGCGTCACCCCAGGCGTCCATCACATAGGTCTTGTGCCAGACCGGGATGCCGTCTTTTTCCGCCTTCAGCCCGACGCACAGGACCACGCGGTCGGGTTCGCCCTCGTCATAGGCGTTTTCTTCCCAGAACTGGTCTGACATCTCTTTCAAGCGCGCGTCACCTTCGGGGCCGGACAGGGTTTCGATTTCGCGGAATACATCAGACCACGCATCGGCCCAGCCGTTCAGGCGCAGGGTGCCGCGGACAAATTCCTTGATCGGCCAGTGCTTTTCAAAGTGGTATTGCTCCATGAACGGGATCGAGTCGCGGTTGGGGTAGACCTCAAAGCTTTCGGGCGTCGGCAGCGGTGCGATATAGCTGGTGATTGCGTCCCAGGGGCGGGCCACGTCCAGCGGGGCGTAATCGCGGATCGACTTGGACGGCGAACGCAGCGCCTTGAGCACACCAAGCGGCGACCAGCTGAATTTGTAACGGAACGGGTTGGGATTCTTCGGAATGCCACCGCAATACGAAATGAAGCTCAGGTGGTTCTGGGCATCGAACGCATCCGAGGCGCGGTAGTCATCGACCAGTGCATGCGCCATCAGGTGGTCTATGCCTGGGTCCAGCCCGACCTCATTCACCAGTGCCACACCGGCTTCGCGGGCCTTGTCGTCCAGCGCACGCATCTCGGGCGCGATATAAGAGGACGAGACGAAATTGGCCTGTTTCGCGATGGCCAGTTCGGCCAGCGGCAGGTGCCAGTCTCCCGGCAGCATCGAGACGATCACGTCGCCTTTTTTCAGCACCGCACCCAGCGCATCGATGTCAAAGGCGTGGATGTCGTCGGTCAGGTCACCGACCTCGGCCTTGGCTTTTTCGATGGTCCGGTTCCAGACGGTGACCTTGTGCCCGCCTTCAATTAGGCGGCGCAGGCCGGGGATGGCCGACAGGCCGGTGCCACACCAATGAATCGTCATCGCTCAGAATCCTTCGATATGAGTGTTATAGGTCGCCGCCGCCCGGCCCCAGACACCGGCGTTCAGATTGGTCAGGGTCAGCAACGAAGGCAGCAATTGCGCGGCATAATCTTGCGAGCTTTCGACCGGCAGCATTGACGGAAGGTTGTCGATGGCCATCACGTCCATCACGGGATCAGTCGCCACACGCAGGGCAGGGTCGTCCCAGGAGGTTGCACGGTCATAAACGGGCACCGGGTTGTAATCGCTATCGGGGTCGCAGGCCACATCGCCAATAGTGGTCAGCTTGCGCGGCGCGGTCAAAGCCTCACGCGGTACAAAGACCGGGGTGCCGGGGCGCGCAAAGATGCAGTTCAGGAACAGATTGTGGTCAAGGATTTCCGGGAACGGTCCGCCGCTAGACGTTTCGGCCATGTCCCATTTGGTAACGCTGACCCCCATGGCCTCGCATAAGTCTGCAGCCCCGGTGCCCACTCGGCCCAGAGCGCCAATGACAATGGCGCGGGGGCGAGTTGCGCCCGTTGCATCCAATTCAGTCAGCAACTCCGCGTTCAGCGCGTCTTTGCTGGCATACACACCGACCGGCGGGCATTGCTGACCTCGTTGCTGCGCTGCCCAGGTCTTGAGCGTCACAGCAGCGCCCGCATATCCAGCCCAATAGCCGAAGGCGGCGACGCGGCGGCCGGCTTCGTCCACCAGATATTCCAGATCATAGAGCGTTCCGCCGCCGGCCTTGAACCGCGCAAGCAGCGCACGGCCTGAATGCTGACCCTTGTAGGCGTGGCCGAACATGATGTGGCGGTGGGGCAGGGGCGTACCGTCTTCGGGCAGTTCCTTGAGACCGAAGATAATCGCGTCCAGCGGTGCCCGGGGCCAGGAGTTTTCGGGCGCGATCTCGCATCCGACCTCTCTGTAGCCATCAATCGGGATTGCGCGCACGGAACTTTCCTCAACCGTCACGCGGATGCCGGCTGCGATCAGATCAGCAGCGCCTTCGGGGGTCAGCCCGACCCGTTCTTCATTCGGGCGCTGTTCTGCCCGGACCCAAAGATGTGTCATGCGTTATCCTTTTGTCAGAGCATTCCGGCGGCGCGCACCGCCTGAACCGAAGAACGTGCCTCCATCGCCGCGCGGAAGGTCAGAATTTTGGGAAAGGCCGAGACGTCGACGCCGTCGACTTCCAGCCAACTGCAAACCACATAGAGATAAGCATCTGCCAGAGAGACCGCCTCGCCCAATACAAACGGCCCGCGCAACCCGTTGGAGGAGATATAGTCGCAGGACGCGGTCATCGTCTGTGGAACCTTGTCCGTCATGTCTTTCCAGCTGGATTTCTTGTCGGCCCAGCGGGCGCCGCGCAATTTGTGCGCGTGGTTCACATGCATGGTCGAGGCCAGATAATACATCACCTCGCGCATCCGTGCGGCCATGACCGGATCTTTGGGCACCAACCCAGCCTCGGGCGCTTTTACGGCGATATATTCTAACAAGGCGCCAGTTTCGGTCAGTATACCACCATCAACCACCAATGCCGGAACGCGGCCTTTTGGGTTGATTTGTTTATAAGCCGGTTTTGTCTGCTCACCGCCGGCAAAGTCCAGTTGGATCGCTTCATACTCCAGCCCTGCCTCTTCCAACGCAATGGCAACAGCGACCGAGATTGTGCGGGGGGCATAGTATAGCTGCATCATAAAGGCCTCCGAGGTCAAAGGTGGGTTTGCGCGTATTGCCTGTCGGGCGAGTCCAGGTGCGGCACCGCATTGAACAGAACCGGGCTTAGCTGCGCGCCGATCGGGTGCAGGCGATGCAGCGACGTGTTCATGATGGCCAACGCCACCCGTGCCATCGCCGGGATATCCAGACCCATCGCTTGCCGTACCACCATCGAAATCAACCCGCCCGAGGTCACAACGATGGCCGGCCCGCCCTCGGTTCCAATCTCGCGCAAAGCGTCCGAGACACGGGTTTCGAACTCGGCAAAGGTTTCGGGCGTATCCGTGATCTCACCCCGGGCCCAGGCGGCAAAGGTGCGGGGCAGATGTTCGACAAAGCCCTCTCGGTCGGTGGGGATCGCCACGCCGTGCTGCTGTTCATATAGCTGCGCGATGGTGAAATACTCGATCTCATTCAGGCGTGCGTCCCGGATTGGGTCAGGCAAGCCCATGCTGGCCGCAGTTTCCACATGTCGCTGCAACGTGCCGCAATAGACCCGCGGGTAATGGGCGCGCGTATCCTGCAGGTGCGCCCCCAGCCAGCGGGCCTGCTGATGGCCCAGATCGCTGAGCCTGTCATAGCTTTCTTCATCCCGTGCGCTGGTGTTGGCCTGTCCGTGACGCACCAGTGTAATATGTGACATTGCAATTCCTCTTGGGCGAAGTCTTAGGGCAGGATTTGGATAGGGGCCAGAGGCGTTTGTCAGGGGGCGGGCAAAAACCGACCCTCGTCAAAGGTTTTGCGTGTTCGTTTTCAGACCCGCGATTTCGCGATGTGATCGTTGCCCAACGGAAAATAGTTTCCTATACGATACAAGGCCGCTGCATGCGGCTGTATACGCTTTGTATCGGCTATCATGGCAAATCCTGTTGACTCGCAATAGCGTCCCGGGAACCTTGGTGTTGATTGTAAAAGGGTTGCCATTGCAGACCGCACGGTGATCTTTCAAAACGGCATTCGAAAGGCCCGGATTATGAGCACCGAACCGAAACGCACTCCTCTCTACGATCTCCATGTTGAGTTGGGAGGCAAGCTGGTTGATTTTGCGGGTTGGGAGATGCCTGTTCAGTATCCGCTGGGGATCATGGGAGAGCATAAGCAGTGTCGTGAGAAGGCGGCGGTGTTTGATGTGTCTCATATGGGTCAGGTGATCCTGCGCGGTGAGGATGTAGGCGCGAAGCTCGAGGCGATCTGCCCGCAGGCCTATGCGACGCTGAAGGAAGGCAAAGCCCGCTACGGGTTCTTCACGAACGAAGACGGCGGGATCATGGATG
>NZ_JBQFTX010000006.1:0-260343 GCF_056538905.1 Ruegeria sp. BE10
TCAGAACAGCCCGGTCACACTACAATTGATCCCCAAGATCAATCGCTTAACACACTCAACCCGTCAGAACCATAAAACAATGGGGTGAGAGCTGAAAATCCTGCTCCCGTAGCTCAGAAAAACCCCGCCGGAGCGAAGTAAATCAGCGAAAAAACACGCCAGAGCTTAATGCATGCAGCAGAAAGCGCCGTGCTTAACGTCTTTCATCATCGTGTCGAAATCCTTCCCGCGCATTTCAATCAAAGTTTGGTGGTCTCCAGCTTCGAACCAAACCCTGTCGAGGCCAGTGAGACTGTTGTCCACAACAGTCGGCAGATCATAGGCATCGCCCACAGGTGGTATCGCGCCAAGGGCGCAATCATCAAACAATTCGCGCATTTCGGATTCAGGAGCTAAACCAAGGCGCCGATCCATCATCGATTGCAGAGCTGTGAGGTCGACCTGATGGTTGCTGGGCAGCACTGCAAGTATGGGCCCCTCTTCCATGTGTATTAAGACGGATTTGGCAAGGTGGTCGCCGGGAACATGTGCCGCTTCAGCACATTCGCTTGCAGTAGCGGCATAGGGATGCGGGACAGTATCAAACGGAAGCCCCTGGGAGTCCAAATGGTGTTTCAGACGAGATGCAATAGTCATGGTGCCCTCCATTTCATAGAAGGCGTCCCGGACGCGAAGCGTGTCACGGTGCGCACCCAGGGCGCAATTTTGTGTATGAGCTCATATTGTGCGCCCAATCAGTCGATCCGGCAAGGGGGGTGCAGTCGCAATGATCAACCCTGATGTAGGCTGTTCAAGTATTAAAGAAGGTTGGGAGGGCTCTGCTTACCTTGTTTGTTGCGGTGATGAGGTTGCCATGCATATCTAGCACATGGCTCTTGGCGTCCTGATCGTATGAGACGACAACGCGTGTCAAAAAATTCTTGCAGCCTGCCCCTCGCTCTGCCCGACACGCCTTAATCGGGACGAGGCGCGGCGAGATTGTCGATATACTTATAAACTTAGGGCCCGAAGCCTGATACTGAACCAGTCATGCCTGTTTAAATTTGACTAGTTTGAGCATTTATTTGGCTTCAAGCACCTTTCGCGCCACACGGAAGCATTCCAGCGCCTGGGGTACACCGCAATAGATGCCGATCACGTGGATGATGGCCCTGATTTCCTCTTTCGAGACGCCATTGTTAATCGCGCCTTTGCAGTGGATTTCCCATTCGTGCATCTTCCCCAGCGCGCCGATCATCGACAGGTTCATCATCGATCGGGTCTTGGCGTCGATCACGCTGTCGCCCCAGCCAAAGCCCCAGCACCAGGCTGTCATGGCCTCCTGAAACGGGCGCGTAAAGTCATCCGCGGACGCCAGGTTCTTTTCTACATATTCGGCCCCGAGCGTGCCTTTGCGTTGCTCCAACCCTTTGAGGAACAGGTCTTCGTCGAAAATGTCTGCCATTTGGGGCCTCCGGTTCTTTAGCGCGTCAGACGATGTTTGTAGAGGTGATCATAGTGCGGTTTCATCCGGCGATGCACCTGTTTGACCCGATCAGGCGCCTCTTCGATTGACACATATTTGCGAGGTTGCGGCGCCAACCCGGTCGAGTTCGCGAGATTGGCGTGAAACGACCCGCCATCCCACCAGCTATGTGCCGAAGGATCGCCACCGGCTTCCCAGGTCAAGGCGTCTTCGACAAAAGGAATGCCCACTGCGTCACAGAATTTCTCTGTCATTGCACGGGGGTCTTCCAGCAGATCATCGCTGTCAATCACAGGCGGAGGGGTGCCGTTCAGGGCGGTTAGCAAGTCGAATAAGGCGCGCTGTTCGGGGAAGCCAACCTCTCCTTCTGCGAAGTCTGGCCAACGCTTGAACATCGAGGTGATCGTTTTGGCCGGGTCGCGGATCAGGAAGGCATGATTGAAGTGGGACAGGAATTCGGCATCCCACATATGGTTGATGTAGTGCGGAAAGTCCTTGATGAAGACCGGCGCATTTTCGGCGCGGGCCTTGATGTTCTGCCACACTTTCCCAAGCGTCAGACCGGGCGTTGTGACATCCCCCGGTTTGAACCGGTGCCAAAGTGGGTCTTCTCCCTGATACCACGCCTCGCCGAAGGGTTCGTGCAGGCAATCCAGATCGCCGCGCTGGCGCATCATCCATTCAAAGGCCGTTGAAGTGGATCGGGGCACCGCCCAAAGCGCGAGTATTTTGTGCATGGGTTTCAGCCCTCTTTGATCTACAGGCTTTTCAGAAGCCGACCCAATGGTGTCGCGGGCCGCAAGTCAAGGGATCTGAAGATGCGCCAATAGAGCGCGATGTCGTGGCCGACTACAGGTTTACCCAAGGCGGCCTCCAGATCGTCTACCAAATGCAGGGGGCGTTGTGGCAGACCGTTCGGACCCGTGCGGAAGTTGCACATGCCGTTGATAAGGATCGCATCGGCCCTCGGGGCTTGCTCGGCAACGTATTCGAAGCTTTTGAGCGCCAGATCGCCTTCAAAGACCCAGCGATAACTGTTCACATCATCTTGGCTGGCAAACCATCCCTGATCGTGGAAATTGCCGGCATACAAAACATCGAACCCGGCTTCTTGAAGGAATCCGACTGTGCCTTGCCACCAATTCGGCCAATGATAGGCAGCGTTCAACGCTACCTTCTCCACATTCATTTCGCGCAGCGCTTCGATCATGGCGTATCCTGCCATATGAAACTGCGTGCCGTATTTGTCGGACAGATCCGCGCAATGCTGTCGTACGCCTTCAACGCCCAGCCCGCAGGCATGCACCCAGTTCGACCCGACCTGACCGCACACATCGACGCCGTTTCGGGACATGCAGTGGACAAAATCCTCAAGCATCCCGAAATTCTGTTTTCGCTGATCCAGCCCATGCACATAGTCGGGGACATGCAGCATCCAGCCATGTACCCCTACGGTGCCCGGGCTGATGCGCAGGAAATCGGATGGAGCCGCATCGAAGTCGAACGGTGGAGAGGTAAAGCCCACCTGATGCGGAAATAGCTTGTGCTCCGGTCGCCAGTCTTCGGGCATCAGCATGGGTGGATCACCTTGATCATCAGTCCACCGCCTCACGCATCCATTGTTGTAACCGGGCAATCGAGTGTTCCGACATCACACCGCATCTGGGGTCCAGCACCAGTGGACCTGGGCGATAGCCACGGGATTTCAGGCCCCGGTGAACGCTTTCGACCAGATGGATATCTTCTTCGACCGTGGTTTCACGATCCTGCACGGCCAATTGACGGATCACCGCACTTTCCGACCCGCCTTCGGTATACCAGCCGCGCCACACGGTGCAGTGATCGGCATCGACCGCGCGCCAGTGGTATGTATTCAGCACATTGCCCGGGTAGCATTGGAATGAAAACATCGGCCACAGGAACCACGACTGATAATCACCTGCATGAGACACCGACATGTCGATGGGATAGGTCATCTTGTCGAGGCTCTGGCATTCCGTCGTGTGGCGCAGCACGTAGCCGCCGCTTGGATCGGGTTGAATGTCATAGGTCTCGGGTTTGACCACGCCTTCGGCAAAGGTCGGGTGGTTAGTCGGGCAATGATAACATTCCGAGTAATTCTCGATACTGACCTTCCAGTTGCAGTTTTCCGGAATCTCAACCCATTCCAGCGGTTCCAGATCGTCGATATGAGGCACGAAGGCGCGGATTTCTTCGCGCACGCCGGGGTACCATTCGTCCATTGGTGCGGCGTCATCGTCGAGATTGACGAAGATGAAGCCGTTGAACACTTCGGTCCGGACAGAGGTCAGGCAGATGGTGCTACGGTCAAAGCCAGGGACGGATTTGATGTTGGGCCCTGCGCGCAGCTGGCCGGACAATTCATATGTCCACGCGTGGTAGGGGCAGACGACGACGCGGGTGTTTCCGGCGCCGGTGACCATCTCGTGCGCTCGATGCTGACAAACGTTGTAAAAGGTGCGGATTTCTCCGTCGCGACCCCGAATGCAGAACAGGCTCTGCCCGGCAATCGTGAAGGCAAAGTAGTCCCCTGTTTCGCGGACTTGCGCCACGTGTCCGGCGAATTGCCATGTTCGGGCCAGAAGGCCCTGCATCTCTTGCGTGAAAATCGCAGGGTCGGTGTAGTATCGCGCATCAAGCGAACGTGTCAGCGGGGCGTTCATTCGGGCTCCTCTGCGTAAAGGCCAAGCTGGTGCCTGCGTTGGTGAAACTGTTCCACCCGTTCGACGATCTCATCGCTGGAAACCGCGATCACGAAGGACAGCAGCGTTTCCAACAAAGCGATGGTAGATACGGAGGACGGGAAGAATTGCGGCGTGTCAGCAGCGACGACAAAGCCATGCTGCGCGTTCAGGATTACTGGGCTGGCGGGGCTGTCGGACAGGCCGATGACAGTCAGACCCTGCTGCCGCGCCAGTTTAATTGCGTCGATCACTTCGGTCCGGTAGGGGTGGCAGGTGATGGCGATCAGCACATCCTGTTCGTCGGCCCAGGCCAGATCGTCGACCGGGGTCGAGCCGGGGCGAGGGATGGCGTGAAATTGCTTCATGCCCGTAGAGGCCAGATAGGTAAAGTTGCGCGCGTTCGCGTTATTGACGCCAACGCCCAGCGTGAAGATCTGGCGACAATTCCAGATATCCTCGGCGGCGGCTTTCAGTCGGTCGGCGTCGATTCCGGCAAAGGTGTCTTCGATGTTGCGGATCGCGGCGCCGATCATATCGGCATAAAGGCCGCCCAGCTCACCCGACTTGCCAATGGTCTGCAACCAGCGCGCGCGATCGGGAAACGACACGGTGCCTTGGCGAATCGCGTCGCGAAATGGGGCGCGAAAATCCTCGTAGCCTTCGAAGCCCACCTGCCGAGCCATCCGCACGAAGGTGTTGGGTTTCACATTGGCAGCCTCGGCAATCTCGCGCACGGTCGAAACCCCTACATCCGTGGGGTTTTCCAGCACGTAACGCGCGGCTTTCTGTGCCTCGGGCGTCAGGGCGTCCCACTCTTCGGTGAGGCGGTCGAGAACGATTGATGATACATTTGTGTCATTCATGATTGACGATGGTACATTTGTGGAATTAGCCTGTCGAGCAGAAACGCGACTCGGGAAGAGGAAAAATCATGTCCGAGAAGAATCTGCCGTCACATGCCCGCGTGGTGATCGTGGGCGGAGGTGTCATGGGGGTCGGTCTGGCCTATCATCTGGCGCATGAAGGGTGGGGCGAGGATACTGTCCTGCTGGAAAAGGCTGAACTGACCAGCGGCAGCACCTGGCATGCGGCAGGGCAGATCACACATTCAACATCGAGCTTTGGGCTGGGCAAATGTGTGGACTACAACATCGGTTTGTATTCAGGTGCGCTTGAGGCAGAGACCGGCCAGCCGGTGACATGGCATGGCTGCGGATCGTTCCGACTGGCCTATACTGAGGATGAGATGGACTGGTTGCGCCACACCCTGTCCGTTGGTCGCTCGCTTGGGTTCAATATCGAATTAGTCGGCCCCGAAAAGGTGGCGGAGCTGCACCCGTTCTACAATCTCGACGGCGTGTTGGGCGCGCTGCATACGCCCGACGATGGCCATGTGGACCCGACAAACGTCACCATGGCGATGGCAACAGGCGCGCGTCAAAAGGGTGTGCGCATCTTCCGCAACTGCCGGGCCACCAACATTACGCAGGTCGGCAATGGCGAATGGGTGGTAGAGACCGAACAGGGCACCATAACTTGTGAACATGTGGTGAACGCGGGCGGCACCTATGCCCGTCAGATGGGCGAATGGTCGGGACTACAACTGCCCATGACTTCGATGACCCACCATTACTTCGTGACCGAGCCGGTGCCGGAGTTCCAGAACCTGGACACCGAACTGCCGGTGATCCGCGACGATCGCAAAGTCTCGGGCTATATCCGGATGGAGCAGCAGCGCGGGCTGATCGGGATTTACGAAAAAGAGAACCCGAACTCGGTCTGGCATGATCATTGCCCCTGGGAATACGAAAACTGGTTGTTCGATGCGGACTACGACCGGGTGATGCCGTGGCTTGAAGAAAGCCTGAACCGGATGCCGATCTTTGCTGAACTGGGCATTCAACGCGACGTACATGGCGCGATTTCGCATCCCCCCGATGGCAACCCGTTGATCGGCCCTGCGCCGGGTGTTCGGAACTATTGGTGTTGTTGCGGAACGCAGATCGGCATCGGCTGGGGGCCAGGTCTGACCCGCGAGCTGGCGCGCTGGATGGTGCATGGGGCGGCGGATATTTCGATGCGCGAATTCGACCCGCGCCGGTTTGGGGCGTATGCCAACAAGGACTGGCAGGTGATCAAGGCTGAGGAAGACTACTGCCTGCGCCATGAAATCCCTTTCCCGCATTTCAATCGCCTGGAAGGCCGCCCGATCAAGCCGTCGCCGCTGTATGAACTGCTGAACTCCAAAGGCGCGGTGCATGAGGAGGTGTATGGTTTTGAGCGCCCCCGCTGGTTCGCACGGGACGGGGTCGAACAGCGCGATCACTATTCCTTCCGCCGCACGCCGGCAGACGACATGGTCGCAGCTGAGGTCAAAGCGGTCCGCGAACGCGTCGGTATCATGGATGTCACCGCTTTCACCAAGGTCGAGGTCTCTGGCCCGGACGCCTATGCCTTGCTGGACCGGTTGACCGCCAACCGGATGCCGCAAAAGGTCGGTTCCATCACACTGACGCATATGCTGAACCGACGCGGGCGGATCGAATTGGAGACGACGATTGTCCGCATGGCAGAGGACCGCTTCTATCTGGTCTGTGCAGCTTTCTTTGAACAACGCCTACTGGATCATCTGGCACACCAGTGTGCTGATGAGGATGTGCAGATCACCGCTCTGTCTGCCGACTGGTCGGCCTTGTCACTGAACGGTCCCCGGTCACGCGACGTACTGTCCCGCTGCACTGATGCCGATCTGACCAATGCTGGGTTCCGCTGGCTGTCGGCACAGGAGATCACCGTCGCAGGCCACAAGGTCTGGGCCTTCCGCATGTCTTACGCAGGTGAACTGGGATGGGAATTACATATGCCTAACGGCGCCTGTCTTGACGTCTATAATGCGCTTTGGGCTGCGGGTCAGTCGCATGGAATCACCGACTATGGCAGCTTTGCCATGAACGTGATGCGGATGGAGAAGGGCTTCAAAGGTGCGGGTGAGTTGACCAACGAGGTCACACTGGCCGAGGCTGATGTGCTGCGCTTTGCGCGCACAGACAAGGAGTATCTGGGCAAAGACAAAACCCTGAATTCTGACCTGCCCTGGATCTGCGCCTATCTTGAGATTGAACCCGACGGAGAGATCGACGGCCATGGCGGCGAAGCGGTCATGTTGGATGGCCGCGTCGTGGGCTCGACGGCTTCGGTGGCTTATGGCCATAC
Source organism: Ruegeria sp. BE10 (assembly GCF_056538905.1). Lineage (NCBI taxonomy): Bacteria > Pseudomonadati > Pseudomonadota > Alphaproteobacteria > Rhodobacterales > Roseobacteraceae > Ruegeria > Ruegeria sp. BE10. Next base: position 7,384 of record NZ_JBQFTX010000006.1, read on the forward strand.
GGTCAGTAAGATTCTGGCCTTTGCCTATATCAAGCCCGAAGCCGCAACCCCCGGCACCGCGTTGCAGGTCGTGATCCACGGCAAACCCCGCGTAGCCCGCGTGTTGGGTGAACCTGCCTATGACCCCGACAGCCTGCTGCCCCGTACCGACGCCATGCTGGAGACTGCACAATGAGCCTGCCCGATACAATGAAAGCTATGGTCACGATGGGCCATGGTGGCCTTGAACAAATGGTGTTGCATGAGGACTGGCCGCGCCCGGAACCCGCTGCGGGCGAGGTGCTGATCAAGGTCGCCGCCTGTGGTTTGAACAATACCGACGTGAACACACGCTCGGGTTGGTATTCCAAAACGGTGACGGATGCGACAACGGGTGGCGCGTTTGAAGAAGTGGGCGAAGATGACCCGACATGGGGCGGCGCGCCAATTACGTTCCCGCGCATTCAGGGCGCCGATATCTGCGGTCAGATCGTGGCCGTCGGCGATGGTGTCGACAGCGCCCGCATTGGTGAACGCGTGATCACCGATGGCTGGCTGCGCGATCCGAACGATCCAGGCAACAAGGACAAGACCGGATACTATGGGTCCGAGCGGGACGGCGGATTTGCCGAATACGCCACGACGCTTGCGGTGAATGCGGTGCCGATCAAATCAGACCTCACGGATGCGGAGCTGGCGACGTTTTCCTGCTCGTATTCGACCGCCGAAGGCATGCTGACCCGCGCCAACGTGACCGACAAGGACACCGTGTTGGTGCCGGGCGCCTCGGGTGGCGTTGGTGGGGCACTGGTGCAATTGGCCAAACGGCGCGGCGCGCGTGTGATCGCAATGGCGTCCGAGACCAAGCACGCAGACGTCGCCAAATTAGGCCCCGACAGGATTTTGCCCCGTGCGCCGGAAAACCTTCGCGCGGCTTTGGGGTCAGAAAAGATTACCGTAGTTGCCGATGTGGTCGGTGGCCCCTATTGGCCGAACCTGATCGACAGTCTGGAACGCGGCGGGCGCTATACTTGTTCGGGTGCGATCGCGGGGCCGATGGTCGAGTTTGATCTGCGTACTTTCTACCTGCGCGACTTGACCTTCACAGGTTCGACCGTGATCGACCCGCAAGTCATGCAAAACCTCGTGAAATACATCGAGGTCGGAGAGATCAAGCCTGCGTTGGCGGCTACCTATCCATTGGAAGAATTGCGTGAGGCACAGGCGGCCTTTATCGCCAAACAACACACAGGCAACATCGTGGTGATCCCGTGACAATGGACGACGTTCTAGAGGCCGCCCGGCAGCTGCATCAATCCCACCCTGATCTTTCAGGTTTTGGTGCCTGGCCTGACGATCTTGTAGCGACAGGTTTGGAACCAAACCAAATCCCGGCAGTGGAGTTGGTTCAGCAAACTGAATTCCCGACCGGCGACGCCACGCAATCCCTGTCCGATGCAATCAGGGCAACCGCACATCTGGCGCAATGGAAGCACACCTATACCGAAGAAGAGGTGGGGGCCGATTTCCTAAACCGCTTCGGCTATTATGAATTGTTCGGGCCAACCGGGCATTTCCACTCGACCCAATTGCGCGGCTACGTCGCCTATTGGGGGGCAGGTTTGAATTATGATTGGCACAGCCATCAGGCAGAAGAGCTGTATTTGATCGTAGGGGGCGGGGCGAGTTTTCGCATCGAAGGGAACGAAACCTATATCGGTCCCAACCAGACACGCCATCACCTCAGTTGGCAAAGCCATGCGATGACCACAATAGATGAGCCGATCCTGACCTTCGTTCTTTGGCGCGGCGAGGGAATGGGCGATTTGCCACGAATGGATGCCGCATGAAGATTACCCGTGTGCGCGTGTTCCAGACCGGTCTGCCTTATGTGGGCGGTGCCTACGTTTGGGGGGCGGGCAACGCGATTGAAACCGCAACTGCGTCAGTCGTCGTCATCGACACAAATGCGGGTCTGCAGGGGTGCGGAGAATTCACGCCTTGTGGTGAGAACTATATGGTTGCGCATTCCGAAGGCGTCGCCGCGCTGGCCCGGTTAGTTGCTCCGTCGCTGTTGGGCGAGGACCCGCGACAGGTGGGGCGCATCGAACAGCTTATGGATCATTTGATTCAGGGACATGGGTACGCAAAGGCTCCGTTTGATGCCGCGTGCTGGGACATTCTGGGGCAGGCTTGTGATCAACCGGTTTGGATGCTGCTGGGTGGTAAGCTGACCGACGGCGCGCCGATGTATCGCGTCGCGCCTCAGAAAGCGGTTGATGAGACGGTCGCCGAAATGAACCGGTACCGCGAGCAGGGGTACCGGCAGTTTCAGATTAAGGTCGGCAGCGACTGGGTCACGGATATTGACCGTATCCGGACGACACTGCCTTTGCTTCAACCTGGTGAAAAGGCGATGGCCGATGCCAATCAGGGCTGGCGCGTTGACAACGCGATCCGGGTGGCGCGCGCAACGAGCGATCTGGATTACATTCTGGAACAGCCCTGCCGCACCTATGAAGAATGCCAGCAGGTACGCCGCGTGGCCAAGCAACCTATGAAGCTGGATGAATGCCTGACTAGTATGCACATGGCGCAGCGCATCGTCGCGGATCGCGGGGCCGAGATCTGCTGTCTCAAAATCTCGAACCTTGGTGGGCTAAGCAAGGCGCGGCGGGTGCGGGACTATCTGGTCGAAAACCGCATTCCGATGGTCAGCGAAGACACATGGGGTGGGGAAATTGCGACATCGGCTGTCGCCCATTTTGCTGCCTCGACCCCGTCCGACTACCTGCAAAACACGACCGATCTGATGAACTACAACACGCGTTCTACCGGAATCGGCGGACCAATGTCGCGGAATGGCAAGCTCTACGCCTCGGATGTACCAGGAATGGGTGTAGTGCCCGATTTCGAAAGCCTCGGTGCGCCTGTTGAGGAGTTTAGATTATGAGACCGCAAGCTGTTGCAACCCAGATGATTGATGACGCGCGTGTGCGGGTGACGCGCTTTGACTTTGCCCCCGACGCTGAAACTGGCTGGCACCGTCACGCGATGGATTACGTCATCATGGCTGTCACCGATTGCCAGATGCGGTTGGAGTTGCCTGATGGAACGGCCAACGAAGTGACAGTTCCCGCTGGAACCGCCTATCGCCGCGACGAAGGGGTGGAACATAACGTCATCAACGCTGGGGATACCCCCATGTCCTTTGTCGAGGTGGAGTTGAAATGAAGATCACCCGCCTTTCGGTCTATCACGTCGATTTGCCGTTAGAGCATCCCTATTGGCTGTCTGGTGGGCGGCTGAAATTCGACGTGCTGGATGCGACGCTGGTTAAGGTGGAAACTGATGCCGGGCTGATCGGCTGGGGCGAGGGCACTCCTTGGGGTCACACCTATGTGCCTGCGCATGGGCCGGGCATTCGCGCGGGCATTCAAACCATGGCGCCGTTCATTCTGGGCCTTGATCCGCGACGAGTGCTGGATGTGGAACGGGCAATGGATACCGCGCTGCCCGGACATCTCTATGCCAAAAGCCCGATCGACATGGCGTGCTGGGACATCGCAGGTCAGGCGGCCGGCCTGCCGATTGCTGATCTGATGGGTGGGGGGTCGCGGACGCCGTGTCCTATTGCATCCTCGGTCGGGGCCAAGACTGTGGAAGAAACCCGTGAGGTCATGGAGCGGTATCGCAACCGCGGCTACGTTGCCCATTCGGTAAAGATCGGCGGTGACGTCGAACGTGACATTACTCGTGTGCGCGACGTGGAGAGCATTCGGCGACCGGGTGAGATCGTCCTATATGACGTCAACCGTGGCTGGACCCGGCAACAGGCCCTGCAAGTAATGAGTGCCTGCGAGGATCTGAACGTCATTTTTGAACAGCCCGGTGAGACGCTGGATGATATTGCCGCGATCTCGGGCCGTCATGCCTCACCCGTGTCGGTAGATGAAAGCCTGGTCACCTTGCAGGACGCCGCGCGGATTGCCCGTGACGGGCTGGCCGAGGTGTTCGGGATCAAACTGAATCGCGTCGGCGGTCTGACCAAAGCAGCTCGGATGCGAGATATCGCGCTGGCGCACGGAATCGACATGTTCGTGATGGCCACTGGCGGCTCGGTTCTGGCCGATACCGAGGCACTGCATCTTGCCTCTACCATCCCGGACGAAAATTGCCACGCGGTCTGGGCTTGTCAGGATATGATCACGGTTGATATCGCCGCCGGGCGCGGGCCGCGTAACATCGAAGGTCACCTGCACCTTCCGGAAACACCGGGGCTTGGTGTTCATCCCGACGAAGAGGCGCTTGGCGATCCGGTTGGAGTTTATCAATGAGGATCACCAAGATAACGCTCTGGTCCGTCGATCTGACCAGTCACGAGACCTACCACATGGCCGAGGGTAAGACCTGTGCCACAGTTAAAACCCATGTTCTGTGTCTGGAAACGGATACCGGCCTGAAAGGTTGGGGCGAGGTCTGCCCGATCCCCCATTACCTGCCAGCCTTTGCTGATGGCGTGCCGGGGGCAGTGGCGGAAATGGGACCGCAGATCATAGGGGTTTCCCCGTTTGGCGTCGACGCTCCGATGCGTAAACTGGACGGGTTCTTGCAAGGGCATCTTTATGCCAAATCCATTGTCGACATTGCCCTGTGGGACCTGTTTGGTCAGGCCACGGGCCAACCGATCTATGCTTTGCTGGGCGGGCGGACGCGGAAGGACATGCCGCTCTATCATTCGATCACCTGTATCCCGCCAGACGACATGGCGCGGATCGCCAAAACCGCTTATCAAACCGGCATTCGCCAGTTTCAGGTCAAGCTGGGGGTTGAGGGCGACTGGCAGGCCGATGCGGAACGTCTGATCAAAGTGCGTGAGGCCGTGGGACCGGGCCCTCTGGTCTATGGCGACTGGAACTGTGGCGCGTCGCGGTTGCAAGCCACACGCACGGGGCGGGCCGTTGCGCATCTGGACGTGATGCTGGAGCAGCCGTGTAAAACGCTGGAAGACTGCGCTGCTGTGCGACAGGCCACCGGCTTGCCGATGAAGATTGACGAAAACGCCTTTGATCTGGCCTCGCTGTTGCGGGCGCATGAACTGGGGTGCATGGATGCGGTTGCGTTGAAATTGTCCAAATTTGGCGGCTTGTCGGCCATGCGCCGCGCGCGGGATCTGACCGTTCATCTGGGGGCAGAAATTTGCGCTGAATGCACCTGGGGGTCGGATATCGTTACGACCGCATCGTTGCACTTTGCGGCGTCGACGCCGCATGGATCATTGCTGAATACCTGTGACCTGTCGTCCTATGTGACCCCTCGCCTTTGCAAGGATGCACCAAATCGTGAAAACGGCCGGATTGCTCCGCCCGAAGGTTCAGGATTAGGTGTTTCACCTGACCCGGAAGTTCTTGGTTCCCCGATATTGGAGATCGTTTGAGATGCTGAAGATAGGCACACAATCCGAATGGATCGACCGCGCCAATGCAGTTCTGCCCGCCGGAGGGTTCGGCAATTTCGACCCAGGCATCATCATTGCCCGCGGCGAAGGCAGCCGTGTCTGGGATGAGGACGGCAATGAATATATCGACTATCTGATCGGGTCGGGCCCCATGCTGTTGGGCCATGGCCACCCCGAGGTGATGGAGGCCGTGCTGGAGCAATTGCCCAAAGGCATGACCTTCTTTGCCAACAACGCCAAAGGCATTGAACTGGCCGAGGCGATCATCGATGCGGTGCCTTGTTGCGAACAGGTGCGGTTTGTCGCCTCGGGCGGTGAGGCGGACATGTATGCGATCCGTCTGGCCCGCGCCTATACGGGGAGCAGCAAGATTCTGAAATTCGAAGGTGGCTATCACGGCATGAGCGCCGAGGCACAGATGAGTCTTGCACCCAGCCGGCAGGTCAACTTTCCGCAAGCCGTGCCAGACAGTGCCGGTATCCCTGACAGCGTGGCCGAACAGGTGTTGGTTGCCCCTTTTAATGACCTTGAGGCGGTGGCCGCCCTGTTGGACGAAAACAATGACGTCGCTGCGATCATGGTTGAGCCGTTGCAACGGATCGTGCCGCCTGAACCCGGTTACCTGCAGGGCTTGCGCGATCTGTGCGACAAGCACCACGTTCTTCTGATCTTTGACGAGATCGTCACCGGGTTCCGCCTGGCCTATGGCGGCGCGCAAGAAAAATACGGCGTGACGCCCGATATCTGCACTTTGGGCAAAGCTACAGGCGGCGGCTTCCCTCTGGCCGCGCTGGGTGCCAGCGCCGAGATTATGAAGCATTTCAACAAGGCGCAGGTCGGCGAAGAAGGCTGGCTGATGCAGTTGGGCACCTTGTCTGGCAATCCGGTGGCTTCGGTTGCAGGTTTGAAAACCCTCGAGGTTTTGCGGCGCGACGGCGTTTATGACCAGCTGCGCGCAACTGGGTTGGCATTGCAGCAGATGCAGGTCGACGCGCTGACCAAGGCGGGTATTCCGCATCAGGTCGTCGGAGATGAAACGCTGTTCGATATCTATTTCACCGATAGGGCTTGTCGCGACTACCGCAGCGCCAGACATGACGATCCACAACGAAATACCCTCTACAACGATACGTTGCGCGCAAATGGGATCTTCAAATCTCCGGGCAAGCTGTATCCGTCATTGGCCGTGACCGAAGCCGATCTGGAACAGACCCGGGCGGCTGTTGAAAAAGCTGTACAGGCGATCAGTGCAGCCTGAACGATTGATCTGAAATGAAATGGGCCGCTGTCAAAATATGACAGCGGCCCTAACCGATTAGTGATTTGGTGCAGTCTCGCCCCCTCGAATACCACTTAAGCGAATATACTGAAAAAACTTTCGACTTTATCGAGATTGCCCCTTCACCACATCGGTATGACACCTTGATGCCAGATCGGAATGCAATCTACAGTGAAGTAATTCACATTACTCAAATTTTTCTCAACTTCTCCAATCGAAGAAGCCCGGACCTGCTTGTTTCAACAGTGTTTGTGCCATGACGCGGCCCATCTCGGGGCCGTCGGAAATCGTGCTAGTTTGGTCATCGGCAAACGCCTCGGACCCATCGGGGCGCAGCACTTCGCCGCGCAGGCGCAGTCGTCCGCCTTGCACTTCGGCAAGACCCGCGATGGGGGTTTCGCAGGACCCGTCCAGGGCCGCCAGCAGGGCGCGTTCAGCGGCCAGGCGCTGACCCGTCTCGGTATGGTGGATTGCTTCGAGCATACCCGCTGCACGGGAATCGTCGCTACGACGCTCGATACCGATGGTGCCCTGTGCAATTGCGGGCAGCATGTCCTCGGGGGCGATGGCCGTGGCGGGAACCTCGGCCATGTTCAAGCGGCGGATGCCTGCCATGGCCAGAAAGGTGCAGTCCGCCACGCCGTCGGCCAGTTTCTTCAGGCGGGTCTGCACATTGCCGCGAAATTCGACCACATTCAGATCAGGCCGTCGGTTCAGCAATTGCGCCCTGCGGCGGAGCGATGAGGTGCCGACCACGGCACCCTGCGGCAGATCGTGGATCGAGGTCAGGCTGGGCGAAATAAACGCGTCGCGCACATCTTCGCGCGGCAAGAACGTGTCCAGCACTAGACCTGTGGGCTGTTCCACCGGCATGTCCTTGGTGGAATGCACCGCGATGTCGATATCGCCGCGCAGCATCGCCTCTTCAATTTCTTTGGTGAACAGGCCCTTGTTGCCGATCTCTTTCAGCGGGCGGTCCGCGTCGATCATGGCGCGGTTGTCGCCGGTGGTCTTGATCACCACGATCTCGAACGCCTCGTCCGGCAAGTCAAATGCAGTGCCCAGCCGTTGCCGGGTTTCGTATGCTTGCGCCAGCGCCAGAGGCGAACCACGGGTGCCAATCTTCAGCGGTGAGTCGGGGGAAGGCAGGGTCAGTGTCATGCGCCAAGCTTTAGTCGCGTCACATTGCCCTGACAATGGGGGGACACCTTGACAAATTGCCGCCGAAGGATGACCCGTTGCGACAAACCAGACGATTGGGGGCAAAGATGGCCGAGACAAAGAAACTGCTGCGGGCACTGGCGGGTGAGGTGCAGGATGTGCCGCCGATCTGGATGATGCGTCAGGCCGGGCGGTATCTGCCCGAGTATCGCGCAACCCGCGCGCAGGCTGGGGATTTTCTGTCGCTATGCTACAACCCTGAACTGGCGGCCGAGGTGACGCTGCAGCCGATCCGCCGCTATGGGTTCGACGCAGCGATCCTGTTTGCCGATATCCTGCTGGTACCGCAGGCGCTGGGCGCGGATTTGTGGTTTGTCACCGGAGAAGGCCCGCGTCTGTCGACCATCACGCAAGCTTCGGAATTCGATGCGCTGAAACCGGTCGAGGATATCCATGAAACGCTGTCGCCGGTTTATGAGACGGTGAGCATCCTGTCGCGCGAATTGCCGTCCGAGACCACTCTGATTGGATTCGCGGGCGCGCCCTGGACCGTTGCGACATATATGATTGCCGGGCGCGGCACGCCGGATCAGGGGCCCGCGCATGCACTGCGCGAGGAAAACACCGCCCTGTTCGAGGCACTGTTGGAGCGTATTACGCTGGCGACCATCGAATACCTCTCGGCGCAGATCGAGGCCGGGGCTGAAGTGGTCAAGATCTTTGACAGCTGGGCCGGGTCACTGAAAGGGGATGCGTTCCGGAAATATGCGCTTGAGCCTTGTCGTGTGATCACGCAGGCCATAAAGGAACGCCATCCCGATATCCCGGTGATTGGTTTCCCGCGAGAGGCCGGGGATGGCTATATCGGATTTGCCAAGGCAACGGGTGTAGACTGTGTCGCGTTGGACAATTCGGTTTCGCCTGAATGGGGGGCCAAGCATGTGCAGGTGGATGGCTGTGTTCAGGGCAATCTGGCCTCGTCCCATATGGTGTCCGGAGGTCAGGCTTTGGTGGATGAGACGCGCCGGATTGTCGAGGCGTTCTCAAAAGGACCACATATTTTCAATCTGGGTCACGGGATCACGCCGGATGCTGACCCTGCGAATGTGCAGCTGATGATCGATACAGTTCGCGGGCGGTAACCAGGAAGGGGCCAGCCCCCATCTTGGCCTGTGGCCAATTCATCCCCCGAGGTATCTTTAGCCAGATGAAGAGGCGGATCGGCGAAGAGTTTCGAGCTCCGCCCGAATTTCCACACTGTGTTCGCCACGGGCCGGGCTTGGTTTCGGCGCCCACGCATGGTTGGAAAATCTCGGGGCGGCGGCGGCCTGAAGGTCACCGTCGATACGCAGCCATGTGTTTCGGGCAGAGTTCATTTCATGAGCCTGTGCCTCAGCCGGGCTGAGAACCGGGGCGACACAGGCATCTGTTCCTGCGAACAGGTTTGCCCAGTGGTCGCGCGGCTTTGCGGCGAATATGGCGGCAAGACTACGGGTTTGCGCGGGCCAGAGTGACGGGTCGAACTGGGGTTCGAAAATCTTGTCGTCGGACAGGCCCATCTTTTGCACGAAAAGCGCATAGAATTTGGGTTCGAGGCATTGGACCGTCACGAACCCGCCGTCGGCACAGGCGTAGGTGCGGCTCCAATGGGGGCCGTCCAGCAGGCTTTGACCGCGTGCGTCAGACAGGTTGCCGGATTGGTTCAGACTCATAAGCAAGTTCATCATATGTGCCGAGCCATCATAAATGGCGGCGTCGACGATGGTGCCTTGGCCCGTGCTCTGCGCGTTCAGAAGCCCGGCCAGAAGGCCAGCGACCAGATACATCGCTCCTCCGCCGATATCACCGACCAGTGTGGCGGGGGTCTGCGGCGGTTGATCGGGGGGTGATCCGTACCAGAGCGCGCCGGACAAGGCGATATAGTTCAGGTCATGTCCGGCCGTGTCCGACAAGGGGCTGTCCTGACCCCAGCCTGTCATCCGGCCGTAGACCAGCTTGGGGTTCATTTCGTGACAGGGTTCGGGACCAAGGCCGAGTTTCTCCATCACTCCGGGGCGAAACCCTTCGATCAGCGCATCAGCCGAGGCGATCAGCCGTTTGGTAACTTCCAGATCGCTCTCGTCCTTCAGGTTCAGATCAACCGACCGTTTTCCGCGATCCAGAACCGAGCGTTCCGGCATGCCAGGTGTTGCCGCCCGTACCTTGCGGTGGATGGTGATGACATCCGCGCCCATATCCGCCAGCAGCATGGCGGCAAAGGGGGCAGGGCCGAGCCCCTCAATCTCGATAATCCGAATACCGTTCAGCATTGCGCCCCTCCGTTTCGGCGCAGGGTTTCGACTTGTACGGTGAATTGCAAGGCCGGAGTTACGTGCAATGGCGCCTTTCCCTACCGCAAAAAAGCGCAGGGCGGTGTGCGGAATTGACCTGTTCTGTGTCGGGCGGGCGAGGTAGGGTCGCCGCCAGAACGAGGAACCTGCATGACAACCATTCTTTCGATCAAGGATCTGCGCAAATCCTACGCCGGAGGGTTTGAGGCGCTGAAGGGCGTCTCGCTGGATATCGAGCAGGGGGAGATCCTGGCGCTGCTGGGCCCGAACGGGGCGGGTAAGACGACGCTGATTTCGACCATTTGCGGCATCACCACACCGACCTCGGGTTCGGTTGCGGTAGGCGGTCACGATATCCTGACCGATTTTCGTGCCGCACGCCGGATGATCGGGTTGGTGCCGCAAGAGATCGCGTTGGAGCCGTTCGAGAAGGTCTGGAACACGGTCCGCCTGTCGCGTGGTCTGTTCGGGTTAGGCCGCAATGATGCGCGGATCGAAGAAATTTTGCGCAAGCTGTCCCTGTGGGACAAACGCAAGAACGCGATCAAAGAACTGTCCGGCGGTATGAAGCGTCGCGTGCTGATCGCCAAGGCACTGTCGCATGAGCCGCGCGTGCTGTTTCTGGATGAACCCACCGCCGGCGTTGATGTCGAACTGCGCAAGGATATGTGGGAGATCGTGGCCGAACTGAAACAGGCCGGCGTCACCATCATCCTGACCACGCATTACATCGAAGAGGCCGAGGCCATTGCTGACCGTATCGGCGTCATCGACAAAGGCGAGCTGTTACTTGTGCAGGACAAACACACGCTGATGGCGCAGATGGGCAAGAAGCAGATCGAGGTGATGCTGACTGAGCCGATCCAGACCATTCCCGACAGTCTGGCGGTGCATAACCTGACGATGAATGGTAACGGTGATGCGCTGATCTATACCTATGACACGCATGCTGATCGTACCGGGATCACCACGTTGTTGAATGATGTGGCGCAGGCGGGGCTGGTGTTGCGTGATGTGCAGACGCGGCAGTCGAGCCTTGAGGAAATCTTTGTCAATCTGGTGTCCGGAGAGCCCGCATGAACTGGTCCGCCATTGCCGCCATCTACCGGTTCGAAATGGCCCGGTTCTTCCGCACCCTGGCGCAAAGCTTTCTGTCGCCGGTCCTATCAACCTCGCTGTATTTCGTGGTCTTTGGCACCGCCATCGGCAGCCGTATTCAAGAGATCGAAGGCGTGTCCTACGGTGCCTTCATCGTGCCGGGGCTGATCATGCTGTCGGTGGTGATGCTGGCAATATCCAATGCGTCTTTCGGCATCTATTTCCCCAAGTTTCTGGGCACGATATATGAACTTCTCTCGGCGCCGGTGAATTTTATCGAGATTGTGATCGGCTATGTCGGGGCAGCCGCGACCAAGGCACTTTTCGTTGGGTTGGTCATCCTGGTTACGGCCTCTTTCTTTGTGGATTTGCGCATCGAACACCCGGTTGCGATGGCTGCATTTCTGATCCTGACCTGCCTCAGCTTTTCCCTGTTGGGGTTCATCATCGGTATCTGGGCCAGTAATTTCGAGCAGATGTCGCTGGTGCCGCAGCTTGTCGTGACGCCGCTGATCTTTCTGGGTGGCACGTTCTATTCCATTTCGATGCTGCCGCCGCTTTGGCAGACGGTCACCTTGTTCAACCCGGTGGTCTATCTGATTTCGGGGTTTCGCTGGTCGTTTTATGGGCTGGCGGATGTTCCGATCGGGCTTAGCCTGTTGGCCATTCTGGCCTTTACCGGCCTGTGCCTTGGCATCATCTGGTGGATCTTTAAAACCGGTTGGCGCATTCGTAGCTAAGCCACAGAGAGGCGTTGCATTTTTGCCCTCTGGCTTCAGGAAATGTGTTCACGTCACGTCTATCGGTAAATCGGTCCCTTGTTTACCGGTTGGGGGCACTCTACATCGGCACCCATGAAACTCAGCCTGCCGTTTATTAAAAAGCAACCCTGCGTGGCCGTTGTGCGCCTGTCCGGTGCAATCGGAATGGCCGGTCGTGGATCGATGTCCGACACTGCGCTGGCACCCGTACTTGAGAAAGCCTTTCGCAAGGGCAAACCTGCCGCCGTCGCGCTTGAGGTCAACTCGCCCGGTGGATCGCCGGTGCAAAGCTCTCTGATCGGCGCGCGTATTCGACGGTTATCTGAGGAATTGAATGTTCCTGTCATTGCTTTTGTCGAAGACGTGGCAGCCTCGGGCGGATATTGGCTGGCGGCGGCTGCGGATGAGATTTACGCCGATGACAGCTCGGTTTTGGGGTCGATTGGGGTGATCTCTTCGGGTTTCGGCGCGCATGTCCTTTTGCGAAAACAGGGTATCGAACGCCGTGTGCACACCGCAGGAAAATCGAAATCCATGCTCGACCCGTTTGCACCCGAGAAAAAAGAAGACGTCGCCCGGCTGGAAGTGCTGTTGGCTGACATTCACGAAAATTTCATCACCCATGTCAAAACCCGGCGCGGCGGCAAGCTGGATGAAAGTCAGGACCTGTTCACAGGCGAGGTCTGGCTGGCCCGGCGCGCGCAGGAACTGGGGCTGATTGATGGCATCGCGCATCTGAAGCCCAAGTTGCAGGAACGCTTTGGCGAAAAGGTCAAGTTCCGCCGCTATGGGCTGCGCAAACCTCTTTGGTCGCGCTTTGGGGCTTCGCTGGCACAGGATGCCGTTGCCGGCCTTGAGGAGCGTGCAGCCTACGCGCGTTTCGGTTTGTGACGTGATTATCAAGATTGTCACCCTGTTTCTGATCGCCATGGGTGTGCTGGCGATGTTCGGAAAGCTGCGCTTTCCAGGGCAAAAGAGGCTGCAATCGTCAAGATGTCCGCGCTGCGGGCGGTTCAGGATCGGTAAAGGTCCCTGCGCCTGCGAAAAAGGAGATCGTACATGACGGCATGGCTGTTATCCGGCCTTGGATTGCTGATCTTGTTGCTGGCGGGTGATGCGCTGGTACGCGGTGCGGTAAACCTGAGCCTGCGCATGGGCGTGCCTGCATTGATCGTTAGCCTGACCATCGTAGCCTTTGGCACATCCGCGCCCGAGCTTTTGATTGCGATCAGCGCGATCAAGGAGAACGCGCCGGGGATTGCGCTGGGCAACGTGGTCGGGTCGAACACGGCGAATATCTTGCTGGTTCTGGGCCTGCCTGCTTTGCTGGCCACGTTGCACACCAGCGAATGCGACAGTCGCAAGAACTATGTTTTCATGCTGCTCGCTTCGGTTCTGTTTATCGGGCTGGCATTCTGTGGCGTGTTCAACATGTTCAGCGGGGCCATTCTGCTGGCTGCGCTGGCTCTTGTTCTGTGGAATGCGTTCCGCGAGGCCTATGCGCATCGCAAGGCCTGTGGTGAGGCTTGTGCCGACGATGATGAGTTGGAAGGTCTGGAAGAGGCTGATCCCAACATGGCCTATTGGAAGGTTTCGGTCTACCTGGTGTTGGGCCTGATCGGTCTGCCCATGGGCGCGCATCTTCTTGTCGACAACGCGACCGTCATTGCGCGCACCTATGGGGTCAGCGAAACGGTGATCGGCCTCACACTGGTTGCCGTGGGAACATCCCTGCCGGAATTGGCCACCACGGTGATGGCGGCGCTGCGGCGTCAGGCGGATGTGGCGCTGGGTAATGTGATCGGGTCAAACATGTTCAACCTGCTGGCCATTGTCGGGATTGCCACGTTGGTTGGCCCTATTCCTGTAGATCCGGAATTCCTTGAATTTGACTTGTGGGTCATGTTGGGCGCGTCGCTGTTGCTGATCCCATTCGTGTTTTTCAAGCGGGACATCACGCGCGTCTGGGGCATTGTGTTGACTCTGCTCTACGCGGTCTATGTCATCGTTTTGTTGGCGTAACGTGACGAAGAGGGATCATTCATGACCCGAGTCTTAGTGACCGGTGCCGGAATTCGCCTTGGCCGGGCCATGGCGCTGTATCTGGCGAGTCGCGGCTATGATGTAGCTGTACACTATGCCACCTCTGAACAACCCGCGCTGGAGACCGTGGCTGAGGTTCAGGCGCTGGGGCGCAAGGCGGTCGCCTTGCAGGCCGATCTGCTGGATGAGGCACAAGTCAGCGCCCTGCTGCCCCGCGCGGCCAAGGCGCTGGGCGGACCGATCACCTGTCTGGTCAACAATGCCTCTATCTTTGAATACGACAATATCCACACGGCCACGCGACAAAGCTGGGATCGTCACATGGACAGCAACCTGCGTGCGCCTTTTGTGTTGACGCAGGCGATGGCCGAGCAAGGGCTGACGCCCGACACGGACGATGCCGGAGAGCCCTTGGCCACCGGATTGATCGTCAACATGGTCGACATGCGCGTGCGCAAGCTGACCCCCGAGTTCATGTCCTACACCATTGCAAAGATGGGCCTGTGGGCGCTGACCCGTACCGCCGCGCAGGCGTTGACTCCAGCGATCCGAGTCAACGCCATCGGGCCGGGCCCCACCATGCAGGGCCATCGCCAGAGCGAAGACCACTTCAAGGCACAGCGCGCCAACACGGTTCTCGAGCGGGGCGCGAACCCGTCGGATATCACCGCCGCGCTGGGCTATTTTTTGGACGCGCATGCGGTGACTGGACAGCTGTTATGCGTGGATGGCGGGCAACATCTGGGCTGGCAGACACCGGATGTTCTGGGCGTAGAATAAGTAATTCTGCCGTAAGTTTTGCACCGCTCGCGTTCCTGTTACCTGCACGTTACAAAAATGTCTTTTTTTTCATACACTTGTCATGTGTAGGAAATAGTTTCATTTAAAAACAACAAGTTAAAATGCTGCCTAATTTTTGTGCAGATCAAGGAATCCTTAATGAAACAAGGGAAATTCGCGATGCCCGGAAACTTATCTCCACAGTTATCCACAGAAACCGTGGATTTGTTTTCTCTTGATCTGAAAGGCACAAGATTGCAGCCATGGTCAGAGAATCATATCTCAGGCCCATGACCATCCAAGACGACCCAACATCGAACGCTCAGCCCACCGGCTATGCCATCATTCAGCGCTATGTAAAAACGCTGGACAGCTCACCCGGTGTGTATCGGATGCTGGATGGTGACAGCCGGGTTTTGTATGTCGGAAAGGCGCGAAACCTGAAGGCGCGGGTGTCGAATTATGCGCGCCCCGGCCATTCTGGACGGATCGAACGGATGATCGCGGCAACCGCCTCGATGATGTTCCTGACCACGCGGACCGAAACCGAGGCACTGCTGCTGGAACAGAACCTGATCAAGCAGCTCAAGCCCAAGTACAACGTGCTGCTGCGGGACGACAAAAGTTTCCCGAATATTCTGGTGGCCAAAGACCACTCCTTTCCGCAGATCAAGAAACATCGTGGGGCAAAGAAGGAAAAGGGCGCCTATTTCGGACCCTTTGCAAATGCAGGGGCGGTGAACCGGACACTGAACCAGCTTCAAAAGGCCTTCCTGCTGCGCAACTGCTCGGATTCCATGTTCGATAGCCGCACACGACCCTGCCTGTTGTATCAGATCAAGCGATGTTCAGGGCCTTGTGTCGGGTTGATCTCCGAGAAGGATTACCGCGAAAGCGTAAAGGATGCGGAACGCTTCCTGTCGGGCCGGTCGACCAAGGTGCAAGAGGAACTGGCCGAGCAGATGATGGCCGCCTCCGAGGCGATGGAGTTCGAGCGTGCCGCCAGCCTGCGCGACCGCATCCGGGCGCTGACGCAGGTGCAGACGTCTCAGGGCATCAACCCGCGCGGTGTGGCCGAGGCGGATGTGATCGGCCTGTATATGGACAGCGGTCAAGCCTGCGTTCAGGTGTTTTTCATCCGGGCCAACCAGAATTGGGGCAACAAGGACTTCTATCCGCGCGTGGGGCCGGACGTGTCCCCGGCCGAGGTGATGGAGGCGTTCCTTGGTCAGTTCTACGACAACAAGGAACCGCCCCGGCAGTTGATCCTGTCAGATGCCATCGAAAACGCCGATCTGATGCAAGAGGCGCTGACAGAGAAGGCCGCGCGCAAGGTGGAGATTCTGGTGCCTCAGCGCGGCGAAAAGCAGGAACTGGTCGCCGGTGCGCTGCGCAACGCGCGTGAATCGCTGGCGCGGCGAATGTCGGAAAGCGCCACACAGGCCAAGCTATTGCGTGGTGTGGCCGAGGCGTTCGATCTGGACACTCCACCCGAACGTATCGAGGTTTACGACAACAGCCACATACAGGGAACCAATGCTGTGGGCGGCATGATTGTGGCCGGTCCCGAAGGGTTCATGAAAAACGCCTATCGCAAGTTCAATATTCGCGGCGATGATCTGACCCCCGGCGACGATTTTGGCATGATGAAAGAGGTTCTGAATCGCCGCTTCACCCGCCTGCAAAAAGAGGACCCGGGTCGCGAAAAGGGGCTGTGGCCCGATCTGCTGCTGATAGACGGCGGTGCAGGGCAGGTCAGTGCCGTGCATGAGATTATGCAAACCCACGGCGTCGAGGATATCCCGATGGTGGGTGTCGCCAAAGGTGTCGACCGGGATCACGGCAAGGAAGAATTCCATCGCATCGGCCAACGCCCCTTTGCCCTGAAACGCAACGATCCGGTGCTATACTTCATTCAGCGCTTGCGGGACGAGGCACACAGGTTCGCCATTGGTACCCACCGGGCAAAGCGCGCCAAAGCCGTGGGGGCGACCCCGTTGGACGAAATCCCCGGTGTGGGCGCGGCACGCAAGCGCGCTTTGTTGGCTCATTTCGGCAGTGCCAAGGCGGTCAGCCGGGCCAACTTGGCCGATCTCAAGGCGGTGGACGGTATCTCAGCCGGGTTGGCGCAGAAGGTTTATGACTTCTTCCACGACAAGGGCTAGACCTGCCGTCCGCGCCACAGGATATAAAGACCCGAGGCCACGATCAGCCCGCTACCGATCCACATGGTCTGATCCAGCCTTTCGCCAAACATAACTACGCCCAGGCCGACACCGAACAGCAGGCGGGAATAGCGGAACGGCGTGACGGCCGAAACCTCGCCCGTCCGCATGGCTTTCATCAGCGATGCGTAGGCGGCTGTTCCCATCAGGACGGCTCCGCCGACATGCAGGCTGGTGTGCAGGTCCACAGGTGCCATTGGTGCGCCTTCCCAGAACCGATAGGCAAGCCCCGCGACGATGATGCAGAGAAAGCCGTAAAACCCCAGCACCTCGGTTCCCAGTGTGGCCGGTGCGGCCCGGCTGGCCAGATCACGCCCAGCAAAACCCAGCATCCCCAGCACGGCCAGAATGGATAGGGCCGTGAAACTGTCTCCGGTTGGTTGGATGATCACCACCACGCCGATCAGGCCGATCAGGATGGCGCTCCACCGTCGCCAGCCGACCGTTTCGCCAAAGAACAGCGCCGCACCTGCCACCACGACCAGAGGCGTGGCCTGCAAGATTACCGTGGCCGCCGACAGAGGAGTCAGTGTGATCGCCAGCACATAGAACAGCCGCCCGAAGATTTCGAATAGCACGCGCACTTTCATCGGTCGCGACAGCACATCAGGGTGAAACAATCGTGTTCCGCGGACGATCGCGACAATCGCAAAGACCACTGTTCCGCCCGCGCCGAACAACAACAGAATCTGCCATATGGGTAACGTGGCCGAGGCCCCCTTGAGCAGCGCGTCCTCTAACGCGAACAGCGCCATGGCCGAGATCATCCAGGCGCTGCCGATCAGATTTGATCGGGGATCGGTTTGAATATGTGTTGTCATTGCTCGGCCACTTAGAAACCGCGCCAATCTGACCGTAAAGGGATCGCGCGCCAAGGGGGTATCTGGCTGAGAGTTCCAGCTTGCGACCCTTTGACCAACCGTGCCGCAACTGCCTGTGATCGGGTCCGTTTTTTGCGGTGCCGTCTTTTATGTCTGCAACCAGCGATGTAATGTCCAAACCATGAAGTGGAACCTGCCCAATATCCTGACCGTGCTACGCCTTATTGCAGCCCCCGGTCTGGCCGTGATGTTTCTGTATTTTACCCGACCCTATGCGGACTGGTTCGCGCTGATCCTGTTTTTAACAGCGGCGATCACCGACTGGTTCGACGGCTATCTGGCCCGCGCGTGGAAACAAGAAACCAAGATCGGGGCCATGTTGGACCCGATTGCCGACAAGGCGATGGTGGTGATCGCGCTGATGATCCTTGTGGGCTATTCAGCCGAACATTGGACGCCGTGGCTGGTGCTGCCCGCCACTGTGATCTTGTTCCGCGAAGTGTTCGTGTCAGGCTTGCGCGAATATCTGGGCGACACGGCCGGAACGCTGAAGGTGACGAAGCTGGCGAAATGGAAAACCACGGCACAGATGGTGGCGATTGCGGTGCTGTTTTCGCAGGGTATCTTTGAGCATAATTTCGTGATGGGCTCTTTCGGGATGAACCCGGAATTGATTGATCAGGCTCTGACCGGGCAGATCGAGGATGTGAACCACCTGCGCTGGCATCTGGAAGGCATGTTCTGGTCGGGTCGCGTTGGGCTGTGGCTGTTGTGGATTGCCGCGACGCTGACATTGATCACCGGCTATGACTACCTACGTAAAGCCATGCCCCATCTGAAGGAGAGCTAAGCGATGGACGTGCTGTATTTCGCCTGGGTCCGCGAACGAATCGGTCTGCCGAAAGAGCGGGTCGAGACCGACGCCGCAACGGTTTCCGATCTGGTTGCCGAACTCAGCGCGCGCGAGGACCGCTATGCCGCAGCTTTTGCCGACCTGTCCGCGCTGCGGGTGGCGCTGGATCAGGAGTTGTCGGACTTTGACGCCTCGCTGGCTGGCGTGCGCGAGGTGGCGTTTTTCCCACCCATGACAGGCGGCTAAGATGCGCATCGCGGTTCAGGAAGAAGAGTTCGATCTCGGGGCTGAGGCCAATGCCTTTGCCGCCGGTGACGACGCCAACGGGGCGATTGTGACCTTCACCGGTGTTGTGCGCGATCTGGCCTCGGGCGATCTGGATGTGATGGAGATCGAGCATTACCCCGGCATGACCGAACGGGCCCTGACCAAGATAGCCGAAGAAGCGCAGCAGCGCTGGTCTTTAGGCGATGTGCTGGTGATCCACCGTCACGGACGGCTGGCACCGGGGGACCGGATCATGATGGTCGCCACGGCCGCGCGGCACCGTAAGGATGCGTTTGAGGCGGCGGAGTACCTGATGGATTACCTGAAGTCCCGCGCGCCCTTCTGGAAGAAGGAAATCACCAATTCCGGCGCGCAATGGGTTGATGCCAAAGACGAGGACGAAGACGCGCTGACCCGCTGGTGACATTGCCAGCCGTGCACAGAATGTGACCGTCCAATCTCAACTCAAAAGCCTGTTAAGTTCTTCGCCGGGGATCGCATCCGCCGAATAGCTGAAGGTGCCTTTCAATTTCACTTCGTCAGCCGCCCGCTTCAATGCGCCAAACGCAGCGCGCGCAAATGACCCGCCGACGCTGATCCGTCGAACGCCTGCGTCGGAAAGTTCGGATACGGAATAGACAGGTCCGCTGAGTCCCATCACCACATTCACCGGTTTGTCGACTTCGCGGCACACGGTTCTGATTGCGTCCAAATCCGGCAGACCGGGGGCGTACAACACGGCAGCGCCTGCTTCGGAAAACAGCTGCAAGCGTTTGATCGTGTCACCCAGGTCCGCGCGGCCCCAAAGGTAATTCTCTGCCCTTGCGGTCAACAGGAAAGGCAAGCCTGTCGCGACTTCTGCAGCAGCCTGAATGCGGTCAACCGATTGGTGCAGATCATAGATCGGGGCATCTGTATTGCCTGTCGCGTCTTCGATCGATCCGCCAACCAGACCGATTTCCGCCGCCATGCGAATGGTCTGGGCGCAGGCCTCAGGCTTATGCCCAAAGCCCGCCTCAAGGTCAGCAGAAACGGGCAGCGGAACCGCTTTGACGATGTCTGAGGCATTGTCCAGCAACTCATCCCTGCTTAGGTCAGCAAAAGAGTCGCGTTTGCCTTTTGTGAACGCATAGCCGGCACTGGTTGTTGCTAAGGCTTCAAAGCCCAAATTGGACAGCAACCGGGCCGAGCCCGCGTCCCAGGGGTTGGGCATGACAAAAGCCTTGGACCCAAAGTGCAGGTCTCTGAACTGTTCGAATTTGACTCTTTGATTTGACATGGATCGCCCTCACGTTTGGGACGACCCTACAGCAATGTAACCGGAATCAGAGCGAAAAATCCGGTTCCTCAATCCGCGTTGTTGATGCGGCCGCGCATCTCCTCGGCCTCTTGTCGGGCGGCCCGCAGACCGTCCATGGCGGCGGCCAGTTCAGCCTCGGCCTGTGTCAGTTGATTGGTCAGTTCGGCCTCGCGCTGTTGCAGGTAGGTGATCGCCTGATCGCGGGTTTCTTCGGCCTCGTGCAGCTCTTGGCTCATGCGGTCCAGATCGGCCACGTCACTTTGGCGCACGCGTGACAGGCGATGGGCCAGCCAGTTGGCGAACCAGCCCATGCAAAAGGCCGAGAACAGGATAATGGCGGTGGCGATGATGAATTCGATTCTGTTCAATTTACTGGTCCCCTGCATCCGCGTCTGAGCCGGTATTGTCCGTCTGTTCGCCCTCGATCATTTCCGCCTCGATCGCGTCCAGCCCGGTTTCCGGGTTCTCAATCGGTTCGGGTCGGATAAGGCGGAACTCGATCCGGCGGTTTTCTTCGCGGCCTTCTTCGGTGTCGTTATCGGCAATGGGCTGCGTTTCCCCGTATCCCATGGCAGTGAAACTGGCGGTGGGCACCCGGCGCGCGCGCAGCTCGTTCAGGATCGATTGCGCCCTCGATTGGCTAAGCTGTTGGTTCATCTCTTCCCGGCCCTGACTGTCGGTGTGGCCCTGAATCTCAAGCCTGATGGGGCCGCATTCGCGTAAGATGTCAGCAATCTGGTTCACCGTATCGCGCGAGTCGGTGGCAACAGTGGCCGAGCCAGGTTCAAAGGCGATCTTGGTGCCCGCCTGAACCTCGGCGATGCGTTCCTCGCAAACTTCGGGATCAGGCAGTTTGTCGGCGGGTTCGGGGGGTTCCTGATGGGTGATCGACAGGGTGAATTCCTGTGCGTCGCCCAGCTTCTCGGACAACAGACCCGCGATCTGCGCCTTTGTGTCGGGGTCATGGCTGACACCGGACAACTCAAGATCATCCGGCGTCACCGTCAAAGCACCGTTATGCAGTTGGGCCAGCGCCTCAAGCCCGGTCAGAATGCGCACGGGCCAGCCCGTCGGCAACCCTTCGGGCGCTATGCGGGTTGCGGTGTGGACCTGTTCCGACCCGAAGGCAGCGCGGGCATAGCTGTCGACCATGTCGCGCTGGGTGTCGTCGCCCAGCCGTCCGCGTATCTGCACCAACCCCTCGGGGCTGCGTGTGGCGGTGAATTCGGGGGGGCCGGACACGGCATCGGTTTCCGGGGGCGGTAGGATCGCGTGCAGGGCAAAGACCGGAGGCAGCGCATTTTCAAGCTCGCCCACCACGCGATCAAAGGTCCCGGCATCGGTGCCATGCGCCGCTGCCAGCGTGATATCCGCATCCGACATCGTAACTGATCCGCCACCCAGATCCGCCAGCGCCTGAATGCTCAGCGTGGCGGCGTCAGACCAACGTGGCGAGGGTACGCCCAATCCGATGGTGCAGGAGTAGGTGGCGCTCAGACCGGCCTCTTTCGCGGCGGCAATTATGACATCACGGGCTTTTTCGTCTTGCGCCGAACAGGCGTCGAACTGGCCGCCATTTTCGTCGATCAAAAACCGCAACGTAAAAGGCGTGATCACCGGGCGCGGGGCCGAGATCGCCAGGCCGATCCGCAGGCTGGGCGGCGCGGCACGGGTAAGGCTTTGTTCCAGCCGTTCCTTTTCCTGCTGGCTGTCGGCAATTGCGGTGATCTTGACCAGACCCGGGCTGGCCGAGATCTTGGCGCGGGGTAGGCTGGTCAGCGACTCGACGGCATAGGTGATCGCGGCGTCCCAGCCTTTTGGCTTGGGGTAATCGGCGGTTTCCATCAGGTCTGACACTTGGCTGCCATCGCTCAGATCACGCAGCCGCTCCATCAGTGCCTCGCGGTCCTGACTGGTTGGGATCAGGCCGATCACAGAAATCCCGCTGTCGTTGCGCAAAATCTCAGCGGAAAACCGGGGGGCGGCCAGTTGCGAGGTCGGCGCCACATTCATCTCGTCGATCACACGCGAGGTATCGACCTCGGTCCCGGCTGCGGTCAGGGCGTTAAAGCGGGTGGCCTCATCCGTGGCAGTGCCCGTTAGCACAACGCGCAACCCGTCGGAATACACCTCGGCCCAATCGTGCCCCTTCAGGTCCAGCGCACGGCGCACGGCAAATTCAGAGGACTCTTCGACCTTGGTCACCGCAAAGCTGGCCGCCAACAGGCAAAGGCCAGCCGACACGAGGAAGATAAAGGCTACGGCAAAGATATAGGGCAAACGCATGTGCGGGTTAACGACTCCTCAGGCGAATGTGCGAACTCTTACCTAGCCCCGCGCCAAGGTGCAATCAGAGCAACAGTGCGACGCAGAGGAAGATCAGCGGAATAAGGCCGGTGTCCCGATTGGCGCGGAACAATTGCAGCAGCTTCGCGTTATCCTCAAGATCCAGCCCGCGCAATTGCCAAGCCATGTGCCAGCCCATCGCCCATGGCCCGGCCAAGGCCACGGCCAAAGACATGATTGAGGCTTGTGCCAGCGCCCCGTCGATAATGGCCAGACCCATCAGGAAAACCGTCGCCACCAGAAAGTACTTCAGCCAGCGCCCTGTATCGGTGCCAAATAGCCGGGCGGTGGATTTGATGCCAATCAACTCATCATCTTCTGCGTCCTGATGGGCATAGATCGTGTCATAGAACAGCGTCCAGGCGATACCTGCCAAGTACAATATGATTGCAGGCGCACTGACCGTGCCCGTATGCGCGGCCCAGGCCAACAGGATGCCCCAGTTGAAGGCAAGCCCCAGAAACACCTGCGGCCACCATGTGAACCGTTTGGCAAAGGGATAGATCGTCACTGGCAGTAGCGACAGCACGCCCATGGCGATGGCGGCCTGGTTGAAGGTCAGCAGAATCCCCAGCGCTAGCAGGCATTGTAGGCCCATCCAGATCACCGCCTGCCGCACACTGACTTGACCGGATGGAATCGGGCGCGAGCGTGTGCGCTCCACCTGCCCGTCAAATTCGCGATCGGTGATGTCGTTCCACGTACAGCCTGCTCCGCGCATCAGGAATGCGCCGAGGGCGCAGCCGATGGCGATCCACAGATCCTCCCACCTGGGATTGCCGTCGCTAAGGATCGCCAGCGCCAGACCCCACCAGCACGGAATCAGCAGCAACCACGTACCGATGGGCCGGTCCGCGCGGCTGAGGCGCAGATAGGGGCGGGTGAATTCAGGCGCGTGGGTGTCGACCCAGTTGCCGGATACGGCATCGGCGACCTGACCGTCTGGTGTTGGGGCGTTGCCTTGCATATGTAAGGCCTCATGAGTGCAAAGATCAGACTGTATGTAGAGCACCCTCTGGGTCAGGGGCAATCCGTTGATTTGACGCGCGAGCAGGCCCATTACCTGTTCGGTGTCATGCGCCTGGCTGTGGGCGGCCACGTGGCCCTGTTCAATGGCCGGGACGGAGAGTGGTTGGCCGATGTTGCCGAAGCGGGAAAGCGCGGTGGCGTTCTGACCTGTGTGGAACAGACCAAGCCGCTGCAAATGCCGCCCGATCTGTGGTTCCTGTTCGCGCCGATCAAAAAGGCGCGCACTGATTTCATCGTTGAAAAGGCGGCGGAAATGGGTGCGGCTCGGATCCTGCCCGTGCAGACCGAGTTCACCAATTCCGAACGTATCCGACAGGACCGCCTGCAAGCCCACGCGGTTGAGGCCGCCGAGCAATGCGGCGGCACCTTCGTGCCCGAGGTCGCCGATCTACAACGGCTTGACCGTGTTCTGGATGCATGGCCCGATGGCCGTCAGCTGATGTTTTGTAACGAGGCCGAGGTCGGCTCGGCCCTGCGTCTGGCAGCAAACAAAAAAGGACAGCCTTGGGCCATACTGATCGGCCCCGAGGGTGGTTTTTCAGACCGAGAACGCGCCCGGCTAACGGGCCTGCCCTTTACCCATGTGGTCAGTCTGGGCCCACGCATCCTGCGCGCCGATACGGCGGCCGTTGCGGCGCTGACCATGTGGCAGCAGGCGCTGGGGGATTGGTCGTGACATGGCAATTAGCGCAAGCCGCTGATGCGCCAAAGATCGACGCATTTCTTTCGCAGCATATTCAGACCTCGATGTTCCCGTTGGCCAATCTGCGGGATCATGGTTTGTGTGGGTCTCACCCGCGTGCCGTGAATTTCTGGGTTCTGGGGAATGAACCACGGGCCGTGTTTGGCATCACCAACGAAGGCATGGTCCTGCCGCAATGTCCCGACTGTTCCGATCAGGAGCTTGCAGACGCGATTGCTCTGATCCGTGGCCGCAAGCTGTTTGGGCTGGCTGCCGAGGCGGTGCAGGCACGCAGGATCATGCGGCTGGCCGGGTGGAAAGGTCGCCCCGCGACGCTGAACAGTGATGAGCCGGGTTTCTCGCTGGATTTGGACCAGCTTGTGCTGCCCGATGCCGAGGGCGCTGAACTTGTGCCCTTGGGTGAAGTCGACAAGGCGGTCATTGAAGGGTGGCGTGAACATTATCTGATCGAGGCAATGGATTTCGATCCAGAACGCGCGCAGAAACAGGCGGGCGAGGATTATCTGGCGTATACAGCCCGCGATTCTCACCGGGTTCTGCTGATCGACGGACAGCCGGTTGCCATGACCGGATTCAACGCCCGCCTGCCCGAGATTGTACAAATCGGCGGCGTCTATACACCGTCCAACCTGCGCGGCCATGGCTACGCCCGCTTAGCGGTTGCGCTGCATCTGCTTGAGGCGTGCCGAGCCGGAGTGACCCGTGCAGTTCTGTTCGCGGCTTCCGATTCCGCCGCGCGTGCCTATATCGGAATCGGATTTCAACCGGCGGGGCAGTATTCACTGATCCTGTTCACAAACCCCGAGGACACGGCATGAGTTTCATCCGACCCGAAGCCAAACTGACCCTGTGGCGCTGGCGCGAAGTGCTGGTGGCGGGGGCTGTCCTGCTGGTGGGGCTCAGCTGGATCAGCGGCCCCGGTGGGTTGCTGGGATGGCTCGGCTGGGTGCTGGTTCTGGTCTCAGTCGCGCTTGCGGTCATCGGCATTCAGCGTGCCCGCTTCCGCACCGGGGCCGGTGGACCGGGCGTAGTAACCATTGACGAAGGCCAGATCACCTATCTGGGCCCGTTGGACGGCGGCATGGTCGCCGCGCGTGAAATTGAGCGTCTGGCGCTGGACCCGACGTCGTCGCCTGCGCATTGGGTGCTGGAACAACCGGGTCAGCCGGTGCTTCACATTCCTGTGAATGCCGAAGGGGCCGAGGCGCTGTTTGATGTTTTCTCGGCGCTGCCAGGGCTGAAAACCGAACAAATGCTGGCGGAACTGAACAGTAGCACGGCACATCAGGTGGTGATCTGGGAACGTACACCCTCGCGTCCGGCGCATCTCAGGCTGCATTGACACTGGCGCGGTTTCCGACCACGAAAGACCAAACGACAGACACATCAGGATCGGAGAACGGTTCATGTCCATCCCCCAGTCCGGCGGCGGACCGATCGAACGCCATGAGCAACTGGCCGAATATCTGGAATCGGGCTGCAAGCCCAAGCAGGATTGGCGCATCGGGACCGAGCATGAAAAGTTCGGCTATTGCAAAGACACGCTGAAGCCGCTGCCCTATGAGGGCGAGCGCTCGATTCTGGCCGTTCTGAAAGGTCTGCGCGACTTGCACGATTGGGAGCCGCTGGAAGAAAACGGCAAGCTGATCGGCCTGCAAAAAGACGGCGCCAATGTCTCGCTCGAACCCGGTGGACAGTTGGAACTGTCGGGTGCGCCTTTGGAAACCATCCATGAGACCTGTGACGAAGTGAACGCGCATCTGCGCGACGTGAAGGATATTGCTGACAAGATCGGCGTCGGCTTCATCGGTCTTGGTGCCGCGCCAACGTGGTCGCATGACGATATGCCCCTGATGCCCAAGGGCCGCTACAAGCTGATGAATGACTACATGGAGAAAGTCGGCACCATGGGTCGGTCTATGATGCGCCGGACCTGCACGGTTCAGGTCAATATCGACTTTGGGTCCGAGGCCGACATGGTGCAGAAACTGCGGGTCGCGCTGGCCTTGCAACCGGTGGCAACGGCGCTGTTCGCCAACTCTCCGTTCTTCGATGGCAAACCCAACGGCCAGAAAAGCTGGCGCAGCTATATCTGGCAGCATCTCGACGATGCGCGTACCGGGATGCTGCCCTTTGTGTTCGAGGACGGGTTCGGGTTCGAACGCTGGGTCCAATACGCGTTGGATGTGCCGATGTACTTCGTCTATCGCGACGGTCAGTATATCGACGCGTTGGGACAGTCCTTCCGCGACTTCCTGCAGGGTAAACTGCCGGCGCTGCCGGGCGAGACGCCGACCCTGTCGGATTGGGCCGATCACTTAACCACGGCCTTCCCCGAGGCGCGGATCAAGAAGTTCATGGAGATGCGCGGCGCTGATGGGGGTCCCTGGCGACGCCTGTGTGCGCTGCCTGCGTTCTGGGTTGGCCTGACCTACGATCAGGGCGCGTTGGATGCGGCCTGGGATCTGGTCAAAAGCTGGGACGCGGAAACCCGCGAGGCATTGCGTGTCGAGGCCGCAAAGGACGGGCTGCAGGCGCAGGTGGGCAACATCAACATGCACGATCTGGCGCGCGAGGTGGTTGCGATCTCTGAGGCGGGCCTGAAATCCCGCGCCTTCCCCGGTGCAGGCGGTCTGGTCCCGGATGAGACGCATTTCCTCAACGCGCTGAAGGACAGCATCGAAACCGGCAAGGTTCCGGCGGATGAGTTGCTGGATCACTACAATGGCGACTGGAATGGCGATCTGACGCGGGTGTTCCCGGAATACAGCTATTGATCCGCGCGGTGCGGCTTGCATTCACCGGGATTGGCCGATAGCAGGTTCTGGACCAAATTCAGGGGCCAGTTCGGAAAGCGTGATGGACGATCTTAAGGCAAAATATCTGGGGCAGATCGCTGAGGCAGGCGACGAAAACGCGCTTGAGGCGATCCGCGTCGCCGCCGTGGGCAAAAAGGGCGAGGTCGCGCTGAAGATGCGCGAGCTGGGTAAAATGACGCCCGAGGAGCGGCAGGTCGCAGGCCCGGCGCTGAACGCCCTGAAGGACGAAATCAACTCGGCCCTGTCCGCCAAGAAATCCGCGCTGGCCGATGCCGCACTGGATGAGCGTCTGCGCACCGAATGGCTGGACGTCACCCTGCCGACCCGCGCGCGCCGTCAGGGCTCGATCCATCCGATCAGCCAAGCGACCGAGGAACTGACCGCGATCTTTGCCGAACTGGGCTTTTCGGTGGCCGAAGGGCCACGGATCGAAGACGACTGGTACAACTTTGACGCCCTGAACATCCCCGGCCACCACCCCGCGAGGGCCGAGATGGACACGTTCTATATGCACCGCGCCGAGGGCGATAATCGCCCGCCGCACGTGCTGCGCACCCATACGTCTCCGGTGCAGATCCGCTCGATGGAGAAACAGGGCGCGCCGATCCGCGTGATCTGTCCGGGCGGCGTGTACCGCGCCGACTATGACCAGACCCACACTCCGATGTTCCATCAGGTCGAAGGTCTGGCCATCGACAAGGACATCTCGATGGCGAACCTGAAATGGGTTCTGGAAGAGTTCGTGAAAGCGTTCTTCGAGGTTGACGATGTCGAACTGCGCTTCCGCGCCTCGCACTTCCCCTTCACCGAGCCATCGGCCGAGGTCGATATCCGCTGTTCGTGGGATAACGGTCAGCTGAAGATCGGCGAAGGCGACGACTGGATGGAGATTCTGGGCTCGGGCATGGTCCACCCCAAGGTGATCGCCGCTGGTGGGATCGACCCCGAGGTCTATCAGGGCTTTGCCTTTGGCATCGGCATCGACCGTCTGGCGATGCTGAAATACGGTATTCCGGATTTGCGGGCCTTCTTTGACAGCGACCTGCGCTGGCTACGGCACTACGGGTTCGCAGCGCTGGATATGCCGAACCTGCATGGTGGTTTGAGCCGCTAATGTACTTGTTCGGGACATGGCTGGCTGCCTATCTCGACTGGTGCAAAGCACGGGCCTCTGAACGACCATTTTTTTGGCTGACGCTGGGGTTCGCGTTCAACTTTATGTTTATGTGGATTGCTGGAGCCGTTCTTGGAGTGATCGGTGTTCTGCTTTGGGTGGCTGTGGCAATGGCTTTCCTGCCATTGTTCTTTTTATCAATGTTCAAGATTTGCGCCGATAAGGCGCAGTCGGAAGCAGAGCGGCGCAAGCTGCGAAATGTACAGAAGCTGATTAACCGATCTGGTCGCAGTGACTAGGCTGTAGCGTCAGCGGTTTCCGGAAGAATGCGCGGAGCTAAGGCCGATAGGCCGCCGCGCCATCGGTCGCTCATTGCGGCGCCACTAGTACAAGCGCAATGGACGACACTGCTCGCACGGTCTGGCGATAACGCGGCTTGTTACCTGCACCCACGGGGTTGTGACGTGACAGCGGGCGCAAGCTCGCTAGGGTTCGACGGATGATTTACCGACTGCTCTGCCTCTTCCTGCTGACCGCCACCCAAGCCGCTGCTATCGAGACCTGTCACGGCGATACCGCCTGTCAGGTCGGCGACCGTTCGTATCATGTGTTGGAGCCGGATGGGTGGGATGGCGAAACGCCTCTGCCCGTTTTGCTGCATTTCCATGGCTGGGCGCGGCAGGGGACCGTGGTGGTGAACCATGAACGCATAGCCGGGGCCACGAAGCTGCGCGGCGTGCTTCTGGTGGCGCCGAACGGATTGGGCAAAAGCTGGGATTTCTGGACCTCGGACACCGGCGACGTGCCCTTTGCCGATGGGGTGCTTGAGGACGTGGCCAAACGCTATCCCATTGACTCGGAGCGCATCTATGTCTCGGGCTATTCCTTTGGTGGTGCGATGGCGTGGCGCTATGTCTGCCAGTCGGGCAATGACACGGCGGCGCTGCTGGCCGTTGCGGGCAGCATCCGCCAGACTGAGGAGTGCCCGCAGGCCCCGCGCGAGGTGCGTCATGTGCATGGCCTTAGCGATACGGTGATGGATTTCCCCTATGGCGCGGGTGGCGACACCACCTATCCGGTGGCGCTGTGGCGGCTGAAATATGGATGCCACGACGCGACCCCGCGTGGGGATTGGAGCGTGGTGCCGATCCTGACGCTCAGCCGAATGGAGTGGACCGATTGCGCGCAGGGGCAGGTGGTGTTGGACACGCATCCGGGCGGGCATTTCATCCCCCATGGCTGGATCGGGCGGCAGTTGGATGAATTGTTGGGCCGCACCCCAAGCTATCCCTGAACTGTTTGACATCGCCGCATGTCCCCTTTCCAGTTAGGCGAAACGATCTGACACGGGATTCCTTGCCGCATGAAACTGCTTTTGCCCTTCGCCCTGATCCTAGCCGCCGCACCCGCCTTTGCGCGTGACATCTATCCGCCGGTTGACGTGCTGCTGCAGACCGAAACTTCGGTCATCGGCGAGGCGCTGGAATATCCCGACGGCACCCCGCAGATCACCATGGCCATCGTCACCATGCAGCCCGGTCAGAAAACCGGCCTGCACCGTCATGACGCTCCGCTGGCGGCCTATATCCTCGAAGGTGAGATCACCGTCGATTACGGCGATGCGGGCAACCGGACCTATAAGGAAGGTGATGCGCTGGTTGAGGCGTTTCGGTCGCCCCATGCCGGTGAGAATACCGGCGACGGGATCGCGCGGATTTTGGCGGTGTTTGCTGGATCGGACAGCGTTGCCAACACAGTGACCGCGGAGTAGGCGCGGCGGTTCTACGCGCCCTCTTTCCCCTCTGCGCATTATCCGGTAAACGCGGTCTGACCCGAGATTTACTGGCGGAAACCGACCGATGAAATTCACTCTTTCCTGGTTGAAAGACCACCTCGACACCAACGCTTCGGTGGATGAGATTGCTGAGGCGCTGACTGATCTGGGCCTTGAGGTCGAAGAGATCGTGAACCCGGCGGACCGGCTGAAGGACTTTACGCTGGGCTATGTGAAACACGCCGAGAAACACCCCGACGCCGACAAGCTACGCGTCTGTAAGGTGGACACCGATGAGGGTGAATTGCAGATCATCTGCGGTGCCCCCAACGCGCGTGAAGGGATCACCGTCGTGGTTTGCAAACCAGGTATGTATATCCCCGGTCTGGACCTGACCATCAGTGTCGGCAAGATCCGCGGCGTCGAAAGCTTTGGCATGATGGCGTCCGAGCGCGAGTTGGAGCTGTCGGATGAGCATGACGGCATCATCGAGCTGCCTTCGGGCAAGGTCGGTGACAAATTCATCGACTGGCTGGCTGAGAATGAGCCGTCGAAGGTTGATCCGATGATCGAGATCGCGATCACCCCGAACCGCCCCGATGCGCTTGGCGTCGAAGGGATTGCCCGCGATCTGGCCGCGCGTGGCATTGGTAAGTTGAAACAGCGTGACTACACTCCGGTGCCGGGTGATTTCGAAAGCCCAATCAAGGTGACGATTGATGAGGATACGCTGGACGGCGCGCCCCATTTCACCGGACGTCTGATCAAGGGTGTTAAGAACGGACCCAGCCCGCAATGGCTGCAGAATCAGTTGAAGGCCATCGGTCTGCGTCCGATTTCGGCTTTGGTGGACATCACCAACTATATGACCTTTGACCACAATCGCCCGCTGCACGTCTTCGATGCGGACAAGGTGCATGGCAATCTGCGGGTACATCGCGCCAAGGGTGGTGAGAAGCTGGTTGCGCTGGACGAGAAAGAATACACTCTGCAGCCTGGCATGATGGTGATTTCCGACGACAAAGGCCCGGAATCCATTGCCGGTATCATGGGCGGTGAGGAAACCGGCTGTACCGAAGAAACAGTGAATGTCTTCCTGGAAAGCGCGTTCTGGGATCACGTGCAGATCGCCCTGACGGGGCGGGCTTTGAAAATCAATTCGGATGCGCGCTATCGGTTCGAACGTGGGGTAGACCCGGAATACACGCTGGAAGGGTTGGAGCAGGCAACGCAGATGATTTTGGATATCTGCGGTGGCGAAGTGTCCAAGGTCGTGGAAGCGGGCAAAGCGCCGGATCATTCGCGCGCCTTTAAACTGGATGCCGAGCGGGTGCAGTCTCTGGTCGGAATGGAAATCCCCGAAAGCGAACAACGCCAGACCCTGACTCGTCTGGGTTTCCGCCTTGAGGGCGAGATGGCGCATGTCCCCAGCTGGCGCCCAGATATCATGGGTGAGGCCGATCTGGTGGAAGAGGTCGCGCGGATTGCATCCCTGACCAAGCTGCAGGGCAAACCGCTGCCGCGTATCACCGATGGCATCCCGAAACCGGTGATGACCCCGACACAACGCCGTCAATCGATGGCGCGCCGCACCTGTGCAGCGCTGGGGTACAATGAGTGTGTTTCCTACACTTTCATCGATCAGGCCTCGGCGGCCTTGTTTGGTGGCGGGGACGAAGCGACGCAGTTGGAAAACCCGATCTCGACCGAGATGAGCCACATGCGCCCCGATCTGCTGCCCGGTCTGCTGCAGGCCGCCGCCCGCAATCAGGCGCGTGGCTACGCGGATGTGGCGTTGTTCGAGGTCGGTCCGGTGTTCCATGATGGCGAACCGGGAGATCAAAAAACGCAGATCACCGGTCTGCTGGTAGGTCGTAATGGTCCCAAGGACGTCCATGGGGCCTCGCGCCCGGTCGACGTATTCGATGCCAAAGCGGATGCCGAGGCGGTGCTGGCCGCCATTGGCGCACCCGCCAAGGTGCAGATCCTGCGTGACGGCGATGCTTGGTGGCATCCGGGGCGTCACGGCAAAATCTGTCTGGGTCCGAAAAAGGTGCTGGGCGTCTTTGGCGAGTTGCACCCTCGTGTGTTGCAAGCGCTGGATATCAAAGGCCCGGCGATGGCCTTTACGATCTGGCCGGACGAGGTGCCTCTGCCCCGTAAATCCGGAGCCACCCGTGCTGCGCTGGAACTGCGTGACCTGCAAGCGGTTGAACGCGACTTTGCCTTTGTTGTTGACGAAGGGGTCGAGGCGCTGACACTGGTGAATGCCGCAGCCGGTGCCGACAAGGTGCTGATCGAGGATGTGCGTGTCTTTGATGAATTCATCGGTGGCAGTCTGGGCGAGGGTAAAAAATCGCTGGCAATCACCGTGCGCCTGCAGCCAACCGACGCGACGCTGAAGGAAAAAGACATCGAAGCGGTGGCCGAGAAGATCATCGCCAAGGTCTCCAAGGCGACGGGCGGTGTGTTGCGCGGATAGGGACCCTGCCATAAGACTTCAAAAAAACGCGCCTCCGGGCGCGTTTTTCGTTTCACCTACGGAAATTAGGGCGTGTTTGGGATAAGTGTTTCTGGATTTTCTTGATTGGGCTTCCCGCAAATGCGCCTTAAGTAGGTTCCAAATCAATACCGGAGGTCGACATGGGCTTGAACGTATACCTATCAGGGGAAATTCACACCGATTGGCGTGAGCAAATTATCGACGGCGCACAGGGGTTGGACATCACATTCAACAGCCCCGTGACCGACCATGATGCCAGCGACGATTGCGGTGTGGCTATTTTGGGCGAAGAGCCGAACAAATACTGGCACGACCACAAGGGCGCGATGGTCAACGCGATCCGGACGCGCAAAGGGATCGCGGATGCAGATGTGGTGGTCGTCCGGTTTGGTGAGAAATACAAACAGTGGAACGCCGCCTTTGATGCAGGCTATGCGGCAGCGCTGGGCAAGTCGCTGATCGTCCTACACGGCCCGGATCATCAGCATGCGCTGAAAGAGGTGGACGCCGCAGCCCTAGCAGTGGCCGAACAACCCTCGCAAGTGGTTGAAGTTCTGCGCTATGTGCTGACTGGCACACTGCCAGGCTAACTTAACCCTTGGAAATTGGGCTTGCGGCTTAATGTGGCCGTAAGCCCGATCACGTCCGAGGGACTGTGAGGTCAGTCCCGCGGTGGCGTTACAAGACCTTTCTGAACGGCAGGGCGTTCCAGAAAACGGTCCAAATAAGCTGTTACATTTGTGTGGTCGTCCCATCCGACCAGTTCTCTGGCACCATAGAAATCTAGTCCGCGCAGCCAGGGCGCGATGGCTATGTCGGCGATCGAATACTCTCCGACGACCCAATCCTGCCCTTCAAGCTGCTGGTTCAACACGTTCAGCAGCCGTTTGGCCTCGTTCACATATCGTTCGCGGGGGCGGGGGTCTTCGATCTCGCTGCCAGCGAATTTGTGGAAAAAGCCAAGCTGGCCGAACATTGGACCAATGCCGCCCATCTGGAACATCAGCCATTGAGTGACCTGGTGCTTGTCTGCCTGGGTCTGACCAATAAACTTGCCCGATTTTTCGGCCAGATACAGCAGGATGGCACCGCTTTCGAACAAACCAATGGGCTTTCCGTCCGGGCCGTCCGGGTCGATGATTGCGGGGATCTTGTTGTTGGGGTTCAGCGACAGGAACTCGGGGCTTTTGACATCCGCGTCCGACAGGGTGACCTTGTGTGCCTCATACGGCAGGCCGGTTTCTTCCAGCATGATCGAGGCTTTGACCCCATTGGGCGTGGGGAAGGAGTACAGTTGAATCCGGTCCGGGAACTGTGCGGGCCAGCGATTCATGATCGGGTGTGGTTTGGTGTCCAGCATTGGGGGGCTCCTGAGTGGATACCCCCAGAACGTAGGGCGCGAGGGGCCATCTTGTAAGCCCCCAAAGCTGTGCGCGACCGGTCAGCGCGTGTTTGCTGGCGAACAACGGGGAAATCCGGTGGAACTAGCACCTAGACCAAAGCGTGTTTTTGCCTCAGACTTTGGCAATTCCCGCGCGAAAGCCGCGGGTTTCTTGTTGTTGAAAGGAGATGGCCGTGGATGAGGTCGTAACACAGGTGGGCGCGTTTGCGCCGCTGATCATGAACGCGGTCAAGGCGCTGATCGTTCTGATCCTTGGCTGGATCGTGGCTGGGGCCGTGGGCGGCCTGGTGCGCCGCCGGATCAACTCGACTCCGCAGATTGATCCGACGTTGGGCAACTTCTCAGCCAGCCTGGTGAAATGGGTCATCCTCGCGATGGTTCTGGTGGCCGTTCTGGGGATCTTCGGGATTGAAGCCACTAGTATCGTTGCCATTCTGGGTGCCGCGTCGCTGGCCATTGGTCTGGCGCTGCAAGGGACGCTCAGCGATCTGGCGGCCGGCGTCATGCTGGTGGTGTTCCGCCCCTACAAGCTGGGTCAATATGTGGATATTGGCGGCACGGCCGGGACAGTGAAAGACCTGAACCTGTTCACCACCGAACTGGTGACGCCGGACAATGTGCAGATCATTGTCCCCAACGGGCAATCCTGGGGGTCGATCATCACCAACTATTCGGCGCATGACACAAGGCGTGTCGATCTGGTGTTTGGTATCGACTATGGCGACAACGCGGACGAAGCGATGAAGATCATTCTGGATGTCGCCAAGGCGGACGAGCGCATTCACAGCGATCCCGAACCTTGGGTGCGTGTGACCAACCTGGGCGACAGCTCGGTCGATCTGACGGCCCGTCTGTGGTGCGCAGCGGCGGATTATTGGGACGTGAAGTTCGAAATCACCAAAGCGGTGAAAGAGGCGTTCGACGCAAAAGGCGTGTCGATCCCGTATCCGCATTCGGTAGAGATTCACAAACAGGCCTGAAGGCTCCCGCCCGTCGATCGGGCATTGAAATGCCCTCCTCCGGTTGGGCCCGGCGCCGCGCTGATCGCGCGGCGTTTTTCTATGTCGCGCGGGTCGATGAACTTTGCGTAACAACAAAAAAGGCGCCCTTCGGAAAAGGGCGCCTTTCGATTTCCATGTGCCAACCTTAGGCGTTGACGATGTCGCTGGGCGATACAACGTCCAGACCCAGTGCTACACCAACGGCCTCATAGGTGAGCTGACCAGCGTGAACATTCAGACCAGCCAACAGGTGCGGGTCATCCTGGCAAGCCTTTTTCCAGCCTTTGTCGGCCAGCGACAGCATGAACGGCATGGTCGCGTTGCCCAACGCGATGGTCGAGGTTCGCGCAACGGCACCCGGCATGTTGGCAACGCAATAGTGCATGATGCCGTCGACTTCGTAGATCGGGTCAGCATGGGTTGTTGCTTTGGAGGTTTCAAAGCAGCCACCCTGGTCGATCGCAACGTCAACCAGAACCGCGCCGGGCTTCATGGTCGAAAGCTGTTCGCGTGTCACCAGTTTAGGAGCAGCCGCGCCCGGGATCAGAACGGCGCCGATAACCATGTCGGCATCCTGGATCAGTTCGGCGGTGGCACCAGCAGTCGAGTACTGGTTCTTGAAGGTTCCGCCATACACGTCATCGAGGTAACGCAGACGCGGAAGCGAGCGGTCCAGGATGGTAACATCTGCGCCCATGCCAGCCGCGATCTTCGCGGCATGCGTACCAACAACGCCGCCACCGATCACAACAACCTTGGCCGGTCCAACGCCGGGAACGCCGCCCATCAGAACGCCACGACCGCCATTTGCCTTTTGCAGGGTCCACGAGCCTACCTGCGGCGCCAGACGACCGGCAACTTCGGACATCGGGGCCAGCTGCGGCAATCCACCGCCAGGTGCGGTGACGGTTTCGTATGCAATCGCGGTGCAGCCCGATGCCAGCAGGTCGTGGGTCTGATCTGGATCGGGTGCCAGGTGTAGGTAAGTGAACAGCAATTGGCCTTCACGCAGCATCTTGCGCTCGACCGCCTGGGGTTCCTTGACCTTGACGATCATGTCGGCAGTGGCGAACACCTCTTCTGCGGTGTCCAGGATCTGGGCGCCAGCAGCGATGTAGGATTCGTTGTCAAAGCCCGAACCGATCCCGGCACCGGTTTCGATTACAACTTCGTGGCCGCGCGCGACGGCTTCTTGTGCCGCGTTGGGCGTCATGCCGACGCGGAATTCCTGTGGTTTGATTTCCTTGGGGCAACCGATCTTCATTTTTCGCTCCTCCATTCATAAACTGCCTAAATAATGGGCGATCCAGAGCGCAATTTCTGTGAAACTCTGCCTGCAAAAATGCTTTTTTTCAGGAGAATCTTCGTTATATAATCGAAAACTCGCAAAGGACTTGCGCAAATGAGCTTGGATGCGACGGATAAAAAGATTCTGGCAGCCCTTCAGCGGGATGGCCGTATGTCAAATGCGGAACTGTCCGAGCAGGTGAATCTGTCGCCTTCGGCCTGTCACCGGCGCGTTCAGCGGCTAGAGGCTGAAGGCTATATCCGCAAATACGTGGCGCTGCTGGATGCGCGCAAGATGAATGTGCCCACGACGGTGTTTGTCGAGATCACGCTGCAAGGGCAAGCCGAAGAGCTTCTGAATGCGTTCGAAAAATCCGTGGCGCGCATTCCTGATGTGCTTGAATGCCATCTCATGGCCGGTACGGCGGACTATATTTTGAAGGTTGTCGCCGAGAACACCGAGGATTTTGCCCGTATCCATCGCCAGTATTTGTCGCGACTGCCGGGGGTGGCGCAGATGCAAAGTTCCTTCGCGCTGCGTACGGTGTTTAAGACCACTGCGTTGCCGGTGTGACGTTCAGCCCGGGCCGGGATAGGTGAACAGGGCCAGGTGCAGGGCGTTAAAGCCAAAATGCATCAGAACCGGCACCCAAAGCCGCCCGGTTGCGTAATACCCCAATCCGCAGGCGGCCCCGAGGATCGAGGCGAAGACGGCCAGTGCCGGGCCACCGCCCGCATGGGCCAGACCGAACAGCAGGCTGGCAGCTGCGATCCCGAGCGCCACGCCGATTTTCGACGTCAGGACCGATTGCAGATAGCCACGGAAAAAAGCCTCTTCAGTCAGGCAGGTCAGGAACAGGTTTGAAAGCGCAAAAATCAGCCACCATGCGGGCAGGCCGATCTCGGGCCGCACCGCACCCAAGGAAAGACCCAACGCAAACAGGGCGGGCAGTGCCGCCAACCCGATCAACAAAGGCCCGGTTCTAACCAGCCGCGCGCCATGGATCATGCCTGGCCAAGCCAGCAGAACGGCAAACAAGACCATTGGTTTGTCCAGGTTGAGATACATTGTGAACGCAGCGCTGCCCGGGCCTGCCTGTACCTGATCCAGAACCAATAGATTGTGAAACCCGGGGATCAAATGCGCCCCCAGAGCCAGACACCACAGGATCAACACCAGATGCCCGAAAACGGCGGGCACACCGGTCAGACGGCGCAACCCTACAGCACCCAGCAAGCCCGCTGCCGTGATTGCCAAGGCCAGCGGGGTTAGCAGGCCAAGCACTGTTGCTGAACCTAGGAACGCTGCCAACAGGGCCAGACCCAGCCCTTGTCGGCCTGATACCATGCCTATTTGTGCGGCAATCAGGATGAACCAGGGCCAGATCGCAGGCAGTAGGGAAATGAAATGCGCCACATTCACCTCAGGGGGGTTGAAGGGTACTTGTGCCGACGGAATGATCCCTCTGGCAAGTAGGTTTGGGGCGGATTTATGCCAACCTGTTGGTAATGCGGCAAATCTGCCGCTTGTATCCCTGGGCGTGTAGGTTCAGATTTAGAAAAGGACCAAACCTCTTTTCGCATCGCCTTGACCTTGCTGCCATAAGCGGTTTCGCTTGGGGAAGGGCTTTATCAATTATTCTGATGACATCAGGCGGTTACACGCGCGTTGTATGGTCCGGACCCGATAGACAATAAGGATAAGACCTTGGCTTACGAACATAACGATGCCCCAAAAGATTGGCTGGAAGCCGAGTTGGAAGACACGCTGGACGAAGATTTCGAGATCGAGTTCAGCGAACCCATGCTCTCGATGGAAGTCCGCAAGATCTATAAGGACCAGCATCCCGACATGCTGGATCGCAAAGTCTATTTCCGCAATCTGCTGCGCTTGCAGGCCGAATTGATCAAGGTTCAGGACTGGGTGCAGCATACCGGGGCCAAAGTGTGCATCCTGTTCGAAGGGCGTGACAGCGCCGGCAAGGGCGGCGTGATCAAGCGGATCACCCAGCGGCTGAACCCGCGGGTCGCCCGCGTGGTCGCCTTGCCTGCGCCCAGCCGTCGGGAGCAAAGCCAGTGGTATTTCCAGCGCTATGTACCGCATCTGCCCGCGGCCGGCGAAATCGTGTTGTTCGACCGATCCTGGTACAACCGCG
Organism: Ruegeria sp. BE10; assembly: GCF_056538905.1. Classification (NCBI taxonomy): domain Bacteria; kingdom Pseudomonadati; phylum Pseudomonadota; class Alphaproteobacteria; order Rhodobacterales; family Roseobacteraceae; genus Ruegeria; species Ruegeria sp. BE10. The sequence goes on from NZ_JBQFTX010000006.1 coordinate 45,873, forward strand.
CTGGGGTCGAGCGGGTGATGGGGTTTGCGTCCGAGGATCAGGTCGAACAGTTCTTTCAGGACGTTCCCGAATTCGAACGGATGCTGGTGCGGTCGGGGATCATTTTGCTGAAATACTGGTTCTCAATCACTGATGAAGAACAGCAGTTGCGGTTCCTCATGCGCATTCACGACCCGATGAAACAGTGGAAACTGTCGCCGATGGATCTGGAATCCCGCATTCGTTGGGAGGCCTATACCAAGGCCAAAGAAGACATGTTGTTCCGCACCAACATTCCCGAGGCGCCCTGGTATATCGTCGAAGGCAATGACAAGAAACGCGAGCGCCTGAACTGTATCGAGCATCTCTTGACCAAGATCCCCTATACGGATGTTCCGCAGGAAAAGGTCGAATTACCGGATCGAAGATACAACCCGGAATATGAACGGCGCGTCCTGCCGGATGAGTTGCACGTTCCCAAAATCTATTGATCAAAAGAAAACGCCCCCGGACTTGGGGGCGTTTTTTGGTTTAAGGTGTCGGGAATATCAGACCAAAAAATGGTCCTGCGTCAGATCCGACAATAATGTGTTTTCTAGTGTTAGGCTGTTGCCGGCGCCATCGTCGATAATCACATCGCTACCTGATTGGCGAATATGGTTGTTTTTTAAATCGTCGTAGCTTGTGATTGCAGCCGTTACTCTGAGATAAACATGGTCCTCGTCGGTAAAGTCTGTGACAATGTCGGCACCGCTGGTGAGGACAAATACGTCGGCACCTGAGCCGCCAGTCAGGTTGTCGACGTCGCGTCCCCCCCACAAGACGTCATTTCCTGCACCGCCAAAGAGGTCATCCCGGCCGCGTTCACCTCTCAGTACATCATTGCCATTGCCGGATTGCAGCCTGTCGTCTTCCGAGCCACCCAATAGCAGGTCATTTCCGTTGCCGCCATGCAGCCTGTCGTTGCCTCTGCTGCCTTGCAAAAAGTCATTTCCGTCAGCACCCCTGAGAAGGTCCGCTCCCTGACCGCCGATCAGGGTATCCCTACCTCCGTAACCGATCAGAGTGTCATTCCCCAGCCCGCCGTGAAGCAGGTCGCCGCCGTTTCCGCCACTAAGACTATCGTCACCGCCTTGCCCTTTTAGGCTGCCGGACTGGCCAGACTTAAGAGCGAAAAAGTTATCCGCATCATTTCCAACCGTACCAGCATCCACATATAGTAGTGTCGGTTCTGCTGGTGCAGGGGCGGGCGCCGGTGCCGGTGCTGGAGACGACCCGCCGGTGTCCAACTGCACCGGCGCCGAGGTCGTGGCAAAGTTCTGGGTCACGATCACGGCATCCCAACCGTTGAAATTGCCTTCTTCAATCCCGATCCCGATATATTCGAAATCGGGGTTCAGTATGTTGGCCCGGTGACCGGGGCTGTTCATCAGGCTTTGGTGAAGCTGTACCACATCATCGCTGGCACCATTGGGCCCGCGTTCGGATTGCCAGGCGATGTTTTCACCCGATCTCCAACTGCCGGTGAAATCGAAACCGGCATCTCTCATCCGCTGGGTCGCACTCGAGCCGCCCTGACCGGTGTGGCTGAAGATATCTGTCTGCAGCATCCATTCGCTGTGATCTTCGGCCGAGTCGTTCAGCTGAAGCTCAAGCTTGAGGGGTTGCAGCCCCCGACTTGTGCGTTCGTCATTGATCAATGCAAGCATCTGCCGTTCTAGATTGCTGGCCGTTGACATGATTCTGCCTCCAATTGAATTGAGTTATTTTGGCGAGACATTAATGGCGAGAATTTGACGGGATACAGACACAATCTGGACACCCCGACCCGTTCGGCGATTTGCCACCGCCTGATTCGCGTTGTTTGTGCGAAAAACTGCGCAAGTGCGCTGTGAAAGCGGTGTGAGGCACCGTTTCAGTGCCTCACACGCTGCATCGGACCTTAGACAAAGTCCATCATGCATCCACTGTCGGCCGGTATCAGGATAAAGAAGTCATCCGGTGCGTCCGCCTCCATGACCGGGGCATCGTCATTCGCCGCCGGAGTGTCGTCGCACATATCCAGGGTCAGCATGAAATCGTCCTCGGTGGTGTCCGCATCGGTCACCATCGGGTCGTCATTCATTTTGAAATCGTCGACCAGCGCCAACAGGTCGTTCACGAAATCCTCGATTGCCGCCAGGAATTCTTCCACGTCGAAGCAAACGCCTGCAGTCGTATCGGTGACATCCGGTTCAGGTGTTTCCGGGTCTTCGGTCTCGGTGACGTCAGTGTCCGGTGTTTCTTCGCCCGGTTCGTCGGTCTCGGTGACATCGGTGTCTGGCGTTTCCTCAACCGGGTCGTCGGTCTCGGTGACGTCGGTGTCAGGCGTTTCTTCGACTGGGTCCTCGGTCTCGGTGACATCGGTGTCTGGCGTTTCCTCAACCGGGTCGTCGGTCTCGGTGACATCTGTGTCAGGCGTTTCCTCAACCGGGTCCTCGGTTTCGGTGACATCTGTGTCAGGCGTTTCTTCGACTGGGTCGTCGGTCTCGGTGACGTCGGTGTCAGGCGTTTCCTCAACCGGGTCCTCGGTCTCGGTGACATCGGTATCCGGTGTTTCTTCGACCGGGTCATCGGTTTCGGTGACGTCGGTGTCCGGTGTATCTTCGACCGGGTCTTCGGAGACAGGGTCGTCCGGCATTGCCACGTCGTCCGTGGGCGGCGTTGGTGCCGCACCGTTGTCCAGCACCACTGCAGCGTCGGTGGTGGCAAAGTTCTGGGTCACCATTACGGCATCCCACCCATTGTAGTCGCCTTCTTCAATCCCAATTCCGATAAATTCGTAGTCAGGGTTCAGGATGTTGGCGCGGTGGCCGGGGCTGTTCATCAAGCTCTGGTGCAGTTGCTCGACATCGTCGCTGATGCCTGCGGCACCGCGTTCCGATTGCCAGGCGATGTTTTCACCTGACCGCCAGCTGCCGGTAAAGTCGAATCCGGCATCTTCCATGCGCTCGGTCGCGCTAGAACCGCCCGAACCGGTGTGGCTGAATATATCGGCGTTCAGCATCCAGGTGCTGTGATCTTCGGCCGATGCGTTCAGGCGGGTTTCCAGTTGCAGCGGGGATAGCCCGCGGGATGTGCGCTCATCATTGATTAACGCCAGCATTTCTTGCTCGAATGTACTTGCAGTCGACATGGTAGCCTCCGTTTTGAATGGTCGTCTGAGTAGACGAGGCCAGTTACAGGGGGCGTCGAACGGACGGACAGAGCGGTTTAGATTTCAGGCGAATATCAGCAGGGGCGTGCTACCGATACGGGATTCGCTGCGCTGCAAAATGCCGGGCAAAATGTTGCTTGGCCCGATTTAGCAGCTTGTCGCCTAAGGCTGAGGCGGACTCGGCGGAATGCAACCGGTGATAGAAACGACAAACCCCCGGGCGATGCCTCGGGGGTCGTCAAATAGTGTCATCCAAAGCTGGACGAGCGAGGTGCTTAGAGCAAACCTTCGCGCTGTGCTTTCTTACGTGCCAGTTTACGGGCACGACGGATCGCTTCAGCCTTCTCGCGCGCTTTTTTCTCGGACGGTTTCTCGAAATGTTGCTTCAGCTTCATTTCACGGAACACGCCTTCGCGCTGCAGCTTTTTCTTCAGGGCACGAAGCGCCTGATCGACGTTATTGTCGCGAACACTAACCTGCATGTGGTTGTCACCACCTTTCTAGATAGAGTTGCAAGGAAATTGCAGGAGTTGGCCGTATAGCAAAGCCGGTCTATCTTGTCTAGTACTGGCCCCGAGAACCGGAGACCCGCCATGACCGTCACCTATGAAGATGCAAAACAACAGCTTTTGGACGCGATGCTGACCCACGTGCCCTTTGACGGTTGGTCTGAAACCAGCTTTCGCGCCGCGATCATTGATTGCGATCTGGATGACGGTTTGGCGCGCGCGATCTGCCCCCGAGGCGCGGTTGATCTGGCGCTGGCTTTTCATGCGCGCGGGGATGCGGTCATGGTAGAGCGTCTGAAATCCACCGACCTGAGCGAGCTGAAATTCCGCGAGCGCGTGGCCGCTGCCGTTCGGTTCCGGCTTGAGGCTGTGCCTGACAAGGAATTGGTGCGCCGGAGCATGACGCTGTTTTCGCTGCCGACCCATGCGGCGGATGGGGCCAAGGCGCTGTGGCAGACCTGCGATCTGATCTGGGACACGCTGGGCGATACCTCGGACGACGTGAACTGGTACACTAAGCGCGCGACCTTGTCTGGGGTCTATTCCTCGACCCTGTTGTTCTGGTTGGGGGATGATTCGCCGGACCACCAGAAAACGTGGGAGTTTTTGGACCGTCGCATCGACAATGTCATGCAATTCGAAAAGCTCAAGGCGCAGGTGAATGGCAATCCGCTGTTCAAACCGTTTCTGGCGGTGCCGAACTGGTTTGCCAGCCAGGTGAAACCGCCCGTGAAAATGCGGGTCGACCTGCCCGGGATGCTGAATCCGCGCAAGTAAGCATCTGGGCCTTCCAGAAATTGCCTGCTAGGCATTGGGCAAAGGAGATTTGCCCATGACCCAGACAATGCGCGCCGTTGAGATCACCAAACCCGGCGGACCGGAGGTTTTGCAACTGACCGATCGTCCCGTACCGGAACCCCAAGCCGGTCAGGTGATCCTCAAAGTGGCATATGCCGGGGTAAACCGTCCGGACGCATTGCAGCGCGCTGGGGCTTATGATCCCCCGCCGGGTGCCAGCGATCTGCCAGGCCTGGAGGCGTCGGGCGAGGTCGCTGCGATCGGTGCGGGTGTCGATGGCCTGTCGGTTGGTGACAAGGTCTGTGCGTTGTTGCCCGGCGGTGGCTATGCCGAATATGTCGCCACGCCCGCTGCACATTGCCTACCGGTTCCTAAAGGTATGGAAATGAAAGAGGCCGCCTGCCTGCCCGAGACCTTCTTTACCGTCTGGTCCAACGTCTTCATGCGCGGTGGGTTGAAAGCGGGTAAGCGTTTTCTGGTCCATGGCGGGTCCAGCGGTATTGGCACGACGGCCATCCAACTGGCCAATGCGTTTGGCGCACGGGTCTTTGCAACCGCCGGTTCGGCCGATAAATGCGAGGCTTGCGTCAAACTGGGGGCCGAAAAGGCGATCAATTACCGCGATGAGGATTTCGTGGGTGTCCTGCGCGCCGAAGGTGGGGCGAACCTGATCCTGGATATGGTTGGGGGCGATTATATCCCGCGCAACGTCAAGACCCTGGCTGAAGACGGGCGCCTGGTGCAGATCGCCTTTTTGCAGGGCCCGAAGGTCGAACTGAACTTCGCCCTGATGATGGTCAAACGGTTGACCCTGACCGGCAGCACCCTGCGCCCACAAAGTGATCTGGCCAAGGCAAAGATTGCGCAGGATCTGCGCGAGGCGGTCTGGCCATTGCTGGACGCCGGAAGGGTGGCGCCCGTGATGGACAGCGAGTTCGCGCTGGCCGACGCCGCCGCTGCGCATGCGCGTATGGAAAGTTCAAATCACATCGGCAAGATCGTTTTGAACGTCGCCGGATAAGCTGACCAGCGCGCGGTTCAGGCCGCGCGCTTTAGGCGACGGCCCGGCGGTACAGGTGCCATGTGGCGTGGCCCAGCACGGGCATCACCACAATCAACCCCAGCAGCATCGGGATTGCGCCAATCACCAGCAAGGCGGCGACAATGAAGCCCCATGTCAGGATCACTCCGGGGTTTTGCCGCAACACCCGGACCGAGGTCACAACCGCCACTGGTAGACCCACTTTGCGGTCCAGCAATAACGGAAAGCTGACCACGCTGATGGCTAGTGCGACCAGAGCAAACAGGAATCCTACCGCGTTGCCAAAGATGATCATTGTCCAGCCCGCACCGGTGGTGAACACCTGCGTGACAAAGGCGCCTAAGGATGTGGGCAGATCAGGGCCCAGCGTGTGGACATAGATGCTCTGCGCTACCATCAGCCAGACAAGCAACAGCATGACCAGATAGAAACCCAACATCAAAATGGCACCGAAAGATGGCGATCGGAACACGCCGAACGCATCCAGCCAATGCACTTCTCCCCCTTGTTCGCGTTTGCGGCTGATCTCGTACAGACCCACTGCGGCTATTGGGCCGATCAGAGCAAACCCCATGATCAGCGGCGCCAGCAGCGGCACCATGTTGCGGTTCAGCCCGAACCCGAACATCAACAATCCTGCGATCGGGTAGATCAGCACTATGAATATGGCATCTGCTCTGGTTTCCAGAAAGTCATTGTACCCAGCCTGCAGACAAGCCCGCAGGTCTTGCATCGTCAAATTTTGCACCACCGGCAGATGCCGCGTATCCGCGCTGCCGATATGGTTGACGCTTTCAGCTATGTGATCACCGGTCGCACCGATATTCTGAGCGGCCCAGCTAATCGGATTTCCAATCGTTTTAGCCATTGATTTCCCCTCCCTTTGCGTATCGCGCAGCAGGGTGGATCCGGCATCAATTGCCTGAGGCCGGACCAGCCGGCAACGCCCAGATAGCAGTATAGCACATTTTTTCACGTTACGGTTGCGTGACGCGGAAATGTGCCGATTGCCCTGATTTTCAGGCGTGTTAGCTTGGTCGCAGGCAACAGGAGGTCAGCATGCAGCAAACGGCAAGAACCGTCGTCATTCACGAACACGGCGGCCCCGAAGTTCTGAGGATCGAAGACCGCCCCGTCGGGGACCCCGGCCCCGGCGAGGTGCGTATCCGCCATCATGCCTGCGGATTGAATTTTATCGACATCTACCAGCGGATCGGGCTGTACCCGATGGATCTGCCGCACGCTCTGGGGATGGAGGCCGCAGGCGTGATCGAAGCTGTTGGCGAAGGTGTGACCCATCTTGAGCCTGGCCAACGTGCAGCTTATGCGGCGGCACCGGCAGGCGCCTATTCCGAAGCCCGGGTCATGCCCGCAGCGCAGGTTTGTCCACTACCTGACGGGATTCCGTATGATGCGGCGGCGGCGATGATGCTAAAGGGATTGACGGTCGAATATTTGTTTCACCGAACGACGCCGTTGAAACGTGGCGATACTGTTTTGTTTCACGCGGCCGCTGGTGGCGTAGGGCTAATCGCATGCCAATGGGCCAAATCCGAGGGGATTACTCTAATCGGAACCGCCGGGACCGACGAAAAATGCAGCCTTGCCCAATTCAACGGCGCTGCGCATTGTATCAATTATCGCACCGAAAACTTTGTCGAGCGCGTAGCCGAAATCACCGGCGGCAAGGGAGTGGATGTGGTGATGGATTCCATCGGGGCGGATACGTTCACCGGATCGCTGGACTGTCTCAAGCCGTTGGGGATGATGATTTCCTTCGGCAATGCGTCAGGGTCTGTGCCGCTGATAGATATTGGGATGCTGGCGAAGAAGGGCTCGCTCAAGATCACCCGCCCGACTTTGTTTACCCATATTGCCGATCACGCGGTCTGTCAGGCGATGGCCCGACGTCTGTTCGGCAAGGTTGAGGGCGGTGAGGTCAAGATCCATATCGACCAGCGCTTTCCGTTGGCTCAGGTGGACGATGCGCATCGTGCGCTTGAGGCACGACAGACCACCGGCAGCACGGTGCTGGAATTGTAAACTCATCAAGTCCTGAGCAAATGTCACAGGGCCTGTCGCCAGCGGGAACAAAAAAAAAACGGCGGCGAGTGACCTCGCCGCCGAAAGACTGTCAGATGTCAGCAAATTATTGCTGCAGCTCAGCCGGATCTTTGTTAGCAATGTTTTCCCAGTTCACACCGGCTTTTTCGATAAAGCCCGGAACGTCGCCTTCCCAGCGCTCCTGTATGTCTTTCGACAGGTTCAGGTACAGTTTGTTGTCAACGATTTTCCAGTAGTTCGGGTCGCCGTCGAACTTGAAGCCCATCGCGGTGCCGAATGCGCAGTAACCGCCATATGCGGGCAGGTACGCTTCTGGGTTTTCTTCAAAGGCGGCTTTGTTTTCTTCCGAAGCAAAACGGTACAGCGCGTCGTTGTGCAGGGTCGAGATGCGGTAATCGCCTTTGGTCGGCTCGCCTACTGTGAAATATGCAACCGGGTCATAGCCCTGCATTGCCAGACCGGTCGAGCTTGCGTTGATCTCAACACCAGCGGCCAGCGCCGAGCTTGCGATTGCAACGGACAGCGCAACGCCGCCCAGAATGGATTTGAACTTGTTCATGGTTTCACCTTTCGTGAATAGGCTCGCTCAAGAGCACCTGAATTTTGCCCGGGCAAACCGGATTTTGTTTTTGCGACGCCGGTAATTGGCCGTCACAGAACCTCAATTGGGCAGCGCCCTGATCACGTTCAAGACAATCAATTGTGAAGGTCCGGTAACACAAATTTTGGTGATGCAGACTACGTATCCGGGATCAGAGCGGTGACGAATGAAACGACCTTATCGCCAGGCATTTCACAGGGGCGCAGCAGGGCACCACTTTGTCGCGTCAAATACAAGTTCATGCTGATATAGTCCGGGCCGCCAAGCTGATGGGCCACCAGTTTGAGAGACCTTTCAGCGCCAAAAACCGAACGGCTGACCACATAGCGCCGCCCATTGGCATAACCGGTAAACGTACACTCGGGCAGCGCGAAAAAGGCGTTCAGAAAACCGGTTGGCGCAATCACGATTTGCCGATTTTCGGCTCGGTTCCCGCCTTGATCCGCGCCAGATTGGCGCTGTGGCGCCAGTAGACCAGCAGGGTTAGGATGATGCTCAGCGCAAAGGCTGAACTGTCCGTCAGCACAATCACCCAGACAACCGACATGGCCGCAGCCACCAGCGCGCCCAGTGATGAAATCCGCCAGATCGCTGCAGCCACCAGCCATGTCAGGCAGCAGGCCACACCTATGCGCCAATCCAGCGCCAGCCACAGGCCCAGAAAGGTGGCCACGCCCTTGCCGCCGTTAAAGCCCAGCCAGACAGGAAAGCAGTGGCCCAAAAAGGCGGCCAGCGCCGCGATCTGGGCGGCGTCTTCCCCGGCCAGTGCCCGCGCCAACAGAACGGCCACCGCGCCCTTGGCGGCGTCAAAGATCAGCGTCAGCGCCGCGGCTGCCTTGTTGCCGGTGCGCAGCACATTGGTTGCCCCGATATTGCCTGACCCGATATTGCGCAGGTTGCCCAGCCCCATGACCTTGGCGACGATCATGCCAAAAGGAACAGACCCCATCAGATAACCAAGCGCGGCCCAGAGGATCAGCTGGGTCATCGAACTGTCAAATGGCGGCATCAGGGTCTCCGGTAAACTTCTTGTCCAGCCACGTAGGTTGCGGTGACCTTACCTTGCATCCGCTGGTCGTCAAACGGTGTGTTCTGCGATTTTGATTTCAGCGAGAACCGGTCCAGCACAAAGGGCACATCCGGGTCAAACAGCACCAGATCGGCGGGCGCGCCCTGGGACAGGCGACCGCTGTCCAGCCCCAGCCGTTTTGCCGGGTTCAGCGCCATGGCCCGGAACAGCGTCGGCAGGTCCAACTGTTCCGAATGATACAGGCGCAGGGCTGCGGGCAGCAGCGTTTCCAGCGCAACAGCGCCCGAGGCGGCTTCTTCAAACGGCAGTCGTTTGCTTTCCTCGTCCTGCGGTGTGTGCATCGAGCTGATGATGTCGATCAAGCCGCTGCGCACGGCCTCGATAACCGCCTGACGGTCATCTTCGGACCGCAGCGGCGGCTTGACCTTGAAGAAAGTCCGATAGTCGGCCACGTCCAGCTCGTTCAGCGTCAGATGGTGGATCGAAGTGCCCGCGGTGATGTCCAGCCCGTTGCGCTTGGCGCGCTCTAGCGCGGGCAGGGCACGGGCGGTGGTGATCTGATCGGCGTGATAGGCAGCGCCGGTCATTTCCAGCAGGGCAATATCGCGGTCCAGCCCCATGCGTTCGGCCATGGGCGTGACGGCGGGCAATCCGCGCAAGGTTGCAAACTTGCCGCTGGTAGCGGCGGCCCCGGCGCTCAGGACAGGTTCCTGTGGATGCGCGATAACCAGCGCGTCGCAAGACCGCGCATAGGTCAGAGCGCGCGAGAATACCTTGGTGTTGGTGACAACGTGATCGCAATCGGTGAACGCCACCGCGCCCGCATCTTGCAGAAAACCGATCTCGGTCATCTCACGCCCGTCGCGTCCTTTGGTCAGGGCGGCCATGGGCAAGACGTTGACCGGCGTATCCGCCTGCGCGCGGCGGGTGACAAATTCAAGGCTTTCGGGCGTATCGATGGCCGGGCTGGTATCGGGGCGGGTAACGATGGTGGTCACACCGCCGGCTGCTGCTGCCAGACCGGCGGATTTATAGCTTTCCTTGTGCCGCTCGCCCGGTTCGCAGACTTTGACGCCGATATCGACGATGCCAGGGGCAAGGCAGTGCCCGCTGCAATCGATGATTGGCGTATCCGTGGACGGTGCATCGCCGTCACCGCGCGCGGTAATCTGGCCATTGCCCACCTGCAGCCAGCCAAGGCTGTCCGTGCCGGTTTCCGGGTCGATCAGGCGGGCGTTGGTGAAGGTCAGGTTGCTCATGCCAGTGCCCTTTCGATTGCGGCTTTGGTGGCGGCGGAATCCGCCTGATATTTGATCAGGTGCTTGTCGCCGCCCTTGGTGACGATCTGGACAAAACTGCCCATGGTGTTGACCACCTTGATCTGGTTCAGTGCCACCTTGCGCGGGCCGGGGCCGGTGAGGGTGGTGTCCGTCATCGTCCAGGTGGCGACCAGTTCTTCCGAGGCCATGTACCATGCCCGGATGCCGACGGCGGCCAGACCGGCAGGCGCGCCGGTCCAGGGATAGGGGTTTCCGATCAGCCAAAGCACAATCATCGCACCCGCCATGGCTACGGCGGCCAGCCATGCGTTGGTGCGAATATAAGTGCCTCTGTCGGGCGAGAAGGTCACAGGATCAGCCACAGGATGCCTCCGACGGCCAAAAGGATCACTAGTGCCAGAACGGCAGAACCGATGCGGCGGGGCTGGTCGTTTTGGGACGCAGGTTGAGGGGCTGAGAACGGTTTTGCGCTTTCGGTTTCGATCGGACCGCCGGTCCAGTTGGTAGCCTCTTCGGTGAACAGCCCGATCAGGCGCAGCCGCTTGTCGGGGATCAGAGTGGCTGCGCGATCGCCAAAGGCAGCGCTGCGGACCACCATGACCCATCCCGTTATGGCTTCAAGCGCATTGCGATCCAACTGATCGGCGGACACGCCGCAGCCCTCGTTCAGATAGCCATAGAGCCCCAGGTCCTCGAGGTCTGAGACCGCAAAGACGTCGATCTGTTCAGCGTCCAGCCCCTCGACGCCCAGGATTTGATCGGCGGCACCGGGTTCACGCAGAAATTTGGCCTCTTCCGGGCGCATGTTCAGCGTGAACAGGCGGATCACGCCGCGTTCATGGGGGGCAACGGTCAGATCGCTCATGCCACCTCGCGCAGGTTGTGGGCCAAAAGTTCCATCGCAGCCATGCGGACGGCGACCCCCATTTCAACCTGTTCCTGAATGACCGAGCGGTTGATGTCGTCGGCTAGGGTCCCGTCAATCTCGACCCCGCGGTTCATCGGACCGGGATGCATGACGATGGCGTCGGATTTGGCCAGCGCCAGCTTGGCGGCGTCCAGCCCATAGCGGTGGTAGTACTCACGCTCGGACGGAATAAAGCCGCCATCCATCCGTTCCTTTTGAAGGCGCAGCATCATGACAACATCAACGTCCCTAAGGCCCTCATTCATGTCGTCATAGATCTCGGCACCAAATTCGGCAAAGTGGTCGGGTACCAAAGTGGGCGGGCCGATCAGACGGATGCGGTTTTCCATCTTGCCCAGCAGGATCAGGTTCGACCGTGCCACGCGGGAATGGGCGACATCGCCGCAAATGGCGATGTTCAGCCGGTGCAGGCGGCCCTTGGCGCGACGGATCGTCAACGCGTCCAGCAAGGCCTGTGTCGGGTGTTCATGCTTGCCATCGCCCGCATTCAACACCGCACAGTTGACCTTTTGCGCCAGCAGATCGACGGCACCGGAATGCGGATGCCGCACCACCAGCAGATCAGGATGCATCGCGTTCAGCGTCATGGCGGTGTCGATCAGGGTCTCGCCCTTTTTGATCGAACTGGCCTGCATCGCCATGTTCATTACATCCGCGCCCAGCCGCTTGCCCGCCAGTTCAAAGCTGGCCTGCGTGCGGGTCGAGTTTTCGAAGAACATGTTGATCTGCGTCAGCCCTGACAGCACGTCGGAATGCTTGGTCGATTGCCGGTTCAGGTCGACATATGTCTCGGCCAGATCAAGAATAGCGGTGATATCGGATTGCGACAGATGCTCGATGCCAAGAAGGTGACGATGGGCGAAACGCATGGGCGGGCTCCTGTCTGACAATCGGGCCGCTTATAGGAAGGTCCGCGCGCCTAGGCAACCTAAGGATCGGTTCCTTCGGGCAGTTTCTCGCATCCACCCTCGGGCAGGCATTGTTCGCCGGGTTTGCACCATTTGCCATAGCCGCAGTCGATGGCCTTGATCGGCACGCATCCCTGATGTTCGGAACACTTGAACCCAGGGCGGCATTGCGAGCCGGTTTCCTCGCACAAAAACCATCCGGGGCGCGAGCATCCGCCGCCCGGCAGACAGGACGATCCCGCACCGCAAGTCAGGCCATCATCGCAGACGGTGGGTAGGCCTTCGATTGCTGTGTTGGGGTCAAAATTGGGCGTGATGCGTTCACATTCGCGGCGCGCATTGCAGATCGAGCCGCCGGGGCAATCCGCGCGCGAAGTACAACTGTTCGCCCCCGCAGGCGCGCATCGCGTGCCCCCCGCAACGCAGCGCTCAAACGGGCCGCAGGTGCGCCCGCCCCCGCAATAGGTGCCACCCAGAGGAATGCAATGGCCATCAAAGCTGCATCTCTGTCCGCCCGAACAGCACCTTGTGCCGCATTGGAACTGGCCGGGGCGGCATTGGCCGTTGCGGTCGAAAAGCTGCGCAAAAGCAGGGCCGCTGAGGGTGGTCAGCAGCAAAGTAATCATAAGGAATCGCAATAGAACCATCATGAATACTCTCATGGTCGGTGCGACGGACCGCCCGATCAAGGCCTATTCGCTTTCCCTCGTTCAAAAGCTGGTTAGATTGAAGAGTATGGAATCGGCTTTGGACTATCATACGGCACGGGCTCTGCTGGAGTGGCAGATCGAACTGGGTGCAACGGACGCAATCGGCGATGCGCCGGTTGACCGTTTTGCTTTGCCTGACACTGCGCCCAAGACTAAAAAGCCCGCCGTGGCCCAGGCTGCCCCGGGCAAACCCAAGAAAGTAGATCCAGTTGCCGTCGCGAAAGCGGCAGCCCAAGGTGCTGGGTCGCTGGACCAATTGCGTTCGGCGATGGATACGTTTGAGCATTGCGAGCTGAAGCGTGGCGCGCGGCAGTTGGTCTTTGCAGATGGCACGCCGGGCGCACGGGTCATGATCATCGGCGAAGCGCCAGGCCGAGAAGAGGACCGTGAAGGCAAGCCCTTTGTCGGCCGCGCCGGGCAATTGCTGGACCGGATGCTGGTGGCGATTGATCTGGATCGCACCCAGAATGCCTATATCACCAACGTCCTGCCCTGGCGCCCGCCGCAGAATCGCGACCCGAAACCCGAAGAGATCGGGATGATGAAACCGTTTCTGGAACGGCATGTGGCGCTGGCCAAGCCCGAGGTTCTGGTGATTATGGGCAATATCAGCTGTCAGGCGGTGCTGGGCAAGCGCGGTATCACTCGGTTGCGCGGGCAATGGGCACAGGCGCTGAACCTACCGGTCATCCCGATGTTCCACCCCGCTTACCTGCTGCGCCAACCACAGATGAAGCGGCAGGCCTGGGCTGATCTGCTAGAGCTGAAAGCCCGGCTGGAGGGCAAGTGATGCGCATTCTGGCCTTTTCCGATCTGCATATGGCACGCAACCGCGCGGCCGAGGTCGTCGCGGCCAGCGCCGAGGCCGATCTGGTGATCGGGGCTGGGGATTTCTGCAATGCGCGACAGGGGTTGGACCAGGCGATGGCGATGCTGTCCGGCATCACCGCACCGTTCGTGATGGTGCCCGGCAATGCCGAAAGCGCGCAGGAACTGGTCAAGGCCGCGCCGGAAGGTGACCATGTGCTGCACGGCGCCGGCATGACATTGGACGGCCTGCGGCTGTTCGGGCTGGGGTATGGCGTGCCGGTTACACCTTTTGGCGACTGGTCCTGTGACCTGACCGAGGCTGAGGCCACTGAATTGCTGGACCGTTGTGACGCGGCGGATATCCTGATCGCGCATTCACCGCCCAAGGGGTACGGCGATGTCACGTCGCAGGGCGATGCGGTGGGGTCCGTGGCCGTGCGCGACGCAGTGGAACGCCTGCAGCCGCAACTTGCGCTGTGTGGACACATCCATGACAGCTGGGGCTATCGCGGCAGCCTAGGCCGCACGCAGATCGCCAATCTGGGCCCCAAGGTAAATTGGTTCGAGGTCACCTTATGATAGAAATGGTCACGCTGCTGGCGTTTATTCCGGCAGCTTTGGCACTGAATTTCACCCCCGGCGCAGACATGTTGTTTTGCTTTGGGCAAGGTTTGCGGTCAGGTGCCAAACCGGCTTTCGCTGCAAGCGCGGGAATTTCCCTCGGATCGATGGTTCATGTTTTTGTAGCGGGGCTTGGGTTGGGGGCCGCCGTAGCGACGATGCCATGGCTGTTCGATGTAATCCGCTGGATGGGGGTGGCTTATCTGCTGTATTTGGCATGGGGCGCGATCCGGAACGGGGCGGTGTCCGCCGATGCGCCTGCAAAGCCCACAAGCCACGCCTTTCGCGACGGGTTGGTGGTGAACCTGACCAATCCCAAGGTCATCCTGTTCGTTTTGGCCTTTATCCCGCAATTCGTGAATCCCGCCATAGGTCCGATCCTGCCCCAATTCCTGATTTTGGGCGTCATCATCGCGCTGGGCGGGTTTGTGGTGAATGGGCTGGTGGGCGTATTTGCCGGGGGCGCGGGGAAGATTCTGATCTCGAACCCGCGCGCCTCACGTATTATGGGCTGGGTGACCGGGGGAATTTTCGCTGCCCTCGCCATCCGGCTTGCCATCATGGAAAGGGCCTGACACCACATGTCACGCATCGACGAAAGCATGGAATTCATTCCGGTTCGGATCGCAGTTCTGACCGTCTCGGATACGCGATCGCTAGACGATGACCGCTCGGGTCAGACATTGGTCGACCGGATCGAACGCGCGGGTCATTCGGTGGCCGACCGCAAGATCATCCGCGATGAGCGCGGTGAGATCGCGGCGCAGTTGCGGCTGTGGGCCGGTGACCCGGACATTGACGTGGTGATCTCGACCGGCGGCACCGGTTTGACCGGCCGCGATGTGACGGTTGAGGCGCACCGGGACGTCTATGAAAAGGAAATTGAGGCATTCGGCACTGTTTTCACCCTCATTTCGATGGAAAAGATCGGCACATCAGCGGTGCAATCCCGCGCCACGGGTGGCGTGGCCGAAGGCACTTATCTGTTTGCACTGCCCGGCAGCCCCGGTGCCTGCAAGGACGCCTGGGACGGTATTTTAGAAAAACAGTTCGATTACCGGCATCGTCCCTGCAATTTCGTGGAAATAATGCCAAGATTGGACGAACATCTCCGACGGAAGTAGACTGGTTGCACGTATAACTGATTGTAACCGCTTTGTGGCTTGGCATTTTTCCGTGCCCGGCTACGTTTTGCATATGGTAGCCTGATGCGACCGGGGTAAGTGATAGATGCGATTTTTGAGGCAAAGCCTTGTTGGTGTCTTTCTGGCGTTTCTAACGCTGGCCTTGGTATTTGTCGCGGTACAGCTGATTGTCAGCGCGGTGCAAGAGGCCCTGAACCGCGACAGTGAGCCACCCGAGGGGCGCGAACGCATTTTTGCCGTCAGCGTGCAACCGGCTGAGCTAGAGACGGTAACCC
Source organism: Ruegeria sp. BE10 (assembly GCF_056538905.1). NCBI lineage: Bacteria > Pseudomonadati > Pseudomonadota > Alphaproteobacteria > Rhodobacterales > Roseobacteraceae > Ruegeria > Ruegeria sp. BE10. Next base: position 61,769 of record NZ_JBQFTX010000006.1, read on the forward strand.
CCTATCTCGAAGCCTTTGGCGAGGTGCAAAGCCGCCGCCGCCTGGAGCTGCGCGCCGCATTGGGCGGGCGCGTGATCTCGTTGGCTGAGGATTTTGAGGATGGCGGCGTCGTCACCACCGGCGAGGTTCTGGTCGAACTGGACCCGGCTGACGCACAATCGGCCCTGGACCGCGCCAAGTCCGACCTGCTGGACGCTCAGTTCGAGGAACGCGATGCCGAACGCTCACTGCTTTTGGCGCAGGATGAGTTGAACTCGGCCGAGGCGCAGGCGGCCTTGCGTGGACGTGCCATGCAGCGTCAGAAGGATTTGCAAAGCCGCGGGGTGGGCACGCCTGCCGCCGCAGAAGAGGCCGAACTGGCCGAAGCGGCCGCGCAGCAGGCGGTACTGGCGCGTCGTATCGCACTGGCGCAGGCGGAATCGCGCGTCGATCAGGCAACCACGTTGCTGGCCCGTGCCCGTATCGCGCTTGAGGCCGCTGAACGCGATCTGGACGACATGACCGTCCGCGCGCGGTTTGCCGGGACGCTGACGGATGTGACCCTGGTCGAGGGCCGGTTGGTTGCGGCGAATGAAAAACTGGCGGAATTAGTGGATCCCAACGCGCTTGAGGTCGCGTTCCGTGTCTCGACTGCGCAGTTTGTGCGCCTATTGGATGCCCAGGGTAATCTGATCGAGGCGCCGGTGACCGTATCGCTTGAGGTAACAGGAACCGATCTGATCGCCACGGGGCGCATCAGCCGCGACAGCGGATCAGCGGGTGAGGGGCAGACTGGCCGTCTGATCTATGCCCGTCTGGACGACGCGCCCGGTTTCAAGCCCGGCGATTTCGTTACGGTCACAGTACAGGAACAACAGCTGGACAATGTGGTGCGTTTGCCATCATCGGTTCTTGATGCGGCGGGCACGGTGCTGGTGCTGGGCCCCGATGACAGGCTCGAGGCGCTGCCTGTGCAACTGATCCGTCGCCAGGGCGATGAGGTGTTGTTGCGCGGTGATGGTCTGGTCGGGCGCGAGGTTGTTGTTGGCCGGACGCCGCTGTTGGGTGGCGGGGTTCGGGTGCGGCCACTGCGGATCGAGGCCAATGCCGGGGCGGAACCGGACATGGTTGAATTGTCGGATGAACAGCGCGCCCAACTGGTGGCGCGGGTCGAGGCCAGCGATCAGATGCCGAACGACGTCAAGGCTCGTGTTCTGGCACAATTGAGCGAGAGCCGTGTCCCTGCCTCATTGGTGCGCAGCATCGAGACCCGGGCAGGAGGGTAAGCGCCATGATGCGCGACATCCCCGGCGCGGCGAACGGTATCCTCAGCTACTTCACCCGCCACCGGACGGTGGCCAACCTGCTGTTGCTGGTGATGCTGGTGCTGGGTGCGGCGGCGATCCCGTCGATGCGGGCGCAATTCTTCCCGGACGTCATCCTTGAACGTGTCGATGTCAACGTCGAATGGGAAGGTGCGGGCCCCGAGGATGTGGACAATGGCATCGTCCAGCTACTGGAACCCGCTCTGCTGGCGGTCGAAGGGGTGGCCATAACGTACTCGACCTCTCGCGAGGGACGCGCCGATATCGAGCTGGAGTTTGAGCCTAACTGGGACATGTCGCGCGCCGTAGATGAGGTCAGAACCGCCGTCGACAGTGTGACCAACCTGCCTGATGACGCCGAAGAACCCTCGATCCGGCGTGGTGCATGGCGGGATCGTGTGACGGATGTGGTCGTGACCGGCCCCGTTGACCCGGATCAACTGGCCAAGTTCACCGACGAGATGATCAACCGCCTGTTTGCCGCTGGCGTGACCCGCACCACGATTCGCGGCCTTGCCGCGCCGCGCGTGGTGGTCGAAGTGCCAACGGCGCAATTGATCGCCAATGACATCACCCTGTCCGAGATTGCGCAGGCCATAGCCGCTGAAGCGATGGCCAGCCCCGCAGGTGATGTCACGGGCGCCAATGCGCGCATCCGTACCGGCACCGAAAAGCGCACCCCCGAAGAGATTGAGGGCATTGCGCTGCGCAATTTTGCCGATGGCTCAAAACTTTTTATCGGGGATGTTGCGGATATTCGGGTGGAAGGCGTCAATCGCAATCGCAGTTACTTTGTTGGCGAAAACCCCGCCATGTCGGTGCGCATCGACCGTTCGAACCTGGGGGATGCGATTCAGATTCAGCGCTCGGTCGAGGATGTGGTGGCCGAACTGCAGGCCAGCCTGCCTGAAGGAGTGACGATCGAGCTGATCCGCACACGTGCGCAGGCGATCACCGACCGCCTGGATATTCTGGTGGACAACGGTCTGATGGGGTTGGGCCTTGTGGTGTGCCTGCTGTTTTTGTTCCTGAATGCTCGTATCGCCTTCTGGGTTGCGGCGGGTATCCCGGTGGCAATGTCAGCGGCGATTGCGTTCATGTATATCGGCGGGCTGTCGATCAACATGATTTCGCTGTTCGGGCTGATCATCACACTGGGCATCGTGGTCGATGACGCCATTGTTGTTGGCGAACACGCCGATTTCCGTGCCCGCCGCCTAGGAGAGGCCCCGATTGTGGCCGCCGAACGTGCTGCGCGGCGCATGGCGATGCCGGTGTTCGCCGCCACCCTGACCACCGTAATCGCCTTTTTTGGTCTGACCGCCATCGGCGGCCGGTTTGGGGAACTGATCTATGACATCCCGTTCACTGTGATTGCGGTGCTGATCGCGTCGTTGATCGAATGTTTCCTGATTCTGCCCAACCACATGGCCCACGCTATCGCGCATTCGGCGAAAGAACATTGGTATGACCTGCCCAACCGCGTTGTCAATCGCGGGTTTCGCTGGGTGCGCGATCACCTGTTTCGCCCGCTGATCGCCTGGGTGGTTTGGGTCCGCTATGTGGTTGTGGCCGTGATGGTGGTGATCCTGGCCAGCCAGATTGCGCTATTTATCAAAGGTGACGTGAACTGGCGCTTTTTCAACGCGCCCGAACGCGGCTCGGTCACCGGCAATTTTATCATGGCCGAAGGTGCGACCCGCGAAGATACGCTGGCGATGATGCGCGAGATACAGCGCGCTGCCGAAGAACTGGGACAGATTTACGAAGAACGCCATGGCCGCAATCCTATCGATTATGTGTTGGCCGAGGTGGGCGGAAATGCCGGATGGTTCAACCCGCCCGCCGCAGAAGGCAAGGATCAGGACTTGCTGGGCGGGATTTCAATCGAGCTGATCGACGCCGACCTGCGCCCCTATTCCAGCTTTGAGTTCGTGGGCGAGTTACAGGATTTTGTACCGCGTCATCCCAAGGTCGAGATGCTGACCTTCCGCGGCTGGCGATCCGGGCCCGGCGGTGATTCAATCGAGGTGCAGTTCTATGGCGCCGACGTGAACACGCTCAAAACAGCTTCCGAAGATCTGCGGGCCGAATTGGCGAAATACCCCGAGGTTTCGGCGCTGCAGGACGACCTGGCCTATGACAAGGAAGACTTCATTCTGGATCTGACACCCATAGGGCAGGCGCTGGGTTTTCGTATGGAAACACTGAGCAGCGTGTTGCGGGATCGTCTGAACGGGATCGAGGCCGCGACTTTCCCCGACGGTCCGCGCAGCGCCGAAATCCGTGTCGAATTGCCCGAAGGTGAACTGACCGCCGATTTTCTGGAACGCACCCTTATGCGCACGCCGGATGGCGTTTATGTGCCGCTGGCCGATATCGTCTCGGTCGAGCGCAAGTCGGGCTTTTCGGCGGTGCGGCGCAATAACGGCCTGCGGGTGATTACGGTGGGGGGTGACATCTCCGAGGATGATCCGGCGCGTGCGGCAGAAATTGCCCGGGCGCTGAATGACGAGATCCTGCCCAATATCGCCGCCGAACGGCAGGTTGAATGGCGGTTGACGGGCCTGAGCGAGCAAGAAGATGAATTCCTGACCGAGGCGCGCACTGGCCTTATCCTGTGTCTGACCGGGATCTACCTTGTGCTGGCCTGGGTTTTTGCCAGCTGGACGCGACCTTTGGTGGTGATGGCGATCATTCCGTTTGGATTGGTGGGCGCGATCTGGGGGCACTATATATGGGATGTGCCGCTGAGCATGTTTACCGTGATCGGCCTGCTGGGGATGACTGGGATCATCATCAACGACTCGATCGTTCTGGTCACGACCATCGACGCCTATCAGCGAGAGCGGGGGTTGGTGCCGTCGATTGTCGAAGGCACGGCGGATCGACTCAGACCCGTGATGCTGACGACGCTGACGACGGTTTTGGGGCTGACACCGTTGCTGTATGAAGGTTCGCAACAGGCGCAGTTCCTCAAACCTTCGGTGATCACGCTGGTGTACGGGCTGGGTTTCGGAATGTTTCTGGTGTTGTTACTGGTGCCGGCGCTGCTGGCTATTCTAAACGACCTGTCACGCCCGATGACTGCGTTGCGCCGGGCGATGCGGGCACCGGATCGAGTGGTGCAGGGCACGGTGATGGCCACCGGGCTTGTGTTGCTGCTGTGGTTTGGCATGACGATGATTTGGCCCGCGATGACTGGCGCGCCAGTTGGTTTGTTGTCAGGGCTCTACCCGGGGGATGAGGGCATCGCGGCGCTGCATATGGGGCTGGGAGCGTTCCTTGCCGGTGCGCTACCAATTCTGATGCTAAGCGTCGTGTTGTCCGGCTTGCTTTACGTGCGGCTCAAGGGACGGGCGGCCTGACGCGCCTGCAGCGCGGTTTCCAGCAGATCGACGACTCGATCACTCATGGGCAGGTCACATTGTCTGATCTGATCTATCGAAAACCAGCGTGCGTTCAGCGCATCATCCCCGGCTGTCGGAGAACCTGAGAGGTAGTCACAGGCCACCCCGACCAGCAGGTAATGCGACTGCACAGCGCCCTGTTCGTCGCGGCGCAGAAGGTCCAGATTGTCAAGATAACACTGTGGTTCCGCGATGACCGAGGTTTCCTCGCGCAACTCCCTTTGCGCGGCTTGCATCACCGTTTCGCCCCATTCCACATGCCCACCGGGAAACCCCCAGAGCCCCGCATCTGGCTGTTTGCTGCGCTGCACCAGCAGCACGCGGGTTTCATGCACCACAACGGCCAGCGCGCCGATCTTAGGAGTATTCCCCATCTCTCAGCCCGCGCTACATCCCTGAATGTCGACGGCATGATTGGCGCCCAGCACCGTGATCCGTATATCGGACCGGTCGAGCGCAATTGGTCCGCCCGAGGCGCTGATCACCTCGGATGTGGCCACCAGGGTCCCGCCCTGCCGTGTCGTTTCGGGTTCCGAGGCCCAAAGCGTGGGGTTTCCCGGTTCGATCACCGCAACCTCGCGCCCTCCGGCCGAGGGCATGGTTACGCGGGCTTCGATCCGCATACCGTCTGATGTGGGGGTCAGATGGCAGCTGGCGGCAGTCACCTGAGCCTCTTTCGCGGAATAGGGGCGTTGGGCCAGTGCTGCGGCAATGGCTGGGTTGCGCCCGGCGTCAGCGTCCAGCGTATGGTCGAAATCCAACGTCTCGGGGATGCAGACATCCTTGCAGACGCCCAAATCCATTTCCCCACGCAACCGCACGGGTTTGGCGGGGTCGCTTGGAGTAATTTCAACAGGCAGCACCAGTTGATCGGCATAGCCCAGCGATTGCAGGCCATTTTGTACAAATACGTGGGGCGCAGGCCAGGTGATCGCCACATCACCCACATTTTGCGAGCGGTTCCAATCAAACTGCGGCGGGATACCAGCGTCACCGGGTGCGCGCCAATAGGTTTTCCAGCCGTCCTTCAGCGTCAGCCGCAGCGCCCCCAGATAGGTGCCATTGGCCGTACGCCCACCATCAAGCACATCCAGTTGCACAACATCGCCCTCAACCTGCGCATGGGCGGGGGCGGTCAGGGCGAAACAAGCGGTCAGAGCGGCCGCGGTTGATTTAAGATAACGCGTCATACTCCATAGATGCGTGGTCTTGCCGGTGATTCCAAGTCACGTTCCGGTCACTGGGGTGAAATCTGGCAAAATGTGACCTGATCCCTTGCCAATCCCCACGTGCCGGGGCCATTGTTGAAGGAAGACGAAGCAAGAGTTTTAAATCCATGGATCTGACCGGAAAACTGTTGATCGCGATGCCTGGAATGGGTGATCCACGTTTCGATCACTCGGTGGTGTATATCTGCAGCCATGGCGAGGACGGGGCCATGGGCCTGATTGTCAACAAACCGTCGGATTTGCGGATCAAAACCCTGCTCAGCCAGTTGAACATCGCCTGCAGCATCCCTGTCGTGGGCGAACGTCTGGTTCATTTTGGTGGCCCGGTTGAGATGTCGCGCGGATTTGTCCTGCACAGTGCGGATTACGATGCCAACCTGCATTCCATGCAAATCTCGGATGATTTCAGCATGACCGCGACTCTGGATGTGCTCGAGGATCTGGCCTCGGGGCGGGGGCCTTTGAACTCGATGCTGGCGCTGGGATATTCCGGTTGGGGTCCCGACCAGCTTGAGGATGAGATTGCCATGAACGGTTGGCTGACCACCGAGGCGACCTCGAAACTGGTGTTCGATGTGCCCGATGATGAAAAGTGGGAGGCTGCGCTGGCGACGCTGGGTGTTGACCCGCTGACCCTGTCGGCCAGCGCCGGGCGCGCCTGATCAGCTGTCGCGCGGCGCGGCGGCGCGGCGCAGGCGGTCATTGATAGCCGCACCCAATCCATGATCGGGGATCGGTGACACCGCAATCGGGCGGCCTGTGGTGTTCAACCTGTGCAGGGCCGAGAACAGGTTTGCGGCGGCTTCGGTCAAATCACCGCTATCTGACAGGTTCAGATCACACGGAACAGCGCCAAACCCCAGCAAAACCTCGTCACCCTGCGGGCCGGCCGCATTCAGGCGTACGGGTGCGTCGGGGGCGTAGTGCGATTGCAACTGGCCCGGCGCGGTCAGTACATCCGAGGCCTGATGCATGTGCAGTTGTGTATTCAAAACGGTTTCGATCTGTTCCAGCGCCACACCGCCGGGGCGCAGCAATGCGGGCTCTCCGGCCAGTCCAACAATGGTGGATTCCAGACCAACACCGCAGGGGCCGTCATCCAGTATGGCCGCGATACGCCCATTCAGACCCGCGCGCACGTGATCGGCAGTCGTAGGGCTGATCTGACCCGAGGGGTTGGCCGATGGCGCTGCCACCGGCCCATCAAAGGCTGACAGCAACGCCCGGGCCGTACCATGTGCTGGGACCCGAACCGCCAGCGTCTCTAGCCCGGCTGTGACCAGCGGTGAAATCCCGTGCCCCTCGCGCAGAGGAAGAACCATTGTCAGGGGGCCGGGCCAGAACGCGGCAGCCAGCGTCTCGGCCCGCTCGGACCATTCGACATATCGCTGCGCTGCCTCGGCAGAGGCCACATGCGCAATCAAAGGGTTAAAGCTGGGTCGTCCCTTGGCGGCATAAATGCTGGCCACGGCTTCGGTATTGCGGGCATCGCCGCCCAACCCATAGACAGTTTCAGTGGCGAAGGCGACCAGCAGGCCCTGCCGCAGCAAGTCAGCTGCCTGTGCGATTCCGCCCGGATCGGCGGCTAAATCCAAAGTGCCGTTAGGGTTCATTTCATGTGACGCCGCGTTTTGATTGCTTGCAGAACAAGGCCAGTTACGTTTCCGACCAATCAAGGATGCATAAAGGTGGGCATTGCAATTTCCAACCCCACCCGCCAAAAACCGACCCAAACAGACCCGGGGGAAGACATGCCATACCGCGCGCCCATTTCCGACTATGAATTGTTGTTCCGCCACGTCGTCGGATTCGATCAAATCGCGGCGACCGAGAAGTTTTCGGAAGCCAGCGAAGATGTGGTCGGTGCGATCCTGTCTGAGGCCGGCAAGATGTGCGAAGAGGTAATGGCCCCGCTGCAACGCCCCGGTGATCTGGAGCCATCGCGGTTGGAAAATGGCGTGTTGCGTACATCGCCCGGTTACGTAGATGGGTGGAAAGCGATTGCCGAAGGCGGTTGGATCGGGATGGGCGGCGATCCAGAATTCGGTGGTATGGGCCTGCCGATGGCCCTGACCACCGCTGTAAATGAGATGATGTCGGCCGCGTGCTTGTCGCTGCAACTGGCACCGTTGATGACGCAAGGCCAGATCGAAGCGCTGGAACATCACGCCAGTGACGAGCTGAAATCTCTGTACTTGCCCAAGATGATGACGGGCGAATGGTCGGGCACCATGAACCTGACCGAAGCGCAGGCCGGATCGGATGTGGGGGCTTTGTCTTCCAAGGCAGTGCCCAACGGCGACGGGACCTATTCGGTTTCGGGTCAGAAGATCTTTATCTCTTGGGGTGACAACGACTTTACCGAGAATGTATGCCATCTGGTGCTGGCGCGTCTGCCGGATGGTGTGCCTGGAACCAAGGGGATTTCGCTCTTTTTGGTGCCCAAGTACCTGCCCGATGAAAACGGCAATCCCGGTGTGGCCAACGATCTGAAAGTGGTGTCGCTGGAACATAAGATGGGCCTGCACGGCTCACCGACCTGTGTGATGCAATATGATGGGGCCAAGGGCTGGCTTGTTGGTAAGGAACATGGCGGCATGGCTGCGATGTTCACCATGATGAACAATGCCCGCCTGGGTGTTGGTGGTCAGGGTGTTGGGGCTGCCGAGGGTGCCTACCAGCACGCGCTGGCCTATGCGCTGGACCGCAAGCAGGGCAAGACGTCCTCGGGCACCATCATCGACCATGCGGACGTGCGCCGGATGCTGATGAGCATGCGCGCCGATACCTTTGCCGCGCGCGCCATCATGCTGGCCAATGCGGCTGCTATCGATATGGCCACGGCCACCGGTGACGCCGAATGGTCCGCACGCGCCGCGCTGCTGACCCCGATCTGCAAGGCCTTCGGAACTGAAACAGGCATGCGCGTCTCGGAAACCGGTGTGCAGGTTCACGGCGGTATGGGGTTCATCGAGGAAACGGGCGCAGCCCAATATTACCGCGACGTCCGCGTCACCGCGATTTATGAGGGCACCAACGGCATTCAGGCCATGGACCTTGTGGCGCGCAAGATGATGGATGGGGGCGAAGCAGCCTCGCGCTTGTTGGACGAGATCGAGGATCACGCCGAACAGGCCCGCGCCAGCCTGCCGGGTCTGGCGGGTCCCGTATGGGAGGCGACCGAAAGCCTGCGCGAAGCCACCGAGTGGATCGTGGCGCAATCGGACTTGAACGCTCGGTTTGCCGGAGCTGTGCCTTATCTGTACGCCTTCGCCCGCGTTTTGGGCGCGCATTACCACCTGAAGGCGGCGCTGGCTGACCCCGAAGGTCCGCGCCTGAAACTGGCGCGGTACTACATCAACGCATTGCTGCCGGAATATGCCGGTCTGCTGACGCAGGCGCAGAACGGGGCCGAGGACATCTATGCGCTCACCCCTGAGGAGCTGGCGGTGTAATGGACGGGGATACACCTTTGGCAATCCGCTATCCTTGGCCTGAGCCTCCGGCGCAGGGCGAGGCGATCGAGGTTGCTGAAGGGGTGCTGTGGATGCGCCTGCCGCTGCCAATGGCGCTGGATCACGTCAACATTTATGCGCTGGACGATGGCGATGGATGGACAGTGATCGACACGGGCATGTCTTCGAACAAGACCCGTCGCATCTGGGAAACCCTAATGGGGGGTCCGCTGGGCGGCAAGCCGATCAACCGGGTGGTCGTGACCCATCACCATCCCGACCACGTGGGCAATGCAGGCTGGTTTCAATCGGAACACGGCGTAGAACTGGTGGCTTCGCGTACCGCATGGCTTTTCTCGCGCATGCTGCAGCTGGATGTGCAGGAAAGCTGGCCGCAGGAAACGTTGGATTATTACCGCAGCGCGGGCATGGACGCGGGTGTTCTGGCCAAACGGATGACCGAGCGTCCGTTCAACTATTGTGACACGGTCTATCCAATGCCTCTGGGCTTTACCCGGATCAAGCAGGGCAGCGTCATCCGCATGGGTGGCCGTGACTGGGACGTTCATATGGGCAACGGGCACGCCCCTGAACACGCCACGTTCTGGAGCCGCGATGACAATCTGGTGATCACCGGGGATCAGATCCTCAGCTCGATCAGCCCCAATCTGGGCGTCTATGTCACCGAACCTTTGGCTGATCCCGTGGCCGAGTGGCTGGAGGCATGTGAGCGTCTGCAAGGCTTGGCGCGGCCTGATCATCTGGCGCTGGGTGGGCACAAGCTGCCTTTTACCGGCTTGCCGCTGCGCATGAAGCAATTGATCGACAACCACCACGGCGCGCTGGACCGGTTGCAGGACTATCTGGACCAACCCAAAACCGCGGCCGATTGTTTCATGCCTCTATTCAAGCGCCAGATCAAAGAAGGCGAGTACGGGCTGGCTTTGGTCGAAGCGGTTGCACATCTGAACCATCTTTACCACATTGGAACTGTCAACCGGACGCGCCGCGCTGACGGGGCGTGGGAGTTTCAGCGCAAAGGGTAAAGCCATGCAGGACCAGATCAAAACATCAGCCGAGGCAGCAGAAGCGGCAGCTTTGCCCCGTTGCTATGAGGTCCACGCCAACCCGGACGCGAAATCCGGTGCCAAGGATCTGCCCGGACAGCTGCAAAAACCGGTCGAGACCAAAAGCCCGGCGCAATGGGCTTATGAGCGGCTGATCTTGTATATCCAGAATTTCGAACAAACGCTGACCGGTGATCAAGAGGTCGCCATGGGCTTTACCGGTGGCGATGCGGGTGTGATGCGGATCGAGGGCATGGGCTATTTCGATCCCGATATCATCACTTTTTACGGCTCGGACGCGACCGGTGCGCGAACCCAGCTGGTGCAGCATGTCAGCCAACTGAATGTGATGCTGCGGGCCCTGCCCAAGTCGGTCGAGGACAAGCCCGCCAATCGCATTGGATTCCGGTTGGCCAAGGATCTGGAAGAAAGCTGATTGCCTGACTTGCAATTCACGTCTGCGCAGCCTTGAATGAGTGCAACTTTCAAGGGGGCCACGTGACCAGTTTCTCAGACGTTACAACCGCCTACAGGCGCGCCTGGGCGCGCCGTCGCGTGTTCGTGCCGATCTACATCGCCGTGCGCCTGCTGCTGGTGGCATTGATTGCACCGGGCGTGGCGATCACCGTAAACCTTGCCGTGTCGCTGTCGAATCAAACCGCGCTGACGGATCAGGCCATCGCCGCCTTTATCCTGTCACCCGCCGGTTTCATCGCTGCTGTTGCTGTGCTGAGCCTGTTTCTTCTGGCCGAAGTGTTTGTTTTTTCGGTCATGGCCGCATCGTTGCGGATGGGCGAAGCCGATCCATGGCGCGCGGGCAGTTCCGCCATCGGCCTGATCCTGTCGCGCCTTCCGGCACTATTTGGATTTGCCGTGCGCTTCGTGCTGCGCGTTCTGCTGCTGGTGCTGCCTTTTGCTGTGGTTGCAGCACTGATCGCGTGGTGGACGCTGACCGAATATGACATCAACTATTACCTGACCTTCCATCCGCCTTCGTTCTGGGTCGCGGTGGTATTGATCGGAGCGGTAGTTCTGGTCATGGCCTGGGTGTTGATCCGCAGGCTCTCGGCTTGGGCGCTGTCGCTGCATCTGGTGCTGTTCGAAAATGTCCACCCTGGGCATGCCTTTAACATCAGCACCAGCCGAATGGAGGGCAAACGTGGGCGCCTCAAGATCGAGCTGGCGATATGGCTGATCCTGCGTCTGATCATCGCCGCGCTGATTGCCTGGGTCGCGGGTATCCTGTTCGCCATCGTTCCCCTGCAGGGCGCCAGCCATCTGCGTCTGGCCTTGCTTTACAGCCTGTTGGTGGCGGGGGTTTGGTCATTGGCCGGATTGGTGCTGGCGGCGACCGCGCTGGGCGCGTTGGCAGTGTTGCTGGATGGTTTTTTTGAGATCAAGACAGACGAGCCTTTGCATCCCGAACCCGGCAGTCTGCGTATTCCGCTGTTGGCAACCGTCGGCGCAGCCGTGGTGGCTGTGTTGATCGGGTTGTGGTTTGGTCAGCATTTGCTGGAACGTGTGCAAGCTCCCGACCGGGCCGAGGTCATCGGTCATCGCGGCGCGGCGGCGGTGCGCCCGGAAAACACCATGGCCGCAGTGCTCAAGGCCATCGAAGACGGTGCGGACTGGGTTGAAATCGATGTGCAGGAAACGGCGGATGACGTGGTGATCGTCGCCCATGATAGCGATTTCATGAAACTTGCGGGCGTGAATCTTAAGGTCTGGGATGCGACGATGGAGGATGTTGCCCAGATCGACATCGGCAGCTGGTTTGGTCCCGAATACGCCGATGAACGCACCCCGACTCTGCGTGAGGTGCTTGAGGCCGCAAAAGGTAAAGCCAAGGTCATTATCGAGCTGAAATACTACGGCCATGACGTCGATCTGGAAAACCGCGTGGTGGCCCTTGTCGAAGAGTTGGGGATGCAGGACGACATTGCCACCATGTCGCTGAAATACCCCGCCGTGCAAAAGATGAAGTCCATCCGCCCCGATTGGCGGGCTGGCGTTCTGGCGGCAACGGCGGTGGGTGACCTGACAGGGCTTGAGGGCGATTTCCTTGCCGTCAACGCCGCGATGGCGACGCCGGGTCTGGTGCGCTCGGTCCATGAGGCGGGCAAGGATATTTATGTCTGGACAGTGAATGATCCGTTGCAGATGTCGGCCATGGCCTCGATGGGGGTGGATGGGCTGATTACCGACCGTCCTGCAATGGCCAACGAGGTACTGCGGGTGCGGGCCGAAATAGGCCCGGCCGAGCGGTTGTTGTTGTGGATGGCGACCACCTTTGGCATGTCCATCGACACAGAGGCGATGCGCGATGAAAGCCCATAAGCTGGCGGCCTTGCTAGCAGTAATGGCCGCCCCGGCAACGGCACAGGAATTCATGCGAAACATCGAAATGCCAGCCCACCGCGCGCTGATCGCGCAACGTGGGGATGCCGAGCCCATTCCCTTTGAAACAGATGGCTGTTCCGGCGGTTTGTCGGCCAGTTGGCGCTTTGTGGCTGAAACCTTCCCCAAATTCAGCGCGCTATACGAGGCGCACCCGCCGTGGGAATATTGCTGCGTGACCCATGACCGCGCCTACCACAACGCTGGTGGCGCATCGAACGCCGAGCAAAGCTTTGACGCGCGCCAGTCGGCGGATGACACGCTGCGCGCCTGCGTCAAACAGCACGGCGATGACCATGCCGAGGATTTTGCCCAACGCTATGACATGACCCCCGACCAGATTCGTACGGCACACTTCTTTACGGCAGAGGCGATGTATACCGCCGTGCGTTTGGGCGGCGGGCCCTGTTCCGGCCTGCCCTGGCGGTGGGGGTTTGGTTATCCGGGATGTTCCGTGTTTCAATCCGTGACCCCTGCGCGCGAATGACGTGGTGACAGGCCTCGATTTTTCGATTATCCAACATCTCAAACACGCGAATTAGGAATCTCTGAGTCATGGCTGAATACAAGCACGGCGAAATGGACATCACCGTCCAAACCAAAACCTTCAACGGTTTCATCAAGGCCACCACATGGTGCGTGGTTGCGATTGCTTTCCTTTGCCTGTTCCTGGCGGTCTTCGCCGCGTAATCCAAACCGGGGTCGACCGTGATCAGGATTTTGTTTGCCTGCCTTCTGGCGGCAACTGTTGCAGGCTGCACCGGGTCGCAGCGCCCTCAGGCAGATCAGTCAGAAGTCGTGGCACGGTCTTACCGTGATCCGGGTCCGTCGACGCTGACGCTTTATACAATGATCAGCACCCGAACCGGTTCGGGGGCGCATACCTCGTTGATGATCAGTGGTAGTGAGCGGGTGATTTTTGACCCCGCAGGTTCATTCCGTGCGGATGTTGTGCCGATCAAGAACGACGTGCTGTACGGCATCACTCCGAATGTCGAGCGCGCCTATCGCAGCAGCCACGCGCGCGAAACGCATTTTGCGCGTATCCAAACCATCGAGGTCACCCCACAACAGGCGGAAATCGCCCTGCAGCTGGCCAAGCAGATGGGGCCGGTATCCAGTGCATACTGCGCCAACTCTACCTCTCGATTGTTGCAGCAGGTGCCAGGGTTCGAACAGATCGGAACCACGTTCTATCCGGTCAAACTGTCCGAGCAATTCGGCCAGATACCGGGGGTGTCCACCACCGAGTATCGCGAAAATGACGATGCCGATCTGCAAAAGGGTCTGGCGGCGAACAATGCCCTTCTGAACCAGCAGAGCGGTGCGCTAGCCCACTAGGTACAGCAGCGCGTAGAGGGTCGCGGCCCCGGAAAAGATCGCGGCAAGCACGTTTTTCGTAATCAACCCGGCCATCAGCGCGACAGCGGCTGCCGCCATGCGCGGGATGTCCGGCTGGCCGCCGGTTGCGGTCGGCCATACCACCAGCGGCGCGATCAGCGCCGGCAAAATTGCCACGGCAGTATAGCGTAAATGACGCAGCAGCCAGGGTGGCATCGGGCGATCCCCGACCAGGCCGAGGAACACGAACCGCAGGCCGTAGCTGCCCAGTGCCAGCCCGACAATGATGATCCACATGGTAACCGGATCGACCGCGTTCATGACGTGACCTTTCTGCGTTCGAGCCACAACTCCGCCTGTGCCCCGGCCATCATACCGGTGCACCCTGCCACCAGCAGGCCCAGATTATACGGCACCGCTACTGTCAGCAGCGAGACTGTGATGGCGACCAAAGCGGCCACAACATGCGGCAGTGTGCGCATCATCGGTCCGATCATGGCCAGAAAGGTAATCGGCAAGGCGAAATCCAGCGCCCAGCTTTCGGGTATTCGCGTGCCCAACACTGCCCCCAGATAAGTGGACAGTATCCACAAAGGTGTGATCGGTGAGACCGAGCCAAAGAAATAGGCCATGCGTTGAGGTACGGTCATGTTGGGCTCTTTTTCGAACCGGACCATGCAGCTGGCGTAGGACTGGTCCACGACCAGATATGCGCCAATGGCGCGTTGCCATAGTGGCGCGGCCCCCAGATACGGCGTCAGCGAGGCTGAATACATCGCCATCCGCAGGTTCACAGCCAGCGCCGAAGCCAGGATAATCAGGGTTGGCGCATTGTCTTGCAGCAGTTGCAAGGCCGCGAATTGCGCGGCCCCGG
Organism: Ruegeria sp. BE10; assembly: GCF_056538905.1. Classification (NCBI taxonomy): domain Bacteria; kingdom Pseudomonadati; phylum Pseudomonadota; class Alphaproteobacteria; order Rhodobacterales; family Roseobacteraceae; genus Ruegeria; species Ruegeria sp. BE10. Next base: position 76,846 of record NZ_JBQFTX010000006.1, read on the forward strand.
CGAAAACCGTTGCCGTGAACGCCATCGTCTGAATGATGGTCAGCCCGGTTTCGGTGGCGAATACCCCGAACAAGGTGCCGAAAGGTATGGCGACGAAAATGAACGGGGTCCCGTCGCGAAAACCCTTCCAATAGTATGACTTGGATGTGGTGTCTGCCATGGCTAAATCCTATGGTGATAGCCGCAGCAGTAGCGGTCTTGGGAAAGGGTTGCAATTGGCCAAGGAACTGGATGTCTCGGACTACATCATCGCCCCCGATCCCGGCGCGGCCCGCCTGACCCGCGCGGTCGAGGGCGTGGACCAGAATGGAGAGGTCAGCCAGATCTCGGTTGTCGAAGAGCGCCCTTTGACGATTTTCCTGAATTCCCAGGAAATCGTGACCGCAATGACCATAGGCGACTATCCGGAATATCTGGCGCTGGGGTTCCTGCGCAATCAGGGCATGTTGCTGGATGATGATCAGATCACGCGGGTCGATTATGACGACGATCTGGAAACCGTGATCGTCCGCACCGCGCGCGAGACGTCCTACGAGGACAAGCTGAAGAAAAAGACCCGCACCAGCGGTTGCGCAGTCGGCACCGTGTTCGGCGACATGATGGAGGGGCTCGAGGATGTGCGCCTGCCGCAAGTTCATGTGCGGACATCATGGCTGTATGAGCTGGCGGCCAAGATCAACCGAACCCCGTCGCTGTATCTTGAGGCCGGGGCGATCCACGGAACGGTTCTGTGCCTTGAAAACCGCCCTTTGGTCTACATGGAGGATGTCGGCCGCCACAACGCTGTCGACAAGATCGCGGGCTGGATGCTGTCCGAGGGTGAGGCGGCGGAAGACAAGATCCTCTACACCACTGGCCGTCTGACATCCGAAATGGTGATCAAGACGGCGATGATGGGTATACCGGTGCTGGCGTCCCGATCCGGTTTCACCGCCTGGGGTGTCGAGATCGCCCGCGAAGTCGGCCTGACCCTGATCGGCCGCATGCGAGGTCAGCGGTTTGTGTGTCTGTCGGGCGAGGACCGGTTGCTGCGTGATGTGGATCCGGCAAGCGTGGCGGTTGAGGATAAGAAACATCGTAGGAAGAGTGCGGGATGATATCAGAGACACTTTGGATTTTCGTCACTTTTGTTTTAGCAGTCAGCATTCTGCCACTCTATGTTTTGGTGCTGGTAACCTACTTCCGCAGCAAACGAGCCGTCGTTGAAGGCATTTGTGCGCATAGTAAAAATGTGCTGGGTAAGTTGGGCTGGTGCGCCCGGAAATATGTTGGGGTGCTGGATTTGGTGGTTTTCTGGGGACCTGGATGGCAGCAAAACAGCCTTGACTACCGACTTCAGAACACATCGCTTCAGCGTATTGCGATGCATGGGCTTCCGCAGTCGCTTAAATTGATGCCATCGGTACAAAAAGCTGCGCGGCGCTATCGCTTGTTGTTTTGGTGTGGCGTGCTTCCTACCTTGATTCTCGGTTATTTTCTGGGCGCGGTAAATCTTGGTGTTCGGTTGGGTGAAACCACGTCAACATCTCCGCGCATTTGGATACTGCTTCTTTTGGCTGGCATCTGCCTTGCGTCGGCGCAGCCGTTCACGAAATTCAAGAAGTGGCCAGAGATCGAGGGCACCGCATGATCCGCCCACTTGGCATCATCCTCGCAGGTGGTCTCGCCACCCGAATGGGTGGCGGAGACAAGGGTCTGTTGCAGATCGGCGGGCAAAGCCTGCTATCTCATGTGATCGACCGGCTTTCGTCGCAAGTGGATGGCCTTGCGCTAAACGCCAATGGTGATCCCGAACGGTTCGCTGATCTGAACCTGCCTATTCTGCCCGACACGATCGAAGGGTTCGCTGGTCCTCTGGCGGGTGTTCTGGCAGGGCTCGACTGGGCGGCCACGCAAGGGGCTGACTGTATTGTCACCGCTGCCGCCGATACTCCGTTTTTCCCGCGCGATCTGGTGATGCGGCTGAGCGACGCTGCCCAGGGGCAAACACTTCCGCTGGTGCTGGCTACCACGCCACGCACCGGGGATGAGGCGTTGAAATCTGGTGGTGGAAAACGGGTCAATCGGCACCCGACCTTTGGTCTCTGGCCCGTGGCATTACGCGACGATCTGCGGGATGCGCTGAATGACGGCCTGCGCAAGGTCGTGCTGTGGACCGACAAACATGACGGGCGCGAGGCGCTGTTTCCGGCCGATCCCTTTGATCCGTTCTTCAACGTCAACACACCCGACGATCTGGCGCGGGCAGAACGACTGCTGGAGCAGGCATGAAGGTTTACGGCGTCACTGGCTGGAAAAACGCGGGCAAGACTGGGTTGATGGAGCGGCTGGTGACTGAGATCACCGGGCGCGGCTTTACCGTCTCGACCCTGAAACACGCCCATCACAATGTCGATGTCGATCAGCCGGGCACTGACAGCTATCGTCACCGCGTTGCGGGCGCGTCCGAGGTTCTGCTGGCCTCGGGTCAACGCGTCGCGATCATGCAAGAGCTGCGCGGCGTGCCCGAGCCTCCATTGAATGAGTTACTAGAGCGACTGTCGCCAGTCGATCTGGTGTTGATCGAGGGGTTTAAAAGCGAGGCCCACCCCAAGGTCGAAGCCTATCGGGCCGTGGCCGCGAACCCGTTGATAGCGCCTGAGAACGCGACGATCCGCGCCGTCGCAAGTGACACGCCGCTCGATGTGGCTGTGCCGGTCTTTGACCTGAATGACACCGCAGTCATCGCCGATTTCATTCTGCAAGAGGTTGGTTTGTGACCGGTTTCGATAGTTTTGCCATGGTCGATTGGTCCGGTGGCAATGACACCGGCCTTTCCGAACGCAAGGATGCCATCTGGGCCTGTGTGGTGCGTAAGGGCAGGGCGGAAGAACCGACATACCTTAGAAACCGCAAGATTGCCGAGCAATGGCTGCACGACCTGATTGCGGATGAGATTGCCTCAGGACGGTGGCTGTTTCTGGGGTTCGATTTCCCCTTTGGCTATCCCAAAGGGTTCGCCCGTGCGCTGACCGGATCGGATGATCCGTTGCGGTTGTGGGACTGGTTCGAGAGCCGGATCGAGGATTCGCCAAAAGCCAACAACCGGTTTGATCTGGCCGGAGAGATTAACCGCCGTTTTGGCGGCAAGGGTCCGTTCTGGTTCAATGGCCTGCGACGTGGCATCGACGGTCTGCCCAAAAACAAGGCGGACTATCACAACCCATTTCCCGAACGCCGTTGCGTCGAACTGAACCCCGAAACCAAGGGCAGCTTTACGTGTTGGCAAATGGGCGGGGCCGGTGCTGTGGGTGGTCAGGTCATGACTGGCCTGCCGGTTCTGGCCCGTCTGCGCCGCGCATTTACCGGACAAATCTCGGTCTGGCCGTTCGAGCCGCTGGACACCCCGGTCGCCTTTGTGGAAATCTGGCCCTCGCTTACCCTGGGGGCCGGGCCGAAAGACCGGATCAAGGACGCCTGGCAGGTGGAACAGGTCGCGCTGTCACTGGCCGGGATGCGACCCGAGGAATTGGCGAACCATCTGAACGTCAACGCAGCAGAGGAAGGCTGGATTTTGGGAGTGTCACAACGCAAGCCGGATATTGCCCCACCGCCCCTGCGCAACGATTGCTTTGCTTTGCCTGCCGGGGTGAGTTGGACGCCGGTGGATAACGCGCTGGCCCTGCTGCGCCAGCGGCTGACGGTAGTTGTGCCTGTTGAAACAATTGCGCTCCCGCAGGCTATGGGGCGCATTCTGGCAGAGGATATCATCGCTAAACGCTCGAACCCGCCGCAACCGAATACGGCCGTTGACGGCTACGGATTTGCGGGTGCGATGCCCGAGGGTGCGCAGGTGATGCCATTGCATCCGGGCCGCGCGGCTGCAGGTATCCCGTTTGATGGCACGGTGCCGCATGGCCATGCGCTGCGGGTGTTGACCGGCGCGGCGTTGCCTGCGGGTGTGGATACGGTCATTCTAGAAGAGGACGTGACCGTACAAGATGGCCACATCGCTTTTCACGGCCCCCTGAAACAGGGTGCAAACACCCGCCGTGCAGGTGAGGACGTGACCGCGGGCGATCTGGTTCTGTCTGCCGGGCGAAGGTTGACGCCCGCCGATCTGGCGTTGTTGTCGGCTACCGGAATTGCAAAAGTTCCAGTGCGCAATACGCTGCGTGTGGCGGTGCTGTCGACCGGTGATGAACTGATCGAACCCGGAGACAAGGCCGGGCCAGGCCAGATATTCGATGCCAACCGCCCGATGCTGTTGTCACTGATCGACCGCATGGGGTTTCAGCCGGTGGATATGGGGCGGGTTTCTGATGACCGGGAAGATTTGCGCGATCGCCTGAATGCGGCGGCGGAACAGGCGGATGTAATCCTGACCAGCGGTGGCGCGTCAGCCGGGGATGAGGATCACGTCTCGGCCCTGTTGCGAGAGGCGGGGGCGATGCAGGAATGGAGGATTGCGCTCAAACCGGGGCGGCCGCTGGCTCTGGGATTGTGGAAAGGCACACCGGTCTTTGGCCTGCCGGGTAATCCGGTTGCGGCTAAGGTCTGCACCCTGATCTTTGCGCGCCCGGCTTTGGGTCTGATGGCGGGTGAGGGCTGGCAGGACCCACAGGGGTTCGATCTGCCCGCCGCCTTTGAAAAACGCAAGAAACCGGGCCGCCGCGAATATCTGCGCGCCCGAGTGCGCGATGGCCGGGTCGAGGTGTTTGCCTCGGAAGGATCGGGCCGGATCAGCGGGCTCAGCTGGGCCGAAGGACTGGTCGAAATCGAAGACGGCGCGCGCCATATCAAACCGGGCGATCTAGTCCGGTTTATCCCCTACGGCAGTTTCGGCCTTTAGTCGAAGGTTCCAGCCACACGCCCCAGTAACATGAAGGCTCGCGCCGTTCGGGTCTCACCCAATGCGGTCAGGTCGGCATCGCTGGCCTCAGGTTCAAAAGCCACGATCATGTGGTCAAAGCGGCGCAGAAAATGATGTGCGGCGTCGCGAAATATCGGGTCCTGCTTCATCCGCGCCGCCGTCAGCGCAAGCGACGACCGATCCCGAATGCCGCCCAAAGCCGCCACCGAGCGACCACGGGCACCCTGCGCGAATTGCCGCCAGATCTCGGGGCGGGACATGTCGGGGCGCAGGTCATCCATATAGATGCCTTCCTGGCTGAGCAGCGTCAAAACGTCCTGCGAAGCTTGCACCAGTTGGGCGGTCTTGCGGTCCTTCAACGCCAGACGCAAGGCGTCGAACCCTTCGGCGTCATCCTGCGTTTCGGGGAAATTCAGCGCTCGGATGAAAATATCGGTGCTGAGTGGCGGCGCGATGTCCTCGGCCTGCGTACCCAGCTCCAACGAGGTTTGGTCGCCGGTTCTGTTTGACGCTGCCGCCCGTGCGGGTTCGCTACGTTTGGTCGAAAACGTGGCCAGTGTACTTTCGGTCTTTTTTGCGGATTCAGCGATTTCGTCCAACTTCTTGCTGACGGCCGGTTCGTGGGAAATGGCGGCCCGCTGTTGCTGGAGGACATAAGTCTGCCGGATCGCATCAATCGCGGTCTGCAGACGTTCGCTTTCTTCGCGCATGACGCGGCTGGCGCGCATCGCCGTAGCCGCGACCCAGATCATTGCTACCGGCATGAACACCGCCAGCAAGGTCACCACGAACCCACCGCCCTCGACGTCGTCGGGCAGCACCAGAAACACCACCGAAACCACCAGCCAGATCACGCTAAGCACGACGGCCGCAATCTCGATCTCGGTCACGGACGGCCGCGAGGGCTTGTCGTAAATACCCAACGACGTTGGCCGCTCGGCTTCCTGCTCTGGCGTGGGCTCGGACATGAAGGACGCTCCGGTCAGTCGTACTCGATACTCAGGACTTCGTAAGACCGCACACCTCCGGGGGTGCGGACTTCGACACTGTCACCTTCGTCCTTGCCGATCAGGGCGCGGGCGATGGGGGATTTGATGTTGAGCAGCCCGTTTTCGATATTGGCCTCATACTCACCCACGATCTGCCAGGTCTTTTCCTCGTCAGTGTCCTCATCGACCAGCGTGACCTTGGCGCCGAATTTGATCGCACCGGACAGCTTGGCGGGGTCGATCACATCGGCCAGCGATAGGATGCCTTCCAGCTCTTTGATACGGCCTTCGATAAAGCCCTGTTTTTCGCGGGCCGAATGATATTCGGCGTTTTCCTTCAGGTCACCCAATTCACGGGCCGTAGCAATGGCCTCGATGATAGCTGGGCGCTCAACGGATTTCAGGTTTTTCAGCTCTGCCGCAAGCGCGGCATTGCCCGTAGGCGTCATCGGAATTTTTTCCATGGTCTTGTCGTCCACGCATAAATTGATGCGCCCCGCCGCATGGAACCAGCGTCGGGGCGAATTGATGGGTTGGCAAATACCTGACCCAAATGAGGCGTGAATTGCAAGAGGTCTTGGCCCCGCAGCGGGCGGATTACGGCCTATGTTGTTCGGGAAAAGTTTGAATCGCCAATACCCTGTCGCACTTCGCGCTCTCGGGATATTGGCGATAACGAGTTTGTAAGATGTTTCCCGGAACGCCCTAGTTGTAACTAATCACTTCGAATTCGATGCCATTGTCGTCGTCAAAGTAGAACCGTTTTCCGGGCTCATAATCCGCATGTGACTTGGGCGTGAAGCCGGCTTTGATCACTTGCTGCTCGGTGGCGTCGATATCTTCGACCAAAACACCCACGTGGTTCAGCCCTCCAATGATGTCGTAACTGCTTTCGCCGGATGGCTGCGGATCGCTGGGCGCATAAAGCGCCAGATAGGTATGCGCGCTGCCCACATGCACGGTATAGCCGCCCGCAATGGCCGGGCCTTCCCAGCGGGTTTTCCAACCAAACACCTTGTGCATCCACGCGGCCGAAGCCTGCGGGTCGCGAACGGTGAAGTTGGTGTGTTCAAGCGTCGCCATCATGGGGTCTCCTTTGCGAATTGAGGCTTGTCACGACTCACTGTAATTTCTAAACCTAACTTTAGGTCAAGGGATTAAATGAGGATAATGGCAGTTTCCGAAGGGCTGGCAATTGGCGCATTGGCCCGGCGCACGGGGTTGGCTGTGTCGGCCATCCGGTACTACGAGGCGCAGGGGCTGATCGCGCCCTGGCGCAATGCGGGTGGGCAGCGGCGGTATCAGCGCGCTGATATTCGGCGGTTGAGTTTCATCATGATCGCCCAGCAGTTTGGCCTGACGTTGCCCGAGATCAAGGATGTTTTGTCCGACTTGCCTGGCAACCGCACACCAACGCCCAAGGATTGGAAGAAAATCAGTGTCGGGCTGCGTGACCGTCTGGATCAGCGAATCGCTACCTTGACGCGGTTGCGCGACAATCTGGATGGGTGCATCGGCTGTGGCTGCCTCAGCCTTCCGAAATGCGCCCTTTACAACCCGGACGACCGCGCCAAATGCCATGGTAGCGGTCCCAGGTACCTTATGGGGGACTCTCCCGATACATAACTGCCGCATTGCAGCAATGTTACGCCGTGTTTTGATTGACCAAGGTCTTAGCAACCATGTAATCAGCCGTGAAACAATATTGCGCCGACAGCATGTAGAAAGCGCCAATTCGGAAAGTTAGCTAAGGAGCCCGCGATGGCCGAGATTGAACGCGAAGCGATGGAATACGATGTGGTTATCGTGGGCGCAGGCCCGGCGGGCCTTTCGGCAGCCATCCGTCTGAAACAGCTGGATGCGGACCTGAACGTCGTTGTTCTGGAAAAAGGCTCGGAAGTGGGCGCGCATATCCTGTCGGGCGCGGTATTGGACCCCTGTGGTCTGGATGCGCTGATCCCCGACTGGAAGGAAAAAGGCGCGCCGTTGAACACGCCGGTGACCGAAGACAATTTCTACATGCTGGGCGAGGCGGGTAAGATCCGTATTCCCAACTTCCCGATGCCGCCGCTGATGAACAACCACGGCAACTACATCGTCTCGATGGGGAATGTCTGCCGCTGGATGGCGGAACAGGCCGAAGAGCTGGGCGTGGAAATATTCCCCGGCATGGCGTGTTCAGAGCTGGTTTATGGTGACAATGGTGAAGTCAAAGGCGTCGTGGCCGGCGTCTTTGGCCTTGAGCCCGACGGTTCGTATGGCCCCGGTACTGAGCCCGGCATGGAACTGCACGGCAAGTACGTTTTCCTGTCCGAAGGCGTGCGCGGCTCGCTGTCCAAAGAGGTCATCGCCAAATACGACCTGCAGGCTGGCAAAGAGGTGCAAAAATACGGCGTCGGCATGAAAGAGATCTGGGAGATCGACCCCGCCAAGCACAAGGAAGGCACCGTCACGCATACGATGGGCTGGCCGCTGGGCAGCAACGCGGGCGGCGGATCCTTTATCTATCACCTTGAAAACAATCAGGTCTATGTCGGGTTTGTGGTCCATCTGAACTATAAAAACCCGCATTTGTACCCGTATATGGAGTTCCAGCGCTTCAAGCATCACCCGATGGTGGCCGAGCTGCTGAAGGGCGGCAAGCGCGTGGCCTATGGTGCCCGTGCGATCACCGAGGGCGGCTATCAGTCGATGCCGAAACTGGTCGCGCCCGGGGTTGCACTGTTGGGCTGTTCGGCGGGCATGGTCAACGTGCCGCGCATCAAGGGCAATCACAACGCGATGCTGTCTGGCAAAGCCGCGGCTGAAGCTGCCTTTGACGCCATCAAGGCCGAACGATCGGGCGATGAGCTGACCGAATACGAAGCCGATGTGCGCGATGGCCCGATCGGCAGCGATCTGAAAAAGGTGCGAAACGTCAAGCCGATCTGGTCGAAATGGGGTCTGACTGCCAGCCTGATGCTGGGCGGTCTGGATATGTGGACCAACACGTTGGGCTTTTCGCTGCTGGGCACAGTGGGCCATGGCAAGAACGACGCGGATTCGACCGAAGAGGCCAGCAAACACAAGCCTATCGATTATCCCAAACCCGATGGCACGCTGTCGTTTGACCGCCTAACCAACGTCTCGTTTGCGATGACCAATCACGAGGAAAGCCAGCCCTGCCACCTGAAACTGGCGGACCCGGACATCCCGGTCAAAGTCAACCTGCCCAAATACGACGAACCTGCGCAGCGCTATTGCCCGGCGGGTGTGTATGAGATGGTCGAGGATGAAGGTAATCCGCGCTTCGTGATCAACTTCCAGAACTGCGTCCACTGCAAGACCTGCGACATCAAGGACCCCAGCAAGAACATCACCTGGACCACGCCGCAGGGTGGCGACGGGCCAAACTATCCAAATATGTAAGCAAAAAACCGGGCACTGGCAGGGTCGTGAAGGCTCTGCCATTGCCTCTTGCCAGCCAAAGCCCTAGCTTGTTGCGCAGACAAGAATAGCAAGGCAGGATTTTGGTGATTTCTCTGGTTCGTCGCGCCGCAATGGCTGCGCTCTTCACCTCGTCGATTGTGCTTCCAGCTGTGGCGGATTCGGGGTCCGGTGCGTATTTGGCTGGCCGTCAGGCCATCTATCAGAACGACTATTCAGCCGCTGAAAAATACTATGCGCAGGCCCTGAAAGCCGATCCTGAAAATGCAGCATTGTTGGAAAGCGTGGTTGTCGCACGGCTGGCGCTGGGCGATGTGGCACGCGCGCTGCCTGTTGCGCAGATGATTGAGGACGCCGGTCTGCCCAGTCAGGCAGCAAGGATGGTAATCACCGCCAATCTGGTGGCCGACGGCAAACTGGATGAATTGCTGGCCCGTGATCTCGAAACGCAAGGCGTGGGGCCTTTGGTCGACGGTTTGGTACAGGGATGGGCATACATTGGCCAAGGGGCCATGACCCGCGCGATGGAGCAGTTTGACGAGGTCGCAACGCAGGATGGCTTGCGCGACTTTGCACTGTACCACAAGGCGCTGGCGCTGGCCTCGGTTGGCGATTTTGAAGGAGCCGAAGAAGTATTCACGGCTCATAACGGTGCGGTTGCCCGCTTTTCGCGACGGGCCGCTTTGGCCCGGGCCGAGGTTTTGTCGCAACTGGACCGCAATGAAGAGGCACAGCAATTTCTGGGTGAGGTATTTGCGGCCGGCAGCGACCCGTCGATCGAAGGTTATGTGGCGCGCCTGTCAGATGGTGACACCCTGCCGTTCACCCATGTTCAATCCGCGCAAGATGGCATGGCCGAGGTTTTCTTTTCCGTCGGCGCAGCGCTGAGCAATGAGGCGGCGCAGAACTATGTCCTGCTTTATGTGCGCACGGCTGCGTTCCTGCGTCCCGGACATGTGGATGCGATCTTGCTGAGTGCCGAATTGCTGGACGTGCTGGAGCAATATGATCTGGCCGTGGAAGCCTATCGTCAGGTCCCCGCCAGCAGCAGTGATTATCACGCGGCTGAACTTGGCCGGGCCGAGGTGCTTAGCCGGTCGGACAAAAAGGATGCTGCTGCCGAGGTGTTGCAGACCCTGGCCAGCCAGAACCCAAACCTGCCCAGCGTTCATGTAGCTCTGGCCGATCTGCAACGCCAGCAAGAAGAATACACCAGCGCTGTCGCGTCTTATGATCGTGCCATCGAACTGACCGAGGGTGGGAACTGGTTTTTGCACTATGCCCGTGGCATCTCGCACGAACGGCTCAAACAATGGGATCAGGCCGAGGCCGATTTCCGCCGCGCGCTAGAGTTGAACCCAGATCAGCCGCAGGTGCTGAACTATTTGGGATATTCCCTGGTCGAACGGCGCGAAAAACTGGACGAGGCGCTGAACATGATCGAACGCGCCGTCGCGGCGCGCCCCGACAGCGGTTATATCGTCGACAGTCTGGGCTGGGTCCTGTTCCGTCTGGGCCGCTATGATGAGGCGGTCGAACATATGGAGCGCGCGGTCGAGCTGATGGCGGTTGATCCAGTGGTGAACGATCATCTGGGTGATGTTTATTGGGCTGTGGGCCGCGCGCGCGAGGCTGAGTTCCAGTGGAAACGCGCCCTGTCCTTCATTGATCCTGAAGACACGGATGCCGAGGCTGATCCCGACCGTATCCGTCGCAAGCTGGAGATTGGCCTCGACGAGGTTCTGGCCGAAGAAGGGGCGGAACCGTTGAAGGTCGCCAATGGCAACTAAGGCCTTCGCGCCCGCCAAGATCAACCTGACTCTGCATGTGACCGGCCAGCGGGTTGATGGATATCACCTGTTGGATTCGCTGGTCGTATTTGCTGATGTGGGCGACAGGTTGCAGTTTACACCAGACCCTGAATTGTCGATCTCAGTCACCGGAGAACACGCGGCAGGCGTGCCTGCGGACAGTCGCAATCTGGTCTGGAAAGCGGCCCAAGCCGCCGGGTGGACGGGCCATATCGATCTGAACAAGGTGCTGCCGCATGGTGGCGGGATTGGCGGCGGTTCGTCTGACGCCGCCGCGACCCTTTGGGCGTTGTCTGGTCAGGGGGTCAACATACCAGAGGACCTGCCTGTTTCTCTGGGTGCTGATGTACCTGTTTGCATGGCCGCCCAAGCGACACGAATGCAGGGAATTGGCGATAGGCTAACGTCCGTGTCCCTTCCGAATTTGCCCGCAGTTCTGGTCAACCCGGGTATTCCGGTGCCCACATCTTCGGTGTTTCAGGCGTTGGCCCGGCGGGACAACCTGCCCATGCCGATTGATATCCCGGAATTCGAGAATGCCGGGGCCTGCGCCGAATGGTTGCGTGACCAGCGGAATGATCTGGAAATCCCCGCAATGGGCATCGCCCGCGAAATTGAGTTTGCGCTGGATTCACTGCGATTGACTACGCGGGCGCTGTTGGCCCGCATGTCGGGGTCAGGTTCGACCTGTTTCGCGCTCTATCCCACAATGAAAGACGCGCATTTCGCAGCGTACGAGATCGGCGCGGCCCATCCCGATTGGTGGTGCCGTGCGGTGCAGCTTAATTGAGGCGCGAAACCACGTAGTCGGCCAGATCACGCAGCAGCGTGCGAATCTCATGATCGGGCAGGGGCGCCAGCGCATCCTTGGCCTTGGCGGCCCAGTCGAACGCATCTGACCGGGTGGCGTCGAGCGTGCCGTATTTTCCCATCAGGCTCAGCGCGTGGTCCAGGTCACCCTCTTCCTGACGACCCCGGCCAATCGTGCGCTCCCAAAAGGCATGTTCATCAGGGGTGGCTTGCGCCACGGCCTTGATCACCGGCAAGGTCAACTTGCGTTCGCGGAAATCGTCGCCGACATTTTTGCCGGTGGCCTTGCTATCACCTTGATAATCCAGAAGATCATCAGCGATTTGGAAGGCAATACCCAAAGCATCGCCATAGTCATACAGCGCCTTGACCTGTTCCTCGGACGCTCCGGCGATTACACCGCCAACCTCGGTCGCGGCCGAGAACAGGGCGGCGGTCTTGCCGCGTACAACCTGCAGGTAAATCGCCTCATCCGTGCCCAGATCGGTGGCCGCGGTCATCTGCAACACTTCACCTTCGGCAATGGTGGCCGAGGCATTGGCCAGAATGTCCAGAACACGCAGTGACCCGGTCTCAACCATCAACTGGAAACTGCGGGAGAACAGGTAATCGCCCACCAGAACGCTGGATTTGTTGTCCCACAGCAGGTTCGCCGTTGGGCGACCACGCCGCTGGGCGCTTTCGTCCACCACATCGTCATGCAGTAGGGTCGCCGTGTGGATGAACTCAACCGTCGCGGCCAGCCGCACATGGTGGTCGCCCGCGTAACCGAACAGACGTGCGGCCGCCAGGGTCAGCATCGGACGCAGACGTTTGCCACCGGCCTCAACCAGATGTGCTGTCACTTCGGGGATGCGCGGCGCGTGATCAGAGGCCATGCGCGTGCGGATCAGCTCATTCACCGCAGCCATTTCGCTGGTCAGAAGGTCGGCCAGCCGCTCATGCGGTTTTGTGATCGCGTCGATTTCCATCACACTCCTGATACAAGGCTCGACTTTCGACTTACCTTGCCCTTACATCCATCCCTATGAAAGAACTTTTGCGCAGCACCGATCCGACGATCCTGGCCTTTGCTTCGGCCCTTCTTGAGGGTGAGGATATAGACTGCTTTCAGATGGACGTAAATATGAGCATCCTCGAAGGCGGCATCGGAATCTTCCCCCGTCGTCTGATGGTGCGGGCTGATGACCTGACGCGGGCTGAACGGGTGATGCGCGATAATGAGATTCCGCTGGGTCGATGAGCCATTTGCCGGATAATGATCTGACATGTAACGATTTTTTGAACGGCCGTGTGCGCCTGTGGCAACCGCGTTCGGGATATCGTGCGGGCGTGGACCCGGTCTTGCTGGCTGCCTCGGTTCCGGCGACACGTGGTCACACCGTGCTGGAACTGGGCTGCGGGGCAGGCGCCGCGATCCTGTGCCTTCTGGCGCGTGTGCCGGGATTGCAAGGGGTCGGGGTGGAATTGCAGGCCAGCTATGCCGCGCTGGCCCGTCGCAACGCAGCCGAGAACGCCGCGTCGTTCGAGGTGGTCGAGGCCGATCTTGCCGCCCTGCCTGCCGATCTGAAACAGCGCCAGTTTGACCATGTCATCGCCAACCCGCCCTATTACCGCGCCGGAGCGCACAGTGCCGCTGCGGATGACGGACGGGCAATCGCGCTGGGTGAGGGCACACCACTGGGTGTTTGGTTCGACACTGCGGCCAAACGTCTCGCACCGCGCGGCTATTTGCACATGATCCAAAAGGCCGACCGTTTGCCAGATATGCTTGCGTGCTGCACGGGGCGCCTGGGCTCAGTCGAGGTGTTGCCTTTGGCGGCACGCGCGGGTCGGGCTGCCGAATTAGTGATTTTACGCGCCAAAAAGGGCGGAAAGGCCGCGTTTCGGTTGCATGCGCCGTTGATTTTGCATGCAGGCGCGCGCCACGAAAAAGACGGTGAAAGCTACACACCGCAGGTTTCGGCGGTGCTGCGCGATGCTGCCGCCCTGCCGGGATTGTCCGGCCAATAGGCAGTAACCAGCCGAATTTGTCGGATTTATTACAGAATCTGTGCGTATGCAGCGTGACAGGGTGGAAACGATGTGATCAACTTCTTACGTGAAACTCAGACACCAACAGAGGAGTATCGCCATGAGCGTGAGCGCACACCTGACCGAACTGAAGAAAAAGCACGAAACACTCGGTCTTGAAGTTGAACAAGCCCAACGCTCGCCTGGCATCGACGATCTCCATATTGCACAACTCAAAAAGCAGAAGCTTAAGCTAAAAGAAGAGATCGAGCGCCTGTCAGCCTAGCGACGCAAGCTCGCCCGCGCGGCAACGGCCGCGCCGCCAGTGATCAACACGGCCGCGATCGCCAGACCCCAGGACGGGGCGGCGATCCCGGCCCCAACCAAAGCCAGCGTAGACAACAGCGGTGCCGCGTAAGAAGCAGTACCGAGGATTTGTATGTCACCCTGCTTTACCCCGATATCCCATACATAAAACGCTAGACCCACCGGCCCCAGACCCAGTGCCACGACCGAAGCCCAGCCAAAGGCGCTGTCGGGCCAGATGGTTTCTTCAACGGCCAGATGCAGCGCGCCCGAGGCAATCGCCGCCGCGATGCAGAACACGGCGACCGAACTGGTCGGAGTGTCCCCCAAACGGCGCGACAGGACCGAATATCCCGACCATGTCAGCGCGCACAGCAGCGCCAGCCCATACCCCGGTAGATGAGCGGTCTGAAACCCTGCGCTACCGCCCCCTGCGATGATGACCGCAGCTCCGGCAAAGCCCAGACAGGCCCCAAACAGATGACCGATACGCAGATGCTCACCCGGCAATAGCCCGGAAAACAGCACGATCAGCAAGGGCCAGAGATAGGCAATCAACCCGGCCTCGGCCGCCGGAGCCATGCGCAGGGCCGAAAAATAAAGCGCGTGATAGCCGAACAGGCCCGTGGCACCGAACAGATATGTTGTCCAGGGCACCGCCCGTAATTGGGGCAAACCGCCGTTGGCCCATGTCCAGATCAGGCCCAGCGTGCCGCCGATAGAAAAACAGATGGCGTTCAGCAAAAGCGGTGGGGTTGGGGTCGAGCCGACTGTGAACAGCGCCAGTAAAGACCACAGCAGCACAGCCACAAACCCAATCGCTGTTGCCTGAGATTTTGTCATAGGGCCGTGACCTTTTTCACCGATCTGCTTTGAAAGGATACAACCACCGGGAAGTGGTGCAATTCTTTAACTGTCGGTTTCAGAACGAAAAAGGCCGATCCAAAAGGACCGGCCTGAATTGTTCGTGGGTCTGCAGATCAGACGAAGAACTGCGCACCGTTGGCCGAAATTGTCGAGCCATTGATGAACTGAGAATCGTCCGACGCCAGGAACGCCACGCAGCGCGCGATTTCCTCGGGCTCGCCCAGTCGACCAGCCGGGATTTGACCGATGATGGATTCACGAACCTTCTCGGGAACCGCCATCACCATCTCGGTTGCGATATAGCCAGGGCAGATCGCGTTGGCTGTGATGCCCGCACGCGCACCTTCCTGCGCCAGCGATTTGACGATGCCCAGATCACCCGCTTTGGTCGCGGCATAGTTCACCTGCGCGAACTGGCCTTTCTGACCATTGATCGAGCTGATGACGATCACACGGCCAAACTTGCGCTCGCGCATGCCGGACCATACCGGGTGGACGGTGTTGAAAACGCCGGTCAGGTTGGTGTCGATCACCTGATGCCACTGCTCAGGGGTCATTTTGTGGAACGGGGCATCGCGGGTGATGCCTGCATTGGCGACCACGATGTCGATCGGGCCAACTTCGGCTTCGACCTTTTCGATGCCCGCTTTCGATTCGTCATAGTCGGCCACGTTCCACTTGTAGGTGGCGATGCCGGTTTCCTCGGTGAATTTTGCGGCGGCTTCGTCATTGCCGGCATAGGTGGCTGCAACATTGTAGCCTTCGGCCTTGAGCGCCTTGGAAATTGATGCGCCGATGCCGCGGGAACCGCCGGTGACGAGTGCTGTACGTGCCATTGAGGAATCCTCCAATTAAGTCTGACTTGGTAATTCTGTTACTCTGAGAGAGTTTGCTGCGCAATATCGTTTCGTCTTCGTTTTGATCTTTCTGTACGGCGATATTGTCGCATCTAAGGGATAGGGCCGGAATGTAACAAAAAAGGGCGCCCGGTAGACGCCCTTTTCCATTTAGTTGTCAAAGCACTTAGTCGCGCTCCACACACAGGGCGACACCCATGCCGCCGCCGATGCAAAGGGTCGCCAGACCCTTTTTCGCGTCGCGGCGCTTCATTTCGAACAGCAGGGTGTTCAGAACGCGGCAGCCCGATGCGCCGATCGGGTGACCGATGGCGATTGCGCCACCGTTGACGTTCACGATGGATGGGTCCCAACCCATGTCCTTGTTCACGGCACAAGCCTGCGCAGCAAAGGCTTCGTTGGCTTCAACCAGATCCAGGTCGTCAACCGACCAGCCCGCTTTTTCCAGCGCTTTGCGCGAGGCATAGATCGGACCAACGCCCATGATCGCCGGGTCCAGACCTGCCGTGGCGTAAGAGGCGATGCGGGCCAGAGGCTCGATCCCGCGCTTTTCGGCGTTTTCGGCTGACATCAGCAGGGTGGCGGCGGCACCGTCGTTCAGGCCCGAGGCATTGGCTGCGGTGACCGAGCCATCCTTGGTGAAGGCCGGGCGCAGCTTGCCCATGGCTTCCATGGTTGCGCCGTGGCGGATGTATTCATCCTTGTCCATAACGATGTCGCCCTTGCGGGTCTTGATGGTGAAGGGCGTGATTTCGTCGGCGAATTTACCAGCCTTTTGCGCGGCTTCGGCCTTGTTCTGCGAGGCAACGGCGAATTCGTCCTGCATGTCACGGCTGATCTGCCATTTTTCGGCAACGTTTTCAGCGGTTTGCCCCATGTGATAGCCGTTGAAGGCATCCCACAGGCCATCGCGGATCATCGTGTCGATATATTTCATGTCGCCCATCTTGTGACCGGCGCGCAGCGCGGCGGCATGGGGCGAAAGGGTCATGTTTTCCTGTCCGCCGGCGGCCACGATTTCGGCATCGCCCAGCTGGATGTGTTGAGCGCCCAACGCAACCGCGCGCAGACCCGAGCCACACACTTGGTTGATGCCCCAAGCCGCGCTTTCTTGCGGCAGACCCGCATTGATATGGGCCTGACGCGCCGGGTTCTGGCCCTGTGCAGCCGTCAGTACCTGACCCATGATGGTTTCGCTGACTTCACCCTTGTCAACTCCGGCACGTTCTACAACTGCTTCGAGTACGGCAGTGCCCAGATCATGTGCGGGTGTGTTTGCAAACGAGCCGCCAAAACTGCCGACACCGGTACGGGCTGCAGATGCGATTACTACGTTAGTCATATAGACAATCCTTTACCATCAAGGTCCAGTGGGAACCGTGATGACGCAGATCGCAGAGGTCCGGCCTCTAAGATCCAGAGCGCCTCATGATCCCCCGCTCCAACTGCCCATGGAATAGCGTAACGCTGCAATTGCAGCAACGGTCAGCTTGTCTCAGGTAAATTGGAAATAGATTCTAAATCTTTAACTACCGGTTTTCTTGAGTTTTTTGTCTTTCCAAGGGCCCGACACAGTGGGTGCGCCGAACAAAAACCCCTGCAAGCAGTCCACGCCATTGGCCACAAGGAATTCGGCATCGCCCCTGGTTTCGACCGATTCGGCGGTTACTAGAATTTCAAATTCCCGGGCCACAGCGACCAGTGCCCGGACCAACGCTTGATTGTCCGGGTTTTCGGAAATTCCGCGGACGAACTGACCGTCGATCTTGGCGGCATCAAACAAAAACTCGCGAAAGTGGCGGAAACTGAAATTGCTGGCACCGAAATCGTCCAGCGCAAACGCAACGCCGCGGGGTTGTAGCCGGTCCATGAAATCGATCACCAATTCGGGCACAGTCATGGCCGAACTTTCCGAAATTTCCAGGATTAGCCGTTCGCCCAAATTGGCGTCTTTCTTGAGAAACCGATCTAACACCCGAGAATACCGCGCATAGCCGATCGAACGTGCGGACATGTTGATGGACAGGCGGATTTCGGGGTTATTGATCAGTGTCCTCAACCCCATTTCCAATGCGACACAATCCAGATCCCGCCCGATCGGGGTGTTTTCCAATTGCGGCATGAAATCCCGTGCAGGAATAACCCGCCCGGTTTCGTCCAGCACCCGAATGAACCCTTCGTAGAACGCTACACCGAATGGTTGATGCGCCTGCATGACCGGCTGAAAGGCCAGTTTGCATTGTTTGTGCTTTACCGCTTCGGTCGCCATCTGAACCGAGGATTCGTCACGGGATGCGACGGCTGCGTTCAGCGGGCTTTCGGCACCCTCGGGCGCATCTGTCTGTTTCCTGTCCCGCATGTCCTTGCCAAGCCCCTTAACGTCACCGGTCAGGGCCTTATTTCAAGGCAAAGGTATGAATTTGCGGTTAAGAGGAGCGATTTTGCCAGGTGTCAGCGCGCGGATTCCCAAACCCGTCCTAGTACAGCGGCGGCGCCGACCACGGCTCCCATGAAGCCCAGTGCAAGCATGACAAAGCCCAATGCAACGATGGTTGAGGGGCCACCCGTCAGTGCCGTCAACATGGCCAAAGCCAGACCGATCAAACCAAGTGTGGTCGATACTGTCATCAAACGGGTCATGGCGGCCTCCGGGTTACTGGCTACGGGTCACATCCGCTGAATATGGAATGTGAAATCCCGTTTTCAAGAAAGCAGAGAGTCGAACAGGCGGATTTAAGCCTGTTTTGCCTGTGGATTGGGCGTCTGGGCCTCAAGTTGTTCAAAACCGGGCGTTCCGTGATCTTCGGGATGGCGCGCCAGATGCCGGGCTTTGATCTGTTCCGAGCTTTCGCGGCTGCCATCATGGCTGTAACCCGGTGGAGCAAAGCAATAGGCCAGACGTTCGCGCAACGTCAGCCCCGGCTGGGTTGCGTCGCGCCAGATACTGACCCATTCGTGAAAGGCCACGCGCAGCGGGTTGAACGTGCCGATATTGTGGACCAGCCCGTAATCGACGCGGTCGTCCTTCTGTTCGGGCACAAACGTGCCAAACAGTTTGTCCCAGATGATGAAAACCCCGGCATAGTTGCAATCCAGATAACGCGCGTTCCGTCCATGATGGGCGCGGTGGTGGCTAGGGGTGTTCATCACCGCCTCGAACCAGCGGGGCATTTTCCCAATCGCCTCGGTGTGAATCCAGAACTGATAGATCAGGTTCAAACCGCCGCAGAACAGCACCATCGCCGGGTGGAAGCCCAGCAGGATCAGCGGCGCACGTACCACCATCATGAAGGTAAACGTATAGGTCCATGTCTGCCGCAGCGCCGTGGTCAGATTGTAGTGTTGAGAACTGTGGTGGTTCACGTGACTGGCCCAGACCCAGCGGATGCGGTGACCGAACCGATGCACCCAGTAATAGCGTAAATCATCCAGCACAAAGCACAGGATGATCACCGGAATCGAGGTGCCCAGGTTCAGCGGCGTGATCTGCCACAGCCACATGAAAAAGCCATATGCGATGAACCCAAGCAGCAACCCCGAGGCGATATTTCCCGCCCCCATGATCAGCGAGGTGACGGCATCGCGCGTCTCATACCGTCCGCCCCTGCCTTTGAAAGCGATCCACAGGAACTCGGCCAGAATGGCGGCGATGAAGAACGGCACCGCCCATTGCACGGCGTCGGGAAAGCTCACTTGGTCGGTCATGCGGGGTCCATCAGGTTTTGCCAGTGGGGGCGTTCGAAATCGTCAAGGCGGATCAGGGCTTTGGGCGTGCCGAAGTCATGAAATTGAATTTCGAAACCCTCGGGGTGATCGATCCAGTCGAAATCCAGAAGGTGGCGCGCCACCGTATCGGCACCAAAGGACCACAACAGCCCGTTTCCCGTCTCGGTACGGATCAGGGCGGACCGCTTGTCATGTGCGATTGTTATATCAATTATTACGTCGTCCGGCGCATGGCGCAGCCATTCCGAACGCGCGGTCTGGGGGGTCAGTTCGCGCACGCGTGACCGCCCTGACAGGTGCAGCAGAACGGTGATGCCGACGATGCCTCCGACCACCAGAACCAGAAGTATTTCAAGCGGCATTCTTTCCTCCCGCCCGACAGATTGCAGAGCGGCAATGACGCTGTCAAAGGTAGCGTTGCGTCAGCCAGCTTCGAACGTGTCCAGGACTTCGTGCTGCACCACGCGTTCGACAAAGGGCACCAGCCCATCAGGCCCCGAGGCCCTGTCTTTCAGGTGTATGCAGATGTCTGGCCTGCGTGCTGCGATGATGCCGACCATCTCGCCGCGGATCTTGTCATCCAAGCCCGCGCCCATGACCGCACAGACGATCCGGGGTTCGGCATCCAGTTGCCGCCGGACCTCATCCTGATCATGCGCGCCCAGCCATTGGATAGGCATGTGATCCAGACGCCGCGCCACGTCGCCGATGACATTCGGCAAGCGACCGATCAACAGAACCACTGGTTTCATTGTCGCCTCCTTTCACTGGTAACCAACAGAAAAACCGGCCCCGAGGGACCGGTTCTATTCTAGCACAGATGAATTCTGTGTTTCTGCCTAGTTGGAAATGGTCATAGGCACAGCCTCACCTTTTCCTTTATCGCGTGTGAAGGTTACCTGATTGCCGTCGATTGTAACTTTCTGGCAATCTTCGGGAAGTTGGTTGGTCCCGATAAAGAGATTTCGGCAAAAGTACCTTTTGTTCCAGACCCAAGCCCCTTTGATTTTGCCTTTTTTGGCGGTTTCCCCCTGAATCGTTCCGTCTGCCGCGACGACAAGCCAAGAGCCACCGCTTACGAGCTTCTTGCCAACGATTGTGTCCATGAATTGTTGTTGCTTTTAATGTCTTTGGCGTCTGCTGTCGTCGCGGCAATACAAAGAACACTGACCGCCGCGATCAGGATGGCAATTGATTTCATAGCTATTCCCCCAACGATTAAAGCTGAGAGAATAGCATGATTCGTCTTTTTTCGTGTGTGTTTACTTAGCTTTCAGCGCCGACAAGCGTCGCGATAATCGCCTTGGCACTTTCTGAATTCCATTCCGCATCGCCGATTAACCGGGCAATTTCCTGACCCTCAGGATTCAGAATAACAGTGATTGGCAACGCAACAACGCCAAACTCGCGCGCGGCGGCTGAACCGGGGTCCTGATGGCGCGGCAGGTTATTGATGCCGTTTTCCTCGAAGAACTTCTTGA
This sequence comes from Ruegeria sp. BE10, assembly GCF_056538905.1. Taxonomy (NCBI): domain Bacteria; kingdom Pseudomonadati; phylum Pseudomonadota; class Alphaproteobacteria; order Rhodobacterales; family Roseobacteraceae; genus Ruegeria; species Ruegeria sp. BE10. The sequence goes on from NZ_JBQFTX010000006.1 coordinate 97,984, forward strand.
TCCCGGCGGGTGAGTTGCGCCCGGTGGCAAGGGTCAGAACCTCAAACTTGTCACCGCCGAACTCTTCTTGCAGCTCGGCAATCTGCGGCATCTCTTTGCGGCAAGGCGCACACCACGTGGCCCAGAAGTTCACCAGAACATACTTGCCGGCATAGTCCTCAAGCGTTCCAACTCCGCCCTCATCTTCCAGCTGGAATTCGATTGTTTTTGCGGGCTTGGGTTCTTTGTGCAGGATCAGGCGTTTCAGTGTTCCATCACGCAGCGGGCCAAGCGTTTCGGCATCTGTCGCCAAAGCGGCGTTTGCACCCAGCGCAAGGGCCATATAAAGGGGGATCAGACGAAATAGGCGCATATCAACTCCGGGTTTTCTTACATGACCGATCAATCTTCGAACCAGATGTGGGGCGGCCGCTTTGCCGCCGGTCCAGACGCGATCATGGAGGCAATCAATGCCTCGATCGGGTTCGATCAGCGGATGGCAGCCCAGGACATCGCAGGCTCGCGCGCCCATGCCGCCATGTTGGCTGCCACAGGCGTAATAACTGATAGTGATGCGCAGGCAATTCGGGAAGGGCTGCTCACCGTTTTGTCAGAAATTCAGAACGGGGAATTTCAGTTCTCGACCGCGCTGGAAGACATCCACATGAATGTCGAAGCGCGTCTGAAAGAGGTTATTGGCGAGCCTGCAGGTCGTTTGCACACGGGCCGCAGCCGGAATGACCAGGTTGCGACCGATTTCAAACTGTGGGTGCGTGATCAACTGGACGCTGCAGAGAGCGGTCTGCTGGCCCTGATCCGCGCGCTTTTGGCGCAGGCCGAGGCCGGGGCCGATTGGGTCATGCCAGGCTTTACCCATCTGCAAACCGCACAGCCGGTGACGTGGGGCCACCACATGATGGCCTATGTCGAGATGTTTGGCCGTGACCTGAGCCGCGTCCGCGATGCGCGAGCCCGGATGAACGAATCCCCCTTGGGGGCTGCGGCTTTGGCTGGGACGTCTTTTCCCATCGACCGCCAGATGACGGCCGAGGCGCTGGGCTTTGACCGGCCTGCCGCCAACTCGCTGGACGCAGTCAGCGACCGCGATTTCGCGCTTGAGTTCCTGTCGACCGCCTCGATCTGCGCCATGCACCTGTCGCGCTTTGCTGAAGAGCTGGTGATCTGGTCTTCGGCCCAGTTCCGATTTGTCACCCTATCTGATCGGTTTTCGACTGGTTCGTCGATCATGCCGCAGAAGAAGAACCCGGATGCTGCAGAGTTAATCCGCGCCAAGGTGGGCCGCATTTACGGTGCAAATACCGCATTGATGATGGTTATGAAAGGCCTGCCGCTGGCCTATTCCAAGGACATGCAAGAAGACAAGGAGCAGGTCTTTGATGCCGCCGACAATTGGATGCTGGCGCTGGCTGCGATGGAAGGTATGGTTAAGGACATGACTGCCAACCGCGAAAGCCTTGCGGCGGCAGCGGGCTCGGGGTTCTCGACCGCTACCGACCTTGCTGACTGGCTGGTTCGTGTATTGGGCCTGCCGTTCCGCGACGCCCACCATGTGACCGGATCGCTGGTGGCCATGGCCGAAAGCAAAGGCTGCGACTTGCCTGATCTGACGCTGGAGGACATGCAATCGGTCCACGCAGATATCACCGATGACGTCTATTCTGTCCTTACCGTCCAAAATTCGGTAAACTCGCGCCAGTCTTATGGCGGCACCGCACCGGATCAGGTGCGGGCCCAGATCAAGCGATGGAAGGCGTTGGTATGATGCAAATTCTCCGTGTTGTCCTGCTGATTGCGGCTGGGTTTGCCCTGGTCGCCTGTGGCGCAGATGGCGAGCCGATCCAACCCACGATGAGCGCCAATGTAGGCGTCGGAAGCAGCGGCACTTATGTTGGTGGTGGTGTTGGCTTTCGGCGCGGTGGATTGGGTGTTTTTCTTGGGGTTTAATCCTCTGAGGTAATTGCATTTTGCCCACGCGGCGCCCATGTTCGCACGTATGATCGGCCTGGTGCCGAATTTCCTGAGCTAAGATGACATCATGAAGATTTTCGGCCTGATCCTGACTATTGCCGTACTTGCGGCCTGCGAGCCTTCGCACAACTCCCGCCCCGAACCCGAGGCGAATTCCGGCAGCTCTGGTGTTTCGATTTCGGGCTATGGTCGGGTTGGCGTTTCTGTCACCAACTGACCGAATACCGCCGGATGTGCGGAATCCATTGATCCACCGGGCGGTTTTGGTCTAAGCGCGCTGTCATGGATCACTTTCTCTACCGCGACGGCGCGCTTTACGCCGAGGATGTCCCAATCTCCGAAATCGCTGCCGCGGTCGGGACCCCGTTTTACGTCTATTCCACCGCGACTTTACTGCGCCATTTCCAGCTGTTCGATGACGCGCTGGAAGGGACCGAGCATCTTGTCTGCTACGCGATGAAAGCCGCCAGCAATCAGGCGATTCTGAAAACGCTGGCGCAGGCGGGCGCGGGGATGGATGTGGTCTCGGGCGGGGAATACCTGCGCGCCAAGGCGGCGGGTGTGCCAGGCGATAAAATCGTTTTCTCAGGCGTTGGCAAAACTGTGGATGAGATCCGCACCGCGCTGACCGGGGGCATCCGTCAGTTCAACGTTGAATCCGAGCCCGAGATGGAAGTGATTAACGCTGTAGCGCTGGAATTGGGTGTGGTTGCGCCGATCACTGTGCGGGTTAACCCGGATGTTGATGCCAAAACCCACGCCAAGATCGCTACAGGAAAGTCCGAGAACAAGTTCGGTATTCCCATCGCCCGCGCGTCAGAGGTCTATGCCCACGCCGCGTCCCTGCCCGGGCTTGAGGTGATTGGCATCGACGTCCATATCGGCTCGCAACTGACCGAGCTGGAGCCGTTCGAGCTGGCCTATACCAAAGTCGCAGAGTTGACTGAGCAGCTGCGTGCCGAAGGTCACAATATCCGCCGTCTCGATCTGGGCGGAGGTTTGGGCATTCCCTATACCCGTGCCAATGACGCACCACCGCTGCCCGTAGAATACGGTGCGTTGATCAAGAAAACGCTGGGCCATCTGGATTGCGAGATCGAGATCGAACCTGGTCGTCTGATCGCGGGCAATGCCGGTTTGATGATCAGCAAGGTGATCTATGTGAAATCCGGTGAGGGGCGCGATTTTCTGATCCTCGACGGGGCCATGAACGACCTGATCCGCCCCGCCATGTACGAGGCGCATCACGATATCGTTGCCGTGCAGGAACCGGCGCCGGGCGTTGAACAACAGCCCTATGATATTGTCGGTCCGGTCTGTGAGACCGGTGATACCTTCGCCAAACAACGCAACATGCCACCGCTGGCGCCGGGTGATCTGGTGGCCTTTCGCAGCGCCGGAGCCTATGGGGCGGTGATGGCCAGCGAATATAACACGCGCCCCCTGATCCCTGAGGTTCTGGTACATGGGGATCAATTTGCAGTTATTCGTGAACGGCCAAGCTTTGACGAAATCATAAACCGCGATACCATACCTGAGTGGCTTTGACGCGATGACCGCGCGGGCCCGCTCAGGAGGCCTGCCTTGAACGCAAGACATAACCTGCCGATTCCAAGACTTTCCCTGTGGCTGACGCACGCAGGGATGCTGGCCGAGCAGGTTTTGCGTGCATTCTGGCCATTTTTCTCGATTTTCATGGCGATTCTGGCTGCGTTGATGCTGGGGTTGCAGGATCACGTCCGGGTCGAGTTGGTCTGGGCAGTGGGTGTTGTCGCAGTGATTGGCCTGCTGGTGGCGCTGGTCTGGGGTATCAGGCGATTCCATTTACCCAGACGGGCCGAAGCGCTGATGCGGGTGGATGCGTCACTGCCGGGGCGTCCGATTCAGGCGCTTATGGACGATCAGGCCATTGGGGCGATGGATGCCGATTCAGTCGCGCTGTGGCTGGCGCACCAGACGCGTATGGCGCAACGGGCGGCGCAGGCTGAGCCGGTCAAACCAGATTTGCGGCTGGCTGATCGCGATCCTTATGCGTTGCGTTACTCTGCCTTGCTGGCGCTGGTGATTGCGGTTTTGTTCGGATCGTTCTGGCGCATTGGTTCAGTGGCCGAGATGACGCCGGGCGCGGCCACGGCTGGGCAGGGGCCCAGCTGGGAAGGCTGGGTGGAGCCGCCACGCTATACCGGCTTGCCGACGCTTTACCTGGCGGATCAATCAGACCCGACACTATCTGTTCCACAAGGCAGCCGCATCACCCTGCGTTTTTATGGCGAGGTCGGCGACCATAGCTTGACCGAGACGACATCGCCCCTGGGTGCCGAAGACGCATCTGACGTGGAACAGGATTTTCTTGCCACCCGTTCAGGCCAGTTGACGATTGAAGGTCCGGCAGGGCGGAACTGGGCCGTAAACATCATTGCTGATACGTCGCCGAAGATTGCGATCGCCGACGAGGCCGAGACCGAGGCTGGCGGACGCATGAAACTGCCGTTCACTGCTGTGGACGATTATGGCGTGGTCTCTGGATCAGCCGTGATCGTGCTGGATCTGGCTGAGGTCAGCCGGAGCTATGGTCTGGCCGCTGTACCCGAACCGCGCGAAGTGATCTCCGTGGAACTTCCGATGCCGATTACCGGCGACCGGATCGATTTTACCGAAGACCTGATCGAGGATTTCTCGCAGCACCCTTGGGCGCATTTGCCGGTCAAGATTACATTGACGGCACGGGATGCGGCCGATCAGGAAGGCCACTCTAATCCGTATCAGACCACATTGCCTGCGCGACGTTTCTTTGATCCGCTGGCCGCTGCAGTGATCGAACAGCGGCGTGATTTGCTGTGGGCCAGGGATAACGCGACCCGGGTGTCTCAGATTTTGCGCGCGGTCTCGCATCTGCCCGAAGGGTTCTTTCGATCCGACACCGCGTATCTGCGTCTTCGTGTGACCCTGCGGCGATTGGAAATGTTCGATGACTACGGGCTGACACTGGAACAACAGGAAGAGATCGCCCAGGCCCTATGGGATCTGGCGATCATCATCGAAGACGGAACGCTGGCCGATGCGCTGGAACGGATGCGCCGGGCACAGGAACGCCTGACCGAGGCGATGAAGAACGGCGCCACCGATGAGGAAATCGCTGAGCTGATGCAAGAGCTGCGCGAGGCAACGCAGGATTACATGCGCCAACTGCAGCGTCTGGCACAGGAAAACGGTGAGTTTGACGAAAACCAACAAGGCGAGAATGGCGAATCCCTGCAGATGACGCAGGACGATCTGCAGCGGATGATGGACCGTATTCAGGAACTGATGGAACAGGGCCGCATGGCTGAGGCTCAGCAGGCGCTGGAAGAGTTCCAGCGGATGATGGAAAACATGCGCGTCACTCAGGGCCAGGGGCAGGGCCAGCAATCCGAAGGCCAGCAGGCGATGGAAGGGTTGGCCGAAACCCTGCGCGAACAGCAAGGCCTCAGCGATCAGGCTTTCCGCGATCTGCAGGAACAGTTCAACCCCGGCGCGCAGGCTGGTGAAAGCCAGGGCAACGAAGGCCGCAATGGCGGTCAGGGTCGGGGACAAAGCCACGAAGGTCAGGGTGGTCGCGGCGCAGATCAACAGGGCGACGGCCAGCAAGGGCAAGGATCGCTGGCTGATCGCCAACAGGCTTTGCGCGATGAATTGGGTCGTCAGCAACAGAATCTACCCGGTGCGGGCACGCCCGAGGGCGATGCCGCGCGCGATGCGCTGGGCCGCGCAGGGCGGGCTATGGACGAGGCCGAAAACGCGCTGCGCAATGATGATCTGGCTGATGCAATCGACAACCAGTCCGAGGCGATGGAAGCCCTGCGCGAAGGTATGCGGTCACTGGGTGAAGCCTTGGCCCAGAACCAGCAGAACCAACCGGGTCAGGGATCGCAAGAAGGTGATATGCAGGCCAACAGCCGTGATCCGCTGGGCCGCAACCCGGGTTCGAATGGCTCGATCTCAACCGATGACAGCCTGTTGCAGGGCGAGGATGTCTATCGTCGCGCCCGCGAATTGCTGGACGAAATCCGTCGCCGCACCGGTGAATCGGATCGTCCTCAGATCGAGTTGGAATACCTCAAGCGGCTGTTAGAGCGGTTCTAGGTCCGTCTTTCAATCAGGTCAGTTCTGTGCTGTCCCCGAAGTCTGTGCTTCGAGCCACAGACGTGCCTGATCCACCAGCGACACATATGGGGTCAGGATCGGTTCGGCCTGCGGCACAGCCTCGCTGATTTTTTGGGCGTTGCCATAGACCAGCAACAGAATGATGCCAACAATCAGGATCAATGCAAATCCGCGCACAAATCCGCCAGATTTACGCGGCGCGGGCTCGTCTTCTGCGCCCATGATGTCGTCGCTGCGCAAGCTGGAATTGATCGCTTCGACATCGGGCAGGTCATCTTTCTGGCCCGCGTCTTCTGCGGTTTCCGTGGCCGTCAGTTCCTTGATGGCGTGTTCGGGGTCAGGCTCCGGAGGAGTGTCCAGTGCCAAATCGGGCTGAGTTTCTATGCTGCCGCCTTCCTGGGCACGCAGCTCAGCCTCTCGGGCGGCTTCCTCTTGCAGGATGCCGGCAACAGCGGGGTCGATATTTCCGGTTGTTTCGGGTTTTTCCGGCTCGGGGGCTGCTTCAGGTTCTGGTGCGGGTGTTGTTTCGGATTCCGTCGCAGGTTCAGATCTAGGCTCGGCCTGCGGTTCCGCGACAAACGCTTCATCCACCGGTGTGGGGGTCGGGTCTGTCGCGGCTTCCTCGGCTGCAGGCTCTTCTGAAATGGGTGTGACCGCTGCGGGCGCGGGTTGGTCCGGGTATTTGGCCTGGAACCAGGTGTTCTCGCAATTTGAACACTGAACGTCGCGGCCCTCTTCCGGGATGACTTCGTCTGGCACCTCATATTGGGCACCGCAATTCGGACACGTAAGACGCATGCTGCCTCCTGGTCGGGACCTCGACCTGATAATAGTTTTTTTAGGGATGTTATTCCGTTAAGACCTGACCGCAAAGGGTGTTTTCGGTTTGGCAGCATAAATGTCACCAATTCGCCCCGGTGCAGGCATTGAAACCACAACCACGCTCGGGCAAGAAGAGCAGCAATTAGAACGGGGGCCCCTGTGATCGAGCTGGAAAATGTCAGCTACACCTATGGTGGAGGTGAATTGCTGAGCAACGTGTCCCTGCGACTGCAGCCGGGTTCGTTCCACTTTCTGACCGGCCCTTCGGGCGCGGGCAAGACCACTTTGCTTAAACTGTGCTACGGCGCATTGCTGCCCACGTCCGGACGGCTAAGCGCGTTTGAACAGGACGTGGCCCAGCTGGATCGCGACCAGATGGCCCTGCTGCGCCGCCGGGTTGGCGTTGTGCATCAGGATTGCCGGTTTCTGGATCATATGACGGTGGTCGAAAATGTCTCGTTGCCGCTGATGGTGTCGGGGCGTTCGGAATCTGCGTTGCGGGATGATCTGACTGAATTGCTGAACTGGGTGGGTCTTGGCACCCGGCTGGGCGCGCTTCCGCCCGAACTGTCGGGTGGTGAACGTCAGCGCGCCGCGCTGGCCCGGGCGGTGATCCTGTCGCCCGATGTTGTTCTGGCAGATGAGCCCACTGGCAATGTGGACTGGGAGATGTCGCAACGCTTGCTGCGCCTATTGATCGAGCTGAACAAGATGGGCAAAACCGTGCTGATCGCCACCCACGATCTGAGCTTGATCCGAGCTGCCAAAAGCCAGGTGCAGGCACGCGTGCTGCGTATTTCGCAACGGCAGGTCCAACTTGCGGGGGCAGACCTATGAGCAAGGGGATGATCCGAAACTTGCTGAAACGGGATGCGCGCGCCGATCGGGTGGTGCCCCCCACCGGTTACACCGCGCATCTGACCTTGTTCGTATCGGGCGCGATGGCTTTTCTGACCGTGTTTGCGCTGGCCCTATCGCTGGCGTCCGGGCGATTGGCCGACCGTTGGGCAACCGAACTGGCCGGGGCGGCCACCTTGCGGATCAATGCCCCCGCCGACCAGCTGGCCGCCCAGACCGAGGCTGCGTTGACCGTGCTGGCCCAAACCCCCGGCGTCGCATCGGCCCGGGCGCTGACGACCGAGGAGCAGGCCGCGCTGTTGTCGCCATGGTTTGGTTCTGACCTGCCGCTGGACACATTGCCCGTTCCGCAACTGATCGAGATCATCGAAGGCGATCCGGGTCTGGATGCAACCGGACTGCGGTTGCGGTTGGGGGCCGAGGTACCGGGCGCTGTGCTGGACGACCACACCCGCTGGCGCGAACCTCTGGTCGATGCGGCCATGTCACTGCGCCGGCTCGGTTGGGTCTCGATCCTGCTGATCGGTGGCGCGACCGCAGCCATGATTACGCTTGCGGCTAATGCCTCGCTTGCGGCCAACGCGCAGATCATCGAGGTGCTGCGTCTGGTTGGTGCCAGGGATCGCTTTATCGCCCGCGCCTTTGTCCGGCGCTTTACTTACCGGGCATTCTTTGGCGCGGTTGTCGGGGTATTGCTGGGTATGACCGGGGTGCTTTTGCTGCCCGAAGCCTCGGACGAGGGCGGGTTTTTGACCGGTCTGGGCTTTCAGGGGGCAGGCTGGTTGCTGCCTGCACTGATCCCTGTATTGGGCGCAACTGTTGCCTTCCTGGCCACGTGGACCGCCGCCAGCCGCAAATTGAAGGAGCTTTCGTGATGGCCACAGCGTTTCAATGGGTGCGCTCTTTGATCTTCATGATCGTGATCTATGTCTGGATGCTGATCCTGGGCATCGTGTTTGCCCCCTTTGCCCTGTTCAACAAGCGTGGTGCGTTGCGGGCGTGTAAGACCTATGCCCGCACAACCCTGTGGCTGGCGCGTTGGATGGTTGGCATTCGATCCGAAGTACGCGGCACAGTGCCGGTGGACGAGGTGGTGATTGGCGCCAAGCACCAGTCCTTTCTCGACATCATCATAATTTTCGACGCCATCCCCCACGGCAAATTCATAATGAAGAAAGAGCTGCTGTGGACCCCTGTCATTGGCATGTATGCGCGGCGTCTCGGCTGTATCCCAGTCGATCGCGGTAAAAAGGGCGCGGCCGTGGCCAAGATGGTCAAAGACGTCGCCAAAGAATTCACCGAGCCCGGTCAATTGGTGATCTACCCGCAGGGCACACGCGTTGCGCCAGGGGTGCAGAAACCTTACAAAGTGGGCACAGCGGTTCTGTATGAGGGGTTGGGATTTCCCTGTGTCCCGGTGGCGACAAATGCCGGAGTTTTCTGGCCGCGCACAGGTGTTCTGCGCAAACCGGGTTTGGCGATAGTGGACTTTCTTGATCCGATCGAGCCGGGGGTTGCGCGCAATTCGTTTCTTGGTCGATTGGAAGACGTGATTGAGACGCGATCCAATGCGTTGATGAAAGAAGTGGGGTTTGATCCGGATGGAGTTCATTAAGGACATCGAATCGCTCGAAGCGATCTACAACAGACCGCCCGGCGCGGCCTCTTTTCGAAAAGTGGTACACAGCCTGACGCCACTTTATCGCAAATGGATCATGACCTCGCGGCTTTGTATCCTCAGTACCGTGGGTCCCGAAGGTGTGGATGGCAGCCCCCGCGGAGATGATGGCCCGGCGGTGTTAGAGCTTAATCCAAATACGCTGGCCCTTCCGGACTGGCGCGGCAATAATCGATTGGATTCCCTGCGCAATATTGTGGGTGATCCGCGTGTGGCCTTGATGTTTATGGTATCGGGTTCCAACAACGTGGTGCGTGTGAATGGAACGGCCCGACTGACTGCGGACGCAGACCTGCGCGCCCGGTTTGAGAAACACGGCAAACAGCCAGCTACGGTCATCGTTATCGAAATCGCCGAGATCTACACACAATGCGCCCGTGCCTTGATGCGCGCTGAAATTTGGGCCTCGGGCGACAATTCCGCCGAGCTGCCCAGCATTGGTGAGATTCTGGCCGAGGCAAGCCAAGGTGAAGAGGGCGGTGAACGCTACGATTCAGAATGGGGCGCACGCGCTGCAAAAACGATGTGGTAAATGGGGGCTCTGCCCCCGCTGCGGCAAGCCGCAACTCCCCCGAGGTATTTAATGGCCAGATGAACGAGGGATCCGCCTTTTCATCTGGCCAAAAAATATCTCGGAGCGCGAGGCAGAGCCTCGCTAACTCCAGTTGAGTCAGTGCTGTCTTACGAGTGGATCGGACCGTCGCCACAAGCCAGCGCTGCTTCGCGCACCGCTTCCGAATAGGTCGGGTGGGCGTGGCAGGTCAGGGCCAGATCCTCGGCCGATGCACCGAATTCCATCGCCACGCAGACCTCGTGGATCAGATCACCTGCTGCCGGGCCGATAATGTGGCAGCCCAGAATGCGGTCCGTGTCCTTGTCGGCCAGGATCTTCACAAAGCCATCGGCGGCAAAGTTCGCCTTGGCGCGCCCGTTGCCCATGAACATGAACTTGCCGACTTTGTAGTTGCGGCCCTGTGCTTTCAGCGTCTCTTCGGTTTCACCCACATTGGCCACTTCGGGCCAGGTGTAGATCACGCCGGGAATGACGCCATAGTTCACGTGGCCATGCTTGCCCGCGACCTGTTCAGCAGCGGCCATGCCCTCATCCTCGGCCTTGTGGGCCAGCATCGGGCCTTCGGTCACGTCGCCGATGGCGTAGACTCCCGGTACGTTTGTCTGCCAGTCGCTGCCAACTTTGATCTGACCGCGCGGTGTCATTTCGACCCCCAGAGCCTCCAGTCCCAACCCGTCAGAGAACGGCTTGCGCCCGGTGGCGACCAACACGGTATCCGCGTCGATCACATGCTCGCTGTCGTCTTTCAGAAGTTTATAGGTGACCTTGGCCTTGGTTTTGGTCGCTTCGGTCTTTTGCACCGCTGCGCCCATCACAAACTTTAAGCCCTGTTTCTTGAGAATGCGCTGGAAAGTCTTCTGAACCTCGGGGTCCATGCCCGGTGTGATTTCCTTGAGGAACTCAATCACCGTCACTTCGGCCCCTAATCGCTGATAAACCGAGCCAAGTTCCAACCCGATCACACCGGCACCAATCACGACCATCTTCTTGGGAATCTTGCCAAGTGACAGCGCACCAGTCGAGGTCACGACAACCTTTTCGTCAACGTCTACACCAGGCAGCGAGGACGGTTCAGACCCGGAGGCGATGATAATGTTCTTGGCCGAGTGAACCTCATCCCCCACCTTGACCTGACCAGCAGCAGGGATCGAGCCCCAACCTTTCAGCCAGTCGATCTTGTTCTTTTTGAACAGGAACTCGATGCCTTTGGTGTTGCCCTCGATGGTTTCTTCCTTGTAGGCCTGCATCTGTTTCCAGTCGACCGAGGGGCTTTTGCCCTTGAGGCCCATTTTGGCAAAGTTATGCTCGGCCTCATGCAATTGATGTGAAGCGTGCAGCAGCGCCTTGGACGGGATACAACCCACGTTCAGACAGGTGCCTCCCAGGGTTTCACGCCCTTCGACAACGGCGGTTTTCAGGCCCAGCTGGGCGCAGCGGATGGCGCAGACATAGCCGCCTGGGCCGGCGCCGATTACGATGACGTCATAGTTTGCCATTATACTCTCCTAAGTCGACCGGATGGGCCGGTGGCTGCATGATCCAGCGTAGCCGGATCCTGCTGTGCTTTCTTCAAACCGGTTCCAGCAGCTTGATCGTGATATGTGCAATGCCGCCCCGCTCGTGGTGCATCGCCAATTCCTCAGATCCGAAAAAGGCGCGGGCCTTGTCCAGGTTCGTAACCTCGAACATGGCAATGGCATGGTCGGCCTGATCCGGGTCACGCCAGACGTGCAGGTCGCGGATACCCGCAGCCTTGCGCATTGGCGTATCCTCACGAAACACTTTCAGCCAGGCATCGAAATCGGCCACATCGGCCTGCCACAATACATGCGTTGCCATAATTACAGATCCATCAGCAGGCGGCGCGGGTCTTCCAGCGCCTCTTTTACACGAACAAGGAAGGTCACGGCGCCTTTGCCGTCAACGATCCGGTGGTCATAGGACAGAGCAAGGTACATCATCGGACGGATCACAACCTGACCGTTGATCGCCATCGGACGGTCCTGAATCTTGTGCATGCCCAGGATACCCGATTGCGGCGGGTTCAGGATTGGCGAGGACATCAGCGAGCCATAGACACCGCCATTCGAGATGGTGAAGGTGCCGCCCTGCATCTCCTCCATTGACAGCTTGCCATCACGGGCGCGCTTGCCTTTTTCGGCGATGGCTTTTTCGATCTGGGCAAAGGACATCGAATCCGCGTCGCGGATAACCGGAACCACAAGACCGGTCGGTGTTCCGGCGGCAACGCCCATATGGACAAAGTTCTTGTAAACGATGTCGGTGCCGTCGATTTCCGCATTCACCTCGGGCACTTCTTTCAGCGCGTGGCAGCAGGCCTTGGTGAAGAAAGACATAAAGCCCAGACGCACGCCGTGCTTCTTTTCGAACTGGTCTTTGTACTGGTTACGCAGGGCCATCACCTCGGTCATGTCCACCTCGTTATAAGTGGTCAGCATGGCGGCGGTGTTCTGACTGTCTTTCAGACGCTTGGCGATGGTCTGGCGCAGGCGGGTCATCTTGACCCGTTCCTCGCGCGCGGCATCACCTGCTGCGACCGGTGCGCGCGGTGCAGGTGCAGGCGCAGGCGCTGGGGCCGGAGCAGGGGCTGCGGGGGCAGCTGCGGCGCGGGCCACGTCCTCTTTCATGATGCGGCCATCGCGGCCAGTGCCAGTGACCCGATCGGCAGACAGACCAGCCTCGGCCATTGCTTTCTCAGCCGAGGGTGCATTGGCCACGTCTTTACCAGCGGTGGCTGCTGCAGGCGCTGTTGCGGCGGAAGGAACTGCAGCCGGGGCGGCACCAGCTCCAGCGCCCGAGATCACGGCCAGCTTGGCCGAGGCGTCCACGGTGGTGCCTTCGGGCGCTACGATTTCCGCCAGAACACCAGCAGCCGGTGCCGGAACCTCAACCGAGACCTTATCGGTTTCCAATTCGCACAGCATTTCGTCTTGCGCCACGGCATCGCCAACCTGTTTGAACCAGGTCGAAACGGTAGCCTCGGTCACGGACTCACCCAAAGTGGGCACCATCACATCGACGCTGCCACCACCAGCGGCCGCTGCAGGCGCGGCAGCAGGGGCCGGGGCAGCGGCGGGTGCCGGCGCAGCACCTTCGCCTGCGGTGATGGTGGCCAGCAATGCGTCAACGCCTACGGTTTCACCTTCGGCAGCGACGATTTCGCCCATCACACCGGCAGCGGGGGCTGGAACCTCGACCGTTACCTTGTCGGTTTCAAGCTCACAGAGCATCTCATCCACGGCCACAGCGTCACCAGGTTTCTTGAACCAGGTGGCAACCGTAGCTTCGGTGACGGATTCGCCTAGCGTAGGTACACGAACTTCAATGGTCATCGTTTACTTTCCTTCGAGGCTCAGCGCTTCGTTCACAAGCGCCTCTTGTTGAGCTTTGTGTTGGCTGGCCAGACCCGTCGCGGGCGAAGCCGAGGTTGCGCGGCCGACATAAATCGGCCTTGTGTGTTTGGCGCCGATGCGGGTCAACACCCATTCGATATTGGGTTCGATAAAGGTCCAGGCGCCCTGGTTCTTGGGTTCTTCCTGACACCAGACCATCTCGGCCCCTTTGAAACGCTCAAGCTCATTGATCAGCGAGTGGGCGGGGAAGGGGTAGAACTGCTCGATCCGCATCAGATAGACGTCGTCGATCCCGCGGGCGTCGCGTTCTTCCAGCAGGTCATAGTAGACCTTGCCGGAACACATCACGACCCGCTTGATCTTGTCATCCTTGACCAGCTTGGTGTCCGAATTGCCGTGTTGTGCATCATCCCACAGCACCCGGTGGAAGCTTGAGCCTGTGGTGAATTCGTCGGCAGTGCTGACCGCCAGCTTGTGGCGCAGCAGCGATTTAGGCGTCACCAGGATCAGCGGTTTGCGGAAGGTGCGGTGCAGCTGACGGCGCAGGATGTGGAAGTAGTTCGCAGGCGTCGTACAATTCGCCACGATCCAGTTATCCTGGCCGCACATCTGCAGGAACCGCTCAAGCCGTGCGGATGAGTGTTCGGGCCCTTGCCCTTCAAACCCGTGCGGCAGCAGGCAGACCAGACCGGACATGCGCAGCCATTTGCTTTCGCCCGAGCTGATGAACTGATCGAACATGATCTGCGCACCGTTGGCAAAGTCTCCGAACTGCGCTTCCCACAGGGTTAGTGCGTTCGGTTCGGCCAATGAAAACCCGTATTCGAAACCCAGTACAGCGTATTCGCTGAGCATCGAGTCGATCACTTCGTATTTCGACTGGCCTGCACGGATGTTGTTCAGCGGGTAATACCGCTCTTCGCTTTCCTGATGCACAAAGCCCGAGTGACGTTGACTAAAGGTGCCGCGTGTCGCGTCCTGACCGGACAGGCGCACCGGGAACCCTTCGGTCAGCAACGAGCCAAAGGCCAGCGCCTCGCCCGTGGCCCAGTCAAAGCCCTTGCCGCTGTCGAACATGTTCTTCTTGTGATCCAGCAACCGCCCGACGGTCTTGTGCAGGGCAACGTCGGCGGGTGCATGCGTCAGGGCCTTGCCGATCTCGACCAGAGTGTCCGGCGTGATCGCGGTTTCGCCGCGGACATATTCTTCTTTGTTCTTGTCCAGATGCGACCAGCGCCCGTCCAGCCAGTCTGCCTTGTTCGGTTTATAGTCTTTGCCCGCGTCGAACTCATCGTTCAGATGGGCCTGAAAGGCGGCTTTCATATCCTCGATCTCACCCTCGGGGATCAGGCCGTCCTTGACCAAGCGCTCGGTATACAGAGACAGCGTGGTCTTATGGGTCTTGATCTTCTTGTACATGATCGGATTAGTGAACATGGGCTCGTCGCCCTCGTTGTGACCAAACCGGCGATAGCAGAAGATGTCGATCACGACGTCTTTGTGGAACTTCTGGCGGAACTCGGTTGCGACCTTGGCGGCGTGCACGACGGCCTCGGGGTCGTCACCGTTCACGTGGAAGATTGGTGCTTCGACCATCAGCGCGATATCCGTGGGATATGGGCTGGAGCGTGAGAAGTGCGGAGCGGTGGTGAAACCGATTTGGTTATTGACCACGATGTGCATGGTGCCGCCGGTCTTGTGCCCGCGCAGACCCGACAAGCCAAAGCCTTCGGCCACAACACCCTGACCGGCAAATGCCGCGTCGCCATGCAGCAGGATGCCCATCACTGTCGTGCGGTCATCGTCTTTCAACTGGTCTTGCTTGGCGCGGACCTTGCCCAGCACCACCGGGTTCACCGCCTCAAGGTGCGATGGGTTCGCGGTCAGTGACAGGTGGACCGAGTTGCCATCAAACTCACGGTCGCTGGAGGCGCCGAGGTGATATTTCACGTCGCCCGAACCATCCACGTCTTCGGGCTTGAAGCTGCCCCCCTGGAATTCGTTGAAGATCGCGCGATAGGGCTTGCGCATCACGTTGGCCAGAATGTTCAGGCGGCCCCGGTGCGGCATGCCGATCACGATGTCCCGAACGCCCAGGGCGCCACCGCGTTTGATGATCTGCTCCATCGCCGGGATCAGGGCCTCGCCGCCGTCCAGACCGAAGCGCTTGGTGCCCATGTATTTGACGTGCAAGAATTTCTCGAAACCTTCGGCCTCGACCATCTTGTTCAGGATCGCCTTGCGACCCTCCTTGGTGAAGGCGATTTCCTTGCCATAGCCTTCGATCCGTTCCTTCAGCCAAGCGGCCTGTTCGGGATCAGAGATATGCATGTATTGCAGCGCGAAGGTGCCGCAATAGGTGCGTTTCACGATCTCAACGATCTGGCGCATGCTTGCCATCTGCAGGCCAAGCACGTTGTCGATAAAGATCGGACGGTCCATGTCGGCCTCGGTGAAGCCATAGGTTTTGGGGTCCAGCTCGGGGTGTGTACTGGCCGTGCGCATGCCCAGCGGGTCCAGATTGGCGGCCAGATGGCCCCGGATACGGTAGGCCCGGATCAGCATCAGCGCCCGCAGGCTGTCGAGCACCGCGCGCTTGATCTGATCGTCGCTGACGGCAACGCCCTTGTCCGCAGCCTTTTCCTTGATCTTTTGGCCAGCTGCCTTGGCGTCGATCTCGGCCCATTCGCCGGTTAGCGCGCCGGTTAGGTCATCGGCTGGCATCGGCGGCCAGTCGGTGCGCGCCCATGACGGCCCCTCGGCCTCACGCTGCACGTCCGGCGTGGCGTCACCCATGGCCTTGAAGAACTCGGCCCAGGCGGCATCCACCGCGCCGGGATTCTTGGTGTACTGGGCATAAAGCTGTTCCAGATACTCGGCATTGTGCCCCTGCATAAAGCTTGAGGCGTGAAACGCGGAATTGGGCGTATGTTCGGTCATTGGGCTACCTCATATGGGTTGGGACCGTATTGGTTGGTGCCTGGTTGAGACGGGCGGGTCAGCCACCACAAAACCAGGAGGGGCGACACAAACAGAACGAAAAGTGTCGGAAGGACGACCAGCAAAGTGGCGCGAGTGAACAGGATGTCCAGATTTCCGCCATGCGGGAAATGAGAAGCGAGGCCGATGCCAAAGATCAGGACTCCGAAGGCCCCGAGGATCAGCAGGATTGGCAGTAGAGCATAAAGCCCGTTGCGCCCTGTATCATGCATCCGCCGCCAAGCGACCGCCAGATGGGGGATGAACACGATCAGGCTAACGATGCTTTGCACCGGTGCCGAAGACGTGGCGGTGACGGATTTGGATGTTTCAGTTTCAGTCACAGCAACCTGAGTGAAGAACTGTGCATCAATGATCCCGGCGATGATACTCCAGATCACGATGAACAGGAAAAAGAACCAATATTCAGACCGCGAGGCACGACCTGAAAAGGTTAAGAACTTGGTAAAGCAAGTGCGTATGGCGTCGGAGAAGGTCATATAAACTATTCCGAGGTCCTCAAATCTAACCGGTGCATCGCACAACCAGATGGCGCGCTCCCGGCAACTCTTCTGGATGGTGCAAGTCCGCGTCTTCTATCTCGTAGACCTTGGCACCTCTATCTGCGTATAGCCTCGCGGGGGCCGCATCCAATTGTTTTCGATCAATCTTATCTGGATAGTAAAACACACCAATTTGCGAACCAATTCCAATAACGGCGGCCAGGGCCTTTTTATCAATGCCTGAAATAGGCTCGATGCCCGCAGGCTGCTCGTTCCCGATTACGGCAGATTGATCTACCGTTGAACCGTGTTCAGACACACAACCTTGCAGCAACAATGTTGCTGCAAGGGACAGTATGAATGGTGTTAACCTCACCCAATCGCTTCCAGCACTGCCTCACCCAGTTGCGCCGGGCTTTCGGCCACGACGATACCGGCCGAGCGCATGGCTTCGATCTTGTCCTCAGCTCCACCTTTGCCGCCGGCGACGATTGCGCCCGCGTGGCCCATGCGGCGGCCCGGAGGGGCCGTACGGCCTGCGATGAAACCTGCGGTTGGCTTTTTGCGGCCCTTCTTGGCCTCATCCGCCAGGAACTGCGCGGCTTCTTCCTCGGCTGAGCCACCGATCTCACCGATCATAATGATCGACTCGGTTTCGTCATCGGCCAGGAACCATTCCAGCACGTCGATATGCTCGGTGCCTTTGATCGGGTCGCCGCCGATGCCCACGCAGGTGGACTGGCCCAGACCTACATCGGTGGTCTGCTTGACGGCCTCATAGGTCAGGGTGCCCGAACGGGACACAACGCCGACCGAACCGCGCTTGTGGATGTGACCGGGCATGATGCCGATCTTGCAGGCATCCGGCGTAATCACACCGGGGCAGTTCGGGCCGATCAGGCGCGAGCTTGAGCCTTCCAGCGCGCGCTTCACCTTCATCATGTCCAGAACCGGGATGCCTTCGGTGATGCAGACGATCACTTCCATCTCGGCATCAATCGCTTCGAGGATCGAGTCCGCCGCGAAGGGCGGCGGTACATAGATCACGCTGGCATTGGCTTCGGTCACATGCTTGGCCTCGTGGACCGAGTTGAAAACGGGCAGGTCAAGATGGGTCATCCCGCCTTTGCCGGGGGTCACGCCGCCGACCATCTTGGTGCCATAGGCGATGGCCTGTTCGCTGTGAAATGTGCCCTGCGAGCCGGTAAAGCCCTGACAGATCACTTTGGTATTTTCATCGATGAGGACTGCCATTTCGTGGCCTCCATAGTGATTAATGTTAGCGCGCTAGATGTTTTGATCACCAGCGCTGCGAGTCTCGTTTTGGTCGGGATCAGAACCGCGTCGTGCCACGGCGTCGATGACCTGGTCTCGGGACCAAATCCCCAAAGACCGTTGTTTCTGACCTTCTCGCGTCAGCATAAACTCGGGGTCCAAGTTGATTTCGCCCGTTTCACTGACGGTCTCGATCGGTTCTGAAAAGTTAAAGGGTACAACGCACGGGTTGAACCGTTTGAAACCTCCGTTTCTTGGCAGTCTGGGGTTTTGGGGGATGTAATGCCGCGTCGTCAGCAAATACGGGATTCCGCTGGCGACGAAGTTTTCAAAAAAGGCCCACCGCAACCACCATTTTAGATGAAAAAGACAGTCGCGGCACATCATCATATCCGCCTTTGGCAGAGTGTCTGATGTGATGTCGAGGTGCATGAACTCGCGTCCCGGAGCAGCATGCTGCTGTTTGACCTCTTCCAGAACCTCCAGCGAAATGTCCCCGCCGACATATTGAATGCCGGTCAGGTCCACATGTTGCATCCAGGTCCAATCACCACATGGCGCGTCAAGAAACGTTTTGACATTGTACTCGTCAAAAATACGTGGAAGCGCATCACGCAGCGGTCGGGTCGCCGCAAGGGTCGACCCATGCCCCGAGCGCGGTCCGTTGCGGCGTCCGGACCAGCTCAGCGTTTCAAAAGTGTCTCTCAAACCACTGCGCATAGCGGTTCTCCGTTTGGTTTAAGGTTCGATGAGCTGTGGCGATTACCCCTTAACCGCCTTCACGATCTTCTCGGCTCCGTCTTTCAGGTTGTCCGCCGCGATCACGTCCAGACCAGAGGTGTTGATGATCTCTTTGCCTTTCTCGACATTCGTGCCTTCCAGACGCACAACCAGCGGAACCTGCAGGCCGACCTCTTTCACCGCAGCGACAACGCCCTCGGCAATGACGTCGCAGCGCATGATGCCGCCGAAGATGTTGACTAGAATGCCTTTGACCTGTGGGTCTGAGGTGATGATCTTGAACGCTTCGGTTACTTTCTCTTTGGTCGCACCGCCGCCCACGTCGAGGAAGTTGGCAGGCTCGGCCCCGTACAGCTTGATGATGTCCATCGTCGCCATCGCCAAACCGGCGCCGTTGACCATGCAGCCAATCTCACCGTCCAACGCGATGTAGTTCAGGTCGTATTTCGAGGCTTCCAATTCCTTGGGGTCTTCCTCGGTCGTGTCGCGCAGTTCGGCGATGTCGGGGTGGCGGTAGACCGCGTTGCCGTCAAATCCGACCTTGGCGTCCAGCACCTTGAGGTCGCCGCTGTCGGACACGATCAGCGGGTTGATTTCCAGCATCTCCATATCCTTCTCGACGAAGGCGTTATAGAGCTGACCCATCAGCTTGACGCATTGCTTGACCTGCGCACCTTCCAAACCCAGCGAGAACGCGATCCGGCGGCCGTGATAGGGCTGATAGCCGGTTGCAGGGTCAACCGAGAAGGACAGGATTTTCTCGGGCGTGGCTGCGGCTACTTCTTCGATGTCCATGCCGCCTTCGGTCGAACAGACGAAGGAAATGCGGCTGGTCTGGCGATCCACCAGCAGGGCCAGGTACAGTTCACGCTCGATGCCGGAACCGGCTTCGATATAAATGCGGTTAACCTGTTTGCCCGCCGGGCCGGTCTGATGCGTAACCAGCGTGCGACCCAGCATCTTCTTGGCTTCTTCGGCGGCTTCTTCCACCGATTTGGTCAGACGCACGCCGCCTTTTTCACCGGCATCGGCCTCTTTAAAGCTACCTTTGCCGCGTCCACCTGCGTGGATTTGCGCTTTGACAACCCAAAGCGGGCCGTCCAGTTCACCGGCTGCGGTTTTGGCTTCCTCGGCGCGCAGAACCGCGCGACCTTCGGAGACCGGAGCGCCATAGCTGCGAAGAAGAGCTTTGGCCTGATATTCGTGAATGTTCATCAACACTGTCCCGTCTGACTACGATTACCCCGTTATAGAGGGCTGTAGAGCGCAAATATAAAGGCTTTTTTGACGGCGAAGAGCTTTTTAGCGTAGATTTTTGTTATTTGTGATCACAGTTTTTTGGGGTGTGATCACAATTCATTCTCGGGCAGTTACTTGATTCGAATCTGAAACCAAACCTGCCAAAAACACATTCAAAAACAAAATTAAAAACGTTTGCGCCAACATTTTCGGTAGCTCCATTCGGACTTGGGCAAACGGGCAATAGAAAAGCCGGACCTGAAAAGGACCGGCTTTCAGAATTCTCACAGAAGGGATCAGGCCAGCGAGCTGTCGATGCCTTTGCACGCCTCGATCAGGCCCTTCACCGCGTTGACCGAATTGTCGAAACCAGCCTGCTCTTCTTCGTTCAAGTTGATGTCGACGATCCTTTCAATACCGCCCGCGCCGATCACGGTGGGTACGCCCACGTACAGGCCGCTGACGCCCAGCTCACCATCGCAATAGGCGGCGCAGGGCAGGACGCGCTTTTGGTCTTTCAGATAGGCTTCGGCCATTTCGATTGCCGACGTGGCCGGTGCGTAAAAGGCCGAACCGGTTTTCAGCAGGCCAACAATTTCGGCACCGCCGTCACGGGTGCGCTGTACGATAGCGTCCAGCTTGTCTTGCGTGGTCCAGCCCATTTCGACCAGATCGGGCAGCGGGATACCAGCGACGGTCGAGTAACGGACCGACGGCACCATAGTGTCGCCATGGCCGCCCAGAACAAACGCGGTGACGTCTTTCATCGACACGTTGAACTCTTCCGACAGGAAGTGGGCGAAACGGCCCGAGTCCAGAACGCCTGCCATGCCGCAGACCTTGTTGTGGGGCAGGCCCGAGAATTCGCGCAGAGCCCAGACCATCGCGTCCAGCGGGTTGGTGATGCAGATGACGAACGCGTCGGGTGCGTTGGCCGCAATGCCTTCGCCGACAGATTTCATGACTTTCAGGTTGATGCCCAACAGGTCGTCGCGGCTCATGCCCGGCTTGCGAGGGACGCCAGCGGTCACGATGCAGACGTCGGCGCCAGCGATATCTTCGTAGGACTGAGTGCCTTTCAGCTTGGCGTCAAAGCCTTCGGACGGGCCGGATTCAGCTATGTCCAGCGCCTTGCCTTCGGGGGTGCCTTCGGCGATGTCGAACAGGACGACGTCACCCAGTTCTTTCATTGCTGCGAGGTGGGCGAGCGTGCCGCCGATCTGACCTGCGCCGATCAGCGCGATCTTGGGTCTGGCCATTTGGATTATCTCCGGTCGGTTTTGAAATCGCGGTTTTGCTAGTCGTTAAATGGGTTTCGCGCAAGTACCCTTGGGCGCGGCATGCAACCGCATACCATTTGCACCCGGCCGTGTGATTGCGCTAAACGGCCTTTTAGACAGGCCAATTTGCAGGACGCCACATGTTCGAATTGAACTTGATGTTTTTTGCCGTGGCGATCCCTGCGGTGGTCTTTGCCGGAATCTCGAAGGGCGGGTTCGGGTCGGGGGTGGCGTTTGCGTCCTCGTCGATTCTGGCCCTGATACTTGAACCCGGGCAGGCGCTTGCGCTGATGTTGCCGATCCTGATGGTGATCGATGTGGCCACCCTTGGCCCATACTGGAAACGGTGGAGCTGGCCGGATTCACGCCTGTTAATACTGGGCGCTGTGCCGGGGGTTGCGCTGGGGGCGTGGTTGTATCGCGCCACCAATGATGACCTGCTGCGATTGTTGATCGGCGGAATTTCTGTCGGATTTGTGATTTGGCATTTTTCGCAGACCAAAGGCTGGGTGCGCGGTTTTGCCAACCGCCTGCCACCGCCTGCCGGGCTGTTCGCGGGTCTGATCGCCGGGTTCACCAGTTTCGTCAGCCACGCCGGAGGGCCCCCGGCCGCGGTCTACCTGCTGTCGCAGCGCTTGACGAAGACTCAGTTTCAGGCGTCGACCGTGCTGGTTTTCTGGGTCATCAATATCGCGAAGTTTGTGCCTTATGCCTATCTGGGTCTGTTCACCTGGCACACCGCATGGGTTGACCTGCTGCTGACGCCCTTTGCTATTCTGGGTGCTTGGCTGGGCGTCCGGGCGCATTTCATGCTGTCCGAGCGCCTGTTCTTTGGCATCGCCTATGTGCTGCTGACATTGACCGGCAGCAAGCTGATCTGGGACGCTTTGACCTAGACGTTGGGCGGCAGCGCCTCGGCCATATCATCATAGGCCTGGCCCGAGGCGACCAGGCAAGTTATCCCGTCCGGCAATGTCACCGTGATCGTCCAGCTGCCGCTTTGATCCGAAGCGTAAACCTCCATCACGGTCCCTTGCCGCGCGACGCCGATACTGCGGCGTGTTTCGCCGTAGGTCTCGGTCAGGCGCCTCACTATGTCCTCGCGCGGGGCACAGGTGCGGGCCTGTACCTGTTGTGCGGCCAGAACCATGATCCCAAGGCCCATCGTCATCTTGAACAACGTCGTTTTCATCAGTCACCCCTTTCGATTCCAACGTAATCAGGGTGCGTCCGGCGGGCAGAAATCCGGTTAAAGCTCCGCACGTTGCGTCGTAAATGCTGCAGCGCGGCGATTTTGCCCTTGAACTTTCCGACAAAAAATGCCCCATTCCGCGCAACATT
This sequence comes from Ruegeria sp. BE10, assembly GCF_056538905.1. Classification (NCBI taxonomy): domain Bacteria; kingdom Pseudomonadati; phylum Pseudomonadota; class Alphaproteobacteria; order Rhodobacterales; family Roseobacteraceae; genus Ruegeria; species Ruegeria sp. BE10. Next base: position 120,759 of record NZ_JBQFTX010000006.1, read on the forward strand.
CTTTCAAAGGGAGAGGCCAATGGACCCCCGTCAGCGCCCCTATCGTTCCGTTCTCTATATCCCCGGCTCGCGCGATCGGGCGCTGGATAAGGCCCGCACCCTGCCAGTGGATGCGATCATCTTTGATCTTGAAGATGCCGTTGCCGCCGACGAAAAGGTCAATGCGCGCGAAACGCTCAGGGCGGCACTGGCTGCTGGCGGGTATGGTGACCGGGTCAGGATCGTGCGCATCAACGGGCTGGATACCGAATGGGGCCGTGCTGACGCCGAGGCCGTGCGCGAGATGGACGCGGATGCCGTGTTGTTGCCCAAGGTGGGTTCGGCCGCTGACGTGGACGCGCTGGCCGCGATCACCGGCGACATGCCGATCTGGGCGATGATGGAAACTCCGCAAGGGATGTTGAACGCGGCCGAGATTGCAGCGCATCCGTTGATGGCAGGCTTTGTCATGGGCACCAACGATCTGGCCAAAGATCTGCAAACCCGGTTCCGTCCGGACCGTCTGCCGTTGATGACATCGCTGGGCCTGTGCGTGTTGGCCGCCAAGGCCCATGGGCTGATCATCGTGGATGGTGTCTACAACGCATTCAAGGATGAGGCTGGTCTGGCCGCAGAATGCGAACAAGGCCGTGACATGGGTTTTGACGGCAAGACGTTGATCCACCCGGCGCAGGTCAACATCACCAACGCGGCTTATGCGCCGTCAGAGGCCGAGATCGACTTGGCCCGCCGTCAGATTGCAGCGTTTGAAGAGACCGAGGCACAAGGGCAGGGCGTTGCCGTCGTGGATGGGAAGATCGTTGAAAACCTGCATGTTGTAACAGCCCGCGAAATTCTGGCAAAAGCAGAGGCGATTTCAGTTTTGCAAGCGGGGTAAGCCAGCAATGGGCTTTGTTCTTCTGATCCTTGGGGTGGCGCTGTGGTGGGCCGCTCATCTGTTCCAACGCGTCATGCCGGCGCAGCGCGCGGCGATGGGCAGCGCGGGCAAAGGCGCGGTTGCGCTGGCGCTAGTCGTGGCAATCCTGCTGATGATCTTCGGCTATCGCATGACCGATACCGTTTTCGTCTGGGCACCACCATCTTTCATGATCCACATAAACAACCTGTTGGTGTTGATCGCGATCTATATGATGAGCCCCGCAGGCACCAAGGGTCGCCTGTTGAACAAGCTTCGCCACCCGATGCTGGGCGGGTTCAAGCTGTGGGCTTTTGCGCATTTGCTGGTTAACGGCGATTTGGCCTCGATCATTCTGTTCGGCGGCCTGTTGGCCTGGGCTGTTGTCGAGGTCATTGTGATCAACAAGTCCGAGCCCGATTGGACACCCGGTGAACCCGGTACCTATGGCAAGGACGCGATGTTCTTTGTCGCCTCGATCGTGTTGTTGGGTGTGATCGGCTATATTCACGGGCTGGTTGGTCCTTCTCCGTTCCCATCTTAAGGAAATGACATCGTGGCAAAACTCTATCGCCTGCTGACCGAGGAAGACACATCCGCCTTCTGCCACAAAGTGTCAGACGCCTTAGCAAAAGGGTGGGAGCTGTATGGCGGCCCGTCTTACGCCTATGACGAAAACAGCCGCATGATGCGGTGTGCGCAGGCTGTGACCAAAGAGGTCGAGGCCGACTATTCCTCCGATATGAAACTGGGACAGCAATAATGGCAAAGACAAATCCGGGCCGCTTTTTCGAGGACTACTCTGTTGGTCAGGTGCTGCATCACGCCGTGCCGCGTACTGTAACTGACGGAGAGCGGGCGCTGTACCATGCGCTCTACCCGGCGCGACTCGCGCTTTATTCGTCGGATGAATTTGCTCGGAATTGCGGCTTGCAGCAAAGCCCGATTGACGATCTGGCTGCTTTCCACGTGGTGTTTGGCAAGACCGTGCCAGACATCTCGCTGAACGCGGTTGCCAATCTGGGATATGCCGAGGGGCGCTGGCTGTTGCCGGTCTATCCCGGTGATACGCTGCGCTCTGAATCCGAGGTAATCGGGGTCAAGCAGAATTCGAACGGCAAGACCGGCGTGGTCTGGGTACGCACGCGTGGCCTGAATCAGCGCGATGAGGTCGTGATCGAATATGTCCGCTGGGTGATGGTGCGCAAATCGAACCTTGACGCCCCCGCGCCCGAGGCGGTTGTACCGGACCTGAAAAAGGTACTTGAGCCAAAAGACCTGGTGGTGCCCGCGGGGTTGGAATTCTCGAATTACGATTTTGCCCAATCGGGCGAGGCGCATCGTTGGGGTGATTACGAGATTGGCGAAACCATTGATCATGTCGACGGCGTGACGGTGGAAGAGGCCGAGCATATGCTTGCCACCCGGCTGTGGCAGAACACAGCCAAGGTGCATTTCGACCTGACCTTCCGGCCCGATGGTCGTTTGATTTATGGTGGCCACGTGATTTCGATGGCGCGGACATTGTCATTTAATGGCCTGGCCAATGCGCAGATGATTGTCGGCCTGAACGGCGGCGCCCATGCCAACCCCTGCTTCGCAGGCGACACAATCAAGGCTTGGTCCGAGGTTCTGGACAAGGCCGAAACCGGTGTGCCGGGCGTGGGGGCCATCCGTCTGCGGCTGGTCGCGACAAAGGGTGGAGAGCCGTTTGCGCTGAAAAACGAAGATGGCCGGTATCAGCCGAACGTCCTGTTGGACCTTGATTATTGGGCGCTGATGCCAATCTGAGCACGCCCCACATTCAATTGATCGCAGCCTGCGTCAATCATGCTAGGCTGCGATCATGGTCCTACTTCGATCACTTGCTGCCTGCCTGTTTCTGACGCCGCCCGCCGTCGCGTGCGATCTGGCGTTGGCTTTGGCAGTGGACGTATCCGGTTCGGTCGATACGACGGAATACCGGATACAGATGGATGGGCTGGCCGCCGGGCTGCGCGACCCCTTGGTGTCCGAGGCGCTGGTGCGGGGGCAGGCACAGTTGATGCTGGTGCAGTGGACCGGGTCCTCGCGTCAAAAGGTGACGATCCCGTGGACCCGGATCGATAGCTTTGACACGCTTGAACGGTTTGCCGATCAAGTTGCCGACGACCCCAGGGTTTGGCGCAACTTTTCAACCGCAATCGGTGAGGCGCTTGAGATGACCATGTCCAGCTTCGATGCGGTGGCGGATTGCAAACGGCATCTGATAGACATTTCGGGCGATGGGGTGTCGAACGAGGGTGTCGAACCAACCGAGACGCACAGGGCGTTGCGCACACGCGGGGTGACGGTAAACGCAATTGCGATCGAGGAAAGCGAACCGGACCTGACCGCCTATTTCTTTGAAAATGTCATTGTCGGCGAGGGCGCATTTGTGGTGTCGGCAGCGGGGTTTGCCGACTACCCCGAGAGGATTCGAAAGAAGCTGTTGCGCGAAGTTACACAGCAATCAGCGGCTTTGGAGCAGCAGTAGCAGATTCGTGATCACAATGCTTGTTCCCTGAAAACGCTAACATTCAAGGCTTGGAAGGGTTTTCGTGATCACAGTATTATTTTGCGTGATCACAAACTAATGAAATCTGCTATTTTGAACCCTTTTTACCCATTTTTGCGCATGCAGCACGTGACAGAAGGGCAAAAAACAGTAAAACGACCGGTAGCCAACGAAAGAGGAGCCGACATGGCCGATGTCAATCGGGGCAACCGCCCGCTCTCGCCACACATTATGATCTATCGCCCCCAGATGACTTCGTTGTCGTCGATCATGGTTCGCCTCTCGGGATTGGGCGTCTTTGCCGTTGCAATCCTGATCGTCTGGTGGCTGTTGGCCGCTTCGACATCGGAAAGCGCGTTTCTGGCCATCGACGGATTTTTGCGCAGCTGGTTCGGCGACATCCTCCTGACCTTGGCCACCTGGGCGCTGTGGTATCACACGCTGGGTCGTCTGCGTCACGTCTTTTGGGATTTCGGCTACTGCCTTGATGTTGAGGTCTCTGAGAAACTGGGTCTAGGCATGTTCGTCGGTGCGACCATCCTGACCATTATCACTGTGATTGCGGTTTAAGGGGACGGCACATGCGATATCTGACTGACCGTAAACGCGCGCAGGGTCTGGGCGCAGGGAAATCCGGCACACAAACACATTGGCGCACCATGGTCCGGGCGATGATCCTGACCGTGCTGGTTCCGATCTTCATCTTCACCTTCGGGGCCGGTATCGGCGGCTCATACGAAGAAGTCGTCGCCTATTTCAGCCGCCCATTCCCGGCAATTGTGACCGCTCTGACTTTGGTCGTGGGCATGCAACAACTGATGTATGAGGCGCAGGAAACCATCGAAGATTATGTCCATGGTGTTCTCGAGAAAGTCTCGCTCGTTGCAATGTGGGCCCTGGGCTACACGCTGATCGCGGCCGGGCTGTTCGCTCTGGTCAAGCTCGCCCTGTGATGCGCGGTAAGGAACAAGAACAATGACAGCAGCATATGAATATGAAACCCACGAATACGACGTCGTTGTCGTAGGCGCAGGTGGTGCAGGTCTGCGGGCGACGCTGGGCATGGCCGAACAGGGCCTACGCACTGCATGCGTCACCAAAGTGTTCCCGACACGCTCGCACACGGTTGCGGCGCAGGGCGGCATCGCGGCATCTCTGTCTAACATGGGACCGGACCACTGGCAGTGGCACATGTACGATACCGTCAAGGGCTCGGACTGGTTGGGTGACACCGACGCGATGGAATATCTGGCCCGTGAAGCACCCAAAGCGGTGTATGAGCTGGAGCACTACGGCGTGCCCTTCAGCCGGACCGAAGAAGGCAAGATTTATCAGCGTCCCTTCGGTGGCCACACAACCGAATTCGGCGAAGGTCCTGCCGTGCAGCGCACCTGTGCTGCAGCCGACCGGACAGGCCACGCGATCCTGCACACGCTGTATGGTCAGTCGCTGAAGAACAACGCCGAGTTCTACATCGAATACTTCGCCATCGATCTGATCATGTCCGAAGACGGGCAGTGTCAGGGTGTCGTCTGCTGGAAACTTGACGACGGAACGATGCACGTCTTCAACGCCAAGATGGTAGTACTGGCGACCGGCGGCTACGGCCGTGCCTATTTCAGCGCCACGTCGGCCCATACCTGCACCGGTGACGGTGGTGGCATGGTGGCTCGTGCGGGTTTGGCGCTGCAGGATATGGAGTTCGTTCAGTTCCACCCGACCGGCATCTACGGTTCGGGCTGCCTGATCACCGAAGGCGCACGGGGCGAGGGTGGCTACCTGACCAATTCGGAAGGTGAACGGTTCATGGAGCGTTACGCGCCCCAATACAAGGACCTCGCGCCACGTGACTACGTCTCGCGCTCGATGACCATGGAGATCCGTGAAGGCCGTGGCCATGGTGACAATGGCGACCACATCCACCTGAATCTCAGCCACCTACCGGCCGAAGCGCTGGCGGAACGTCTGCCGGGCATCTCGGAATCGGCGCGTGTGTTTGCAGGTGTGGACGTGACCAAGGAACCGATCCCGGTTCTGCCGACCGTGCACTATAACATGGGTGGCATTCCGACTAACTATTGGGGCGAGGTTCTGAACCCCACAGCCGATAACCCAACGGCTGTTGTGCCGGGCCTGATGGCCGTGGGTGAAGCGGGTTGTGCTTCGGTTCACGGGGCGAACCGTTTGGGCTCGAACTCGCTGATCGACCTTGTGGTGTTTGGCCGTGCGGCAGCGATCCGGGCCGGTGAGGTTGTCGATGCCAAAGCGTCGAACCCGGTTCTGAACCAAGCGTCGGTCGACAAGGCGTTTGACCGGTTTGACGCTGTGCGGAATGCCAGCGGCGCAATCCCTACCGCTGATCTGCGGCTTGAAATGCAGCGGACCATGCAGGAAGACGCAGCCGTATTCAGGACCGCCAAAACCATGGCCGAAGGCGTCGAAAAGATGACGGTGATCGCGGCCAAGATGGACGACCTGAAGGTCTCCGACCGTTCGCTGGTGTGGAACAGTGATCTGATGGAATCTCTGGAACTGACCAACCTGATGCCAAGCGCGCTGGCTACCATCGTTGGTGCCGAGGCACGCAAGGAATCCCGCGGTGCTCATGCGCACGAAGACTTCACCGAGCGTGACGACGAAAACTGGCGTGTCCATACCGTTTCGCGGGTTGAGGGCAACAAGGTTGAGCTCAGCTATCGCCCGGTCATAGCCGATCCGCTGACCACCGAAGAAGAAGGTGGCATCAGCCTCAAGAAAATCGCGCCGAAGGCGCGGACGTTCTAAGGAGAGGAACTTATGGTACAACTGACCCTCCCAAAGAATTCGCGCATCACGACGGGCAAAACTTGGCCCAAACCCGAAGGCGCGATCAATGTGCGTAAGTTCCAGATTTATCGCTGGAACCCGGATGACGGCAAAAACCCCCAGCTCGACACCTATTTCGTCGATATGGACAACTGTGGGCCGATGATTCTGGATGCGCTGATCAAGATCAAGAACGAGATCGATCCGACCCTGACCTTCCGCCGCTCGTGCCGCGAAGGCATCTGCGGTTCCTGCGCAATGAATATCGACGGGATCAACACGCTGGCCTGTATCTACGGTATGGATGAGATCAAGGGCGACGTGAAAATCTATCCGCTGCCGCATATGCCGGTGGTAAAGGACCTGATCCCCGATCTGACGCATTTCTATGCCCAGCACGCTTCGATCATGCCGTGGTTGGAAACCAAGACCAACCGCCCCGCGAAAGAGTGGAAGCAGTCGATCGAAGACCGCAAAAAACTGGATGGTTTGTATGAATGTGTGATGTGCGCCAGCTGCTCGACCTCGTGCCCGAGTTACTGGTGGAACGGCGATCGCTACCTTGGGCCCGCCGCTTTGCTGCATGCCTATCGTTGGATCATCGACAGCCGCGATGAAGCTACGGGTGAGCGTCTGGACGAGCTGGAAGATCCCTTCAAGCTGTACCGCTGCCATACGATCATGAACTGTGCCAAGACCTGTCCCAAGGGTCTAAACCCGGCCAAGGCAATTGCCGAGATCAAGAAGATGATGGTCGACCGGTCCGTTTGATCACAGTCACAAAATAAAATTAAACCCGGGATGGAATCATTCCGGGTTTTTCGTGTTATGCGGGCATTGAAATATCGGAGTACATCAATGACCCAAACTCTACTAAAAGCACTGTCTATTTCTGCGATCACCGTTCTTTCAGCGTGTGGCGGATCAGGTGGCAACCGGGCGGAACTTGTTTTTAAGCAGGTAGACTGCGCGAAGCAGGCGGGAATTGGCGGCTCATTTACCACTCAATATGTCCTCCAGGATGGTAAGCAGACTGAAGTGTTCGTGCCCGGCAACGGCGTCAGCGAAGAACAAGCCGCTAAAGCGAATGCTTGTATGACCGCGTAATTGGCGAAAAACGAGAAAGGCTGGCAGATGCAAGTGCCAGCCTTTTATGCAGTTTTGTCATGCCGAGATTGCAAAAAGATGTGATGAAGTCAGTTGTTGGACTGCTTAACCTTTCAACAGGGGAGGAGTGATGGAACCGAAACGGGATCGCTCCGATGCAAGACCAAAACTCTAAAACGAACGCTGCTGAAGCTCTGGAACTGCTAGAACAAGCTTGGGCTTATTACACGCCGGAACCTGCGTCGGTGACTGAGGTTCACGAGCCTGAATTGTTCGAATACGCAAACGCCGCCTAACGCTTGAATTTATCCTTGGATTGGGCAATGCATAAGCATGCCCATTCTGTTGTTAGTACTGGCGGCCGGAGTGTTCGCCTATTTTATCTGGCGATCACGGACGTCGTCGTTGACGCGCGATTGCCGATGGCGGCAGCACCGCAAGGAAGGCGTCTGGGTTTGTGCCTATTGCGGGGCACAGCACGAAGGCGCGAATACACCGACCAGTTGCCTGAAAGGGAAATAGGACAGCAGGGCGATCATTCGCCCAGACTGTGGCTATGCCGCGTCGGGAAATGCTGCTTGCAGCGCGATTTCCACCATATCCCCAAAGCTGCTTTCGCGTTCGGACGACGGCAGTGCCTCACCTGTAAGCAGGTGATCGGACACGGTCAGAACGGCCAGCGCGCGGCAACTGTGACGCGCGGCGAGGATATACAATTCGGCGGCCTCCATTTCGACCCCCAGAATGCCGTGTCGCACCATCTGTTCGTTCAAATCAGGTCGTTCGTCATAAAACACGTCCGACGAATAAATCCCGCCGATATGCGTGGGTGTCCCTTTCGCAGCCGCCGCCTGAGCCGCCGCCTGTAGCAAACCCCAGTCGGCGCAGGGGGCAAAGTTCAGTTCTTTCAGAATGCCGCGTGATGGCGTGCTTAGCGTGGTCGAGGTCATCGCCAATATCACATCGCGGATATTGATACTGTCCTGCATCCCGCCGCACGATCCGATGCGGATCAGGGTTTTAGCACCAAAATCGCGGATCAGTTCATTGGCGTAAATCGACAAGGACGGCATCCCCATGCCGCTGCCCTGAATTGAAACCGGGTGTCCTTTCCAGGTTCCGGTGAAACCCAGCATGCCCCGCACATTATTGACCAGCCTGGCATTCTGCAAAAAGGTCTCTGCCGCCCATTTCGCCCGATAGGGATCACCGGGCATTAAAACGGTTTCAGCAATTTCACCTTTTTCTGCGCCAATATGAATTGTCATTTTTCACTCAATTCCTGTCAGATTTCCAAGTCCGAAATATCTGCCCCGGCTTTTAACGCGTCATGAACCCATTGCGGTTTGCGGCCTCGGCCCGACCAGGTTTGTTCGGGGTTGGAGGGATTTTTGTACTTTGCGTTGGCCTTTAAACTCTTAGGTAATTTTGAGCCATTGCCAGACAGATCTGAAAGTGAAAACCCAAACTCGGCGGCGGCCTTTTCTGCTGCTTTTAAAGCCTCTTTGCGATCACGCTTTTCCGCATTTTTAAGCGCGATTTCCACCTTGTCGCGCAATTCAAGCAGTTCTTTTCGAGACATTTTATCTAGGCTGATCGCCATTTTTTTCTCCATTCCGCACTTCGTCATACGTGGACGCAATAGCCCACCGTAATTCCTAATCCGAAATTTATCTATCCCCTCGTGAAGGGGAATAGAAACAGAGATTTCCCAAAAAGGGTTGAATTATTCAGCCGCGATATTTTGCGGATCGACCAGAGTTACGATATCGCCCATGATCACATTCAACTCAAAGTTCTTGGGCGTATAGATTTTGGCAACGCCCATTGCCTTGAGTTTCGCTGCATCATCATCGGGAATGATCCCCCCGACCACGACGGGGACATCGTTCAGCCCGGCTTCGCGCAGGCGGGTCATGACGTCTTGCACCAATGGGATGTGGCTGCCGGACAGAATCGACAGACCGATGACATGGGCCTTGTCTTCAATGGCAGCCGTGACGATTTCCTCGGGTGTCAGGCGAATGCCTTCATAGCTGATGTCGATGCCGCAATCGCGGGCGCGGAAGGCGATTTGCTCGGCTCCGTTTGAATGGCCGTCCAATCCCGGCTTACCCACCAGGAATTTCAGGCGGCGCCCCAGTTTGTCACTGACCGCATCAACAGCAGCGCGCAGATTCTCCAACCCTTCGGTCTTGTTCGATACCGAACCAGAGACGCCGGTTGGGCCGCGGTAGGTGCCGTAGACCTTGCGCATTTCTTCAGCCCACTCGCCGGTGGTGACACCTGCCTTAGCGGCGGCGATGGACGGTTCCATCACGTTGGTGCCGGATCGCGCCGCCTCACGTAGTGCGGCCAAAGCCGCCTTGACGGCTGCGTCGTCACGATCTGCGCGCCATTCATTCAGGCGGTTGATCTGCTCTTGCTCAACGGCAGGGTCGACAACCATGATACCGCCATCTTCGGTCTCTAGCGGTGAGGGTTCGCCCTGTGTCCATTTGTTCACACCGACCACAACGGTTTCGTTGCGTTCGATCCGGTTTAGGCGTTCGGCGTTGGAATCGACCAGACGGGATTTCATGTATTCGATCGACGCCACCGCGCCGCCCATCGATTCGAGGTTGCCCAATTCAGCCCGCGCGCCTGCTTTCAGCTCTTCAACCTTAGCGTCCACGACGGGGTTGCCGTCAAACAGGTCACCATATTCCAGCAAGTCGGTTTCATAGGCCAGGATTTGCTGCATCCGCATCGACCATTGCTGATCCCACGGACGTGGCAAACCCAACGCTTCATTCCATGCGGGCAATTGCACAGCACGGGCGCGGGCCTTTTTCGACAAGGTCACGGCAAGCATTTCGATCAGGATGCGATAGACGTTGTTTTCGGGCTGCTGCTCGGTCAGGCCCAGCGAGTTGACCTGAACACCATAGCGGAACCGACGGTATTTTGAATCCTCGACGCCATAGCGTTGTTGCAGAATCTCGTCCCAAAGATCCACGAAAGCCCGCATCTTGCACATTTCGGTGACAAAGCGGATGCCCGCGTTTACAAAGAACGAAATGCGACCGCAAAGCGCCGGGAAATCCTCGGCTGGGACGCGGGGGCGCAGCTCATCCAATACGGCGATGGCCGTGGCCAGTGCATAGGCCAGCTCTTGTTCGGGTGTCGCGCCGGCTTCTTGCAAGTGATAGGAACACACATTCATCGGGTTCCATTTCGGCACGTTGGTATAGCAATACTCGGCCACGTCCGCGATCATCTTCAGCGACGGTTTTGGCGGGCAGACATAGGTGCCGCGGCTCAGGTATTCCTTGATCAGGTCGTTCTGCACGGTGCCTTGCAGCTTGGACACGTCTGCGCCCTGTTCCTCGGCCACAGCGATATAAAGCGCCAGCAACCAAGGGGCGGTGGCGTTGATCGTCATCGAGGTGTTCATCTGTTCCAACGGAATCTGATCGAACAATACCCGCATGTCGCCCAGATGGCTGATCGGAACGCCAACCTTGCCGACCTCGCCGCGCGCCAATGTGTGATCGCTGTCGTAACCGGTCTGCGTCGGCAGGTCGAATGCCACGGAAAGACCGGTCTGACCCTTCGCCAAATTCCCGCGATACAGCGCGTTTGAGGCCTTGGCGGTGGAATGACCGGCATAGGTTCGGATGAGCCAAGGGCGATCTTTCTGCGTCTGCGTCATAGCTGGGCCTCGTGTTGCGGGTGGGCAAGAAAATTACGTCACTGGCCTCTAAAGCGCAATTTTCGGGATATGTCAATTCGCTGCGTCGCGGCATTTCAGGTTCTTCAGATTGTAGGTGGCCCGGTTTGGTGGCAGGGTGCGTGCATGACTCAGACCGTGGAACTTCCGCTTTGGCTGTTTTTGCTGATCGTGGTGTTTGCCGCGGTCACTCTGGCCTCGCATTTTCTGTTTCCTTCGGTGCGCTGGTTTTTTCGCCGCCGGCTTGAGCGGGCAGTCAAACGCCTGAACAAACGCCTGCAGCGACCTATCCAGCCGTTCAAGCTGGCGCATCGACATGACATGATTCAGCGGCTGATTTATGACCCGCAGGTCGGGCAGGCGGTTCAGAACTTTGCACGCGAGGAACGTGTTCCCGAGGCCGTGGCCTTTGAAACAGCCCGTCGTTATGCGCGCGAAATCGTTCCGTCCTTTTCAGCGGTAGCCTATTTCAGCATCGCCATCCGCCTTACTCGTATGCTGAGCAACGCGTTTTATAACGTGCGTCTTAGCTATATGGACGAAAAAGCCTTGCGCAACATTGACCCAGAGGCGACGGTTGTTTTCGTCATGAACCATCGCAGCAATATGGACTATGTGTTGGTGACCTATCTGGCGGCGCAACAATCTGCGCTGTCTTATGCGGTTGGGGAATGGGCGCGCGTCTGGCCTCTCAGCCGTTTGATCCGGGCAATGGGTGCTTACTTTATCCGCCGCAAATCGGGCAGTGAGCTTTATCGGCAGGTGCTGGCTTGCTATGTGCGGCACGCGACCGAAGCGGGCGTGACACAAGCCATGTTCCCCGAGGGCGGTCTTAGCTTGACCGGCGCACTGGGTCGGCCAAAGCTGGGGCTGCTCAAATACATCATTGATGCCACCACCCCCGACGGTAGGGACGTTGTTTTTGTACCCGTCGCGCTGAATTATGACCGCGTGCTAGAGGATACAATCCTGACCAAAGCGGCGCTGGGAAATGAACGCAGGTTTCGGGCCAGGATCGGGGTCATCGCCTGGTGGATTATCAAACAGGTCGGCCGACGGTTGGTAGGTCGTTATCAGCGATTCGGCGTGGCTTCGGTGCGGTACGGCCAGCCTGTTTCGCTGCGGGCGTTCCGGGCGGACCACAATACCAACCTGATGACCGATCTGGCGCGGGACTTGATGGTGGGCATTGGTAAAGCGATTCCGCTGGTTCCGGGGCCTGCTACGTGTTGGTTGGTGCGTGAAAAGGGCGAAATTGCCGAAACAGACGCGGTGGCGCTGATAGACCAACTGCTGCGACGCAACGGAAGTTCTGCACCATTGGAGCATAGTGCAATCGAGGCTAGTATTCAGCAATTGGTGGATCGCCGCATTCTGAAACGCGAGGGCGGGAAATTATCGTCGTCAGGTCAAAGAGTTGACCTGTTAAACTATTATGCAGCCTCGGCGCCGCTGGATGCGGAACAGGTGATTTCTGCGCCTGCGAAAGAAATTTCTGCACCTGCTGGGTCATAAAATTACAAAATGAACTCAAAATGGGTTGCAATATTGCTCGATGGAAAATACTCATCGGGTAAAGCCGCCGATTCTGCGTTGCGGCAAGGATTTTAGAAAAGGAGGCCAACATGGCTCTGGACACCGATAGCGGCATCGCGTCGTACGAGGCACCGGAAAAAGACCTCTATGAGATGGGTGAAATCCCTCCGATGGGGTTTGTCCCGAAACAAATGTATGCATGGGCGATCCGCAAGGAACGCCATGGCGAGCCGGACACGGCCATGCAGCTGGAAGTGGTAGATGTCCCCAAGCTGGACAGCCACGAGGTGCTGGTTCTGGTGATGGCCGCTGGCGTCAACTACAACGGCGTCTGGGCGTCGTTGGGTAAACCGATCAGCCCGTTTGATGGTCACGGACAGCCGTTCCACATCGCCGGTTCGGATGCATCGGGCATCGTTTGGGCCGTAGGCGACAAGGTCAAGCGCTGGAAAGTGGGCGATGAAGTCGTAATCCACTGCAACCAGGATGACGGTGACGACGAAGCCTGTAACGGCGGCGATCCGATGTATTCGGACAGCCAGCGGATCTGGGGCTATGAGACGCCGGATGGGTCGTTCGCTCAGTTCACTAATGTTCAGGCACAGCAGCTGATGCCGCGCCCCAAGCACCTGACCTGGGAAGAAAGCGCCTGCTACACGCTGACGCTGGCCACCGCATACCGGATGCTGTTCGGTCACGAGCCACACGATCTGAAGCCGGGCCAGAACGTTCTGGTTTGGGGTGCGTCGGGTGGTCTGGGCTCATATGCAATCCAGTTGATCAACACTGCGGGTGCAAACGCAATCGGCGTGATCTCGGACGAAAGCAAACGTGACTTTGTAATGGGTCTGGGCGCCAAGGGTGTTCTGAACCGCAAAGACTTTAACTGCTGGGGCCAATTGCCCACAGTGAACACACCGGAATATGCCGATTGGTTCAAAGAAGCACGCAAGTTCGGTAAGGCCATCTGGGACATTACCGGCAAGGGCAACAATGTCGACATGGTGTTTGAACACCCCGGCGAAAGCACCTTCCCGGTGTCGACCTTCGTGGTGAAAAAGGGCGGCATGGTTGTGATCTGCGCCGGCACCACCGGCTATAACCTGACCTTCGACGTGCGCTATATGTGGATGCACCAGAAGCGTCTGCAGGGTTCGCACTTTGCGCATCTGAAACAAGCGGCTGCTGCGAACCAGCTGATGGTCGAGCGTCGCCTGGACCCATGCATGTCCGAGGTGTTCTCGTGGAATGAGCTACCCGATGCGCACATGAAGATGATGCGTAACGAGCATAAGCCGGGCAACATGTCGGTCTTGGTTCAAGCTCCGCAAACCGGAATGCGCACTCTGGAAGAGGTTTTGGACGCCCGCGGTTGAACCGCACCAAAATCAGGTAATGGTGCCCGCGAATCGTGTTAACGGTTCGCGGGCGTCACTTTTTCAAGGGTAAGTCTATTCATTTTAAGGGGTTATAGATACTAACCCCACTGTTTTGGGGGAGTAGAAAGCAGCGAATAGGCAAAAAAATACTGCACATGTTATGGTTGTGTTAACCCTTCGTTAACCGTTTCGGAGAGACCCTGATGGCGCAGAATGAGTGGATACTGGACGTGTTGTCGGACCTCAACGCCTTCGCTGTTGAGAATGGTATGATCGCGCTGGCCGAACAGCTGGACGACACCAAGCTGATCGCCGCAGCCGAGATCGCGTCCATGAAGGCTGAGGTACGGACGCCGGCGGATGGGAAAAATACTCGATATGAGCCAAGTCCTGGAGGACTTGGAAAACACCAGCACGCTTGATGAATTAAGTGGCGTCGCAATCCGGTTGCGTGACCGGCTGAAAGTCGAGCACCTTATATACCACTGGGTCGATGGTGCCGGGGATCAGTACGGCTATACGACCTATCCCGATGCTTGGGCAGAGCGATATCTGGAAAAGAGTTATCACCGCATTGATCCGGTCATCCTGGGGTGCTTTCAGCGGTTCCACCCGGTCGATTGGAAAACGCTGGATTGGTCCAGCAAAGTGGCCAAGGCATTTCTGCAAGACGCACAAAGCCACGGTGTCGGCAATCAAGGCTATTCCATCCCGATCCGGGGGCCGAACGGGCAATTCGCCTTGTTTACGGTCAACCATACCTGTGATGATGAAACCTGGCAGCGTTTCATCGAGCGTCATGGTCGTGAGCTGATCCTGATCGCGCATTATTTCAACCGCAAAGCGCTGGAATTCGAAGTTGATCGACAGCCCGACTCTGCCCGCAGTCTGTCGCCACGCGAAGTCGACGCGATGACCTTGCTGGCGCTGGGGTACAGCCGGGCCCAGGTGGCCCATTCGCTGTCTATCTCTGAACATACACTACGGGTCTATATCGAAGGCGCCCGGGCGAAGCTTGGGGCGCAGAACACCACTCACGCCATCGCCACAGCGCTCAGCCGAGGATTAATAGTGGTTTAAGAGGCGCGCGCCCTCAGAACGGGAAATTAACTATGACTTTGTACCCCCTTCGTTCCTGCACAGGACGACAAGGGGAAAAAAGTCATGTTGCGCTATTTGTATGCGGATGAGCTGCACAAGTTTCCGGATCTGGCCGAAGGGATGTTCCGGGATCGCGCGGATCAGTTCAAAACCCGGTTGGGTTGGGACGTACACGTTAACGAAAAAGGGGAAGAGCGGGATCGGTATGACGATCTGAACCCGCTTTATGTCATCTGGGAAGAAGAAGACGGCAGTCATGGAGGCTCAATGCGCGTGTTGCCGACCACCGGCCCGGTCATGGTGAACGAGGTGTTCGGCCATCTGACCGGTGGCAAACCAGTCTGCAGCCCGCTGATTTGGGAGGTCACAAGGTTCTGCCTGTCGCGCACGGCCACCCCGCACACCGCAGGCGCCATCATGCTAAGCGGCGGTGAGATGATGGAAGGGTTCGGCCTGACCCATATCGCCGGGGTCTTTGATGCACGCATGATTCGGATTTACCGCCTGATCGGATCGTCCCCGGTGGTTCTGGGGACCGAAGGGCATGGGCGTGATCAGATTTCGGTCGGGCTGTGGCCCTATTCTGCCGATGATTGCAACCGCGTGGCCGAACGCGCGGGGATCCCGCGAGAGCTGTCGCGGCTGTGGTTTAAGACGGCATTCGGGATCGGACGGCAGCATCGCTTTTCTCTGTCGGCCTGATCAGGCGAAAAGCCCAATCCCTCTCTGGTGATAGCTGGCGCGGCCCTGTAGGGTCGCGCCATGTCTTTGCCCCCCGTGACCTTCTCTGACGACCAAGCCGCCGCCTATGACAGCATCTCTGAAATGCTGCGATCAGCCGGTGTTGATCTGGATGATGATGCCCTGCTGAAATTGCCGGGCAACGGCAAATCCGGTGTGATGGCGGTGATCGGCAAAGCTGGCTCGGGCAAGACCCTGTTGCTTGCCGAGCTGTACAAGGCCTTGGCCGAAACCGGTGTTCAGATTGTGTCTGGTGATTTCGAAAGCCGCAAAGCCAAGGAAAAGCGTAGCCTTGCGATCCTGGCCCCCACCAACAAGGCCGCCAGCGTGTTGCGCCTGCGCGGGGTCCCTGCAACGACCATTCACCGCATTCTCTATACCCCGGTTTATGACCCGGAATATGAACGCATCGCCGAATGGCTGGCGGGCAATGACGAACGCCCCGAGATCGAAGGTCTGACGGACGAGGCGTTGGACCGTGCAGCGGCGTTTTATGCGAATAATAAATCGATCCCTGGTGCCTTGGCCGCCGCCGGATTGCGCGGGTCCGATTTCATCACCGGCTGGAAACGTCGGGACGAGCCTTTGGATATCGGGTTCGTCGATGAGGCCTCGATGCTGGACGACCGGCAATTCGAGGACCTGCAAGAGATTTTTCCGACCTTGTTGTTATTTGGTGACCCTGCGCAGCTGGCCCCCGTCAATCAATCGGGTAGCATGGTGTTTGACGCTTTGCCCGAGCCGCGCAAACAGATCCTGCACCGGGTCCACCGGCAAGAGGCGGACAATCCTATCCTGGATCTGGCCCACGCGCTGGCAGACCCTAAGATGGGGTTCGAGGATTTCGAACGTCTTATAGAACAAACCGCCCGTCAGGATGACCGCGTGGTCTGGGGTCAGCGGGTCGAGGTTGATCTGATGGCCCGCAGCCCGGTTCTGGTCTGGCGCAACGCCACACGTATTCGGTTGATTCAGGCGTTTCGGCAAGTTCACGGCGCGCCGGAGACCGAGTTGCTGGAAGGTGAACCACTGATCTGTGATGGCATCGAACTTCCGTTGAAACACCGCAAGAAACGTTTGGACCTTGAGGCGCGCGGGCTGATCAAAGGTGCGCAAGTCATCTATTTGGGACCGGGGCGCAAGCCGGGCTTTTCACGCCTGCACGTGATGGGCGCCGAGGACCCACAGGTCAGTGCGGCCTCGATCGTCAAGATCGAAAAACCGGATGAAGAAGAACCCTTTATCCCCTTCGCCGCCCGCATGGGTGCCACCTTTCTGCATGGCGCGGCGGTAACCATTCACAAGGCGCAGGGCTCGCAATGGGACACGGTACAGGTCTTTGCACCGGATATTTACGCCGCCGCCCGCATGGGCCGGACCGAGGCCGGGCAGCCGCTTTGGAAGCGGCTGGCCTATGTCGCCATCACCCGCGCGCAAGAGCGGTTGATCTGGGTTGTGCGCAACCGTCTGGCCAAGCCCACCCATCCGCTGCGTGTGGATGATCTGCGCGCGGTTCCAGCGGCGTCCTTGACATTGGAGGCTGAAGATACATGACATCCATCATAGTAACCGGCGCAAGCTCGGGCATTGGTCGGGCCACGGCGGAATTGTTCTTGAACGAAGGCTGGACAGTGGGCCTGTTGGCGCGCAGTGCCGATACGTTACACGAGATGGCCAAGGATCGCACAAACGCGATCCCATTGGTTGCGGATGTAACGGACGCGGATGCGGTCCATGCGGCCTTTTGCGCGTATCAGGAAAAGGCTGGCCGGTTGGACGCGTTGTTCAACAATGCGGGCATCTTTGCGCCCGGCGGAACCATCGACGAGATTGCGCTGGAGGATTGGTATCAAACCGTCAACGTCAATCTGAACGGCATGTTCCTATGCGCGCGCGAGGCATTTCGGATCATGCGCCATCAGTCGCCGCAGGGCGGGCGCATCATCAACAACGGCTCGATTGCCGCATATGTGCCGCGCCCGAACTCGGTGCACTACACGACCACGAAACATGCCATCACCGGTCTGACCCGCAGTCTGTCGTTGGACGGGCGGGACCTCGGAATTGCTTGCGGTCAGATCGACATCGGCAACGCGCGCACGCAGATGGTACAGGGACTGGTGGATGCCGCGGTTGAGGCCGGTCAGACGCCCGACTCGACCATGGCGGTTGAAGATGCAGCACGCTCGGTGCTGCATATGGCGACCCTGCCGCCCGAGGCGAATGTGCAGTTCATGACCGTGATGGCAACAACGATGCCCTATATCGGGCGCGGTTAGGGGTTAGTTTTCACGCAGCAATCGGAACGCAGTCGACGCCCCCCAGCCCGCTGCAATCGCAATGACTAGTGACATCAGCCCGTACCACACAGGTTGCTGTCGGGACATGTTGTACAAAAACCGCTCCAGCCCCACTTTGCGCACGTCGATGGTTGTCTCGAATTCCGAGATCACCTCTTTGCCGCGGGTCAGGAAGATGCGCGCAGCATAGTCGCCTTCGGTCAGGTCGGCAGGCATTGCAATTGAGGTGCGGAACAGGGTTTGCTCATCCACGGCCACTGTGTTTTCGCGAATGGAATACAGCCCCTCATCCTCGCGAATGCGCACCACGGCATCTGCAAAATCCTGCGCGCCTCGGATATGCATGGCCGCCCCGACCGATCGGATGGCGCGTTCGATTGAAATCCGGTATCTCAGGTCCTCGGTGTCCAAAAGGATATTATCCAGCGGCCCGCTTGTGGCGACGGCGTAGAAACTTGGCGCAAGGTCGACCAGAACGCTGTCAGTGTTGACCCAGATGCCCAGTTTGCGTTCCTTGCGCCGGACTGTCACTGGGCTGGACGGCCCGGCCACAGTCACGATCACCTCAAGCGGTGGGCCGGCGGGGATCGGTGCTTCTCGTTTGACGGCACCGAAGATCAGGATTTCAGAACCATCGAATGTCGCGGTAATGGCTACCCGGTCCTGGCTGAGACCCAGCACCACCTGCTCTTCTTGCGCAAGAGCTGGTGAGCAGCAGAAAACCAGCAGGGCAATCAAGCGTTTCAGCATAATCAGTGCCCTCCTTCGCTGCCAATGGAATACAGCTCGGATGGTTCGATCAATAAGTCCAGTGCCAGCTTGCCGCAGACCACCAGAACCAGGGCTGCCAGCAGCACGCGCAACTGCTCGGCGGGCATCTTCGCGCCAATCACCGTTCCAATCTGCGCGCCCACGACACCGCCGACCAGCAGCAGAACGGCCAGAACAACATCAACCGTATAGTTCGTGGTTGCGTGCAGCATGGTGGTAAAGCCGGTCACGAAGATGATCTGAAACAAGGATGTTCCAACCACCACCTTGGTGGGCATGCCCAGTAGATAGATCATTGCAGGCACCATAATAAAGCCGCCGCCGACGCCCATGATGGCCGCCAGTACACCGACGCAAAGCCCGACCAGAATTGGGGGAATGACCGAGATATACAGGCCCGAAGTGCGAAAGCGCATTTTGAACGGCATCGCATGAACCCAGCCACGCTGGCGCCGTTTTGCTGGTGCGCCGCCGCCCTTTTTGGCCTTGCGCAGTGCCCGCAAGCTTTCGATGAACATCAGGCCACCAACGACGCCAAGGAAGACGACGTAGCATAGCGTGACAAGCAGATCGACCTGGCCCAGGCTTTTGAGATAGTTGAACACCACCACCCCAAGGGCCGCACCCATTAAGCCCCCGATCAATAAGACCGTGCCCATTTTCAGATCTACGGTCTTTCGTCGAAAATGCGCTAATACACCGGAAAAGGACGAGGCGACGATCTGGTTGGCTTCGGTTGCGACGGCGACAGCGGGGGGGATGCCGATGAAGAACAGCAGCGGCGTCATCAGAAACCCGCCGCCTACACCGAACATGCCCGACAGGATGCCAACCATCCCACCCAGCCCCAACAGCAAAAAGGCGTTGACGGAGACTTCGGCGATTGGAAGGTAGATCTGCATGTGTATTTACCGGATGAGATCAGACGCGTCACACAAAGTGATCCGGCCTGTCCCATACCACAGGGATGAGGCTTTAATACCGCGCGCGCAATGCGGCCGTACGGCGAATACCAACCTGCCGATCGCGCAGACCGCGTGACCGACAAGCCGATCTGGCTGAATTGAAAAACGGACCCCGGAACCGGGACGTTTTTGTGTGCTTGCCACCCTGACAGGAACGAATCCGATCTCGGCTATCACAGGAAACAAACACATACCCCCTTAGAGCGCTTGCGGCATGCAAAATCAACTCTGCATGCCGCTCTGCAGCGAACAGGACTGAAATGAGTTTTAAACTGGACTTATCAGCGCTCTTTCACATAGGGCTCGCCACCGGCACGCGGCGGGACAGCTTTGCCGACGAACCCAGCCAAAATGACGACCGTCAGGATATAGGGCAGGGCATCCATAGCCTGCACCGGGATGACCACGCCGCCCAGGTCGATATTCTGGAACCGCAGCGCAATCGCCTGCAACAGACCAAACAGCAGACAGGCCCACATCGCATGCCAAGGTCGCCATTTCGCAAAGATCAGCGCGGCCAAAGCGATGAACCCGCGACCGGCGGTCATTTCCTTGACGAACCCGGCCTGCAGGGCAGTGGCCAAATAGGCCCCGGCGATCCCACACAGCACGCCGCAGATGGCAACGGCCGCAAATCTCAGGCCGACAACCGAGACACCGGCGGTATCCACCGCAGCCGGATTTTCACCCACCGCGCGCAGGCGCAAGCCGAACCGGGTGCGATACAGAATCCACCATGTCAATGGCACCATCAGAAACGCCACATAGACCAATATCGAATGACCCGAGAGTAGTTCGGAATACACCATGTGAAACGAATTGGTGTCAGACATCAGTTCAGAAACCGGTTTCCCCGACAGTTCAGCATCTTCGGGGCCGATTGCATAAGGAAACTCTGCAGATTCGAACCGTCCACCGCCAAAGAGAGAAGGCGTGCGCCCGCCCTGTTTGAACCAGCTCTGCGCAATCAGAACGGTCAGGCCCGAGGCCAGAAAGTTGATGGCAACGCCCGAGATCAGCTGATTGCCTCTGAAGGTTATCGAAGCGAGCCCGTGCAAGCCGGACAAAATCAGCGAGGATCCGATTCCCGCCAGCAGGCCCAACCAGACAGACCCGGTCACTGCCGCAATCGCCGCCGAGAAAAACGCCGCCATCAACATCTTGCCTTCCAGCCCGATGTCGAAAATACCCGCGCGTTCCGAATACAACCCGGCCAGACACGCCAGTAATAGCGGTGTTGCCAGGCGGATCGTTGAATCAAAAACCTGAATGAGTGTTACGAAAATCTCCATCACTCGGCCCCCTTCCGCAGACCGAGGAACAGTTTCTCAAGCGGCATGCGCACCATGTTGTCCAGTGCCCCGGTAAACAGGATCACCAGCGCTTGAATAACCACGATCAGCTCACGCGGGATCGAGGTCCACAGCGCCAATTCGGCACCGCCCTGGTACAGGAACCCGAATAAAAGGGCCGCCACAAACACGCCGAACGGGTGCGACCGGCCCATCAGCGCCACGGCAATCCCGATGAAACCCGCACCTTCGGTCGAGTTGAGTACCAGCCGTTCAGCCTCTCCCATCACGTTGTTGGTCGCCATCAACCCGGCCAACGCACCCGAGATCAGCATGGCGACGATAGTAATGCGTACGGGCGAGATACCGGCATAAACAGCGCCGGTTTCGGAATGACCATAGGCGCGAATCTCATACCCCAGCCGCGTCCGCCAGATCAGCGCCCAGACCACGAAACAGGCCAGGATCGCGACAAAGAACGAGATATTGGCCGGCGCACCCTTGAACACCGCGTTTTCAGCGGTCGAGAACATCGACTGGAAGGTCGGCAGATGCACGGCCTCGGGGAAGCGTGCAGTTGCAGGATCTTGCGAGCCCTGCGGGCGCATCACATTGACCAGCATATAGTTCAGGAAGGCCGCCGCGATAAAATTGAACATGATCGTGGTGATGACGATATGACTGCCACGTTTGGCTTGCAGATAGGCCGGGATTGCGGCCCATGCCGCCCCAAACAGCATCGACGCCGCACAGGCGGCCAGCAGGGCAATGCTCCAATGCGGCCAGTCGATGTACAGACACACTATGGCAACGCCAAGCCCGCCCAGCATGGCCTGGCCTTCGCCGCCGATGTTGAACAGCCGGGCGTGGAACGCCACAGCCACCGCCAGCCCGGTGAACATGAAATTGGTCGCGTAATAGAGCGTATAGCCCCAGCCATAAGTCGACCCCAGCGCGCCGGTAACCATCAGATTCACCGCTTCAACCGGGTTCTCACCAATGGCCAGAATAACCAGCGCCGAAAGGATAGCGGCCAGTATCAGACTGATCAGCGGGATCAGAACGACATCGGCCCATTTGGGCATTTTATCCATGCTTCACGCGGCCTCTTCCGCAACACCGGCCATCAGCAGGCCCAGTTCTTTTTCATCTGTCTCATGGGGCAGGCGTTCGCCCATAATATGTCCGTCGAACATCACCGCGATCCGATCGGACAGCGAGAAGATCTCCTCCAACTCGACCGAGACCAGCAGGATTGCCTTCCCCTGATCGCGCAGGGCGACGATTTGCTTGTGAATGAATTCGATCGCGCCGATATCCACACCGCGTGTCGGCTGGCCGACCAGCAACAGGTCGGGGTTCCGCTCGATCTCGCGCGCGACGACGATTTTCTGCTGGTTGCCGCCTGAAAAGCTTTTGGCGGTCAGCCAGCCATTGGGCGGGCGCACATCGAACTTTTCAATCTTGCGCTCGGTATCCGCGCGCAGGGCGGCATTGTCCATGAACAGACCGCGTTTATAGGCAGGGTCGCGGTGATAGCCGAACGCCACGTTTTCCCACGCGTGGAAATCCATGATCAGGCCCTCGCGCTGACGATCCTCGGGGACGTGAGCGATGTGCTGCGCACGCCGCGCCTGACCGTCAGACCCATGCCCAATAAGCGCCAGCGGTTCACCATTCAGCTTGATCGACCCTTTTCCAGGCCGCATCCCGCCCAAAACCTCAAGCAGTTCCGACTGGCCATTACCCGCAACACCGGCGATGCCGACGATCTCACCCGCGCGGACCGTCAAGTCGATACCCTTGACCCGCTCAACGCCCGCTGAATCGAAGACGCGCAGGTTTTCGACCTCAAGAATGGGTTTGCCGGGTTTTGCAGGAACCTTGTCGACTTGCAGCAGAACCTTGCGGCCTACCATCAGCTCGGCCAGCTCCTCGGGGCTGGTTTCGGCGGTTTTTACTGTCGCCGTCATCTGCCCGCGCCGCATCACCGAGACTGTATCGGTGTTTTCCATGATCTCGCGCAGCTTGTGGGTGATCACGATGATCGTCTTCCCTTCGGCCCGCAGACGGTCGAGAATGCGGAACAGCTGGTCGGCCTCGGCCGGGGTCAGAACGCCTGTCGGTTCGTCCAAAATCAAAATCTCGGCCTTGCGATACAAGGCTTTGAGGATTTCGACCCGTTGCTGCATCCCCACGCCGATTTCGTCAATGCGTTTGTCGGGGTCAACGAACAGCTCGTATTCTTCTTCCAGCTCTTTCAGTTCCTTGCGGGCCTTGGACAATGACGGAGCCAGCAGCCCGCCATCTTCAGCGCCCAGAACGATGTTTTCCAGAACCGTGAAATTCTCAACCAGCTTGAAATGCTGGAACACCATCCCGATGCCCGCCGCAATCGCCGCCTGACTGTCGGGGATGACGGTCTTGGTCCCGTTGATCCAAATCTCTCCTTTGTCGGCTTTGTAGAAACCGTAGAGAATACTCATCAGCGTGGATTTGCCCGCACCGTTTTCACCGATGATCCCGTGGATCGTGCCGGGGGCGACGCTGATGGAAATGTCTTTGTTGGCCTGAACCGGCCCAAAGGCTTTGGAAATCCCTTTGAGCTCAATGGCGGGGACTGTCATGTCGTGTCCTCAATTGCCGAAGGGGCCGCACAGGGCGCGGCCAAGTGGAGACGAGGCGGAGGTCAAACCCCCGCCCCGCGTGGTATCAGAACTGCAGTGCCGGGCAGCTGTCGTTCTCGTAATAGCTGACGACGGTGACGTTTCCGTTGATGATGTCACTGCGTGCGTCTGCAACGGCCGAGCTCATCTCTTCCGTAACTAGTTCAGCGTTGTATTCATCCATGGCGACGCCCACACCCTCTTCGGCCAGACCCATGGCGAAAACGCCGGTTTGCAAATCCTCGCCAGCCTTCATGGCGTCATAAACGGCCACGTCCACGCGCTTCAGCATCGAGGTCAGAACCTTGCCCGGATGCAGGTGGTTCTGGTTGCTGTCCACACCGATCGAAAGGATGCCTTCATCGGCGGCGGTCTGCAGAACGCCCACACCGGTGCCGCCCGCAGCAGCATAGATGACGTCAGCACCCTGGCTGATCTGTGCCTTGGTCAGTTCGGAGCCCTTGACCGGGTCGTTCCATGCCGATGGGGTGGTACCAGTCATGTTGGCAACGATATTGATGTCGGGGTTCACGGCTTTGGCGCCTTGCGCGTAACCGCAGCCAAAGTGACGGATCAGCGGAATATCCATGCCACCGATGAAGCCAACCGTTCCGGTCTTAGATGCCATCGCAGCCATCATTCCAACCAGATAGGAACCCTCATGCTCGGCAAAGCCGATCTGACGCACGTTCGGAGCATCTAGCCAATTCACATCAACTGCAACGAATTTGGTGTCGGGATAGTCGCCCGCGACAGCCGCCAGCGGATCAGCCATTGCGAAACCCATGGTGATGATTGGGTTCAGGCCAGCTTCGGCAAAACGACGCAGGGCTTGTTCACGCTGGGCTTCAGACTGCAGTTCGATTTCGCGATAAGTCTTACCGGTCTGTTCCGCCCAACGTGATGCCCCATTATGGGCTGCTTCGTTGAACGATTTGTCAAACTTGCCACCCAGGTCGAAGATCAGGGCTGGTTCAGCCAGGGCCGCACCGGCGGTCAACGCGACGGCGGCAGCAGCGCCCATCAAGGATTTCATCAGGGTCATTTCATACTCCCGTTTGTTATTGTTGATCAGAGCCAAGATAGCCCCGATTACCCACTGTGAGCGAGCATAACTGTTGTGATGGCGGGAATTAAGGGCGTTTGCAACCGGTGCGGTCAACTGATTCTTGACCAAATGGTCGAAAAAATTAGGAGGCGTCGGTCAGGTCAGGGCGCAGACCATGACAACGGCGTCGATTTTCTCAGCTTTTTCGCGCAGATAGTAACCCTTGCGCAGGCCGCAGGTTGTGTATCCACAACGCTGGTACAACGCGATAGCCGGGTGATTGTCTGCCGCAACGTCCAGAAAGGCGCGGGTTGCGCCCAAAGCTTTGGCTTTTGCGTGCCAGTCCTGCATGAGGCGCAGGGCAAGACCTTGGCGCTGACGATTGGGGTGGGTGGCGATTGTCAGCAGTTCAGCTTCACCTGCAGTGACTTGAAACAGGGCAAAACAGTCAGCGTTACCAATGACATGCGTGAACCGATTGGTCAGAAGATCAGAAAATTCTGATTCCGTCCAAGGGCGCGACTGCGTGAAGGCTGCCGTATGGGTATGAGCCAATTCTTGCGGGGTCATCCGTCCAGCAGAACCGGTGGTGAGTCCTTTGACGGGGCCGCATCAGCCGGGCGCACATAGAACGGGGCAGGGGGCTGGGTCGTGGTGGACCATCTTTGCGCTGTCAGCCGGGCAAGGGCGTTGACCAGCAAATCGGCGTCATCATTCAGAATCAGATTTCCAAGTGATTCTGCGTATTCCTGCGCCATCAGTGCGGGGTCCTGACCGGGCAGCGCGACATAGACTTGCTCGCGGGGTGCGCGGATCGCGGGAATCCCATCCCCGATTTCGGCCAAGGCATCAAAACCGGTCACTCCAACAGCCGGGATACCAAGTCCCAACGCCAATCCCCGCGCCGCCGAAACCGAGATACGGATGCCGGTAAAATTCCCCGGCCCGATCCCGACTCCAATGGCAGTCAGATCGCGCCACGTGCAATCCGCCTCGGCCAGAATCTCTTCTAACAGCGGCATCAACCGTTCTGCCTGTCCGCGTGACATGGGCTCAACGCGCGAAGCGACAATCGTGTCGCCATGTAGCAAAGCGGCCGCGCAATGCGCGGCCGATGTGTCAAATGCCAAAATGATCGGGTCAGACGGCAACGGGGCGAACCTCGGTCACTTCCGGGATGTAGTGGCGCAGCAGGTTCTCAATTCCCATTTTCAGCGTCAGGGTCGAGGACGGGCAGCCCGCGCAAGCGCCTTGCATGTGCAGGTAAACAACGCCCCGGTCAAACCCGTGGAACGTGATGTCACCCCCATCCTGCGCCACCGCCGGGCGCACGCGCGTATCCAGCAGGTCCTTGATCTGATTGACCACTTCGGCATTCTCGCCGAAATGTTCTGCGTGACCTGACCCATCAACAGCATCTTCACCCAATACCGGCTGACCGGACTGAAAATGCTCCATCACAGCGCCCAGAATGGCCGGTTTGATGTGATCCCACTGAACGTCATCCGATTTGGTCACGGTGACGAAATCATTGCCAAAGAACACGCCGGTGACACCAGGCACTGCAAAAATCCGTTTCGCCAAGGGCGATTTTTCCCCGGCTTCCGCCGAAGGAAAGTCTGCAGTGCCCGCTTCCAGCACCGGCTGACCGGGCAGGAATTTCAGCGTTGCAGGGTTCGGCGTGGATTCGGTCTGGATGAACATGTCACGGCTCCGTTTCAGTTGTACCTGATATGCGGGTCCGGGCCGGGGAAGTCAAGATTTGGAACCATTCTAAATTTCTGCCGCCAATTGCATCGCCGCATCCAGCCGGTCATCGCCCCAGAACAGTTCATCCCCCACTAGAAAGCTTGGCGCCCCGAAAATCCCCTTTGCCTGCGCGGTCTGAGTCTGTTGGATCAAAGCCGCTTTGATATCCGGGTCTTGACAGCCGGCCAGCGTTTCTGGGGGCAGGCTGGCTTGGGACAGGCAGTCGATCAGCACCTTGTCGTCCGAGATATTGAGGCCATCAACGAATTCGGCGGCATAGACGGCCCGAACAAAGGCAGCCCTTTGAGGGTGGGTTTCAATCGTCATCACTAGCCGCGCAGCCTTCAGACCATTTTGGGGAAAGGGGTCAGGTCGGACAAATCGCAACCCCCGACGGGCCGACAACCTCTCCATATCGCGCCACATATAGCGCCCTTTGGCGGGATAGATATTGAACGGGGAATTGTCCCAGCCCTGCGCGGCGAAAATCGGACCAAGCAAAAAGGGATGCCATTCAACTGACACCCCGTTCTGCGCAGCCAGATCCTCGATTCGCATCGCACTTAGGTAAGAGTATGTGGATGCGAATTCGAACCAGAACTGGATGCTGCGCTGCATGGGTGCCCTTTTAGGTGATTTCTTCCAGCTTTTCCTTGCTCAGATCACCAGGAACGATGGTGATCGGAATTGGCAGGTTGCCCGAATTCTTGGTCAGTTGCGTCACCAGCGGCCCGGGGCCTTTCTTTTCAACGCCTGCGCCTAGCACCAGCACCCCGATCTCGGGGTCTGATTGCACATGTTCGATGATCTCGGCGACCGGCTCACCTTCGCGGATGGCCAGTTCGGGGTCGATGTTTTGCTTGTCGCGCATCCACTTGGCGAACACCTCGTAATGGGCGTGAATACGCTCGCGTGCTTCCTCGCGCATAACCTCGGCCACGCCGATCCAATGGTTGAACTCATCCGGCGGAATGACCGATAGGATTGTAACGCCACCGCCGGTGTGGGCTGCGCGCATAGCGGCAAAACGCATCGCGTTCAGGCATTCGCGACTGTCATCCAGAACGACCAAGAATTTGCGCATGAAGTGTCCTCGTATATTTCAGGCGATCATGCCCGACCATTTGCGTGCTGGCAATAAGCGGCTGGTTAGCGGGTGCTTAGTGCCCAGTCCCAATACAGCTCGCGCGCACGGCGGGCTATGGGGCCGATTTGATATTGCGTATCCTCCAGCGCGGTGACCGGGGTGATCTTGTTC
This sequence comes from Ruegeria sp. BE10, assembly GCF_056538905.1. Taxonomy (NCBI): domain Bacteria; kingdom Pseudomonadati; phylum Pseudomonadota; class Alphaproteobacteria; order Rhodobacterales; family Roseobacteraceae; genus Ruegeria; species Ruegeria sp. BE10. The sequence continues at coordinate 148,620 of NZ_JBQFTX010000006.1, forward strand.
ATGTTGCCGGTCATAAAGACCTCATCCGCCTTGTGGAAATCGTCAAAGCCAAGGATGGCTTCGTGAACGACCGTCCCGTCGGCGCGCAGGTTTTCAATGTGACGCGCGCGGGTGATGCCAGCCAGAAAGGTGCCGTTGGGGGTTGGGGTAAACACCTCTCCGTCGCGGACCATGAAGATGTTGGCGGTTGCAGTTTCGGCCACGTGGCCCAGAGCGTCTGCGACCAGCGCATTCGAGAACCCCTTGGCACGAACCTCTTGCAGCATGCGGGCATTGTTGGGGTACAGGCACCCGGCCTTGGCATTCACCACCGACGATTCCAGAACCGGACGGCGGAATTTTGTGGTACCCAGCGTGACCGAGGCGGTCTCGGGCGCCATCGGGATCTCTTCTAGGCAGATGGCAAAACCAGTGCTGTTTTCCTGTGGGACAATCGCGGTCGCGTCGCCGTCGATGCCCCAATACATCGGGCGGATATAGACGGCTGAGTCCGGTCCGTAAGAAGCCAACCCTTCGCGGATGATCTCGACCATCTGCTGGGTTGAGACGAACGGGGTCAGCATCAGTGCCTCGGCTGAGCGATTCACGCGGGCACAATGTGCCTCAAGATCCGGGGCCATGCCGTCGAAATAGCGCGCACCGTCGAAGACTGACGATCCAAGCCAAGCACCGTGATCGGCCGCGCGCATGATCGGGGCATCCCCGTCATGCCATTGACTTTCGAAATAGGTGCGGATGTTCTTGCCGACTGCCATGAAGCCCTCCCATGCTTTGCGCAAACCTAGGAAGGCGCTGCGGTAACGTCCAGCGCAATCAGCCTTGTTTTGAGCTGACCATGCCCACAATTTCGTAAGTCTGCTGCAGGATCGGCGCGGCAATCGCGCGGGCCTTTTCCGCACCTTTGCCCAGAATCCGGTCAATCTCGGCTTCTTCGCCCATCAGGCGGGCCATTTCGGACGAAATCGGTGCCAGTTTTTCCACCGCCAGTTCTGCAAGCATCGGTTTGAATTCACCGAACTGTTTACCGCCAACATCGGCCAGCACCTGATCGACCGTCTGATCGCTGAGCGCGGCATAGATGTTCACCAGATTGCGCGCCTCGGGGCGGTCTTCCAGACCATCGATCTCGGATGGCAGCGCATCCGGGTCGGTCTTGGCTTTGCGAATCTTCTTGGCGATCGTGTCGGCGTCGTCCGTCATGTTGATGCGGCTCATGTCCGAGGGGTCGGACTTGGACATCTTTTTGGACCCGTCGCGCAGGCTCATGACACGGGTCGCGGCCCCTTCGATCACAGGTTCGGTGATCGGAAAGAAATCGACGCCGTAATCATGGTTGAACTTGATCGCGATATCGCGCGTCAGCTCAAGATGCTGTTTCTGGTCGTCGCCAACCGGCACATGCGTTGCGTGATAGGTCAGGATGTCGGCGGCCATCAGCGACGGATAAGCGAACAGACCCAACGAAGCGTTTTGCTGGTTCTTTCCGGCCTTGTCCTTCCACTGGGTCATCCGTTGCATCCAGCCCATGCGGGCGACGCAGTTGAAGATCCATGCCAATTGCGCATGCTCAGGCACCTGGCTTTGGTTGAACAGGATCGACTTATCCGGGTCGAGACCGGCAGCGATGAAACCAGCGCACAGTTCGCGCGTCGAATGGGCCAGTTCCTTGGGGTCCTGCCAGACGGTGATCGCGTGCAGATCGACCATGCAATAGATGGTCTCCATGTCCGGCTGCTGCATATCCACAAACCGCTTGAGCGCACCCAGATAGTTGCCAAGATGCAGGTTTCCCGACGGCTGGATGCCGGAAAACACGCGCGGTGTGAACTGGGTCTCGGTCATCGAAGGGAACTCCCGTCTGGAAAAATCAGCCCCCGTCGCTTACCCATGAGGCTAAGGGACGTCAACCGCCGCGAAAGGCCAGCCCAATGAGCAGTGAGAATTATACACCCGCCGTGAACCCTTTGCCGCCCGTTGTGGTGGCCTTGGTGCTGTTCATTATGGGGGTGGAACTGGCCTTTACCCTGGGAACACGCGGGCTGATCGGCGGCCCGTCGGCGGTGGGATGGCGGCTGGATGCGCTGCAGAGCTATTCGTTTTCGCCTGATATCTTTGATTGGATGGTCGAGAACGGGCGCTGGCCGTTCGAACATGTCATGCGTTTCGTGACCTACCCCTTCGTGTCGGGCTCTTTCACGCAGGCCGTTTTTGTCTGCGTCTTCCTGCTGGCCATGGGCAAGATGGTGGCCGAGGTCTTTGGCGGGTTTCAGATGTTGGTGATCTTCGTGCTGTCTGGCGTGGGCGGGGCACTGGCCTATGCACTGTTGCTGGACCCCCAATACCCGCTGGTCGGAGGGTTCCCGCCTGTCTATGGCCTGATCGGCGCATTCACGTGGTTGCTGTGGCGCAAACTGTCATTGGTTGGCGAAAACCAGCACCGCGCCTTTGGTTTGATCGCGGCCCTGATGGGGATTCAACTGGTGTTCGGCCTGCTGTTCGGCGGTACGTCCGACTGGGTGGCCGATCTGGGCGGGTTTGCCACAGGCTTTGGCCTTTCGTTCCTGCTTGCCCCGGGTGGCTGGGCGCGGATCGTGCGGCGCATTCGCCGCGACTGATCACGACCGACGCAAGGCTTTGCGGAACTCTGACACCTCGAAAGCGCCAAACAGGTGGCCCAGAAAGAAATAGGTGGCCGCGGCAATCTTGATCAGGATGATCAGCGCCAGATAACGCCAGCCGGACAGTTCGAATGCCCAGCCGAATAGATGAATGGCGGCGTATAGAACGACACCCATCCCCAGCGACGCGGCCACGATGCGCCATGCCCGGTGTTTGAAGCGGTCGTCGAACCGCGCCTCTTCACCCATGCGTCGCGCGCCGAGGATCAGCAGACCGACCATAGCCCACCCGGCAGCCGACGCCGCAATGGCCGGTGCGATCCAACCCACCAGCGGATAGAGACCAAAGGCCAGCCCGGCATTCACGACCATTGCAACCACGGCATAGCGGAACGGGGACCGCGTATCCTCACGTGCGAAATACAGCGGTTGCAGCAGCTTTTGCAGCATAAAGGCAGGAAGGCCGATTCCGTAAATTGCCACTGCCAGCGCTGTGGCCGCGGTGTCCTCGGCGCTGAATTGGCCACGTTCGAACAGGACCGAGACCATCGGGTTTGGCAGGATCACAAACGCCACGGTCGACGGTATGGTCAGCAACAGCGTGAACTCACCTGCGCGGGAAAACGCGTTGCGGGCGCCGTCCCCGTCCCCGGCGCGCAAGCGGCGGGACAGATCGGGCAGTAGCACGATGCCGACGGCAATGCCCACCACGCCCAGCGGCAGTTGATACAACCGGTCAGCCGCGAACAGCCAACTGATCGCCTTTTCGGTTTTCGAGGCTACCAATTGCCCCACCACCAGATTGATCTGAGTGACGCCCATTGCCAGTGCCGCCGGAACGGCGATGCGCACCATGCGGCGCATCTCGGGGCTGAGTTTCGGCAGGCCGGGCCGGATGCGAATGCCTGCACGCTCGGTCGCCACCCAGACCAGCGCCAGCTGTGCGACCCCGGCCACGGGAATGACGGCGATCAGCCAACGGATCACCTCGCCTCCAGCGGCTGCCCCGGCGATCAGGGCCGTGCAGGCAAAGATGTTCAGCAATACGGGTGCGGCGGCGGCGGCGGCAAAGCGACCCGTGGCGTTCAAAACACCCGAGAACAGCGCTGCCAGCGACATGAACAGGATGTAAGGGAACACCACATATCCATAGTCCACGGCCAGATCGAACCGTTCATCACCGTGAAACCCTTCGGCCGTGATCCAGACCAGCGCGGGCATGAACACCATTGCCAGCCCGACCAGCGCCAGCACCGCCACGGCCAACAGATTGAAGGCGTCCTGCGCAAAGCCTTGGGCGTTTTCCTCGCCTTCCAGCCGCTTGGAAAACATCGGCACAAAGGCCGCGTTGAACGCGCCTTCGGCAAAGAAACGGCGGAACATGTTTGGCAGACGGAAGGCTGCTACAAAAGCATCCATCACTGGACCCGGACCGATATAAGCCGTCAGCAGGATTTCCCGCAAAAAGCCCAGAATCCGGCTGGCCAGCGTCCAGAACCCGACCGTGAACAGGCCTGAAAACAACCGGATCTGCTTCATGAGGCCGCGCGCTCGGCGCCTTCGGTGATGGCTTTGCGCAGTTTGGTTTCAAGCGTGCGCTGTTTGCCTTCCGCATGGTATTTTAGACCAAACATATCCTTGACGTAAAAGGTGTCGACCACCTGTTCGCCATAGGTCGCGATCACTGCGTTGGCGATATAGACATTGGCCGCGGCCAACGTTCGGGTCAGGTCATAGAGCAGACCCGGACGGTCGCGGGTATCGACCTCGATGATAGTGTAAATCTCGGACCCATCATTATCAAAGGTGATGTGGGTCGGCACGTTGAAGGCGCGTTCGCGTTTCTTGATCTTGTCGCGCGATTTCAGCGCATCGCGGGCAACAACCTCACCCTTGAGCGTCTTTCGGATCATCTGGGCCAGGCGTGGCAGGCGGCTGGCCTCGAACGGGTGGCCTTCGGTGTCCTGAATCCAGAAGGCATCGGTTACATAACCGTCTTTGGTGGTGTAGCTGCGCGCATCCACCACGTTGGCCCCGACCAGCGCCAGAGCACCCGCAATTCGCGCAAAGATACCGGGGTGATCGCCCATTGCGAAACAGGCCCGTGTGGCGTCCCGGTCTTCGTCCGGTTGCATGCGGATTTCTACCTCACCCGGATCACCGCTGTGTTCCAGCGCCCGCAGCATCTCGGCAAACTCGACTTGGGTGTGCAGGTTCAGGCCCTGCCAATAAGGCGGGTAATGCCGACCAGTTTCGGTCTTGAGGTCCGCCTTGGACCAATCCGACAACGCGTTGCGCAGGGCTTTTTTGGCCTCGGTCCCGCGATTGGCGCGGTTGAGGTCCTCCATCCCGGTTTCAAGCGCACGCTTGGTTTCGGCGTGCAGGGCGCGCAAAAGTGTGGCTTTCCAGTTGTTCCACGTGTTCGGCCCGACCCCGCGAATATCGCAGACTGTCAGAACCGTCAGCAGGTCCAGCCGTTTAACCGTTTTCACGGCTTTGGCAAAATCGCGCACAGTGCGCGGGTCTGAGATGTCGCGCTTTTGCGCCATGTCCGACATCAACAAGTGATACCGCACCAGCCATTCCACGGTTTCCGAGTCCGCCTTGTTCAGCCCAAGCCGGGGCGCAACCTTACGGGCGATTTGCGCGCCGAGGATCGAGTGATCTTCGGGTCGTCCCTTGGCGATGTCATGCAACAACAACGCAACATACAGCACCTTGCGGTTCACACCGCCTTTCAGAATGGACGACACCAGCGGCAGCGGTTCAATCAGTTCTCCGCGTTCGATCTGGGCGAGGTTGACGATACATTGGATGGTGTGCTCGTCCACCGTATAGCTGTGATACATGTTGAATTGCATCATCGCCACGATGGGCTCGAACTCGGGCAGAAATGCGGACAGCACCCCCAGTTCGTTCATCCGCCGCAGGGCACGTTCGGGGTTGCCGTGTTTCAGCATCAAATCAAGGAAGATGCGCCGCGCCTCGCGGTTTTCGCGCATATCTTCGTCGATCAGGTCCAGGTTCGCGGTCACCAACCGCATCGCGTCTGGGTGGATCAGCATGCCGGTGCGCAAACCTTCTTCGAACAGACGCAGCAGGTTCACTTTGTCGGCAAGGAATTTCTCGGGATCGGCCACGTCCAGACGACCATGCACCACCCTATAGCCCGCCTTGACCCGCGGTCGGCGACGGAAGATGCGTTCAAGCAGGGCCTCACCTTTCATATGCGAGGCTTCCAGCTTGGTCAGGAAAATACGCGTCAATTCCCCGACATAAGTGGCCTCGCGGAAATAGCGCTGCATGAACACTTCGACCGCGCGGCGCCCGGCCCGATCTTCATAACCCATCCGGTCGGCCACCTCGACTTGCAGGTCAAAGGTCAGTTGTTCGGTCGGGCGTCTGGTGATCAGATGCAGATGCGAACGGACGGCCCACAGGAAATCCTCGGCCTTTACGAATGTTTTAAACTCTTCGGGCGTAAACAGGCCCAGAGGCACCAGTTCAGCCACATCCTGAACGCCATAGATGTATTTCGCGATCCAGTAGAGCGATTGCAGATCGCGCAGCCCGCCTTTGCCTTCTTTGACATTGGGCTCGACCATATAGCGCTCACCCTGTTTTTGGTGACGCTCATCGCGTTCCTGCAATTTGGCTTCGATGAACTCTCGCTCGCTGCCTTTGAATAGGTCAGCCTTCAGGCGGTTGTCCAGCTCGGCGGCCAGTTTGCTGTCCCCCGCCAGATAGCGCTGTTCCAGCATCGAGGTTCGGATGGTGAAATCCTCGGCCCCAAGCCGCAGGCAATCCTTGATCGTGCGGGACGAATGGCCAACCTTCAGCCGCAAATCCCACAGGATATACAGCATGGATTCAATCACGCTCTCGGCCCAGGCGGTGATTTTGTAGGGCGTCAGGAACAGCAGGTCGACATCAGAGGACGGTGCCATTTCCCCGCGCCCATAGCCGCCCACCGCCAGCACTGCGATCCTTTCCCCCTGTGTCGGGGTGGCCAGAGGGTGCAGATCCTCGCTGGATACCTTCATGGCGGTACAGACCAGCCCATCGGTCAGATAGGTGTAGGAATGGGTCAGCGGCCGTGCATCAAACGGGCGTTCGGCAAAGGCATCGGCAATGGCCTGACGCCCGCCTTTCTGGGCATCACGCAAGATGCGAACGGTCTCACTGCGCCGCGCTGCGTTGTCCGAGGTCTTGTCAAAGGCCTCTGACAGCTGTGCCATGACGGCAGCGCTGTCGAAAATTTCATCTGCCGGGCAGATCAGCTCACCCCTGGGGGTGAGCTTCAAACCCGTTTGCTCAGAAACCGGCGCCTGTGAAGCTTTGTGGGGCAGGGTCAATCACTACTACCTGTTTATTTTGGATCGTGGCGACAGCCAGACCGCGTTCATTCGTACCGTTCGGCCGCAGGCGGAAGATACCGCCAACGCCCTGGAAACCGGCGTTTTGCGTCAGCGCCGAAGCGGTCAGAGCGTTGGATTTACCCTGGCTGACAAGTGCGGCGATTGCGGCGATGCCGTCATAGGCCAATCCACTGATCGGGTGCGGGGCCTCGCCATAGGTATTGTTATACCGTTGTCGGTATGCCTGCGCCTTCGATGGGTCCGGCAGCGCAAACCAGCCACCTTGTACGCCTGGCAGGTCCAGTGTTTGCGGCGGGATGTCCCAGCGCGTCAGTCCGATAAACTGCGTGCTTGTTGTGGAAACGCCCGCCTCAGGCAGTAGCTGAGTGAAAAGCGGCAGCGCGCCGGCTGTGGTTGCCGTCAAGAACAGCGAATCCGCGCCAGATGCATCTACGGTTGCTTTGACCGAGGGAACCGAGTTGATGACGCCCTGCTGCGAACGGTCATACCCCACCGATCCTGCATTGTTCACGCGGCTGCCGGCAAGCGCGTTGGCAATGGCGGTTTGACCCAACTGGCCCGCAGCATCGTTGCTGTGAACGATGACCATGTTTGATTTGCCTTGCGACCCAGCAAAACTGACAAGGCGGTTGGCTGTATTGTCGAAAGTTGGTCCAAGCACGAACACATTGCCGCCTGCAATGCTGGTGTTGTTCGAGAAGGACAACACGTTGACGTTGCTGCTCAGCGCCGCAATGCCTGCAGAGTTTGCAGCCTGCGCATAGACCGGACCGAGTATGATTTTCGCCCCGTCCGCCACCGCCTGCTGCGCAACCGCAGCGGCCGTATTTGAACTGCCCCGCGTGTCATAAACGCGCAGATCAATCTGAACATTCTGCAGATCTGACATGGCCAGTCGGGCGGCGTTTTCCAGGCTACGTGCCAGCGCCGCATCACCGGCCTGCCCCGATCCCGCGGGAACCAGCAGGGCAACAGGCACGGGGTCTGACGTGTCGATCGACGGACCTCCGCCGATGGTGCTGACGTCACAGGCGGCCAGAAATGCGGCGGTTGCCAGTACGGCGGCGGTGCGCGCCAGTTTGCGAACGGGCTTGCAAACGGTAAACATCTGAATGAAAACTCCCTGTCCCGGCGGCTTGAGATGCCGCCAATCTATTGGGTCGCGATAATAAACGTCACGCTGTGAGGGTCCAGCTTTGAATTTCCAAAAAGTCAGATTGGGCACCGGCCTGTATTTTGTTGCCACTCCGATTGGAACAGCGCGCGATATCACGCTCAGGGCGCTGGACGTGCTGGCCTCGGCCGATGTGATTGCCGCCGAAGACACTCGCAGCCTGCGGCGGTTGATGGAGATTCATGGCGTCCCGCTCGAAGGGCGGCGCATTCTGGCTTATCACGACCACAGCGGCGCGGGGGCACGCGGCAGAATTCTGGATGCTCTGGCCGAAGGGAAATCGGTTGCTTATGCGTCCGAGGCCGGAATGCCGCTGATTGCCGATCCGGGTTATGATCTGGGGCGGCAGGCGGCCGAGGCCGGGCATATGGTGACCTGTGCGCCGGGGCCGTCGGCGGCATTGATGGCCCTGACGCTGGCGGGGTTGCCGACGGACGCGTTCTTTTTCGCGGGTTTCTTGCCCAACGCAACCGGCGCGCGCCGGACGCGGATCGAGGGGTTGCGCGACATTCCCGGCACGCTGGTGTTTTACGAATCGCCCAAGCGCGTGGCGGCATGCTTGTCGGATTTGGCCGAGGTGTTGGGTGAAGACCGCCAGGCCGCGATGTGCCGTGAGTTGACGAAAAAGTTCGAAGAAATCCGGCGCGGCTCGTTGGGTGAACTGGCCACTGCCCTGCAAGGACAGACGGTCAAAGGTGAAATTGTTCTTCTGGTTGACCGGGGTCATTCGGAATCTGTTAACGAATCCGACATAGAAGAGGCTTTGACGCGCGCCTTGGAAACCCATTCGGTGCGTGATGCGGCGGATCTGGTGTCGCAGATGTACAAACTACCGCGCCGTCCGATTTATCAAAAGGCGTTGAAATTGGGAAAGGGATGACATGACCTCGCGATCTGTCCGAAGTTCGGTTTCCTACCATGCCGGACAGGCGGCAGAGTTGCAGGTCGCAGCCGACTATGAACGTAGGGGTTTCAAAATCGCGCATCATCGCTGGCGCGGCGCAGGCGGTGAGATCGATCTGATAGCCCGGGGCAGTGACGGGCTTGTGTTCATCGAAGTCAAGAAAAGCACCAGTTTCGACATGGCCGCAGCGCGGATTAGCCAGCGGCAGATTGACCGGATTTTCACCTCGGCAGCGCAATTTCTGGAAACGGAACCGGGCGGGCAGCTGACAAATGTTCGGTTTGACGCGGCGTTGGTGGATGCCACGGGGGCTGTTCAAATCATCGAAAACGCGTTTGGTCAGGCCTGACACCCATTGAACCCTCGGCCCCTCTGGGCCATGTATCTGGCGTGAAACTGAGGGACACGCCATGAAAATCGCCTTTCAGATGGACCCGATCGGGGCCGTGGATATCAACGCAGACAGCTCATTCCGTCTTGCCGAAGAAGCACAGGCGCGCGGGCATATGCTGTTTTTCTACAGCCCGGACCAGTTGGCCTATCAAGAGGGGCGGATCACCGCGCGCGGTCAGGACATGAAAGTGCAGCGTGTGGCAGGCAACCCGGCTGAGCTGGGCCCGGAACGCGAGGTGGACTTGGCCGAGTTCGACGTGATCTGGCTGCGTCAGGACCCTCCGTTCGATATGCATTATATCACCTCGACTCATCTGCTGGATCGTCTCAAAGGGCAGGTGTTGGTGGTCAATGATCCGTTTTGGGTGCGGAATTACCCCGAAAAGCTGCTGGTTCTGGATTTCCCTGACCTGACCCCGCCAACCACGATCGCGCGTGATCTGCAAACCATCAAAGCGTTTAAGGAAAAGCACGGCGATGTCATTCTGAAGCCGCTCTATGGCAACGGTGGCGCGGGCGTGTTCCGGCTGGATGCGAATGACCGCAACCTGACCTCTCTGCACGAGCTGTTTACAGGCTTCTCGCGCGAGCCGTTGATCGTGCAGAAATTCCTGCCCGATGTCAGCAACGGCGACAAGCGCGTGATCCTTGTGGATGGCGAGGCCGTGGGCGCGATCAATCGTGTTCCGGCGAAGGGTGAGACACGGTCAAACATGCATGTTGGGGGGCGGCCCGAAAAGATCGGCCTGTCCGAGCGTGATCAGGAGATTTGCGCGGCGATCGGCCCGTTGCTGAAAGAAAAAGGCCAGATTTTCGTCGGGATCGACGTGATCGGAGACTATCTGACCGAGATCAACGTGACCTCGCCCACCGGCATTCAGGAGCTTGAGCGGTTCGACGGTGTGAACATCGCCGAAAAGATCTGGCAGGCCATTGAAGCCAAGCTTTAAGAGGCAACCTTGGCGCTGATGCGAAAGCTCAGCGCCTCGGCCACGTGCGGGCGCCGGACATCTGGTGCGCCATCGAGATCGGCAATCGTGCGCGCGACCCTTAAAATACGGTGAAAGGCGCGCGCCGACAGGCCGAACCGTTCAGCGGCCTTCAACAGCAACTCTTTGCCCTCGGCATCCGGCGCGGCAATCTCTTCCAGTATCGAACCTTCAACATCGGCATTCTGCCGCGTAGCGGGCGTGTCCTGGAACCGTTCGGCCTGAATGGCGCGGGCCTGGTCGACGCGCGCTGCAACTGTCGCCGAACTGTCGCCGGAAGGTGGCAGGTCCAGATCGGTGAACCCGACTGGGGGCACCTCGATCCGCAGATCAAACCGATCCATCAGCGGGCCTGATATGCGGCCCAGATAGTCCTCTCCGCAGACAGGCGCGCGAGAACAGGCGCGGGCGGGATCGGTCAGATATCCACATTTGCAGGGGTTGGCCGCAGCCACCAACATGAACCGGCAGGGGTATTTCACATGGGCATTTGCGCGCGCGACCATAACCTCGCCAGTCTCGATAGGTTGGCGCAAGGTTTCCAGCACGGTGCGCGGGAATTCGGGAAATTCGTCCATGAACAGTACGCCATTATGAGCCAAAGAAATCTCGCCCGGCTTGGCGCCCTTGCCACCCCCAACGATAGCCGCCATCGAAGCGGTATGGTGGGGTTCGCGAAAGGGACGGCTGCGGCTGATGCCGCCTTCGTCCAGCAACCCGCACAGGGATTGGATCATCGAAGTTTCCAACGCCTCGGTTGGGGTCAGAGGCGGCAGAATACCGGGCAGGCGCGCAGCCAGCATGGATTTTCCCGATCCGGGTGTGCCGATCATGATCAGGTGGTGGCGGCCTGCGGCGGCGATCTCCAGCGCGCGCTTGGCCCGTTCCTGCCCTTTTACATCGCGTAGATCGCGGGCGCTGGGAGCCAAGTTCACTTCGCCGGGTTGGGCCGCAGGCAAGGGCGACTGGCCCGAAAAATGGCGCACGACATCGCCGAGTGATCCAGCGCCGATCACCTGTGTGGCATCCACCCAAGCCGCCTCGGCGCTGGAGGCACGGGGACACAGCAACGCGCGATCCTCGGCGGCGGCGGTCATGGCGGCAGGCAGTGCACCGACGACCGGAACCAGCGAGCCATCCAAAGACAGCTCGCCCAGCGAAACCGCGCCTTCGGCGGCGTCGGGCGGGATGATTTCCAACGCCGAAAGCAGCGCGACGGCGATGGGCAGGTCGAAATGGCTGCCTTCTTTGGGCAGGTCAGCGGGGGACAGGTTGATGGTGATCCGTTTCGACGGCAGCGCGATGGCCATCGAACTCAGCGCGCTGCGGACGCGGTCGCGGGCCTCGGACACGGCCTTGTCGGGCAGGCCTACGATGGAAAAAGCGGGCAGGCCCGGGGAGACGGCGCATTGCACCTCGACCGGGCGGGCATCAACCCCTTGAAAAGCGACGGTATGAGAACGGGCGACCATGAACGACCTGTTTGGTTAACAGGTCGTTGCTGCCATGGATGCGGTTTACGAATGGTTAACGGTGTCAGTCATTGCTAAGAATTTTGGCCAGGCACCGGGGTCCGCAACCGTTTTGTCGCGGCAGAATTGGTTACAGAATCCCCAGCGCTGACCGTCCAGTTCCAGAAAATGGGTGACCGCTTTGCCGGAATAAGGACAGATATCGTTGATCGATGGTCCGTTATCTACAGATTGGGCATCGGTTTGCGCGCCGATGGGCCATGCCTGTGACGGCAGGTCGAATGCGTAGGGGAACGGATCATAGGTCGCGGTCAATCCCATTGCGCGCCATTGTCGGACCGAAGGGTCGGATAGCAAATCCAGGCAATATTCCCGATTAGCCACGGACACAGGCAAACCATAGCCAATGATCCGCGCGGCCACGGGGGTGTAAAATACATCCACTAGAGAATACCTGCCGAAAAGCGGCCCGGAGGCTGCACCGGATGTAGTGCGGGCATGTGCCCAGAGGGTTTCGATCCGGTTCAGATCAACCAGCGTTTCAGGCGATGGTTCAAATCCCTGCCAGCAGTGCAACAGCTGCATCGAACATTCCGCGCGCAACGCGGCGAACCCGGCAGTCATCTCGGCGCATAGCCACCGGGCCGTTGCGCGGGCGGCCACGTCTTCGGGCCACATCCCGGCCTCTGGATGCCGTTCGGCCAAGGTCTCGGCCATGGCAAGGCTTTCGCCCACTATGGTCCCATCCGGCAGGCGCAGAGCAGGGACAAGGCGCGCCGGGGCCAGCGGCTTCATATCCTCGGCCATGGTGCCGGAATAGAGGCCAATCATGTGGTTTCGGTAGGGCAGGCCGAACTTTTCCAGCATCAGCCAACCGCGCAAGGACCAGCTGGAAAACAGGCGGTCTCCAATAAATAAATCATAGGTCATACGACTACGATGGCGCGCCGCGATCGTTCAGTAAATCAGTGATTTGTGCGGGGTGTGATCACGGACAGTGATTGATCTGCCCAACCGACCAGCGATCGCCGTGATGGGTGATGTCGGTGACCGAGAGGTTGTCGATGCGATGGCTGAACGCCTCTTGTACGTCAACGCCAAGGGCGCGCTGCACCTGGGTCAGGATCACGCCGAAATGGGCCACGATGATCAGGTCGTGGCCCGTGTGATCGACAATCAACTGGTCGATCACGGCATCGACGCGGGCGCAAACCTCGTTCCAGCTTTCACCTTTGGGCGGGCGCACGTCGCCGGGATTGTCCCAATACGCAAAGGCCAGATCGGGGTTTTCGGCCTCAATCTCTTTGAAATTGCGCAATTCCCATGTGCCGAAGTGAATCTCGCGCAGGTCGCTATGATGCGGCAGGCGCTGGCGTTTACCCTGAATGGCCGATGCCGTATCGGTGGCCCGCAGCAAGTCAGATGATACCACCAGCGCCTTGTCTGGCAGATGGTCGTGCAATCGCGCGATAGCGGCGTGATCGCTGAGGTCGGCAGGCAGATCGGACCACCCGACCATGGTTTTCGCATGGGTCGGCCCGTGACGAACAAGATGCAGACGGGTCACGGCAATTGTCCTTTCAGCACCAGCGGAAGCCCTGCTGTGACCTGCACGGCCAGATCGGCCTGTGCGGCCAGCGCGATGTTCAACCGTCCCTGTGCTTCGCGGAAGCGGCGGGACAGAGCGTTGTCCGGGACGATGCCATGGCCGACTTCGTTCGAGACGATGATAACCGGCGCCCGGCACGATTGAAGGGCCTGCAACAGCACAGATTGGGCTTGTTCCAGATCGTTTTCAGCCAACAGATGATTGGTCAGCCACATGGTGGCGCAGTCGATCAGACAGATATGATCGGGGGTCAAATCGGACAGGGCCGGGTCAAGATCAAATGGGGCTTCGATCGTCGCCCATCCTGCACCTCGTTGGGCGATATGGCGCTGAACCTTGTCGCGCATCTCATCATCAAACACTTGTGATGTGGCGAGATAAACGCGATTTTTCCCTGATGAAACAACAAGTTGCTCGGCAAAAACGGATTTACCAGAGGCCGCGCCACCCAACACAAAGGTTAAATCCGGATACACTATTATTACCTTTCTGGTGATCCACCCGGTTTTGTTCTGCGTATCGACCCTAGGTCGGTAAGGCAAGCCCGGCCCGCGCCTGTGAAAAGGGGAGATTTCCATGGCACTGGATAATGGAACCGATTTTTCGATGTCCCGGCAGGCAATGAAAGCCGAATTGCTGGACGCAGAAACTGAATTAAAGTTGGCTTATGCGTGGCGTGACGACCGTGACGAACAAGCGTTGCATCGGTTGATCACAGCCTATATGCGGCTGGCGATTTCGATGGCGGCCAAGTTCAAACGATACGGCGCGCCGATGAATGATCTGATTCAAGAGGCTGGATTGGGCCTTATGAAAGCGGCAGACAAATTTGATCCCGACCGAGGCGTGCGCTTTTCAACCTATGCGGTCTGGTGGATCAAGGCGAGCATTCAGGACTACGTGATGCGCAACTGGTCGATGGTGCGCACTGGGTCGACCTCATCGCAGAAATCCCTGTTTTTCAACATGCGGCGGGTTCAGGCGCGTTTGGAACGCGAGGCCGCAACCGAAGGGATGGATCTGGACCGTCATCAGTTGCACCAGATGATTGCAGCTGAAATCGGCGTGCCCTTGCGTGATGTTGAGATGATGGAAGGGCGCCTTTCGGGCTCGGATTTCTCTCTGAACGCGGTGCAATCGACGGATGAAGACGGTCGGGAGTGGATCGATGCGCTAGAGGATGAACGCGAGCAAGCTGCCGAGACGGTTGAAAACAGCCACGATACCGAACAGCTGCGCGAATGGTTGGTGACGGCGATGCAGGCGTTGAACGACCGAGAACGCTTTATTGTGCGCGAACGCAAGCTGCGCGATCCTGCCCGCACGCTGGAAAGTCTGGGGCAAGAGCTTGGCCTGTCCAAGGAACGCGTGCGTCAGCTTGAGGCTGCGGCTTTTGTGAAAATGCGTAAGAACCTTGAAGCACAGTCGCGCGAGGTGCAACACTTCATCGCATGAGACAGCTTGCGATTCTTGTTTGTACACTGATGGTTATGGCCGCGCCCGGCCAGGCCGAAGATTTGATCCCCAATGATATTTTGGCCGCGATGACCTCGGCGGATGTAGTCATTTTGGGCGAGATACACGACAACCCGCAACACCATGTCATTCAGGCCGAAGCATTGAAGGCCATCACCCCCTCGGCTGTTGTGTGGGAGATGGTAACCGAAGAAGGTGCGCAGCGACTGGCGGATAAGGCTGTATCCAACCCCGAAGAGCTTGCGCGCATTCTGGAATGGCTTGAATCGGGCTGGCCGCCGCTCAGCATGTATTACCCGGTGTTTCAGGCATCAGACGCGCCCGTCTACGGGGCCATGGTTCCACGTGCCGCAGCCCGTGCGGCGATGGAGCGAGGGGCAGCCACCGCTTTGGGCGCGGATGCGGCACGTTATGGACTGACCGTGCCTTTGCCAGCCGACGAACAGGCCGCGCGCGAGGCCGATCAACTGGCCGCCCATTGCGATGCGATCCCAGAAAGTGCCTTGCCGCAACTGGTGGCCATTCAGCGCTTGCGCGACGCTGTGCTGACGCGCGCCATCTTGCGCGCCACCGATGAAACCGGCGGCCCGGTTGCGGTGATCACCGGGAATGGCCATGCCCGTAAAGATCGGGGCATTCCCACCTTTTTGAACCGATTGCGCCCGGGGCTGAAGGTCTTTGTGCTGGGTCAATCCGAAGATGGCGTGGTTAATGGCACCTTCGACGCGGTAATCGACAGCCCCAGCGTTGAACGCGAAGACCCATGTCTGGCGTTTCAAAAGCAGAATTAACCGCTGGAACTGTCAGGCCCCCTTGCCTAATGTCGGGGCCGACCGGGACAGGAAGGGCTGAACATGCTGGCATCGAAACGCATTCTGCTGATTATCGGCGGTGGGATCGCGGCCTATAAGTCGCTGGACCTGATCCGGCGCCTACAAGAACGCGGCGCGGCCGTGACGCCCGTGTTGACGCGCGCGGCTGAGGAATTCGTGACACCCCTGTCCGTGGCGGCTCTGGCTGGTGAAAAAGCCTATCGCGATCTGTTCGATCTAACAGATGAGGCCGAGATGGGGCATATCCAATTGTCGCGCTCGGCGGATTTGATCGTTGTGGCCCCCGCGACTGCGGATTTGATGGGGAAGATGGCTACCGGGCTGGCGAACGATCTGGCCTCGACCCTGTTGATGGCGACCGACACGCCGGTTCTGTGTGCCCCTGCGATGAATGTGCGCATGTGGGACCATCCGGCGACGCAGCGCAATTTAAAACAATTACAGGCCGACGGCGTCCGTTTTGTCGGCCCGAACGAGGGTGATATGGCTTGCGGCGAATACGGCCCCGGCCGTATGTCCGAACCGCTTGAGATCGTCGCAGCGATTGAGGCGGAACTGGGTCAGGGCCCGCTTAGCGGTAAGCGCGTGCTTGTGACCTCGGGGCCGACGCATGAACCGATTGACCCGGTGCGTTATATCGCCAATCGCTCGTCTGGGGCGCAGGGTACGGCGGTGGCCCGGGCGCTTGCTGCACTGGGCGCTGACGTGGTCTTTGTCACGGGCCCAGCGGATGTTCCGCCGCCCCCAGGGGTGCAGGTCGTGCAGGTCGAAACCGCGCTGCAAATGTCGGACGCCGTCAATGCCGCACTGCCGGTGGATGCAGGCGTGTTCGCTGCAGCTGTCGCGGATTGGCGGGTCGCCAGTGCCTCGGACAAAAAGCTGAAGAAAAGCCGCGATGGGATGCCAGCGCTGGAGTTTGCCGAAAATCCCGACATCCTAAAACGCGTATCGCATATGAAAACCGGTCGCCCGGCGCTGGTTGTGGGATTTGCCGCCGAGACGGACAATGTGATCGAACATGCCACCGCCAAACGGGGGCGTAAGGGCTGTGACTGGATCGTGGCAAATGATGTCAGCCCGGCAACCGGGATCATGGGCGGGTCCGAGAATGCGGTGATCCTGATCTCGGATGATGGGGCTGAGGAATGGCCGCGCATGGGCAAAGATGCAGTGGCCGAGCGTTTGGCGACCAAGATCGCCGACGCTTTGACGAGCTAGACAAGAGGAACGGTGATGGTTGCAATTCGTGTGATCCGCGAACAGGGCGCTGACCCCTCAGTACCCTTGCCGTCTTATGAAACCGCGGGGGCGGCTGGTGCGGATGTGCGGGCAAACCTGCCCGGCGGTGCGTCAATCACGCTTGAACCGGGCCAACGCGCCCTGGTGCCCACTGGTCTAAGGATCGAAATTCCGCAGGGGTTCGAAGTTCAGGTGCGCCCCCGTTCGGGTCTGGCGCTGAAACACGGGATCACTCTGCCCAATACGCCCGGTACGATCGACAGCGACTATCGCGGCCCATTGGGTGTGATCGTCCTGAACGCAGGTCAAGAGGCGTTCGAGATCACTCATGGCGAACGCATCGCGCAACTGGTCGTAGCCCCGGTCGTGCAAGCTGCGTTCGAAGCGGTTGATATGCTCAGCGACACGGCGCGCGGGGCGGGTGGTTTCGGCTCGACCGGGCGCGGCTGATGCTTCTGGTCGGGATTTTAGCGGCTGGTCTGTGGGGCATCGGTTATCTGGCTGGTGTATCGAGAACGGCCCGCACGACTTCGGTGGCCGTGCTGCTTCTGGGTGTGATTACGGCTCAATTGCTGCTGCCTGATGGGCATCCGTTGCGTCAGGCGACCGGCGGTTCTGCGGCGATGTGGCTGATACTGGCGGGTACGGTGCTGCTGGTACTGGTTTACGGACGTGTTCTGAAAGCGTTGCGAAACCGCGCCGCGCCAGCCTCAGCCAAGGAGCCCGCAATGCCATCCGACCAGTTTTCTGAGACCGAACTTGAGCGCTATGCCCGCCATATCGTCCTGCGTGAGCTGGGCGGGCCGGGACAGAAAAAGATGAAACAGGCACGGGTTCTGGTCATCGGTGCTGGCGGTCTTGGAGCACCTGCGTTGCAATATCTGGCTGCCGCCGGGGTGGGGACAATCGGCGTAATTGATGATGACGAGGTTGAAAACGCCAATCTGCAACGGCAGGTTATCCATCGCGACGCAGATATCGGCATGCCCAAGGTCTTTTCGGCCCAACAGGCGATGCTGGCGCAGAACCCCAATGTGGTTGTTCTGCCATATCACCGACGCCTGACGGATGAAATCGCCACTGAACTGTTTGCCGATTTTGACCTGATCCTTGATGGCACCGATAACTTTGACACCCGCTATCTGGCAAACCGTACTGCTGTCGCGCTGGGCAAGCCGCTGATCTCGGGCGCGCTGTCACAATGGGAAGGCCAGCTCAGCGTCTTCGACCCGGCCAATGGTGCGCCCTGCTATCAATGTATCTTCCCCCAGGCTCCGGCCCCCGGTCTCGCCCCCTCCTGCGCCGAGGCTGGTGTGATTGGCCCGTTGCCCGGCGTGGTAGGCTCGATGATGGCGGTCGAGGCGATCAAGGTAATCACCGGGGCGGGGCAAGCCCTGCGCGGTGAGATGCTGATCTACGACGCGCTATTTGGTGAAAGTCGCAAAATCACCCTATCACGCCGGGAAGATTGCCCCATTTGCGCAGGTTCCGAAAACTAGATGCAACCGCCGCGCGCGTCAGCGCGCGGTCCGGCCCAACGCCGCCAAGGCGCATCTTTGATGCGCGCTGCGGGGGCGGGAGCCCCTGAAACCGCGCCCTGTTTCTGGCGCGCGAAACTGGATTGTCGCGGAATTTGATACGCCACCTCTGGACCATTCCAGCCCGCCTCCCTAGCTTGACCAGCAAAGGAGATTTGCATGACCAACCCGATCCTGTCCAACTGGACCACGCCGTTTGAAATCGCTCCGTTCAACGCAATCTCAGACGACGATTTCGCCCCCGCGCTCGAGCAGGCCATGCAGGCGCATAACGCCGAGATCGACGCGATTGCCGATAACCCCGATGCGCCCACCTTTGCCAATACGGTCGAAGCGCTGGAAGCTGCTGGAGAGCAGATGGACAAGGTGTTGTCGGTCTTTTTTACGGTCGCAGGGGCAGACAGCAACCCGGCACGAGAGGAGCTGCAACGAGACTTCTCGCCCAAACTTGCGGCGCATTTCTCGGGTATTTCTTCGAATAAGGCTCTTTTTCAACGGTTGGCCGATCTGTGGTCTCGCAAGGAGGATCTGAACCTGACGGATGAACAGGCCCGCGTTCTCATGCTGACCCATCGCGGTTTTGTCCGCGCGGGTGGGGCGCTTGAGGGCGAACAGGACGCCCGGATGCAGGACATCAAGGCACGGCTGGCCTCGTTGGGAACGTCTTTCACGCAAAACCTTCTGGCCGACGAACGTGATTGGCACATGGAGCTATCCGAAAACGATCTTGAGGGGTTGCCTGCATTCGTGGTGGATACCGCCCGCGCTGCGGGGCAGGAAAAGGGAGTAAAGGGTCCGGTGGTCACCCTGTCGCGCTCGCTGATTGTGCCGTTCTTGCAATTCTCGCCCCGGCGCGACCTGCGGGAAAAGGCCTATCGTGCCTGGGCGGCGCGTGGTGCCAATGGCGGTGAGACCGACAATCGCAATATCTCAGCTGAAATCCTGCAACTGCGCGAAGAACGCGCCAAAATGCTGGGCTATGACAGTTTTGCCGATTTCAAGCTGGAAACTGAAATGGCCCGCACGCCTGACAAGGTGCGCGACCTGCTGATGCAAGTTTGGGGCCCCGCCAAGTCACGCGCCGATGCCGATGCTGAAATCCTGACGCAGATGATGCAGGAGGACGGCGTCAACGGCCCGCTGGAAGCGTGGGACTGGCGCTATTATGCCGAGAAACGCCGCAAGGCCGAGCATGATTTGGATGAGGCCGCGTTGAAGCCTTACCTGCAGTTGGATCGGATGATCGAGGCTGCCTTTGCCTGCGCAAACCGCCTGTTCGGGCTTGAATTCGCACCGTTGGATGTGCCGCTTTATCACTCCGATTGCCGCGCGTGGGAAGTCACGCGCAACGGGCAACATATAGCCGTATTCATAGGCGACTACTTCGCACGGGGGTCTAAACGGTCAGGGGCGTGGTGCAGTGCGATGCGGTCGCAGGCCAAGTTCCCCAAAGTGCAGGCGCCGGTCGTGATCAACGTCTGCAACTTTGCCAAGGGCGATCCTGCGTTGTTGTCTTACGACGATGCCCGGACCCTATTCCACGAGTTCGGTCACGCGCTGCATCAGATGCTGTCCGATGTGACCTATGAAAGCATTTCGGGCACCAGCGTGGCACGGGACTTTGTAGAGTTGCCCAGCCAGCTATATGAACACTGGCTGGAAGTGCCCGAGGTTCTGGCCGAATTTGCCACCCACGCCGAAACCGGCGAAGCGATGCCACAGGAAATGCTGGAAAAAGTGCTCATGGCCGCCAATTTCGATCAGGGGTTTCAGACGGTGGAATATGTCGCCTCGGCGCTGGTCGATCTGGCGTTCCACAATGGCGATGCCCCGGCTGATCCGATGGCGAAACAGGCTGAGGTTTTGTCCCAGATCGGCATGCCGCAAGCCATTGGGATGCGCCACGCCACCCCGCATTTCGCGCATGTCTTTGCGGGCGATGGCTATAGCGCGGGCTATTACAGCTATATGTGGTCCGAGGTCATGGACGCCGATGCCTTTGCCGCGTTTGAAGAGGCCGGAGGGGCCTTTGACCCGGAACGCGCTAAAGCGTTGGAAGAAAACATCCTGTCCACAGGCGGCTCACGCGAGGCCGAAGAGCTGTACCTCGCCTTTCGGGGTCGGTTGCCGGGGGTTGAGGCCTTGCTGAAAGGGCGCGGACTGATCGCGGCTTAGTACCCCAGAGACCGGTCAACGAGGTGCAGGAAGGGTTCACCTTCCTCACCCAGACGGATGTTCTCGCAGATCACCTGCGCTGCTGTTTCGGGCCGGGTTTCCGAGGCGATATGCGGGGTCACCGTCACATTCGGATGCGCCCAATAGGGGTGATCTGCAGGCAGGGGCTCAACCCGAAACACGTCCAGCGTCGCGTGGCCAACCTGACCCGCATTCAGTGCCGCCAGCAGGGCATCGTCGTCGATCAACGGGCCCCGACCGGGATTGATAATGCAAGCACCCTTTGGCAGCAGGGCCAGAGTGTCGGCGTTCAATATATTTATGGTGGCGGGTGTGTCGGGCAGCAACAGAACCACGATCTCGGCCCGCGACAAGGCTGTACGCAGCCCGTCGGGACCATGCAGGCAGGTGATACCGGGAATATCCTTGGCTGTGCGGCTCCAGCCGGTAACATCGAAATTAAGCGCCGCCAGCGCACGCGCCGCCGCTTCGCCCAACGCGCCTAGGCCCAGAACACAGACCTGACGTCCGGTTGCCAGCGGGGGCGGTGCAGGGGTCCAGACACCATCCTGCACAGTGATGTGCCGATCCATGCCGAGGTGATGGCGCAGCACGTGGCCCACCACCCATTCGATCATACCCTGCGTCAGGCCGTGATCTACCATCCGCGCCAGCGGCACGGTCAGGGTCGCATTCCCCGCGATTTTTTCTACCCCGGCCCACAGGCTAAGCACAGCCTTCAGCCGGGTGTATGGGGTGAAATCCAGTAACCCACCGCTTGGGGCATAGACAATATAGTCGACTTGATCCGGCTCAAACTCGGTGGCCAGGTGAAAGTTTACCCCGGCCTCGGTCAGGCCTTTGGTCAATAGAGGCTTATAGATCGACCATTGCGCTGGGCGCGCGGAAAACAGGACGTTCACGGGCATAAGGGGCCTTTCGGATCAGCGGGGGCGGTGGATATGGGCGCTTTGGACGATGCCGAAGGCGGCCATCAGAACCAGCATGGCGGAACCGCCATAGCTGACCATCGGCAACGGCACTCCCACCACCGGGGCAAGGCCCATCACCATCGACATGTTGACAGCAAAGAACAGGAAGAAATTCAGCGCGATGCCCAGCGTCACCAGTGATGAGAATCGATCTTTTGTCGAGAGCGCGGTGATTAGGCAGAACACCAGGATCAGGCCATACAGAGTCAGTAGG
Organism: Ruegeria sp. BE10; assembly: GCF_056538905.1. NCBI lineage: Bacteria > Pseudomonadati > Pseudomonadota > Alphaproteobacteria > Rhodobacterales > Roseobacteraceae > Ruegeria > Ruegeria sp. BE10. The sequence continues at coordinate 170,625 of NZ_JBQFTX010000006.1, forward strand.
GTGATGCCACCGACAAAGCCGAACTCTTCGGCCAGCGTGGTAAAGATGAAGTCGGTGTGTTTTTCGGGTAAAAAGTTCAGACGCGACTGCGTACCCTGCATGAACCCGCGCCCGTTCCATCCTCCCGATCCCAAAGCGATCTTGGACTGGGTGATGTGATACCCTGCACCCAGCGGATCGGTAGACGGGTCCAGAAACGTGTCGATCCGTCGGAACTGATAATCCTTGAGCAACTGCCACTCGGTCCCGCGGCTGTTGAACACGGTGGCAATCAGGCCGACCACAGCGGCGATAACGGCGGCGAAATAGGCCCAGTGGACTCCAGCCAAAAACATCAGCCCGCCACCTGCCGCCAACAGCAGGATTGAGGTGCCCAGATCGGGCTGTTTCAGAACCATGAACGTGGGGATCAGGATCAACGCCACTGGGATCAGCACCCACAGCGGGCGTGACGTTTTATGAGACGGCAGCCAGTCGTAATAGGCGGCCAAAACCATAACCAGCGCAACTTTCATAACCTCAGACGGTTGCAGCCGCATGAAGCCCAGGTCGATCCAGCGCTGCGCGCCCATGCCGATGGTGCCAAAAAGCTCAACGAAAACAAGCAATACGATTGACCCGAGATAGGCCACGACAGACATGTTTCGCCAGAACCAGATCGGTACCAGCGCGATGATGAACATCGCTGTCAGACCCAACCCAAAGCGTTCCATCTGCGGTTCCGCCCAGGGCATCCACGATCCCCCCGCAACCGAATACAGCATCAGGAATCCGGCACTTGCCGTGCTGATCAGCAACAGGGTCAGTGGCCAGTTCATATACAGGAATTTGCGGAACCCCGACGGTGTGGATTTGACGGCATATTCAAGATAGCTCATGCGCGGTCCTTCTCGGTCGGACGCGCTTTGGGGCGGCGATCGCCCTCAAGCCGTTTTTGCTGTTCCTTGATGCGGTCGCGATCACCAGCCGGATAGGCCTCAAGCGGCGGTGTGCCGTTGTACAGCGCTTGCAACATGATGTCCCGTGCGACCGGGGCCGCTGCCTTGGAGCCACCGCCGCCATGTTCCACCACCACGGCCACGGCGAATTTCGGATTGTCATAGGGTGCAAAGCTGACGAACAGCGCGTGGTCGCGGCGTTCCCATGGCAGGTCTTCGTTGCGGATCACACCGGCGGCACGTTCCGCCTTGGTGATGTTGCGCACCTGGCTGGTGCCGGTTTTACCCGCCATGCGGAATTCATCCGCAATGATACGGCTGCGATAGGCGGTGCCGCCTCGTTCATTCGAAACCGAGAACATGGCCTTGCGGATCTGTTCCAGATTGTTCGGATTGACGGCCAGCGGCTTACCAGCGCCGGAAGGCTGCTCAATCCCATTCACGGACCGCACCAAACGCGGTTTGACCGCACGCCCTGTCGCAATTCGCGCTGTCATCACGGCAAGTTGCAGGGGGGAGGCCAGCATGAAACCCTGACCAATAGACGCGTTCGCGGTGTCACCAACCAACCAGCTTTCACCGTGAACACGTTCTTTCCATTCTTGGTTCGGGGCCAGTCCGGCAGCTACGGCCGACATCGGGATATCGTGCTTGACGCCCAGTCCGAAGATGCGGGCCATCTCTGATATATTGTCGATGCCGGTGCGCAGAGCTACGTCGTAGTAATAGACATCGCAGCTGCGTTTCAGCGATAGATTGAGATCAACGGTCCCATGCCCACCGCGTTTCCAGCAGTGAAAGCGGCGGCTGCCCACCTTCAGGTGGCCGGGACAATAGACTGTGTTCGATGGCCCGATCACCCCGGCCTCAAGCGCGGCCATGGCGGTGATCATCTTGAAGGTCGAGCCTGGTGGATAGGTGCCCTGCACCGTTTTGTTGGCCAGCGGGCGGTAATTGTCCTGTGTCAGTGTCCGGTAGTCGCCGACGGAGATACCGCGCACGAACAGGTTCGGATCAAAGCTGGGGGCTGAACTGATGGCACGGATATCGCCGGTCTCGCAATCGATCACCACGGCGGCGGCGCTTTCCCCGGCCAGACGTGCCTGGGCGTATTGCTGCAGATCCGCATCGACAGAAAGCTGCAAGTCGGCCCCGGTCTCACCTTCTTGCCGGTCCAGTTCACGCATCACGCGGCCGGTGGCGTTGACCTCGACCCGTTTCGCCCCGGCTTTGCCGCGCAGGGCAATCTCTTGCTTGGCCTCTAGCCCGACCTTGCCGATCTGGAACCGCGGAATTCGTAGGACCGGTTCAGGGTCTTCGATCTGGCTCAGGTCATAATCGCTGACCGGGCCGACATAGCCGACCACATGGGCAAAATCCTCATAGCGCGGGTACTGCCTTGTCTGTCCCACTTCGGGGATCACACCGGGCAGGGCGGGTGCGTTGACGGCAACCTTCGAGATATCCTCCCACGTGACCTGATCGGCCAGCGTGACCGGCAGGAACGGGGCCGAGCGGCGCATTTCGGTTTTGGCGCGTTCAATTTCATCTGCCGTCAGGGGGATCAGCTCTGAAAGCTTGGCGATAACCTGATCGACGTCACCGGCATCTTCGCGCACCATGACGATACGGTATGAGGGCGAGTTCTGGCCGATGATTTCGCCGTTCCGGTCGTAGATCCGTCCACGGGTTGGCGGGATCAGGCGGATATTAATCCGGTTTTCCTCGGCCAGCAGGCGGTATTCATCGGCCTGATCCACCTGCATATAGCGCATCCGGGCGGCGAGCCCGCCGATGAAGACGGCTTGTAACCCACCCAAAAGCAATGCTCGACGAGGCAGGCGTTTATAGGCAAGGCCCGGGGCTTTGGGTTTGCGCTGTTTCATCCCCGTGCCCCTACGGCATTGGTATTGGCCACGGTTGCGCGCCGCACGCCAAGCGCGTTCTGGCTAAGCAGAACGATCAAAGGATAAACCGCAATTGTCAGAACCACTTGTATCACTACAGGCCCCAATGCCGCTTGTTGTACAGACACAATAGCAAGAATGACGCGGTTCAGCATGAAAACTCCCGTGATCGCCACCGCAACGGTGGACCATTCGCTAACAAAACCTGAATCCCGCATTCCAAATGCAGCCGAGCGCAGATAAGCCGAGCCCAACACTACGAGCGCGGCCAACAAGCCGGGCGGGCGTTGTAACAACAGATCAGCCATCAGCATGACGAAGGCGATCAGCAGGGTCGGTACAAATTCGGGCCGCCGCAATACCCAGGCAAAAGTCAGTGCGATCAAAAAGTCGGGAAATGGCCAGCGGTCCGGTTTCGTGTCCAGTGGCAGCAAGTGCAGAAATAGCACAAGGGCGGCCAGTATAAGATACAGCCCACGCTTGGACCAAAGCTGTGAGGTTGCGTTATCCATCGCCGACCTCGGACGGGGTCAGGGCGGCCTCGGGGTTTCGTGGACCGACGACATCACCCGTATCGCGGATCTGAGGCGCTGATTGATAGCGCAGCACCCGCAGAAATTCGAGCCGTTCAAAATCTGCTGACAGGCGCACCCGCAGGCGACCGCCGGGATCAGCAGTGATCTGACCGATCAGCAAACCGCCGGGAAACACGCCACCATCGCCCGAGGTTACGACCCGGTCGCCGGGGCGGACCAGCTCTCGGTTCTCCAGAAACTCGACCGCCGGTGCGGATGTGTTGTCGCCGGTGATCAGGGCGGTCTGGCCAGAGGGCTGGATTGTGGCAGGGATCGCGCTGGAGGCATCAGTCATCAGGATCACCCGTGCCGTGTCCGGCCCCACGCCGGAAATGCGCCCGACCACACCAATCCCATCCATTGTGGCCCAGCCATCGGTGATACCGTCGCGCTCCCCCACATTCAGCAGAACCGACTGCCGGAAGGGTGACCCGCTATCGGCCATCACGACCCCGGTGATATAGGTCAGACGGGGATCGAGACGCACGTTGTTCAAATCCAACAGCCGGGCGTTTTCCTGTTCAAGCTGAAGTGCTGCTTCTTTCCAGGCGCGCATCAGGCGCAGCTCGCTGCGCAGCTCCTGGTTCTGTTCGCTCAGGCGTTGGTAACTTTGGAAATCGCGGACCAGGTTGACCACGGCGGTGACCGGGACCATTGCCCACTCCATCGAGGGCACCACCCGGTCCACGACCTGCGCGCGGAACCGTTCCACGCGCGGGCTGTCGATCCGCCATACCAGAAAGATGGCAAGCAGGCACAGCACCACAATCCCCAACAGCAGACGGCGCAGGGGGGTGGTGTATTCGTCGCGCTGTGATCGGTCCTTTGCCACAGGTTACCTTCCCGTGCTGCTCTTGCCCGAGTGTTGTCCCTTAAAGGGTGCGCGCCTTAGCTTTCGTAGTCAATCGCGTGGCGCAGCTGTTTTTCATATTCCAACGCTTTGCCGGTGCCCAAAGCCACACAATTCAGGCTTTCATCTGCAATCGACACGGCCAGCCCGGTTTGTTCGCGCAGGGCCAGATCCAGATCGCCCAGCAGCGCGCCACCTCCGGTCAGCATGACGCCTCGGTCCACGATGTCCGCAGCCAGATCGGGCGGAGTGGTTTCCAGCGCGGTCATGACGGCTTCGCAGATCGCCTGAACTGGCTCCGACAATGCCTCGGCCACTTGCGCCTGGCTGATTTCGATTTCCTTCGGCACGCCGTTCAGCAGGTCGCGGCCACGGATATGCATCGACTGACCGCGGCCGTCATCGGGCATACGGGCGGTGCCAATGGTGGTCTTGATCCGCTCGGCGGTCGATTCACCGACCAGCAGGTTCTGCTGGCGGCGCAGATACGAGATGATGGCTTCATCCATCCGGTCTCCGCCCACACGGACTGAACGGGCATAGACGATGTCGCCCAGCGACAGAACGGCCACCTCGGTGGTGCCGCCGCCGATATCAACGACCATGTTGCCGGTCGGGTCAGTAATTGGCATGCCAGCACCGATCGCGGCAGCAATAGGTTCCGCAATCAATCCGGCGCGACGCGCACCTGCGGACAGAACCGACTGACGGATCGCACGCTTTTCAACCGGAGTTGCGCCGTGTGGAACGCAGACGATGATTTTGGGTTTCGAAAAGGTCGAGCGCTTATGCACCTTGCGGATGAAGTGTTTAATCATCTCTTCGGCGGTGTCGAAATCGGCAATGACGCCTTCACGCATCGGGCGGATGGCTTCAATCGAACCCGGCGTCCGGCCCAACATCAGCTTGGCATCCTCGCCCACGGCCAGCACTTTTTTCACACCGTCTTTCACGTGGTAGGCGACAACGGACGGTTCCGACAGGATCACGCCGCGTCCTTTGACATAAACCAGCGTGTTCGCTGTCCCAAGGTCGATGGCCATGTCCGCTGTGAACAGGCCGCCTAGATTGCCAAAGATCCCCATGATTCCCCTGATCCTGTATGTCGGTTTTCTACTGCCCGCGACTCGACGGTTCCGGGACGGATGACTTATAGGGTGCCAATACGCCCGGTTAAAGGGCTGATTCCGCGACAATCAGCACCTTTCCGCCTTATTGAGAGGGACTTTAGAAGGCAATATGCTCTCTTATCAACACATTTACCACGCCGGGAATCTGGCTGATGTGCAAAAGCACGCATTATTGGCATGGGTGCTGAATTATTTGACCCGCAAAGACAAGCCGCTGACATACCTTGAAACCCACTCTGGACGGGGACTGTATAAGCTGGATGCGGTTGAGGCACTGCGCACGGGCGAGGCGGCGGCGGGTATCGGGCGAGCCCAAAGGGCCGACTGGTTCGATGCGGATCATCCCCTGGGCCGGGCAATTGCGGCGGTTCAGCAGCGACAGGGGAGCGTGACCTATCCCGGTTCTCCGATGATCGCGGCCAGTTTGCTGCGCGATCAGGACAGTTTGCACTTTGCGGAGCTACACCGGCAGGAACACGCGGCATTGGCTATGGCGATGTCACCCTATGGAGCCAAAGTGTATCAGCAGGATGGGTACGAATTGGCGCAATCCCTGCTGCCGCCGACGCCGCGGCGCGGGATGTTGCTGATCGACCCAAGCTACGAGGTGAAATCGGAATATGATCGTCTGCCCGGCATCATCGCCAAACTGCATCGCAAGTGGAATGTTGGCGTGATTGCCCTGTGGTATCCGCTTCTAACGGATGACCGTCACCGGGCCATGGTTTCGGCGCTGCAGGCGCAGAATCTGCCCAAGGCGTTTTGCCACGAGGTTCGGTTTGATCCGGTGCGAGAAGGGCACCGCATGGTCGGTTCAGGTATGTTTATCGTCAATGCACCATTCGGTCTGGAAAACGAAGCCGCCCGGTTGACTAAGTTGTTCAAGGCGCTCTGAACACAGTCTACAGTCAATTCCAGAATGCTCCCGCCTCGCTTGCCCGCATCAAAGATGCAGCCAACCGAGTTGGGCCCGGCAGCGCGCCTTTGGCGCGCTGCCGGGCCCAAAACCCAAGTAGGTTCGGCGAAGCCGGGCCGCCGCGGATGCGGGAGCCTTTGACCCTAGGTCAGATCTTTGTAGCTGATTTCCCGCGCGTCGGCACCGGGGCCGGTTTTTTCACGGCGTACTATCAGGCGGTTCAAGGCGTGAAGATAGGCTTTGGCCGAAGCCACAACCGTATCCGTGTTGGCCGATTGACCCGTTGCGATCATGCCGTCTTCTTCCAGACGGACTGACACCGTGGCCTGGGCATCGGTGCCCGCCGTTACTGCATGCACCTGATACAGCTGAAGATGGGCTTTGTTTGGAAAGATCGCTCGGATAGCCTTGAAGGTCGCATCCACCGGACCGTCGCCGTGTTCGGTTGCGATGATGTCCTTGCCGTCCACTTCCAACTCGACCGTCGATTCTGCCTGTCCGCCGGTGCCGCAGGTCACTTTCATCGACACCAATTGCAGATGATCGTCTTCGTCATCCAGCGTCATCAATGCGATAAGATCGTCGTCAAACACCTCTTTCTTGCGGTCAGCCAAATCCTTGAACCGCACGAAGATATCCTTGAGCTGATTGTCACCAACCTCATAGCCCAGCGTTTCCAGCTTGTCGCGCAACGCCGCACGGCCCGAGTGTTTTCCCAAAGGCAAGGACGTGCCCGAGAGGCCGATATCTTCGGGGCGCATGATCTCAAAGTTTTCGCGGTTCTTCAGCATGCCATCCTGGTGGATACCGCTTTCATGGGCAAAGGCGTTCTTGCCAACGATGGCCTTGTTGAACTGCACGTTGAAGCCCGACACCGTCGCAACGCGTCGCGAGATATGCATGATCTTGGTCGTATCAATGCCGGTGTTCCACGGCATAATGTCGTTGCGGGTGCGCAGCGCCATAACGACCTCTTCCAACGCCGTATTGCCAGCGCGTTCGCCAAGGCCGTTGATCGTGCATTCAATCTGACGTGCACCGCCCGCGACAGCGGCAAGCGAGTTCGCCGTCGCCATGCCAAGATCGTTGTGGCAGTGGGTGGCAAATACCACCTCATCTGCACCCGGCACCGTCTCGATCAGGCGCTTGATCAGGTCAGCCGATTCCATCGGGGCCGTATAGCCCACAGTGTCTGGGATATTGATCGTCGTGGCGCCGGCCTTGATCGCAATCTCGATCACGCGGCACAGATAGTCCCACTCGGTCCGCGTTGCATCCATCGGCGACCATTGCACGTTTTCACACAGGTTGCGCGCGTGACTGACAGTCTCGTGGATTTTCTCGGCCATTTCGTCCTGTGTCAGATTCGGAATGGCGCGGTGCAGTGGTGAGGTGCCGATAAACGTGTGAATTCGGTTCTTTCCGGCGTGCTTGACGGCTTCCCAACAGCGGTCGATATCCGCGAAATTGGCACGCGCCAGGCCGCAGATGCGGCTGTTTTTGGATCGCTCGGCGATCTCGGATACCGCTTTGAAATCGCCCTCGGACGCGATGGGGAAACCGGCCTCGATGATGTCGACGCCCATTTCATCCAGCAGTTCTGCGATTTCCAGCTTTTCGTCATGGGTCATGGTTGCGCCGGGGCTTTGCTCGCCGTCGCGCAAAGTGGTGTCAAAGATCAAGACGCGGTCTTGGTCGGTCACGTTGGTCATGGGATTCTCTTTCTTCTTCTGTCCTAAAGCCTATGGCGCGCGGGCGTCCTCCTCTGAGCGGGCGCGCCGGATGGCACGCTCAGAGGCGGATTAGGATCAGTAGGCCACGCAGAGACGCACCGCGCAGGGCGGTGTCGGCAAAAGGGATATCTGCGCGGTTGATCATGGGGCGGAATTTATACAGAGCCCGCCCAGAATGAAAAGACCCATTTGCGCCTTAACTGCTGTTGCAGGGGTTTCTTTTAAGAGTGGCGTTGATCCGCGTAACAGGACGTCTAGGTGGTTAGTGATGAAAACAGCGTTGATCATAGGCGCGTCAGGAGGAATCGGTCAGGCGGTATGTCACCGCCTGAGGCGGCAGGGCGTGGCGGTGACCACCTTGTCGCGGTCTACGGACGGATTTGATTTAACCGATCCCGCCGGTATTGAGAGCGTATTGGGCAAGTTGTCCGGCCCCTTCGATTTGATCCTCGTCGCTTCGGGCGCGTTAGAGATCAACGGGGCGGCCCCGGAAAAGACAATGCGTGCGGTCACAGCACAGACAATGATGGACCAGTTTGCGTTGAACGCTGTCGGACCTGCGCTGATTCTGGGCCATGCATCACGCCTGCTTCCGCGGGATCGCCGGGCGATTTTTGCTGTGCTATCGGCACGCGTCGGGTCCATCGGGGACAATAGGCTGGGTGGTTGGGTCAGCTATCGCGCAGCAAAAGCCGCGGTGAACCAGATCGTACATACGGGGGCGATCGAACTGCATCGTACCCACCAGCAAGCGATCTGCGTTGCCCTGCATCCCGGCACCGTGAAAACTGAATTCACTCGAAAATACCTGGGACGTCATCCCGCTGTTGCACCGGATGAAGCCGCCGAGAACCTGTTGACCGTGATGGCGCATTTAACCCCAGCCGAAACTGGAGGGTTTTTCGATTCGGCCGGAGACCCCGTGCCGTGGTGATGGTTCAGCCGTCCGAATCGGTGGTGTCTGTTGTATCCGTCTCAGGGGTTGTGCTGTTCGATGTCGCCAATGCGCCGTTTTCCCAGACACCGGTTTCCTCTTCGCCGTTGGCATAGCGCACTGTGCCGTTGCCGTGCCGTTTGGCGTCGACAAAGCTGCCCTCGTAAACATCGCCGCTTGGGTATGTGGCGATCCCGTCACCGGTGATCTTGCCTTCGGTCCATTGGCCAGAATAGCTGAACCCGTTGGCCATGACGATTTCACCTTGCCCGTGGCGTTTGCCTGCGTTGAACTCGCCGGAATAGGTGGTGCCATCGGGATACGTGGACAAGCCCTTGCCCTGACGCAGACCATCGGCCCAATCCCCGTCATAGCTGGACCCGTCAGCAGAAGTCAGAATGCCCTTGCCACTCGGTTTGGCGTTTTTGAACTGTCCCTTGTAGACCGTGCCGTTGGGATAGGTGGAAATACCCTGACCTTCAATCACGCCAGCGATCCAATCGCCATCATAGGTCGAGCCGTCGGGGTAGGTGATCAGGCCCTTGCCCTCGGCCAGATCAGCCTTGAAATCGCCGACATGGACCGAGCCATCCGGATAGGTCATCTCACCTAAACCCTCAAGCAGCCCGTCGGTCCATTCGCCGGTGTATGCAAATCCGTCAGTGCCGGTATAGGCCCCCTGACCATGGCGCAGATCGTTGGCATAGTCGCCTTCGTAGACGTCGCCATTGGCATAAATCATCTTGCCCTTGCCTTGCCGCCGACCCTCGATCAGTTCGCCTTCGTAGACGTCACCGTTGACAAGGGTCATGCGTCCGGAGCCTGTTATGCGGTCTTCGACCCAATCGCCGACGTAAGTCATCCCGTCGGGCAGGGTCAGGCTGCCTTGACCGTGGCGCTGACCATCCTTGATTTCGCCCTCGTAGATACCGCCTTCGGCATAGGTAATCTTGCCACTGCCCTGTTTGACACCATCAACCCAGTCCCCGTCATAGCTAAAGCCGCTGGGGTCCGTCATCACGCCCTTGCCGTGATAACGCGCGTTTTTGAAATTGCCCTCGTAGCGCGCGCCATTGGCATAGATCGCGATGCCAGCGCCATTGAGTGACCCGTCGGCCCATTCACCGTCATAGCTGCCGCCGTCGGCATAGATGATCTTGCCGAGCCCTTCGGGTTGCCCTTTGACAAACATGCCTTCGTAGATCGAGCCGTTGACATAACGGGCAATCCCTTTGCCCTGAATCTCACCCTCGGCCCATTCGCCGCTATATTCGAACCCGTTAGGCAGGCGATACGTGCCGGTCCCGTGACGCAGGCCGTTTTCGAACGTGCCTTCATAGACGCCGCCAACTTCATCGTCCGTGGTGATTACCTGACCGTTCTGCGCGGCGGCGCCAGCAGCGATCAGAGCGATTGCTGATGCGGCAATGGAAATGCGAAAAGCGTTCATAATCTGTCCTGCCTGCCCAGTGTTGATCCTTTTGCGCAAAACTAAGGTACCGGTGGGGGCAGAGCAACGGGTTTTGCCGCATTTGCCTTTTACTTGCGCAATGATCTGCTAAATGGCTGTAAGACTGACGAGGGCAAGAGGGCACAATGGCCGACCGTTTCCGTATCACTCTGGCGCAACTCAATCCCACTGTGGGGGATATCGACGGTAACGCTGCCAAGGCGTTGGCCGCGTGGAAGCAGGGGCGCGAGGCCGGGGCCGATCTGGTGGCGTTCCCCGAGATGTTCATCACCGGCTACAACACGCAGGACCTGGTGATGAAGCCTGCGTTCCACCGGGCGGCGATGGCGGCGGTCGTGGATCTGGCCAAACAATGCGCCGATGGCCCTGCGGTGGCGATTGGCGGACCTTGGGCAGAAGATGGCAATCTTTTTAACGCTTACCTGATCCTCAAGAACGGGCGGATCAGCAGCAAGTCGTTGAAACATCATTTGCCCAATGAAACTGTATTCGACGAAGTTCGCCTGTACGATGCCGGGCCTTTGGGCGGGCCTTATGCGGTTGGCAACACCCGCATCGGCAGCCCGATCTGCGAAGACAGCTGGCATCCGGACGTGGCCGAAACGCTTGAGGAAACCGGGGCCGAGTTTCTGCTGATCCCCAATGGTTCGCCGTATTTCCGCAACAAATACGACGTGCGCCTGAATCATATGGTGGCCCGCGTGGTCGAGACTGGCCTGCCGCTGATCTATCTGAACATGGTTGGCGGTCAGGACGATCAGGTTTTCGACGGGGCCACGTTTGGCCTGAACCCGGGCGGAGAGCTGGCGTTTCGGATGCCTGTTTTTGACGAGGCCGTGACGCAGATCGATCTGGAGCGTGGCGATGATGGCTGGCGCATCGTGCCCGCTGAAATCGTGCCGCAGCCCGACGAATGGGAGCAGGACTATCGCACCATGGTGCAATCCTTGCGCGACTATATGGGCAAGACCGGTTTCAAAAAAGCGCTGCTGGGTTTGTCGGGCGGCGTTGATTCTGCCTTGGTCGCGGCTATCGCAGTGGATGCCATGGGCGCTGAGAATGTTCGCTGTGTGATGTTGCCTTCGGAATACACCAGTCAGGCGTCGTTGGACGATGCCGAAGCCGTCGCCAAGGCGTTGGGCGTTCACTATGACTATGTGCCGATCTCGGACAGCAGGGCAGCCGTGACCGAGACCTTGGCCCCGCTGTTTACTGGGCGTGATGCGGATTTGACCGAAGAGAACATCCAATCCCGCTTGCGCGGATTGCTGTTGATGGCGATCTCGAACAAGTTTGGTGAGATGCTTTTGACCACAGGCAACAAATCCGAGGTCGCGGTGGGATATGCCACCATCTACGGCGACATGAACGGCGGCTATAACCCGATCAAGGATTTGTACAAAACCCGTGTGTTCGAGACCTGCCGCTGGCGCAATGCAAACCATCGCGACTGGATGATGGGGCCCGCAGGTGTGGTGATCCGCCCTTCGGTCATCGACAAACCGCCCAGTGCCGAACTGCGTGAGGACCAAAAGGACAGTGACAGCCTGCCCGACTATCCGGTTTTGGATGCCCTTCTGGATATTCTGGTCGATCGTGAAGGCTCGATCGCCGATTGTGTCGCGGCCGGGTTTGACGAGGCAGACGCGCGGCGGGTCGAGCATCTGATCTATATCAGCGAATACAAACGCTTTCAGTCCGCCCCCGGAACTCGCTTGACACATCGGGCTTTCTGGCTGGATCGCCGCTATCCGATTGTGAATCGCTGGCGGGACAAAGGCTGAACTGCTCTGGAACCAATTAAGGGATGAATGATTGTCTCCTTCGCTAGGCTAGTTTGTCCAGAGAGGTGAGTATTGTTTCAAATTTTCCGATAACACTCTAATTTTCCAGCCTCTCTTGGAATAGATGGCTTGAAATTGAGACTTTTTTTTGCCACATTTTAGCTTAATTTACGCCCCATCTGGGGCGGTGTGACCTTATTTCGAAAGTATCGAATTGTGGCGCACTTGGTGTTGGATGTCTGAGTTAACGATTTGGTGTTATTATGTATGAGGGATATGACAAACCGCTTCACCCGCCGTTGAGGTTCAAATCAATGGAGTCCGAGGCGCGGGTTCTGGACGAAGCTAAGTTGGATTCTGCCATCGCGGATCTTCTTCGCGAGGATGAGCCCGAAGACCCCGAGCCTGAGGTAAAATCCACAAAAGCGCCGACCGTCTTTCCTGAACTGCCTCAACAGGCCGAGATGGATGAAGAGGTCGAGACGAAAGACAGCGGGTTGGGGGCGACCCTGCGCCAGAAATTGGCAGAGTTGCGCGGCGCGGCTTAATTTCCAGGTGAATCCGGACGGGATGGCGCGTGTTTTCTCGCGCCTATTGGCGTGTTCGCCACAACTTTTGAAAATCATCACCCCTGCGGCACAAGGCACGTTGCCTGTGCGCTCGCTCTGGGTCTTCATGGCGGTTCGAGCCATGAAATAAGAGCGGTTGATGCCCGGCCCCAAGCCAACCCCCGTCGAACCTGATTTGCACTTGCCCAAAACCGTGGATGTCGTTGTCATTGGCGGCGGCATAATCGGCGCGTCCACCGCGTTGGAACTGTCTGAACGCGGTGCTTCGGTGCTGCTGTGTGAAAAGGGGCAGATCGCGGGCGAGCAAAGCTCGCGCAACTGGGGATGGGTGCGTCTGGGTATGCGCGACCCGCGGGAAATCCAGTTGATGGTCGAGGCGCTGCACCTGTGGCAAGGGCTGGATCAGCGGACCGGCCGCAAGACAGGTTATACCCGTGCAGGCATCCTGTTTGGCGCTTCGGGCAAACGCAGCAGCGGAAATCTGGAACGCTGGCTACGCCATGTCGACGGGTTGCAAACCGGTGCCAGATTGGTGGCCAGGGGTGAGTTGGACGCGATGCTGCCCGGTACTGCAGCGGAATTTGATTGCGCCCTTTTTATGCCGCAGGACGGTCGGGCCGAGCCGCAATGGGCCGCACCCGCCATTGCCGAGGCGGCGCGGGACCGTGGGGCGGTGCTGATGACCAATTGCGCAGTGCGCAGTGTCGATCTTAGGGATGGCCGCGTTTCTGGTGTGTTCACCGAGCGTGGTCGGGTGGCATGTAACTATGTGGTTCTGGCCGGTGGTGCGTGGTCACGTCTGTTTGCCGGGAATGCCGGGATTGATCTGCCGCAACTGAAGGTACTGAACACGGTTCTGCGCACGTCACCTGTCGAGGGTCCTGAAACAGCGCTTTGGGCGGATGAATTCGCAATGCGAAAGCGTGCCGATGGCGGCTATAGCATCGCGTCCGGTCGTGAGAATACGGTTGATATCGTGCCCGATAGCTTTCGTCTGGGCCGACAGTTCCTGCCTGCCTTTAAACAGGAATGGCGGTCTTTGCGCTTTCGATTGTCGGGCCGCTGGCGCACCGAGGCGCAGCAGGATCAGATCTGGCTGCCAACCGATGTGACGCCGTTCGAAAAATGCCGTGTGCTGGACCCCGAGCCGTCGTCAAAAGTGTTGCGCAAGGCATGGGCCAAAGCACGCAATGCGTTTCCGGCGCTTGAACAGGCCGAGATTGTACAAAGCTGGGCGGGGATGATCGATGTGACACCGGATGCGGTGCCGGTAATCTCGGGGGTGGATGAGATGGCGGGAATGTATATTGCAACCGGTTTTTCCGGTCACGGGTTTGGTATTGGCCCCGCAGCAGGTCGTCTGATGGCTGACCTGGTCGCCGAAACCACGCCTTGCGTCGATCCGGCCGCTTTTCGCCTGTCCCGTTTCACGGATGGCTCAATAGTGCGGCCGGACCCTGGATACTAGGGCTTAGCCCATCATCTGATAGCTGACCGGGACAAAGCGGAACCCGTCACCGCGCGTTTCGACAAAGCCGGCCGCCGGGAACGGCATGTGATAGCCGATCATAGGCACCTTGTCGGCGGCCAGCATGCCCAGCACATTGCGCCGGGATGCAGTGGCTGCCGCCTTGTCCATGTCAAAGCGCACCTCCCATTCCGGGTGGGCAAATGACCAGACATAGTGATTGGCCAAATCAGCGGTCAGCACCAGACGTTGCCCGTTGCTTTCCAAGTGGTAAACCGTGTGACCCGGAGTATGCCCATAGGCTGCGACTGCGGTGATGCCCGATGCAACCTCGCCCCCGTCTTCGACAAAGGTCATCTTTTCGGCCAGCGGTGTCACTTTGGCTGCGACCAGATCGCCAACGCGGTTGCCTGCGTCTTGCGCGGCCCAGAAATCATATTCAGGCGATGCAGTGACATAGCGCGCATTCGGGAAGGTCGGCGAGTCGTTCGTGGTCATACCGCCGATATGGTCGGGATGCATATGGGTGATCACAACGGTATTGATCTGATCTGGCGTCACGCCCGCATCCGCCAGCGCGGCCTGAATGCCGCCCTGACCCAGGCCAGTGTCGAACAGAACCAGCTCAGACCCGGTATTGACCAGTGTTGGGGTAAAAAAGAACTGCGCCACCTCGGGCGAGATGAAGTTGTCGGCTGAGACCTTGGCGAAATCCTCGTCCGAAGCGCCGCCGCCAAAGATATCCTTGGCGCCGTCACGGGGCAGGCTACCGTCCAACAATGTGGTGACGGTGAAGTCGCCCAACTTAAAGGATTTGGCGATGGTTGAATTGGCCTTGGTCTCGGTTCCGGCGGCCAAAACCGGGGCGGCGGCGGATGCGAATGGCAATGCTGCTGCGGCTCCCAGGGCCGCGCGGCGAGTCAATTTGATGGTCATTTCCGATCTCCCTGTCAGAATATCAGGATGTTAGGTAGGGCGGAGAGGGTCACTTGCCACTCTATACACCCAAGACATGGGCTGTGTGGTTGAACATTACGTGTTAAATTTTGTTCATGGCGCGATCTGTAAACAAAACCGTCCCCACAGGGCAAAGCGTTGAGAGTTTCCTTTCGGCGGTACAGCCAACGCGAAAAGCCGAGGAGGCACGGGTACTGGATGCAGTATTCCGTAATGCGACGGGATTTGCACCTGTTATGTGGGGGGCGTCGATGATCGGGTACGGACGATACCATTACCGATATAAATCCGGGCGCGAGGGTGATTTTCTGGCCACAGGGTTTTCCCCACGTAAATCCGCGCTGTCGATCTATATCATGCCCGGTTATGCGGATTTCGGGGATATCCTGACGCGCCTGGGCAAACACAAACTGGGCAAGTCCTGCCTCTATGTGAACAAGCTGGCGGATATTGATCTGGACGTTCTGTCCGAGCTGATCCGAGCCGGGTTGAAGGACCTTGATCAGCACTGGCCAATACAGCCGACCTGAACGCCTCTGCTGGACAATTGGCCCATCCTGTGACATGAGCCGCGCCAACAGGAGAACTCCATGACCACCACCCGTTTTGCCCCGTCGCCCACCGGTTATATCCATGTGGGCAACCTGCGCACCGCCCTGATGAACTATCTGATCGCCCGCAAGGCAGGCGGTACGTTTATCCTACGTATCGACGACACCGATCCCGAGCGTTCGAAAGAAGAATATGTCGATGCGATCAAGCAGGATCTGGAATGGTTGGGCCTGCATTGGGACCGGGTCGAGCGTCAGTCCGAACGGCTGGACCGCTATGCCGAAGCTGCGGACAAACTGCGTGAGATGGGCCGGTTTTATGAGGCGTTTGAAACGCCGACCGAGCTGGACCTGAAGCGCAAGAAACAGCTGAACATGGGCAAGCCGCCAGTTTATGACCGCGCCGCGCTGAACCTTTCTGAGGCTGAGAAAGACGCGTTGCGGGCCGAGCGTGGTAATGGTGTCTGGCGGTTCAAGCTGGATCATGAGCGGATCGAATGGACCGATGGTATTCTGGGCGACATCTCAATCGATGCGGCCTCGGTGTCTGACCCGGTGCTGATCCGGGGGGATGGTCAGGTTCTGTATACGATTGCGTCGGTGGTAGACGACACCGAAATGGGCGTTACTGACGTTGTGCGCGGCTCGGACCACGTGACCAACACCGCGACGCAGATTCAGATCATCGAGGCACTGGGCGGCACTTGCCCGCGCTTTGCGCACCACTCGCTACTGACCGGCCCGCAGGGCGAGGCTTTGTCCAAGCGTCTGGGCACGTTGGCCCTGCGCGATCTGCGTGAACAGGGTGTGCAACCAATGGCTCTGCTGAGCCTGATGGCGCGTCTGGGCTCGTCCGATCCGGTTGAGTTGCGATCGGACATGGCTGAACTGATCGAAGGATTCGATGTAAACCGTTTCGGGGCTGCACCAACCAAGTTCGACGTGCAGGACCTGTTCCCGCTGACGGCGAAGCACCTGCAATCGCTGCCGCTGGCCGATGTGGCCGACGCCGTTGCCGACGCAGGCGTTCCAGCTGACTTGGCCGAGCCGTTCTGGTCGATGGCGCGCGAAAACATCACCACCCTGGCCGATCTGAAAGGCTGGTGGGAGCTGTGCCGCGACGGGGCTGAGCCCTTGATCGCGGATGAGGACCGTGAGTTTATCGCCGAAGCCGTTGCGTTGCTACCCGAAGGGCCTTTCGATGGTGAAACATGGGGCGCATGGACCAAGGCGGTTAAAGAGGCCACCGGCCGCAAGGGCAAGGGCCTTTTCATGCCGCTGCGCAAGGCGCTGACCGGCATGGAGCGGGGCCCGGAAATGGCGACCTTGCTGCCGTTGCTGCAGGTGATCCGCGCGCGCGGGTGAATGTACCTGATCCGGTATTAATCAGCCTAGAACACGAATGAGGCAGGCAAACCGCCTGCCTTTTTTTGTTGGCCGGTCTGCAGCACTTGTGCCGAAACCTGTTGCAAACGATCATCCACCAATTCGGTCTCTGCCGGTTTTAGTTGCTGATGGCGCGGATACCGAGGTTCTGCGCGATCATTCAGGATTGGCGCGTCCCAACCATCGGTGGTTGCAAAAAACCGATCCACTCCATCGGGTCCGAAGGCACGCAGATAACCCTGCACAACCACGTCTATATAACTGAGCAGCAGCGGGTGGTGGTTGCTGGGTGCGGTATGACGGTCATGCGGCACCGCATAGACGGCAATTTCAACGTCATGGGTCAGGGGGTGTGTCACCGCCTGCGTGGCAGGCACCCGATCATAAGCCCATTCCCGTTCATCCAGCGCCGCCCAGTCGTTTTTCGGCACATGAGCTATCATCCCCTCAATCTCACAATCCGGGTCCGGCACTGCGGTCAGAAAGGCCACCGGGCGCAGATCGGTATGGCGCCAGGCGCGCCGCCATCCCTTTAACCGGGCCGGGTGCGGATCGGGGAAATCATGGGTCGAAAGGTTCACAAGGCTGCCATAGCCAAAGAAATAAGGGTCCGCCATGCGCCGTCATGTCCTTTGAAGCGATTGATGTATGTCAAACCGCTTTTTTGCCAGACATGCAATAAGGTCCCACCTTGAAATTTGGGAGGCCAACATGCGGATTACCAAACGGACAAACATAGCAGTGCGCCTTTTGATGTATTGTGCGGCGCATCAGGATCGATTGGTGACAAAGGCCGAGATTGCGGATGTGTGCAATATCTCGGAAAACCATCTGGCACAGGTGATCAATCAATTGAGCCAGCTAAAGTACCTGAGCACCCAGCGCGGTCGCAATGGCGGTATGTCTCTGGCGCGCCCAGCTGACGAAATTCGCGTCGGGTCGGTTTTTCGCCATGTCGAGGGCGCTTTGCCGATCGCCGAGTGTTTTGCCGATGCCGACAATACTTGTCCACTGACCGATGCGTGTCGCTTGCGGGTGGCGCTTAGCGACGCTGCCGAGGTTTTCTATGCCTCGCTGGACGAGATCACGCTGGATGCGCTGGTCTGTGACAACGAACAGCTGTTGCAAATCCTGCAACCGGTGGCCTGCGTGCGCTGATCCTAGTCAGCGGCGCGCAGAATGCTGGCCGGGCGTACCGCCAGTGGGCGCAGGGCAAAGACCAGACCTGCGCCCAGTGTCACAAGGATTCCAGCCAGCACGATACCCAAGGCTGAACTCCAGATGACCGTGAACCCGGTGTCAAAGATGTATGTGGCCACGGCCCAACCCCCTAATATCCCGGTCAGCAGGGCGACACATCCGGCGGCCGCACCCAGCAAGATCGAACGCAGCGCAAAGCTGAGCAAGATGCGCCGCCGGTCTGCGCCCAATGTCTTGAGGATCGCAGATTCGTAGCGGCGCGCGGTTTCGCCCGCTGCGGCGGCCCCGATCAGGACCAAGAAACCGGTCAGCAAAGACACACCCGCTCCATAGGAGGTCGCCGCCGCCAGCCCGGCCAGCAGGCCCGAGACACGATCAATTGCATCCCGCACCCGGATCGCGGTAATGTTCGGATATTGCCCGGCCAGGTCGCGCAGAATGGCAGCCTCGGCCTGTTCTTCGGCATAGACGGTGGCGATAAAGCTGTGTGGGGCTCCGGCCAGCGCCGAAGGGTTCATCGACATGATAAAGCCGATGCCGGCGGTTGAAAAATCGACCTCGCGTAGCGAGGTGATTTCGGCGGTGATGTCCCGGCCAAGGATATTTACGGTCAACTCGTCGCCTAGGGACAGGCCCATTTCCTCGGCCTCTTCTGCCGCGAAACTGACCTGCGGTGAACCGGAATAATCGTCCGGCCACCATTCGCCTGCCGTGACGCGGGTGTTTTGTGGCCGAGCGGCGGAATAGGTCACGCCCCGATCACCGTCTAGAACCCAGTGGTCGCCAGCTACCTCACGGGCAGGGCGGCCGTTGATCTGGGTGATGATCCCCCGCAGCATCGGTGCGCTTTCAACACGGGTGACAGCCGGGTCAGCGTTCAGCCGTTCGGTAAAACCGGGCATCTGGTCTTTTTGAATGTCGACGAAGAAATAGGATGGCGCCACGTCCGGCAAATTGCCTGCGATTGCATTGCGCAAGGTTCCGTCAATCTGGCCAACGGCGGCCAGTACCGAAAGCCCCAGCCCCAAGGACAGCACGACCGACGCAGCCCCTTCGCGCGGGTCCGAGATGGCCGATAAGGCCCATCGCAGGGCCGGGCGACCACGTGCTGGTTTGGCACCGAAACGGGCAAACTTGCGGATTGCCAAAGCCGACAGAGACAGCACAAACAGCGCGCCGACCAGCCCTCCGCTGGTCCAGAGTGTCAGACGTGCCGAACCGCTGAACCAGGATGCTGATGCGACCAGCAGGACCAGCCCGATGCCAGTCGCTAGGATGAATACCGGGCGCGGGAGGGCGCGGGCCGAAGACAACGCATCGCGGAACAGGGTCGCGGCACGCACTTCTTCGGTGCGGGCCAGGGGCCAGAGGGTGAATAGGAAGGCTGTCAGAACCCCGTATAGCGCGGCCTCGGCCAGCGGACGCGTATAAAGCGAGAAGACCGCCGGGACAGGTAATTGGCTTTCGATCAGCGGGGCCAGTAGCAGGGGAAGTAGCCCACCCAATGTTATGCCTATAAGGATGCCAATACCGGACAATACACCGATCTGGATCATGTAGATTTGTAAAATCGTCGCGCGATCCGCCCCTAAAGTGCGCAGCGTGGCGATGGTTTCGGTCTTTTGCCTCAGATAGGCCCGGACGGCGGCAGAGACGCCAATACCGCCAACCGCCAAACCCGACAGTCCCACAAGAACCAGAAAGGCGCTGAGGCGGGCGACGAATTCCGCGATCCCCGGAGCGCCATTGCGGGCATCGGTCCAGCGCATACCGGTACTGTCGAAACTTTGCTGTGCTGTGGTGGACAAGGCCGCAAGGTCAGTATCGGGTGGCAAAGCCAGCCGGTATTTGGTGGAAAACAACGTCCCCGGCGCCAAAAGGCCCGACGCCTGTAAATCTTCGGTTCGTACCAAAGTACGCGGCCCCAATCCGAACCCGTCGGCAGCCCCGTCCGGCTCGTGAATCAGGGCGGCGGTCAGGGCAAACTCTTGCGTACCAAGGGCAAAGCGGTCTCCGACGGACAGACCTAACCGATCCATCAGCACCGGATCCATGACCGCTCCGGGCAGGTTCTGATCACCATCCAGAGCGGCGGATAGCGTTTGGTCAGGGTCCAGCACGGGTGTGCCCAACAACGGATAAGCCGCATCCACCGATTTCACCTGGGTCAGCGCGCGCTGGGCTTCCTCGCCTTGCTGGACTACGGCCATCGAGCGGAAGTCGACCACCTCAGACACAGCCGTTGCGGTCTGTTCCATCCAGTCACGCTCATCCTCATTGGCGAAGCGGTAGGTGAATTCCAATTGGGCGTCTCCACCCAGAAGCGCAGCGCCTTCCTGGGCAAGTCCCGTCTGGATGGCCTGACGCACCGATCCAACGGCGGCGATGGCGGCAACACCCAACGCAAGACAGGCCAGAAACACCCGAAAACCGCGCAGGCCGCCGCGCAGCTCGCGTCGGGCCAGACGGCCAGCCAGCCGCAGGCTCATTCCGCGGCCTCCTGCTGAACGTCTTCGGCAATCGTTCCGTCTCGCAACCGCACGACCCTGTCGCACTTGCGCGCCAGACTGTGGCTGTGCGTGACCAGAACCAGTGTTGCGCCGTGTTTGTCACGCAGACCAAACAGAAGATCGACAATGGCGGCACCAGTTGCATCGTCCAGATTTCCCGTGGGTTCATCCGCCAGCAATATCTGCGGTCGCGGGGCTGACGCCCGGGCCAGCGCCACCCGTTGTTGTTCACCCCCCGACAATTGCGCCGGGTAATGATCGCGCCGATGGGACAGGCCGACCGCTTCCAGTTCGGCCTCGGCGCGGTCGAACGCATCCCTGTGCCCGGCTAGTTCCAGCGGCGTGGCCACGTTTTCCAGCGCGGTCATGGTCGGGATAAGGTGGAAGTTCTGAAACACCACCCCCATCGTGTCCCGCCGGAAACGGGCCAAGGCGTCTTCGTCCATTTCTGTCAGATCGTTGCCAAGGGCGGTGATCTTGCCCGCCGTCGCCAGTTCCAGCCCGCCCATCAGCATCAACAACGAGGATTTGCCCGACCCGGACGGCCCCACCAGCCCCAGTGTCTCACCTTTGGCCACGGTCAGGGAGATGTCATGCAGGATATTGACCCGCCCGGCATTGCCATCCAGCGACAAAGCGGCATTTTGGAGCGAAAGAACAGGTGTCGTCATAGGTCTTTCCAAATGAAGGCGGTCAAATGGGATATGGAGCGGTTCTGATGGTGCGCAAGGCTTTGTTGTCGGTGATATTTGTCTGCTGCGGTTTTGCAACCACAGCTGAACAGGTCGTAATCGCAGCCTTAGGCGATTCCCTGACACAAGGCTATGGGTTGCCGGAAGAGGACGGGTTTGTACCGCAGTTGGACCGGTGGTTGAGGGCACAAGGCGCGGATGTACGCCTGATCAACGCCGGTGTATCCGGCGATACCACAGCCGGAGGCGCCGCGCGCGTGGGCTGGACTTTGACACCGGAAGTGGACGGCATAATCGTGGCGCTGGGCGGCAATGATCTGCTGCGGGGGATCGATCCGGCAGTGTCGCTCAGTAATCTTGAGGCAATTGTAAAAGTGGCAGACAGCTCGGAGGTCGATATCCTGCTGGTCGGCATGCAAGCGCCGGGGAATTATGGGGCGGATTACAAAGAAGCGTTTGACGCGATCTATCCCGACTTGGCGACAGCGTATGAAACGGGTTATGCGCCCAGTTTCTTTGCTGGGCTGACAGCCGGGGGCGATCCGGGCGACGCCCGCAACTACATGCAATCAGATGGCATTCATCCGAACGCCGCAGGTGTGACCTTGATCGTTGAGAACCTAGGTCCTTACGTGTTGGAGCTTGTGAACGCTACCCGGCAGTGATCAGACGACAGTGACCACGGTGCCGATGGGCACACGTTCATACAGATCGACCACATGTGAATTCAGCATGCGAATACAGCCGTTGGATGCTGCCCGCCCAATGGTTTGCGGCTGCGTGGTGCCGTGAATGCGGAAATAGGTATCGACACCGTTCTGGAACAAATACAGCGCCCGCGCCCCCAATGGATTGTCGCCTCCACCGGGTTGGACATAGTCATTGTCCTTGAACTTGGCATATGTGACGGGTTCGCGTTCGATCATCTCATCAGTCGGGCGCCAGGTCGGCCACTCCTTCTTGACGTCGATCGTGGCGGTGCCGGTGAATTCCAACCCCGCTTTACCCACCCCGCACCCATAGCGGACCGCCTTGCGCGGTTCGGTAACGTAGTAGAGGTAGAAGGACCGGGGAACGACAAGCAACCGACCCGGCAAAAACTCTTTCTTGATCCGCACGTATTGCGGCGTGGGATCGTATTCGACAGCTTTTTGCTTTGCGATTGCAACACCGGGCAAAAGGCTGGTGGCAGCAGTTGCTGTCAGGAAAGTACGGCGCGTGAACATGGTAGCTCTCTTCAACAAAACACAAAAATCTTGACCCTAATGTCGGAATGATAGCCGATCTGGTCAATCACCGGAGAGAAGTAACCTGTTTGTGATGTATTCGCCGGGACACACTTGCGGACGGGGGTCAAACGCAAAAGTGGTCGTCCAGTAAGGAAAAGGGCAGAGAAATGCTCTGCCCTTTTATTGACTTACGCCAACTGAATGTCGTCGGCGCTTTCGCGGCCGTCACGACCCGAGCGCAGCTCGTACGTGACTTTCTGATTGTCGGCCAGGCCGGTCAGACCCGAACGCTCGACAGCTGAGATGTGTACGAAGATGTCTTTGCCGCCATCTTCGGGTGCGATAAAGCCATAGCCTTTGGTGGTGTTGAACCATTTTACGGTGCCTGCGGGCATATCCGTTGTCTCCTGTTTAGTGCTGCCCACGGGTTGCGGCAGCCCGGCGTCGTTGTCTGTATCGATAGACTGAGCGCCGTAGAAGGAGACAGTAGGTCGAAATAGAAAAACGTGTGCCCGTCAGATATGGCATTTGCACAAGCGCAGGGCAAGAGAGTGCTGAAGGCGATATCCTTCAGTAGGCAATTGGCCGTTCGGTTAAGGGCGAGTCAAATCTTGTAAATCTTGCTTTCCTCAGGAAACATTGTTCGGATCGCCTTCAGACTTTGGTCTGACAGAACAACGGGTCTTTGATCACTTGCGGCCTTTCCAACCCCATCCGATTGATTAACGTGTGGAAGCGCCTTTTGTTTGTTCTTGGCGCTTGAAAGTGGCTTAAGTCTGCGAGACCGCCAAGCCTCGGACAAAGCTGGGAATCTGCGATTTTCCAGCTTGCTGGTTAGCCACCTGTTCAGTTTCTCAGTGTTTTCAAGCTGAAACACGTTTTTGACGTGGTTGACGCCTGCGCGGTCGATGGCATGTGCTTCTAGGCTGAGCGGGGAAAGGTTCTGGGTCGAGATCCATTTGGGCGCAAGTTCCTGCCAGGCAGGGTTCATGCCAACTTTGCCGAATTGAATCCATTCTTCAAAGTCGATTGTCGAGTTTTCATTCCAATCGGATTGATAGTTGTAGAGACAATCAGCATCAGGTCGAAAAAACCGATAATATGACCAGAGCATATCAACCGGATTACGGATGGTCATGAAATAGGTCAGCTTTGGGTGATCCGGGTACAACTCTGCCAGCTTTGCTTTGACATAGGGCGCCGTATCATGCGGGTGAAAATGCTCGACCGTTTTGGCCACATCGACAGCAAAATCACCGTCATCCTTTGAAAGAAAAGGGCCCAGATGTCTGCGGATTGATGTGGAACCACAGCGTGGCTTGGATATGAAAACAAGCCCCTTTGAGAAAAGCACTCTCACAAATATTGTCCTTTTGTTACTCGTCTGCTGCGGCTGCGATGTGACCAACAGTTGCAACCTGACCCACTTTTTTCCAATTGCCAAGCTGGTCTGACCTGGGTGATGCATCGTCGGACATCCAGTCAGGGTGCTTTGATCTGCGGTCTTCAGTTGGAAATCGGTAGTTCTTCGACAGTCATTCGGTATTGTTTTGACGCAACAAAACACCGTGGCAGGTGTTCGATCACTTCGTCGATCGGATCGTAAACAAGATCGGCTGCAGCTTTGAGTCCTGCCGGAATGTCCTTTGGCACACGCTCGCGCCGTTCAGGGGGCTTGAAGTCCAATCCAGTAAAGCGCGAGATGGTTTCCTGATATTCCCAAAGCGCGTCATAGTGAACGCACAGAACAGGGACGTCTTCATATGTCACCCATTCCTTTATCTGCCGCGCCTGCTGCAGCACATCGCGCTGAAACAGTTCGTCATAGGTGCCGGTGGCATGCAGGTGATGAAAATGCAGGTCGATCCAATCTGCACCGTATCTGTCCAGCGCGGAATAGACGGAAAACGCGGAATCCTTAGCAGACCCAAAACAAAAAACGACCCGAGTGTTCTCGGGCCATGAAGAGAGGGGCTGAGGGTAATCGTGTGTCTTGTACACGCAAGGCGCGTGAAATGTTGCGTCGTCCAGCCGGGCGATGAAGTTCGATTTTTTCGCAGCTTCCCTATCAACGTCCCTTAGCGAATCCGCAAGGGCCAGAAAGGTCATTGTGCTACCTGACCGGCCATTGCTGGCGACGATGACGCAATTTTCCGGCGCGTTTTGCGGGATGCGCTTCAAACGCCGGGGGGCCAGCCTTTTGCGTACGCTGCGCATCCATTTTTCTATACGTGCTTCGATGAAACCGTTCATCGCGCAAACTTTTTGTGCTTCAACCGCTTGGGCTCCAGCGCATCTGGTCCCAAACGACGCTTCTTGTCCTCTTCGTAATCTTCGAAGTTGCCCTCGAACCATTCCACATGGGCATCACCTTCGAAGGCTAGGATATGCGTACAGATACGGTCCAGGAAGAAACGGTCGTGGCTGATGACCACCGCGCAGCCGGCGAAATCGACCAGGGCGTCTTCTAGCGCGCGCAGGGTTTCGACATCCAGATCGTTGGTCGGTTCGTCCAGCAGCAGGACGTTGCCACCCTCTTTCAACAGACGGGCCATGTGGACGCGGTTGCGCTCACCCCCGGACAGCAGCGAGACTTTCTTCTGCTGGTCGCCGCCCTTGAAGTTGAAGGACGAGCAATAGGCGCGGGAATTAACCTGCGCGTCGCCCAACTGGATGATCTCGGCACCGCCGGTGATCGCCTCCCACACGGTGTCGTTGTCTTTCAGGTCGTCGCGGGACTGGTCGACATAAGACAGCTCAACCGTGTCGCCTAGCGTGATGGTACCTGCATCGGGCTGTTCCTGACCGGTCAGCATCTTGAACAGGGTCGATTTACCGGCGCCGTTGGGGCCGATGACGCCGACGATGCCGCCCGGGGGCAGGGCAAAGTCCAGACCTTCGATCAGTTGCTTGTCGCCCATGTGTTTCGACAGGCCTTCGACCTCAATCACCTTGCCACCAAGGCGCTGGCCGTTGGGTATGACAATCTGGGCGCGGGTCAGCTTTTCGCGTTCGGACTGTTCGGCCAGCTCGTTATAGGCGTTGATCCGGGCCTTGGATTTGGCCTGACGGGCCTTCTGGCCCTGACGCATCCATTCCAGCTCGCGCTGCAGGGTTTTCTGCTTGGACTTGTCTTCGCGCGCTTCTTGCTCCAACCGTTTGGCCTTTTGTTCCAGCCACGCGGAATAGTTGCCTTCGTAAGGAATGCCGCGGCCACGGTCGAGTTCGAGGATCCAGCCGGTGATATCATCCAGAAAATACCGGTCGTGGGTGACGATCAGAATGGTGCCCTTGTAGTCGATCAGGTGCTGTTGCAACCATGCGATTGTCTCGGCGTCCAAGTGGTTGGTCGGTTCGTCGAGCAGCAGCATGTCGGGCGCTTCGAGCAGCAGTTTGCAGAGCGCCACGCGGCGTTTCTCACCACCCGAGAGGTTGGCGATGTTGGCGTCGTCCGGCGGGCAGCGCAGTGCCTCCATCGAGACGTCGATCTGGCTGTCGAGGTCCCACAGGTTTTCAGAATCAATAGAGTCCTGCAAGGCGGTCATTTCTTCCATCAGTTCATCGGAATAGTTTTCCGCCATCTCGATGGCTATTTCGTTGAAGCGATCGACCTTGGCCTTTTTCGCGGCGACGCCCAGCATGACGTTTTCGCGGACGGTTAGCGATTCATCCAGCTGCGGTTCCTGCGGCAGATAGCCGACCTTGGCGCCTTCGGCCGCCCATGCCTCGCCGGTGAAATCTGTATCGAGCCCCGCCATGATCTTCATCAGGGTCGACTTACCCGCGCCATTGACGCCGACAACACCGATTTTCACGCCAGGCAGAAAGCTCAGGTGGATGTTTTCAAAGCACTTCTTGCCACCGGGATAGGTCTTTGAGACACCCTGCATGTGGTAGACATATTGATAGGCGGCCATGTCGCGTCCTTTGGGTCGGGGAAATTGGGTTGAAACGCTAGATATCTAAGCGGGGCGGGCGGGGCAAGCTGGTGGTTTTGTGAATTTCTTATGGCGTCGAATTTAGTTAGATCTATTTGCTGAGTGGGAGCTAAAATGTCGAATTTGGCGGAATTGATAGCTGGCTGGGCCAAGCCGGGTTGTGTCGATTGGATTGGATTGCGACCTGAGCGCTGCAAAGAAATGCGCGCGGTTGATAATCTTATGATTTCAGCCGACGGCCTAGAGGGCGACCGGGGTCGCGCTGGCAAAAGGGCTGTGACTCTGATCCAGCAAGAACATCTGGCGGCGATAGGTTCCTACTTGGGGCAAGGGCCGATTGCCGCCGACATCCTACGGCGCAACTTGGTCGTGTCGGGGATCAATCTGGCGGCGCTCAAGGGGCGTGAGGTGCAGGTTGGCGGGGCTATATTGCGCTTTACAATCATCTGCGCGCCTTGCAGCCGGATGGAGGAGGCGCTGGGCAAGGGCGGCTATTCCGCCGTGCGTGGGCATGGTGGATGGTGCGCCGAGGTCATCAGGTCCGGACGGGTCCGGCAGGGCGATCTGGTGCAACCGGTTGATTGACAAGCCGCTTCAGTTCTGAACATCAGCAGAAGATGCAACGAAGCGCTATTCCATTTGCACGGCCCGGGCAGGTCGTTGGTCTGTTCGGCGGGTCTTTTGATCCGCCGCATCAGGGACATGTGCATGTCTCGCTTGAAGCGATGAAGGCGTTTGGGCTGGATCGGGTTTGGTGGCTGGTGTCTCCGGGCAATCCGTTAAAGGCGCGTGGACCTGCCCCGCTACAGCGGCGCATCAAGGCTGCACGGGACGTCATGCAGCACCCCAAGGTCGAGGTGACGGATATCGAGGCGCTGACCGGGACGCGGGCGACGGCGGATACGCTGGCAGCCTTGCAAAAACTTTATCCGCAGGTGCGGTTTGTCTGGCTTATGGGCGCGGATAATCTGGCGCAGTTTCATCGCTGGAAGGATTGGCGGCTGATCATGGACAGCGTGCCGGTGGGGGTTGTCGCACGGCCGGGGGATCGGATCTCGGCACGGATGTCGCCTGCGGCGCGGCTTTACGCTCAATATCGCATAGACGGCCAAGCGCGGCATTTGCTGGGGCGTGCGCAGGCACCGGCGTGGTGTTTCGTGAATGTACCGATGGTCGATGTCAGCTCGACGGAGATTCGCACACGCGGTGGCTGGGATGGAGGGGTGTTGCCTGAATAGCCCCCATGCGGGCATAATCACATTCAGTGGTTGTTTGCCTGTGATCTCTGGGATTTTAATTGACCCATGGTTGATCGTATTTCGCGTCGTTTGTTTCTTGCGGGCCTTGGGGCCTCGATTGCATCGGGCTCAGCGCTGGCCGATGCTCCTGTCCAATCCTTGCGACCGCAGCTGCGGGGGGACCTGCCCAGCGGGGCCGAGCGCCTTATCCAGTCCGCCGGGTTGCGCGGAGAGGTTGTGTTTGCAGTCGCTGATGCAGAGACCGGTACGCAGGTTGAGGCGTTCGGCGGCGATCAGGGCCTGCCGCCCGCCAGTGTCGCCAAAGCACTGACCGCGCTTTATGCGCTGGATGTTCTGGGCGCGGATTATCGGTTTGAAACCGCGTTGATGGCGGATGGGCCGATTGAGAATGGCGTGTTGAATGGTGACCTGATCCTTGTCGGGGGCGGCGACCCGTTGCTGGACACAGATGATCTGGCCACGATGGCCGCCAATCTGCGCGAGGCCGGAATCACCGAGGTGCGCGGGGCCTTCAAGGTCTATGACGGAGCGTTGCCCTATGTGTTTAGCATTGACCCCGGGCAGCCGGATCACCTGGGTTACAGCCCGGCCATCAGCGGCATCTCACTCAATTTCAATCGCGTCCATTTCGAATGGAAGCGCGCTGGTGCCAGTTATGACGTGAGTATGGATGCGCGCACCGCCCGATATACTCCGTCTGTGGATATGGCGTCGATGCTGGTCGAAAAGCGCAGTTTGCCGATATACACCTATCAGCCAAGTGCGCGGCAGGATCGCTGGACCGTTGCCCGCGGTGCGCTGGGCAATGGTGGCGCGCGTTGGCTGCCCGTTCGCAAACCTGCGCTTTATGCGGGGGATGTTTTCCGTACTCTGGCGCGGGCAAATGGCATTGTGCTGGGGCGCGTACAGATCACGCGGCAGACCCCGCAGGGCACTGTTTTGGTGGTGCATCAGAGTGATCCGCTGGAAAGTATTCTGCGCGGTATGCTCAAATATTCGACCAACATAACGGCCGAATTGGTCGGTATGATGGCTTCGAAAGCCCGTGGGGCAAATATGCAAAGCCTCGCCGATTCAGCCGCTGAAATGAATCGCTGGGCGGCCGAGACCTATGGTGTGACCGGGATTGCGATGGTGGATCATTCGGGGCTTGGCGATGCGTCGCGCGTGGCACCCGCGGATTTGGTTGCCGCGCTGGTGGTGGCGCGCAAAGATGGCGCGCTGCGGCCCTTGCTCAAGAAATTTACCCTGGCGGACCGTCAGGGACGGCCGGTCAAGGATCACCCGATCAAAGTAGACGCAAAGACCGGGACGCTGAATTTCGTGTCGGGATTGGGCGGCTTCATAACTGCACCGGATGGCTCCGAATTGGCCTTTGCCATCTTTACCGCTGACGTTGATCACCGCGCGACCATTCCCCGTGCGCTGCGCGAGCGTCCGGAAGGCGCGCGCAGCTGGAACAACAGGTCGCGCAAGCTGCAACGCGCGTTGATCGAACGTTGGGGAACGTTACAGGGCAGCTAGGATCAGGTCGTGTGGCGCGCCCGTGCGCCACGCTCGATCGCTGCGGCGTGCAGACGGTCAATGCTCAGCTCGTAGCGGATTTCTTCCAGCAGGCGCAGTTCGGTTTCCGCAAGCGACCCGTCCGCAGCGGCCACATCGCAAGCCAGCGCATAGGCCGTTTCATTCAGCCGCTCGGGAAGGTTATCGCGGATCAGGCCGAAAAGTGCATCCAGCCCGTCCTCTTGCTCGAACAGGTCGAACACCGTCTGAGATACACGGCGCGTGCGGTCGATATCGTATTCGGCAAAGACAGGTAACATGTTGACGGCGCCTTCGATCTTGACCAGCTCGGCCGTGCGAATGGTTTCATCCGATGCAGAGACCGCGACCATGATCGCAACCAGGCAATCCTGTGGGGACATCGGGTGGGGTACTTGTTCGGTCATGGTGTCGTCCTGATTGGGCTTTTGCGCTCGCACGATAGGAGGGCTGGCGGGCAGGTTCAACGGATTTTGCCCCTGACCGATCAGAGAATGGGCAACGGGCCGCGCGTTTTGGTCTGGCGCAGCACAAAATTACTGCGCGTGTCGCGGACAAGGCCGGATTTCAGCAGCCGTTGCATAATGAAATGTTCAAGGTCCTCGGGCGTCTTGGCATAAACCTTTAGGATAAAGTCGTGGTCCCCGGTGATTGAGGCGCATTCGACGATTTGCGGCTCGGTTTCGACCAACCGCAGGAATGAGGTGATGCTGTCCTCTTGATGATCGCGCAATGCGACGTGAACATAGGCAATGGCGTCCAGCCCAACCGATTTGGCCCGCACCTGCGCAATGTAGCCTGATACCACCCCGGATGCCTCAAGATCGCGTACGCGCCGCCAACATTGCGAGGCGGAAAGACCGGTTCGGTCGGCAAGCTCTTGCATAGACAGGCGGCCATTGGTCTGCAGCTCTTGCAGGATGGCGATATCAGCAGGTTGGAGGGTTTGTTTCACAAATTGTGACCTTTCGATATATATTTACCAAAATAATCAGAAACCATCGATTGTCCAAATCAAAACCTTCAAGTCGCGTGGCTATACTTTTCCTGCGGAGGGAATGCAGATGCAAAAGTCGACCAAATACATCGCCAAAGTGGCCGATGAACGCGGCCATATCGCCTATACAGAAGAAGAGGACGCCGTTTGGGCTGACCTCTATGCTGCGCAAGCAGAGAACGTGCAGCGTTTTATGGCGCGAGACTATCTTGAAGGGTTGGAAAGGCTGGACTTGCCAAAGACCCGCGTGCCTTCTTGCGCGGATATCTCGGAACGGCTGTTGGACATGACTGGCTGGCGGGTTCAGCCTGTGCCAGCGCTTATCGGGTTCAAGACATTCTTTGGCATGCTGGCAGATAAGGTGTTTCCCGCTGCGTCCTTTATTCGGTCACGCGAGGATTTCGATTACATTGAGGAACCGGATATTTTTCATGAAATTTTCGGTCATACCCCGCTGCTGAGCGATCCACGCTTTGCGGCGTTCAGCCATGCCATCGGCAAGGCAGGCGTGCAGGCTGATGACAAGGATTATGCCTGGCTGATCCGCCTGTATTGGTTTTCGATCGAATTTGGGTTGCGTCGTCAGGATGGTGTGATCAAGGCGTTGGGGTCGGGGTTGGCGTCCTCGCCGACAGAGCTTGTCTATGCCGTCGAAAGCGACATTCCTGATCGGGATCCGTTCGATGTGCTGACGATCCTGCGCACGCCTTATCGGATCGATATGCACCAGATGGGCTATTTCGTGCTAAACTCACCCGAGGAACTTTTTGCCGCCGCCGACCGCGATTTGCTGGCAGACGTGCGACAGGCACAATTCCTGGGATTGTTGCCAAACAAGTTCCCGGAAAAAGCAACCGCAGCGGAGTGAACGGATCATGACACTAACAGGAGAAACCTGCAGCCTATCGGACCGAGCCTGTGTGCCCTGTTCAGGTGGCGTACCAGCTTTGACGCGGGATGAGGCGAACACGCACATGGCGGAGCTTTCGCCCGATTGGAATCTGGACGCTGATTCGAAAGAACTGAGCCGTCACTACAAGTTCAAAGGGTTCGCCAAGGCGACCTATCTGGCCAATCTTTGCGCGTGGCTCGCCGATCAGCAGGGGCACCACCCGGATGTCACCTTTGGCTGGGGTTATGTGGATGTCAGGCTGACCACGCATGAAATTGGTGGTCTAAGCGAGAATGATTTCATCTGGGCGGCCAAACTGGACCAGTTGACCTTATAGATCAGCCTTCCATACAGGAAAAAACCAGCGCTTTATTGACTCATGCTGCACCGGCACAATAGGAGGGTCCGGTCGGTTGCATGGGGTGACCGGCGCTGTTTTCCCCGATGGAGCTTGTCTAAAAATGTCTGAACTGCGTGAAACCGCGATTGCGTCCAAGGCCTGGCCTTTCGAAGAGGCGCGCCGGGTACTCAAACGCTATCAGAAAGCGGCTCCGGAAAAGGGATACGTGCTGTTTCAGACCGGCTATGGCCCGTCGGGCCTGCCGCATATCGGTACATTTGGCGAGGTTGCACGGACCTCGATGGTCCGTCACGCCTTTGAACAAATCAGTGACATCCCGACCAAGCTGATCTGTTTCTCGGACGACATGGACGGTTTCCGCAAGGTGCCGACCAACGTGCCGATGCAGGAAGAGCTGAATGAAGACCTGCATTTGCCGCTGACCAAGGTGCGCGATCCGTTTGGCACCCATGCCGGGTTTGCCCAGCACAACAATGCGATGCTGTGCGATTTTTTGGACAGTTTCGGGTTCGAGTACGAGTTCGCCTCGGCCACGGATTACTACACCAGCGGTCGGTTTGATGAGATGCTGTTGATCGCGTTGGAGCGTTTCGACAAAATTCAAGAGATCATGCTGCCGACGCTTGGGCCGGAACGGCGCGAGACCTATTCGTGCTTCCTGCCGATCAGCCCGAAAACCGGGCACGTGCTGCAGGTGCCGACGCTGGAGCGCAATGTCACTAAGGGCACGATCGTCTATCAGGAACCGGACGGCGAGAAGGTCGAAATCCCGGTCACTGGCGGTAATGTCAAGATGCAGTGGAAGCCGGATTGGGCGATGCGCTGGGCTGCGCTGGGTGTGGACTATGAGATGTCGGGCAAGGACCTGATCGACTCGGTCACGCAGTCGTCCAAGATTTGCCGAGCGCTGGGCCAAAAGCCACCCGAGGCGCTGAGCTATGAGCTGTTCAACGACGAGCAGGGCCAGAAGATTTCCAAATCGAAGGGCAATGGCTTGTCGATGGAGGAATGGCTGACCTATGCCGCGCCTGAAAGCCTGTCGTATTTCATGTATCAAAAGCCCAAGACGGCAAAGCGCCTGTATTTTGACGTGATCCCAAAGGCAGTAGACGAATATCATCAGCAGCTGCGAGCCTATCCGGGGCAGGAGCTGAAGGCGCAGTTGAACAACCCCGTTTGGCATATCCATGGCGGCAATGTTCCTGCATCCACGCTGATGGTGCCGTTTGCGATGTTGTTGAACCTGGCGTCCGTTTCGGGAGCCGAAGACAAAGAGGCACTGTGGGGCTTTATCCGCCGCTATGCGCCTGAGGCGACGGCTGAAACGCATCCGGATTTGGATCAGGCGGCTGGCTTTGCCGTGCGCTATTTCAACGATTTCGTCAAACCAACACGTCAGCACCGCGCCCCGACGGATCAGGAACGCGAAGCGTTGGAGGCACTGAAAACTGCGTTGGAAGCTTATGACGGCCCCATTGAGGATGAAGCGCTGCAATCGGTTGTTTATTCGATCGGGCGAGAGCGGTTCGATCCCATGCGCGGGTGGTTTACTGCGCTGTATGAAGTGTTGTTGGGTGCCTCGCAGGGCCCACGTTTTGGCGGCTTTATCGCGCTGTACGGCGTGCCGGAAACGATCGCGCTGATCGATAAGGCGTTGGCGGGTGAGCTGGTCTGATTTGACCTGATACCGTGTGGGGCTACTCTTTCAACAGGAGGTGGCCCCATGCGTCGAATACTACTTGCACTATCCCTCAGCGCCGGTTTGGCCTCGGGCGCGTTTGCCCAAAGCGCCGAGATCGAGAAAAACATCGCGGCGCAGATTAAGGCGTTTGAGGCTGATGATTTTGCCACCGCCTTTACCTTTGCCAGCCCCAATATCCAGCAACTGTTTCAAACGCCCGAGAATTTCGGCGTCATGGTAAGGCGCGGCTATCCGATGGTCTGGCGTCCGGCGGAGGTTCGTTTTCTGGAATTGCGCGAGGTGGCCGGGGCGCTGTGGCAAAAGGTCATGATCACTGATGACACTGGCAGGGTGCATATCCTGGACTATCAGATGGTGCAGATGGACAACGGTTGGAAGATCAATGGCGTGCAACTGCTGGGCAATTCTGATCCGGCAGCTTGATGCAACACCACCGTCACGGTGATATGAGTGGCGGTTAATTCCTTTTCGGTACTCAGGCTTTTGCGTTCGGGGCGTGTGTCTCCGGGCACTGGGTTTATGCGCGCTGATGCTGCGCGATTGGGAAAGGGATTTCTATGAACAAGGCAATCACCGACGGTATCGTGTTCACGCCGCCTGCTTTCGCAAATGGTTTGAATGTGTGGTCCAGCGGCGACGGGACGCCCGGCTCACCTACCTATGACGGATCGGGCACCGGCGCATTTGTTCCGGCGGATGCGGATTTTGCGGGCTGTCTGGAAATCCTGAAAGTCAGCACCACCCAGCGCCTGCGTTACATGGGGCAGACGCCGTTGCTGCCGGGCTGTTACCTGCAAATCAAGGCTCGGGTCAAAGCCATCAGCGGCCCGTTGCCCGAGGTACGTATCGCCGGATGGGCTGGCGGTGCCGGGGATGTTCAGGTTACCGGTGTGGTCGAGCAAGGCCCGGCCACGCAGCTTTCGGGCTATGGCACAGTGCATGAGATCACCGCCATAGTCGGCACCGGCCAGCGTCCTGGTGTAGACATGCCGTGGGGTGTGGAGGCGCTGTACGGGCATTTCGGCTTGGACATCGACGGTGCGAACGGGGCTGTGATCCGAGTAGATGATATCGAGATTTCGGATGTCACCGGCGTGTTCCTGCGCAATCTGATCAGTCTGGTCGATGTCCGCGATTTCGGCGCGGTCGGGGATGGCGTGACGGATGACTCAGCTGCGTTCGAGGCTGCGGATCAGGCTGCGAATGGTCGTCGTATTTTCGTGCCCGAGGGGACCTATCTGCTGGCGCAAAACACGTCGGTGGCATCCGAGATCGAATTTGAAGGCACCGTAACGATGCCAGATGACAAGATGCTGCTGCTGACCAAGAATTTTGATCTGCCGACCTATATCAATGCGTTTGGTGATGAAATGCGGGCCTTTAAAAAGGCGTTTCAGGCGTTGTTGAACAATTCTGACCATGAATCGCTGGATATGGGTGGGCGCAAGGTATCGGTAACCGAGCCCATCGATATGGCCGCTGCTGTTCCGAACCGGCAAACCGGATTCTCGACGCGCCGTGTGATCCGCAACGGACAGTTCGACGTCAAAAGCAGTACGGCCTGGGATACCGAAACCTTTACATCGGTCGCGACCTACAACCTGAACGATCCCACCCGGTTGGTGAACGTGGCGAATGTGGCCAAAATTCCGGTTGGTTGTCTGGTACAGGGGAGCGGGGTCGGTCGCGAGATTTACGTGCGTTCGAAGAACGACGGCGCGGGTGAAATCACGCTCAGCGCGCCGCTCTACGATGCGTCTGGTACGCAGACATTCACGTTCCTGTCCTTCAAGTACCTGCTGGATTTCAGTGGTTTCAGCACGCTGCGCAAATTTGGATTGGAACAGATCGAATTCCAATGTAACGGCCGCAGCAGCGCGATCCGTCTGGCCCCGTCAGGCAGCACCTTTGCATTGGCGAACTGTTTTGTCAGCCGCCCCAAAGATCGCGGGATCACGTCTATCGGTACCGGTTGTCAGGGCATGTTGATCGATACGTGTCAATTCCTGTCCACCGAAGAATCCTTTAACGTCTTAGACCGTTCGTCGATCGCGCTAAACGCGACGGCCAACGACGTCAAACTGCGCCACAACCGGGCCGTACGGTTCCGCCATTTTGCGGTTCTGGGTGGCACCAACAACATGATCCTCGGCAATCACTTTTTTCAGGGCGATAGCATTCCACAAGGTGTACGCAGCCCTGGATTGGTCATGATCGGCACTTACAACAGCTCGACAATCTCGGGGAACTATATCGACAATTGCTCGATCCTGTGGACCAACGAACGGGACGCAGATCCGGTTTACACAACCGGGTTTTCCTTCAGCTCGATGGCCATTACCGACAATATTTTCTATTCTAGCGAGGCCCCGCCCTGGTTCACTTACCTCATTGTTCGTCCTCATGGTGCAGGACACTTCCTGAACGGTGTGGTCGTGACCGGAAATAAGTTCCGCGCAACAAGCGGTGGTATCACGCGGGTGGAACGGGTGGATACCTCATTTGCCAGTATGAACAACTTTGCGCATCGCAATGTGATGTTTGAAAACAATACCTTTCACGGCGTTGACCGAAAAGTTGCGAACCCATTGCGGGTCAAGCATACGCAAGGAACCGCCGCGCAAGCCTGGTCCGTTCAGACAGCCGGAGAGCTGCCTTTCGGGGGCTATGCGCGTAGTTGCGACGCGGTTACGGCATTGGGAGCTTTGAGAAATACATTCGGCGCGGTGACCTATGCCACCCCCTATGTGCAGTTAGAACAAGGTGCGTCGAGAAATGCGATCAACCTGCGCTGGCCCGAGGCGGTCCGCGGAGAAGTCTCGTCCCACATTCGTATGGAAAGCTGACAACTGGGATGGCCACCGTTTTGCAGGGTGGCCATTTCACCGGTCTCAAAACTCTTCCCAAAGCGCGATTTTCAAACCGGTATCGTTGCGGGCATCGTTGCGTTCAAGGCCCAGCACCCAGGTGGGCCCTTTGTCGCGCGCACGGATCATGACCGAGGGCCTGGCCCTCCAAATTAACGAGTGTCCAGAGGTATAAGCCGTTTCCACCTGGATCAGAGGATTGAGCAATCGATCTGACGAAAGGCCCGCCGTGATATCCAGTTTGCGATAAACCGCGTCATGTGTGCGAATTTCCAGGGCGGTGTCGACCGCAACCCAACCGTTGCCCCAACCGGTTTGAAACCCTTTGCCATAGGACAGGGTCAGTTTGTACATCGCCCAGGCGTCCAGTTGCTTGTGGTGGGCACCGGCCCCGAACTCGGCCGCGAAACGTCCCCATTTGTTGAAATCGGCCACGGGAACCCGGGCAAACAACAGGGCGTGTCCGTAGAAATCCCGGCTTTGTTCGAAATCTACCCCGATTGTGAAGTTCGGCCTGTATCCGAATTCAGCATAAAGCGCCGTTTTGTAATCATAGCTGCCGTCACGGTCTTTGAATGCAGTGACCGAGGCCGCGGTGAACGCTGCGTCATTCTCACGCAGCCATGCGCCGGACCAAGCCGGGGCTGCGGCAAGCGGCAATACCAGAAAAGCGAGAACCCGGAACATGCACGCAGTTTCCGCAAGCATGGTTAACGGTTGGTTAGTGTTTTGTTTATTTTCTGGAAACCAATCCAAGGCGGCGTGTCGTTTAAGGAAACACAAGACCTTTCCAAATCCTGTGTTAAGCTTGCAAAAGAAAAGGGAGATTCCAGATGCCGAAGATTTCCAAGACCGCGAGCGTCCAGACTGTCATCACCACTTTTGAGATGACACCGGGCACCTGCCACGATCTGTTGGATGCGTTGACCGACGCCTACGCCGAGTTTATCTCGAAACAGCCGGGATTTGTTTCCGCAGGGCTGCATGTGAACGATGCGCAGACGCGGATTGCCAACTATTCCCAATGGAACCGTCGTGAGGATTTTCTGGCAATGTTGCGAACGCCGGAAATGCGCGATCGCAATCGCAAGATCAACGAGATGTGTAAAAGCTTTGAGCCGGTGATGTATGACGTGGCCGAAACTTTTGGCAGTTCCTGACTTGTATCAAAACCCTAATCGATAAAATCAGGTATGGTGGCTGAAGAAAGTAGAGGCTTACCATGTATCACAACATTCTTGTTCCAATTTCATTTGATGCCGATCGGGATATCTCCGGCCCGCTGAAACTGGCCGAGATTTTGGCAACACCAGATGCTCAGGTGACACTGCTGCATGTGGTCGAGCATATTCCGAACTACGCGATTTCCTACATGCCGCCGGAATATCTGACCGCGGCCCGCAAGGCGGTCCAGGGCGAGCTGGATGAGTTGGCGGCCAAGCTGTCCAATGCGACGGGTGTGGTGATCGAAGGGCATTCTGGGCGCACCATTCTGGACTGGGCGGAATCCCACAAGCCTGACCTGATCATCATGGCCTCACACCGGCCTGGCATGCAGGATCTTTTGTTGGGCTCAACCACAAACCACGTGGTCCGTCACGCCGCCTGTGCGGTTCACGTGGTGCGCTGATCAGGCCGCAAATCGTTGGGGGCAAGGCGCCAGGCCTTACCGAACCCTCCGTTCAGAACGGCGTCTGAAATGGCGAAACGCACAAAGCTGAAATCGGTGAAATCGACATAGAGTTTCGATTTGGGTCGCAAGGTCAGATACCGCGACCGCAAGCTGGCATGTTCGGCGCTTTCACGGGCAACGAACGTCGCTGTGGCATGCAATGTCAATCGGGGATGGGTCAGCGGGTCGCCGGTGTTGCCGGGTTCTCCGATTAGCAACGCGCAGACCGGATTGGCACGCAAGGCGGCTGTATGATCCGCCAATGTCGAAATCAGGGTCATAGGGCTGCCCGCGTCATCCGTGGCCAGGGCGATGCGCGACACCGAAGGCACCCCTAAGTCCGGTCGCAAAGTGGCAAGCGCACCATAGGTTGCGCCCTCGATCAGATCACGAGTCAAACATCGGGCGGTCTCATCGACCGGGTGAAATGGGCTGGATTGGCTCATGATGTGCGTGGTTCTAGCTGTTTGAAACACGCAAAAGATACCCCCTATGCCCTCCCTGTGCGAGGGCTTGTTTCCGGGTCAATTGGGGTCTCGGTTTCGCCACAAATCGAGGGTAACAGAGGGACATGCAGTTTAGAAAACCCACCCCTGAAACGGAATCTTCTGTCCCCAAGGTTTCGCGGCGTCAAAAACGGGCTGAGGCGCAGCGGAAACGCGCATTATCCCCGGTTCGAATTTTCCTCATGGTCCTGATGCTGCCGGTGACGATTATGGGTATCGTCGTGGGGGTCTATCTGCGGACGTCTGAGTATAGGCACGAAGAAGCTTTGCTGCACCTGATTGCCCTGGCCGGGTGCGGCGCGATTGAAACCATTGTGCCGGGGCCATTCGTTGAGGGCGGCCCAGGGTATCACCCGCGCAATGACCCCGATGGCGATGGTGTGGCCTGCGGAACGCAAAGGTCGATTTCCGGGCAGAGCGCAGTGCCGCAACCAGCTGAAACGCCCAGATCGCGGACAGTCGGCAACGCCAAATTCCTGCGGCCTTGACCCCAATTCTAACAGAATCCCCGTGGCTGTGGTACACTCCGCCGGACGCGCCGTTTTGGCCGTCATTGGGGGATTTCGCCCAGATAGCGAGGAAAATCATGTTTGCACGTATTACTCAGTTCAAGATGAAGCCCGGAATGCGGGATGCGGCCGAGGCAAAGATGAACGAGCTTAAAGATCAGATTATGGGCATGGAAGGCATGCACAGCTTTACCAATGTCATGAATGAGGACGGTACCGGTTTTGTTGTGGCCGTGGTTCAAAGCGAGGAAACCTCGAACGCCAACGCCCCCAAAGTGGCGGCGCTTTGGGGACATTTTGCCGAATTCCTAGAAGGCCCGCCATCACCGGCCGGGTTCGACGTGGTTGTCCATTGGGATAAAGGATAGGTCCGCGTATTCAGGGCCAAATTTCTCAACTCTAGTACCAGACTTTTTCAGGAGGAATGTTCAATGAACTTTTCGAAATGCGCAGCTATGGCTTTGATCGCAACCCTGTTTTCCGGTGCGGCCATTGCCGACACATCCAAAGATTTCCTGACGGCGACCAAGGTGTCCCAGATTAAGGATATGGGCGCACAGCAAATGGACGGGGCGTCGATAGAAAAGATCGTCTCGGGGAACACTCTCAAGAGTTCCAACTGGACCTGGACTTTTGAAAAAGATGGAAAACAATCTTCGACGGCAAATGATGGGTCATGGACAGACAAAGGCGAACGCTGTTCGAAAGTCTATTTTATGGGCCGTGACCTGAGATTCACTGACGGCAAACGCAACTTACATGATTGGTGGGTCAGCTACTAAACGCATGGAAAGAAAGTAAGCGAGAGGATTGATCTTCTCGCTTGCTTTCAGTTGATCCTGCAAGCCAAGATCGGGCCATGACCCGTGATGAATTCAACACCTTCTGCGCCAACCTCAAAGCCACCAGCCATGTGGTGCAATGGGGCAATGCGGATGTGTGGAAGGTGGGCGGCAAGGTCTTTGCGATCTGCGGTTGGAACGACGGGCGTGATGCGTTTACCTTCAAGGCCACCGATCTGGCTTTTGAGGTGCTGGGTGATGAGCCCGGCATCCGCCCAGCGCCTTATCTGGCCTCGCGGGGGATGAAGTGGCTGCAGGTCTATGAGGAACGCGGAATGAGCGATGCTTCCCTGCGCGAGCATATTGTGACGTCCTATGATCTGGTCGTGGCCAAGCTGACCAAGAAGGCGCGGGCCGAATTGGGCGTCTAACCTTTCATCGCGTGCAGCAATTCCAGCAGACGTTTTCGGTCGTCATCATCGGCGTAATCTCCGATCGCCAGGCGCTGGGCGATGTTCAGGCGCAGGCGTTCGTGCTGGGTACGCACTTCTTCTCCGGCGGTTTCAGCTAGCGTCTTCATAATCGCCGCTACGGCCTGCTGGCGCTTGGTGGTTGGGTTGGCGATATAATCGACAAGGCTCTGCTGCCCGGAATCGAGGATGTTTTCGGCCAGATCGCGCAACTGCGCACCATTGGGCAGCAGCGGGGCAGGGGCATCTTCTGGTGGCAGGATTTCCGGCACGCTGCGCGGAGACTCGGCCAATGCGTTAGCGCCGTCAACAAAGGCCTCGGTGATCATCCGGGTGATCTTGATGGCGCGCGGGTCCTTGAACAGGGCCGAAGCGATGGCCACGCCGTAATCCGTATAGACCCACGGATTGACCCGCCGCCCGCCACGGCCCTTGGGTTTTGAAATCACATTCTGTGATTGCAAATCGGCGACCTCGGCATCGGTCAGCTGAAAGCGGTAGCCCTCGAACAGGTCCTTGTTGCGCGAGACGGCCTGATTGAAGGCGCTGACGGACTTTCCGTAGAACTGCGCCAGATCCTCGGCCAGCACCACGCGAGTGCCCCGCACCCGGTGAATGGCACTTTGGACTTCATGCGTGCTGGGCAGGGTGTTGGGGTTCGTCATGGCAACCGTTTGGAATCACAATTTGTGATCTCAAACGTGGAGGAGAGGGCGCTGGGCTGCAAGGGTGGAGTGTGGGGAGTATTGCGATGCCTGTTAAATCACATTGTGGAACCAAATAACAAAATCGGCGCCATACGCCGTTTGAAGCGTACCAACGGCGACCAAAAGCAGCTCCAAACGCCACATTAGGCTGCTCCAGCCTTCTTGAAACTGGGTCGAATGCCGGTATCGGTCTTGGAACTTAAGAAATTGCTCGTTGAATTGTTCTTGCTCGTGCCGAAAACTGTCGGCCTGCTCTTGGTCAATCTGAACACTTTCAGCAAATTCTCTAATAGCCTCGGGTGTGTTTTCCACGAATGGGTTTTCATAGCCGAGTTTGTGATTTATCTGAGCAATCTGCGAAGCATGAACGTTAAAGGTGTTCGTAATTGCTTTATCTCTAAACTCCATTGCTTTGGCCGCCTGATCAAACTGCCATTCAGCCCAAGACCGCTCCCAACTTTCCAACGCACGCGTAAATCGATTTCTTTGGAAAGCTATATTGAGAATGGCCCATGCGATAATCACGGCTCCGAACTTGGCAAACTTTTCAGGTTCATTGGCCCGCAGAAAGTAGGCGGAGTAACCTCCGAAAATGAGGATTTGGATTGCGGCATAAAGTGTCGGTCTAAGAGTTTTGTTCCAAAAATCTTTAATCGAAAAACTTAACTTCAACGTTTCCTCCGCTTCACATTCCCACCCCGCTGACCCGGCCTGCCAGCCGTCGACCGCCCGCGTGATTTCACCGCGTCTTCCGAGGCTTTCTCGACCGCCCATTGGCGCGCCATCGGGTCGTCGGCAACGGCCAGATCGACCGCTTCCAGACGTTTGATCTCATCCCGGATGTTGGCGGCCTCTTCGAATTCCAGGTTCTCGGCGGCTTTCCGCATTTGTTCGCGCAGACCGTCCAGATGGGCCTCGAGGTTGGCGCCGTGCATCGGTTTGTCGATGGTGGCGGTGACGCGGTTCATGTCGACGTCGCCCTCGTAGAGACCGGCCAGAACGTCTTCGACGTTCTTCTTCACCGTTTCAGGGGTGATGCCGTGTTCCTCGTTATACGCGAGTTGCTTGGCGCGGCGGCGGTTGGTCTCGTTCAGGGCGCGTTCCATGGAACCGGTAACCTTGTCGGCATACATGATCACCCGGCCATCGGCGTTCCGCGCGGCGCGGCCGATGGTTTGAACCAGAGAGGTCTCGGACCGCAAGAAACCCTCTTTATCCGCGTCCAGAATGGCGACCAGCCCGCATTCGGGGATGTCGAGGCCTTCACGCAGCAGGTTGATGCCGATCAGCACGTCGAACGCGCCCAGACGCAGGTCGCGCAGAATCTCGATACGTTCCAGCGTATCGATGTCCGAGTGCATGTAGCGGACCTTGATGCCCTGTTCGTGCAGGTATTCGGTCAGGTCCTCGGCCATGCGTTTGGTGAGCGTGGTGACCAGCGTGCGATAGCCATCGGCGGCCACCTTGCGCACCTCGTCCAGCAGGTCGTCGACCTGCATCGAAACGGGGCGGATTTCGACCTCAGGGTCCAGCAGACCGGTGGGGCGGATCACCTGTTCGGTGAAGACGCCGCCGGTCTGTTCAATCTCCCATTTTGCCGGGGTGGCCGAGACAAAGACGGATTGCGGGCGCATGGCGTCCCATTCCTCGAACTTCAGCGGTCGGTTGTCCATGCAGGAGGGCAGCCGGAACCCGTGTTCGGCCAGCGTGAACTTGCGGCGATAGTCACCCCGGTACATGCCGCCGATCTGCGGAACGCTGACGTGGGATTCGTCGGCAAAGACGATCGCGTTGTCGGGGATGAACTCGAACAGGGTTGGGGGCGGCTCGCCCGGTGCGCGACCGGTCAGATAGCGCGAGTAGTTCTCGATCCCATTGCAGACGCCGGTGGCCTCAAGCATTTCCAGATCGAAATTGGTGCGCTGTTCCAGTCGCTGCGCTTCAAGCAGTTTGCCCTCGCCCACCAGTTGATCCAGACGGATGCGGAGTTCTTTTTTGATGCCAATGATGGCCTGCTGCATGGTCGGTTTCGGCGTCACATAATGCGAGTTCGCATAGACACGCACCTGTTCCATCGTAGCGGCGCGTTCGCCGGTCAGCGGGTCGAATTCGGTAATGGTCTCCAGTTCCTCGCCAAAGAACGAGAATTTCCAGGCGCGATCCTCAAGGTGGGCGGGCCAGATTTCCAAGGAATCGCCGCGTACCCTGAAAGACCCACGCTGAAACGCCTGATCGTTGCGACGGTATTGCTGGGCGACCAGATCGGCCATCACCTGTCGTTGGTCGTATTCGTTGCCGACCTTTAGGTCTTGCGTCATCGCCCCATAGGTTTCGACCGAACCAATACCATAGATGCAGGAAACCGAGGCGACGATGATCACATCGTCCCGCTCTAACAGTGCCCGTGTGGCCGAGTGGCGCATCCGGTCGATCTGTTCATTAATCTGGGATTCTTTCTCGATGTAGGTGTCTGATCGCGCCACGTAGGCCTCGGGCTGGTAGTAGTCATAGTAGGACACGAAATACTCGACCGAGTTTTCGGGGAAGAAGCCTTTGAATTCGCCATACAACTGCGCCGCCAGTGTCTTGTTGGGGGCAAGGATGATGGCAGGGCGCTGGGTCTCCTCGATCACCTTGGCCATGGTGAAGGTCTTGCCCGTTCCGGTCGCACCCAGCAGGACCTGATCGCGTTCACCGTCCATCACACCCCCGGCCAGTTCCTTGATTGCCGTTGGTTGGTCACCCGCTGGTGCAAACTCGGTATGCATGACGAATTCCTTGCCGCCTTCCAGCTTCAGGCGGGCGCGGACATCCTCGGCATTCATCTGGGTCTTGTCGGAATGAGCATAGGCCATAGGGGGAGATTCCTTTCGCGCCTGATTTTGATCTGTTTTTGTTCTTGTTCAAGGGGGCATTTCCAATTGCCGAAATTGCGACAATTGCGGACTTGTCCGCGCCGCCTGCCTGACGCATAAACATCCCTAGCCAAGTGAGTACGGAGAGGCGACATGCGCGCACGGATTTACCAGCCCGCAAGAAATGCAATGACTTCGGGAATGGCCAAGACCCGCAAGTGGGTTTTGGAATACGCCCCCGCGTCATCGCGCGAGGTTGATCCGCTGATGGGCTGGACCTCGTCCAACGACACGCAGACCCAGGTGCGCCTGAAGTTCGACACCAAGGAAGAGGCGTTGGATTACGCCAAGGACAACGGGATTGATGCGCAGGTCAGCGAACCGCATAAGCGCAAGCCCAACGTACGCGCAGGTGGGTATGGTGAAAACTTCGCCCCGGGTCGTCGGGCACCCTGGACCCATTGACCGAAACCCTTGG
Organism: Ruegeria sp. BE10; assembly: GCF_056538905.1. Lineage (NCBI taxonomy): Bacteria > Pseudomonadati > Pseudomonadota > Alphaproteobacteria > Rhodobacterales > Roseobacteraceae > Ruegeria > Ruegeria sp. BE10. Next base: position 214,962 of record NZ_JBQFTX010000006.1, read on the forward strand.
AATGATCGACATCCGCGAAGTGGATCCCGGAGCGCAGGACATGCGCCCGATCATTCAAGCGCATTTGGCCCATAGCTGGGATGCCACGCCCCAGACCTCGAACCACACCCTGGACGTCGATGCATTGCGAGAGCCCGGCATTCGATTCTGGGCATTGTATGAAGCGGGTAAACCGCTGGGATGCGGAGCGCTTAAAGCCTTGCCCGATGGCACCTCTGAGGTGAAATCAGTGCATGTCGTGACCGCCGCCCGTGGCCGTGGTCTGGCGCGAGTGATCATGACTTACCTGGCCGATCTTGCCCGTTCCGAAGGTGTGACGGCGCTGGTGCTGGAAACCGGGGCGGCCCATCTGACGGAATATGATGCCGCGCGCAAACTCTATGAGGCGTTGGGATATACCTATTGCGGACCGATATTTGGGTATGAAGCCGACCCGAACAGCGCCTTCATGCGCTTGGGTCTTGAACCCCGCCCGTAAAAACCGCAAGAAGGGCGCAGCGGTCCCTTAGCTCAACTGGATAGAGCAGCTGACTTCTAATCAGCAGGTTGAGGGTTCGAGTCCTTCAGGGATCGCCATTTCACCAAATCATCGAAATACTAAAGAATGAAATCTCGAACACGTCCGTTGTCGCTGTACCAAGGTCGGTCGCAATTGTTGGGGATTAATTGGTTTTCAGTGAGGAAGGTGCTTTGCCATGATTTCGACCCGTGTTGCACTAGCGGGCAACGATAAGTTCCAGCTCCGAGCGATCAACTTTAGATGCGTGGCGTTTGTCCATGGGGATTTTGGGAACTGAAATCACATTGGCCACACCAAAATCCGACGCGAATTTACGCCAATCCTGAAGGTGATCACGCCGCCCTTCGACACATAGCGTCGGTCTGGTCCCAGTGTTGATCAACGCACAGCGCGCAACACCCGGCCATTGTCTTGCCGCGACTTCAATCGCAAAGGGAAAGAGCAGGCCCGATTTCACTTCTATTTCAGACCCCACCCGACCCCACAACCACAAGCGTCCCTCTTCATCCAACGTGCCGGCGTCTCCGGTGCGATGCCAGATGACGGCGCCTTCTTTGATTTTATTTTCGCCCGAATGTGCGGGATCAAGATAGCCGTCATTCACGTGCGCCCCAGCGACCTGTATCTCGTTGTCGCAGATACGGAGTATGATTTCAGGAACCGGATACCCCACAAGTAGACCTTTCCCTTCGGCCATCTGTCGGTGATCGTGTTCTGAGATATCTGTGGCATCAAGGTGGGCAATCGGTTCAGCCTCGGTCGATCCATAGACACAAACCACGGAAAGCCCGTTTCGGGTTCGCAACGTGTCAACAAGGTCCGGAAAAACCGGACCGCCACCCGTGAAGACCGTGTTCAACTGTCCGGTATTTTGGGTTTGGGTCAGTTTTTCGCAAATTGAGGGTGGAATGAGGGCGCGAGTAACTTGCTGCTTTTGAATCCAGTCCGCCAAGTGGGTGGGCGCAAGGCGGTCAAACTTGCTCAGCCGCCAGTTTGGCATAACGGTGGTGCGCCCTGCGGCCAGGTTGATCAGGGTGAACACCGGAAAGGCCACCAAATCCCTTTCGGCCTTGTCGCTTTCTAGAAGGGGCGCAATGGCGTCGTGTTGCGCCATTAAAAACGCATGCGAGCGCGGGATGGCCTTGGGCTGGCCTGTCGTTCCGGAGGTGAATGAGATCAAGGCTGTGTCATCCGCCCGAATCTGATGATTGGGCGGGGAGCCAGGGCCTTCATTGGGTGTCAGAAGACGCAGCCTCCAAAGCTCTGGAATTAGAAACTTGAGCAAAAAGTACGCGCCCGCTGCGCAGAACGCCTTGGGCGAAGTGGCCCGCGCAGCGTGGCGCAAACCGGCCAGTCCCATTGCCGGTTCCGGCAGCACAACGGTTGCACCCAACGACCACAGGGCCGCCAGGCTCGCATATAGGTCTGCGTCGACGGGCATTGCCAGCAATACGCGGTCGCCTGGCCTGATACCTTTTGCGTGCCATCGGCCTGCCAGTTTCTGCATGCGAGAGTGCAGTTGCTTAAAACTGATCTGGCGGCCTTTGCCGTCCACTATGGCGGTTCTGTTCGGAAACCGTTCAACCGCAGTAGCAAAATGTGCTATCAAATCAGCCATTCAGCTTACGTCCAAGCAGAGAGTATCGCCGGAATATAGTCGCCCCTTCTGCCGCACTGCGATCAGCGGACTTATTGTCGTCGTGGATCAGGGCATGGATGGCAGAGTTGCACCCCATCTCTGCAGCCGCTTTGTGAAACCTGTGGGCCAGATGCCGCCCTGCGCCCGGTTCCAGGCTTGCATAGGTTTTGAGGATCGCGGAACTGGGGGTGGGCCCTTCGGCATAGTTGGGAATGCCAAACAGAAAACCCGCCAAATTGCCATCGTGGCGACGCGCAAACAGGATCAGTTCACGCTTCATCATCGGCACGACAGGCAGGTACATGGCCAGAAACTCGGACTCGGAAATCGGTTTGTAAAACGCGTTTTCCGAAAACGCCTGTGCAGACAGCGCGAACACCTGGCGAAACAAGCCCTCGGGATCATTTCCATCCCACGCTTCCACCTCAAAACCATCGTTTTCAGGCGGTGCCACTGTGTCGGTATCCTCCAACTCTACACGGGCCGAGAAATACCGGCTGATTTCGCAAAAACCCGCGGACCGGAAGACTTCAGGTTCATGCGCTTTGTTGGTCGGCTCCATCAGGAACGGAGAGGAACCGTCGCTGTAGGAGACGAACCGGTAACTGTGCCAGGTGTCCCCCGACATCGGCCCAATGACCCGGTCGATGCCTGCGTTTCTGACCAGTTCTATACCCGTATCCAGAATTTCGGCACCGGCTTCGGGTGATTTGCATGAAAAGTCACCGAATGTTGCCGCTTGTACGCCCTCCCAATTGGGGCCGTTCAGGTAAACGGTCAGCTTCGCATCAGCGGTTTTGATTGTCTCTTTGGTCATGACGCGACTCCGGCAAAAAAACCTGCACCGATCGATCCCGCAACGGAGTACGCGTAATAGATCAACGGAAGGACAAGGGCCAATACTGTTAACCTCAGCACCCGATCTTTTTCAAACCACTGCGGTCTGATCCACGGTACGGCCGTCATGCAGATTAAGGAAAGCAGCGCCAGAATTGTCAGCGGTTCGGCCCAGCGTGCAGGTTCCGGGTTCAGCGCAGTAGCAAAGTGTCTGACTAAGAATAATGTTGTGGCCACCACAAGGATCGCAAGGATTTTGCCTCGCAGCGCCAGAACGCTGAACCCCATGGCCAGCCCCATCGCACTGAGGCCATAAAATGATACGGCATTCGACCCGGTCGCATTGCCAAGCGCTAGCCATCCGAAACTGAATAACCCCAGAGAAGCCACGACATCCAAATCCGGGTATTTGCTGTCACAGGGGGTCGATACCCGTGCCCAAAGATGCGTCGCCAGTACCAAAATAGGCAGGACCGCATTTTGAAGTGCAGTGACCGCCAGCAAGAGGAAAACGGTGATGACGTAAACCCGTGTGGCATGTTTGGTAAGACCCAGCCTTGCGCCCAGGATGCTGAAACCGCCGAGCGAGGCCAGAAAAACCAAGGCTATGGTCGCCAACTCAATCAAGGAACTGTCGAAGTGTACGCTCAAAAAAATCAGGAGGCCAAGTGGGAGGAACAGGTTGTCAAAACCCCGCCAGCTTTGGGCCTCGACCAGGGTTCCAAAAGCAGCAACCATAACGCAGAGCATAAGGGTGTTCGCCGGTGGCAAGGCGGCCATGAACAGAAAACAGACGATCGCGATCAGCATCGTAACCACGAAAAAAACGACCGATCCCTCGAGGCTTTTCTCACCATCCTCGACAATGAATCGCCGCGTTCCATACGCGGTTCCGGCCAACGCAGCGGCGGCATCTGCCAAGGTCAAAACCGCAATCGGTAGGATGTAAAACAACAGGTTGTCCCCGGCCAGCAGGAAGCATAGCCCTACTGACAACGCCAGCAGAAAATCACCATAAGATGTCCGCTCCACCCCATGCAGGGTCGCGCCAAGACCTTTGGAAAATCGGGGCAGACGCAAGACAAGCATCACAAGCATTGTGGCGGCGATCAGCATGTAAACCGGCCACCGGTCTGGAAAGATCCAGGGCAGCAGCAACGCAAAGAGCCCCGTGCTTACATGCATCAGTTTCCGCTGCACTTCGGCGTTCAGCCCTGCAGCTTTGGCCAGGTGGCGGATGACCATCATCACGCCGAGCAATGCCAAAACCGACCCTGCCGCCAGCAATATCTGCATGAGAACGGTCAAGGCCGAACCTCTTCGACCACGAAATCCGAATAGAAGAAGGCCAGATCGAGGGCCTTCTGCTGTGTTTCGATTTCGGTCAGGGTTTCAATCCTGTCCCGGTAATCCGCTGGTACACGGCGCGGCGCCATCATGTTCCAATAGACCAATCGTGCATTTGGCTCTGCCGCACTCAGGATCGCCCCATAGACCTGCTTGAACGTTTCAGGGGACATGTATTCGAAAATGTCGGACAGGTTGAACCCGCTGGCCTTTTCGCCCGTCGAGATGAAGGCCTCGAGCGAGCCAAGGCGAATATCCAGGCGATCCAATCGGGACCGGACAGTTTCATAATGTTCCGGACGCCACGCCATCGGCAATGCGTCGCCATGGGTGCCCTTTAGAATCCAGTGCAGATAGGGGTTTTGCGATGGATCGGTCGCGACCCCGGCATGGCGCAGTCGGCGAGCAACATGTTGGGCCGGGCTTCCATCCACGTGGTCGAAAAAAGCGCTGTCCCGCCCCATCCGCCCCATCACGAATCGCGAGAAGAAAGTGTTCAGCAACAACCGCCATCGGAATGTGTTGAACCGCGTGTCGAAAAAAACCTCGCGTGCGTCGGGGGTTCGGGGCGTGAACACGTCGTCGACGGTGCGGCGCGAATGGACCAGCGGTAACAGCCAGGTTCGAAAGATGCGAAAATACCGCTCGAACTTACCGACGCCGCCGATGCCGTGTCGGTCTACTTCGGACGCAAGGGTCTGCCAGAAGGCGTTTGTTTCTTCATCGGTTTCTTCCAACACCCGATTCAGCAAAGCAAGCCGCCGCTTGCTTGGGCGCGAGCCCGTTAACTCAATGAACTCTGAATGCGTCAGCACCTTATACGCCGCGATCCTGAGCTTGAGACAGGCGATCTGAGCCGGGGACAAATCCAGCACCACAACACGCGCGGGATCGAGTGTCAGCATGGCCAGCGCATTGTCTCCGGCCGAACATATCGACACCAGTGTCCGCCCCGTGCAATCACCCAATGCGGCGGTCAGGACGTCCGCATCCTCCCACAGTTGGGCGTACCGGATATGGTCGAAATCCGCCTTTTCTTCGATTTCACTGCAATGCATCGCACCGCTCCACTGCGCCGCTTGCCCCGTCGACAGACAGTACTTCTCCGTCTTTGATCCATTGTGTGGCCCCTTTTAGGCCAACAACGCAGGGGATACCCAATTCGCGCGCGACGATGGCCGAGTGGGACAGCAAAGAACCGCGTTCAACAACGATGGCAGAGGCGTTTGAGAAAACAGCGATCCACCCCGGATCGGTGTGGCGGGCGACCAATATCTCGCCGGGGTTCAGCGCCTCGGTCCGAGGATCGCGGATCACCCGCGCACGTGCTTTGACCTGACCCGCGGAACAGCCCGTCCCGTGCTTTGACCGTGTGGCATCTGCTTCGGCCTCAATCGAATTAGACCAAACAGGCGCGATGGCAGGGCCTTGGATTTCAATCCGTTCGGGCGGATCGGGGCGTTGGGATGAGGCCGCATCTTCGGCCTTGCGTTGTGCAACGATGCCTTTCAGGTCAGGCGACAGGCTGAACCCTTCGACCGCGCCAAGGACTTCATGCGTTGTCAGAAAGAACACATCTTTTGGTGTTTCAAGCAAGTCGCGCGCGGCAAATTCCCGACCGATCCCCAAAAACACACGGCGCGCATAGCCAAAGATGCGGGTGCGTTCAAAGCGCAGGTTTTCGCGGTCTCGCACGCGCGCCTTGGTCCAACCCAAAATCCATTTCGCAACATGTCGCTTGATCGGGCTCGCTGGGAACAGTTCCTTCCAATTCGGTTCACGGCCTTCCTGACGCCCGCCGGGAGGATGATCGGCGCTGGCGGCAATCGCCAGCAACAGGCTTGTCGGGTCGTCTTGCAGAGGGATGCTTTCCAGCTTTAGCTCTTCGGTGCATCGGTCTCCGAATTTCTCAAGATAGGATTCAACTTCAGCCTCGATCTGTGGGTGCGCGGACAAAACGGACGGCCGCGCGTCAGCTTTCAACTGCTCCGTGATACCGGCGGTGCGCACCAGATGGCCGATCCGGGCAATGCGCTGTGCAGGTTCGGCTGACACGATGTCACCCTGGCCGATCATCAGGTCATTATGCAGCGTCAGGCCGTCTTCACCAAGCCACCTTTGCAGCAGGTTGCGCGACCCGCCAAATGCAATCATGCACAGAAAATCATTGATCAATGGGGCATCCCACCGATCCAGCAGGGTGCTTTCGATGCGGCGGTATTCGGCTGCAAGCTGGGTCGCATTAGACGCATCTACGTCCAGCCCCGCCTGCAATACTCCGTTCAGCCTGTCATAAAAGTTTCGCCGCGTCCGTGGCAGGCAGATGGCCTGCCAGATCAGCCCGGCCGCGACCTTGCCCAGCTTTGCGTATTCCACAATCCTGCGCCAACCAACCGAGGGGGGTGGGGCAAGGGCATCCGTGACCTCTCGCTGCATGGGTTCCGACACGCCCATCATCGTTTCCATATAGTCGCGGTTCAGCGAAAACCCCGGCAACAGGGCCAAGGCCCGATACCAGTTGATCAGGTTGTAATAGACACGCCCATCCACGCGCCCGAGCAAATTGTCAAACACCGTTGGATTCTGGTCGACCGTACGCTTGGAGACACCCAACAACCCGACAAACGCGCGGTAGACCTGAGCATACACGTGCAGAGCAAAGGAATAGGTCAGCGGGCTAACGATACCGGGATAGCTTTCGACAATGTTCGAGTTGTCGAAAATCGTCAGCGTTGTGTCGGCCAAGGCCGCGGGGCGCAATGGCGTTGTGATTGGTCGGGCCTGCAGAATATGAAGCCCCTGTGCATCAATGGCCCATTCAATATCCTGGGGCGATCCGAAAAGCTCTTCGGCTTTACGCGCGAGGGCGGCAATGGACTGCGCGTCACTCACCGTTAAATACTCATGCTTATCCGGTGCGCTTTCAGGTGCGTCATCCGCGCCTATGATCCAATCTTCCCCGTCCGTCTCACCAGAAACCAACTGCTCAGCCAGACCAACAATTGCCGAAATTACGACCACACCGCGACGACCGCTAACCGGGTCGGCGGAAAATGCGACACCTGCAGATTTTGGATTAATCATGCGCTGTACGATGATCGCGGGTCCTTCGGCCTCGCCCCCGGATTTGACCGCGCGGTATGTCTCGACCGTCTCAGAGAAGCCGGAATGCCAGACCTTTTTGGCCGCTTTCAAAACAGAGCCGCCCGAAACGTTCAGAACCGTTTCATATTGTCCCGCATGGCTGTGTTCCACACCATCTTCGGCCTTACCAGAGCTACGAACCGCGTAAGGCCCGGTTCCGAGTGTTTTCAGCGCGGCAGTCAAAGCCGACTGCAGACCGTTTTGAGCAATGGGACCGGATTTCCCCATGCGGAATGCATCGCTGGTGATGACAAAAAATGCGGGCGGGGCAAAACCATGCTGCGTAAGATGCGATAAAGCAGCTGCCTTGCCCCCTACAACGGAAACATCGTTTGCATCCGATTGGGCGACGATGAAGGTCATGTAAACGCTCCGATCAGGTACGGAAGGAAACCAGCTGTGGCGTAGCAGAAAAACACCCATAGGCCGGCGATTGTGTCCATCCGGTCTTGGGCTTTCACTGTCGGCGCCTGAACATAGCGTTTTGCTGCCAGACAACAGGGGATCAGGGCCAACCCGCCGATCAAGGCGCTTAACCAACCAACGCCGGTTGCGGCACCTGTGCCCACAAGCAGCGCATAGGATATCAAAACGCAACCCACCCAGATGCGCCCTGCCTGAGGCGGGCCCCAAAACCCGGAATAGGTGTCCACGCCGGTGATCTCATTTTCGGGTGCCCACAATTTGCGGCCAATCTCAAGCACACACCCGTTCACGAAGGACAGCGCCAGAAACAACCACAGGAAGGGTGCCGCCTGACCTTTTGGCAGCCATTCGATGCCGGTCAGCAGCAAATCGATCAGAGGCATGATTGCCATATGGCTTAGCAGGTACAGGACCGGTCGTGCCTTCAACCAGGCGGGCGCGCCAAATTCGACGGTCATTGCCCCAAGCCAGATCCAGACTAAACCCAACAGCCACAAGACCGGCGGGTACCACAGCCAGGCGGCGGCAACAGACAAAGGCACGGTCAACAGGCCCCAGCCCAATACTTCGCGCTTGGATACCAGACCACGTGGAATTGGCCTGTCGGGCCGGTAACGTCGGTCATCCTCGGCGTCTTTGAATTCGTCACAGACCCGCATCTGGAAAAACAGCGCCATGGCAAGGACAAAACCGGCGGCAAATGCAGGCCATTCCGGCAGGGGGCGATCCGCCAGACGGGCGGACACACATATACTGGCCGCAGAAAACACAAGCAGCAGGGGCACGGTTTTCTTCAGCGGAAATCGCTCAGTCTGATAAATCCAGAAGCGGCTTTGAAAGCTCATCTTTGGCGGGCCAGACTTTCATGAGCGCGGGTAAAATGCCCTGCCGCGATCGCCGCGACGATGGATATTTCCCCACACAGGCAGGTTGCCGCGGCCACCTCAGCCAACGCTGTGCCACACCCGTTGCCCTTGAGGCCGAGTATGTTCAGGGCCGCAGTCTGGCTTGGCAACCCGGTGCCGCCCCCGACTGATCCAACCAAAATGTTTGGCAACGTCACCGAACAGAATAGATCATCACCCCTTGGCTCCATTCTTGTGACGCCCATCGCACTTTCGGCCACGCAAGCCGCGTCCTGGCCGATTGCTATGTAAAACGCGGCCAGCCCGTTGGCATAATGCGCCTGTGCGCCAAACTGACCCGACAAATGTGCACCCAGATTGGCGACACGCCCATAGGCCAACATTGCCTCGACCGTTGTGCCTAGCGTCTTTTCGACAATTTCAGCAGGAAGTGTGACCGAGGCGCTAACCTTTCGTCCGCGCCCTGTCACCAGCCCAAGCGCCGAAGCTTTCTTATCACCTGAGAAATTCCCTTCGACATACCAGTTCTCGAACTCGACCGGACAGTTATCTGCAATTTCATGGCACATCGCATCGGTGGCAATGGTCACCATGTTCTGTCCGGCTGCATCGCCGGTGGTGTATCGGCAGATCAGGAACACGACGTTGGTGTCTATGAACGGCTCCAGCGAAACTAGCTTGCCGTGGCCGGTGGTCGCCTCGGCTGCGGATTTGAGCATTTCGACATTTGAAACCACCCAATCCACGAATTGCCCGGCCTTTAGCAGGCTTTCAAACACAAAAGCCGGAGTGCGCAGCACCCCTTCGTACAAAACAGCCGTGCTGATACCACCAGACCGGGTGGCGGCATAGGCACCCCGGGCATATGAGGCGACCAACGCCGCCTCGGTTGTGGCGAGGGGAACGTGGAAATCCCCGTTTGCGTTCATTCCGTTCAAACGCAACGGCCCAATAACTCCAACAGGAAGCTTAACCGTCCCAATGAAATTTTCGATATTGGCACTGTAAATTTCTGCAGCGTCAAGCGTTGCAGGGTCCGCAATCTGCGCCTGATCTTCATCACCTGCGGTTGGTTTCAGCTTTTCCCAAAACCGCGCAACCATTTCAGGGGTTGTCTTGCGCGATGGTCGCAAGGTGGCAAATTCGGCGTCGTTTGACGCCATCTGCTGCGGTATCTGATCGGCATCAAATCGAGCCTTGATGCGATGAAGCATCTCACGAACGTGAAACGGAATTATCAAAAGTACGCTCCGGTATCTGTCCCGCAAAAACTATTGCAGATGCAAATCAATGTGTCTGCACGTTACCAAAAGGTCCGCCGATATCCAGCCATATCTCCTTGAATCGAAAGGACCCCAACCTTGCGGCAATGGATATGTTTGATTGCACTATGCGTGCTTACATGTGCATCGCCGCGTCGGGCGCGGGCCGAAAATCGACGCAACCGTGTCGCAAATTTCTATAGGATGTGCGCTTTGACCGACGGTGCGGTTCCCTAAAACTTGGTTTCTTCCGCGGATCATCACGGTTCTGGATTATTCCAACGGAGGAGACCCAAATGTCTGCGAATGAAGAACACATAAGACAGCCAAGTCTGGGGCTGGCGCTTGTACCAATTGTGCTGACCCTTTTCGTGCTTGGCCTGCAGCTTTTCTATTTTGGCGACTTTACCCCACATATTCCGCTGGCGTTTGGGATAGCGATTACTGGGGTTGTCGGCCTTATGCTTGGCCACAAATGGCCCAGCATCGAAGAGGGCGTATTCCACGTCATCAATATTTCACTACCGTCTGTTTCGATTCTGATTACGGTTGGCATGATCATTGGTGTGTGGATCGCAAGCGGCACGGTTCCGACACTGATCTATTATGGTCTGAAGATACTGTCGCCCGAGCTGTTTCTGGCTGCGGGCATGGTGTTGTGTTCCATCGTCTCTGTCTCGCTGGGCACCTCCTGGGGAACGACGGGCACTGTCGGGCTGGCCCTGATGGGCATCGGCGCCGGGTTTGGTATCCCGATGTATTGGACGGCTGGCGCGGTCGTCTCAGGCGCCTTCTTCGGCGACAAGATCTCACCTTTGTCAGACACGACGAACCTGGCACCCGCCGTGACAGGCACCAATCTGTTCGATCATATCCGTAACATGTTACCCACCACGGTTCCGTCCATGTTGATTGCGCTGGTGATCTATTTTGTTGTCGGTTTTACGTTGATCGACACATCGCAAGTGTCGTTTGACCGCATCCATGCCATCACAACCGCACTGGATGAGGCATTCTGGATTTCCCCGATCATGTTGTTCCCGGCGGTTCTGGTCATCGTTCTGGCGGTTATGAAACAGCCTCCGATCCCGTCGCTGTTTGCAGGGGCCGTCGTTGGTGGCATCATGGCCATCTTTTGCCAGGGTGCGGGTCTGCACGAAACGTTCACCTTCGCCAACAGCGGATATTCCATTGATACCGGCGTTCCCGAAATCGACCCGCTGCTGAACCGTGGCGGTATTCAGTCGATGATGTGGACGATCTCGCTGGTGCTGCTTGCGTTGGGGTTTGGCGGCGCGTTGGAGCGCGTTGGCTGCCTTCAGGCGATCATCAATGTGGTCATCTCGAAGGTGAAGACCTTCGCGGGCATTCAGACCTCGGCCATTTTGACTTCGGTGGCGACAAACACCGTTGCGGGTGACCCTTATCTTTCCATCGCCCTGCCGGGCCGCATGTATGCGCCTGTCTATCGGGCCATGGGGTATTCACCGTTGAACCTGTCACGCGCTGTCGAAGAAGGCGGTACCTTGGTCTCGCCCCTGATCCCCTGGAACGCCGGAGGCGCCTTTGTGATCACCGCACTTGGTCTTGGGATCACAGACGGGAATTTTGAAAACCTGCTATACATTCCCCTTGCGTTTGCTTGCTGGCTGTCACCTGTCATCGGTATCTTTTATGCTATGACTGGGCTTTTCTCGCCCAAAGCCAGTGACGAGGAAATCCACGCTTGGGAAGCCAGCGGCGAGCCTGTTGCTGAGTGGCACGCCTGATCGACCTGCACCAACACCTTCGGGTGTTGGTGCGTTTCACCCATCTCGGTTGGTATTGGGAGGAAATAGAATGAGCCCCAAGAACTTCATCCCAAAAGGGGCGGCCAGTTTTCGCATAGATCATGACGGGCCAGCCAAAGAGATCTATTTCCTGCTTCTGCCGAAACTAACCATGCTGGCCTTTAGCGCAGCTGTCGAGCCGTTGAGGATCGCCAATCAGGTCACGAACAGAGAGCTCTACAAATGGTATCTGATCACCGAAGATGGAAACCCGGTTCAATGCTCAAACGGAATTGAAATCACGCCGGACACTGCACTGCAAAACCTACCGCGACTATCAAGGATGTTCGTCTGCTCTGGCATAGAACCGGCAGAAAGCACCAATCCCAGGGTACTGTCGTGGATCAGTCGCCAGAAGGCCTTTGGCTGCAAGCTTGGTGGTATCTGCACCGGTGCATTTGCACTTGCCAAAGCCGGAGCGCTAACCGGAAAGCGGTTCACCTTACACTGGGAAAACCACCCCGCCTTTATCGAGCATTTTGAAGGGCTGGAACCTTCTGCAAACCTGTATGAAATCGACAATGAGCTTATGACATGCGGCGGCGGCAATGCCGCGACCGATATGATGCTGGATATGATCGAGTCTGATTTCGGAAAGGATCTGGCCGTCATCGTTTCCGACATGTGCATCCATTTTCGGTCGAACAACCGCAAAACCCTCCAGAAATCAGCCTTTTCGGTGGCTTTGGGTAGCCGCAACCAGTACCTGATCAACGCCATGCAGATCATGCATGAGAACCTGGAGGATCCGTTGGATATCTCGGAAATAGCAGAGGCCGTTCAGATATCACGCCGCCAATTGGAGCGCCTGTTCCAGAAATATGTCGAAGTTTCACCGGTGCAGTTTTACATCGAACTGCGCGTTGCGCGCGCTTATGCACTGCTCAGCGAAACCGAATTGCCCGTTACCGAAATTGCTGCGGCCACGGGGTTTGGCAGTGCGACCCAGCTTACGGTGCGTTTCAAAAAACGTTATGGCGAGGCGCCAACGTCCTTCAGACGAGGATGGTCGGAAAAGCGCGAATAATATCCGGTAGTTTCAGTCGATCCAGCCGGTCAAGTTTGTCCCTTGACCCTGGGCTGCGAACGCTCTAGGCCCTGTCGTCTTTGCTCAGACATCTCGGAGACATGCGCCATGGCCCCCAGCAGCCCGTGGATTGGCATTGATTTTGGCACGTCGAACTCGGCGGTGGCATATGTGGACGCGGGTGCACCCCGTTTAGTGCGGTTCGACGCCGCCGCCACGACCCTTCCCACAACCTTTTTCTTTGATTTCGAAACCCGCGAAACCCTGATCGGCGAGCCTGCTAATCAGGCATTGCTTGAAGGGTTGGAGGGGCGATTTATGCGCGCCCTCAAACGCGTGCTGGGCACCACGTTGATGCATGAAAAGCGCCAGATCCTGAACCAGAGGGTGACTTTCGTCGAGATTATCGGATCTTTCTTGCGCAGGCTTCGAGAGCGGGCCGAGGCCGAGCGTGGCGTGTCTTGCACCCGCGTGGTCTCGGGACGGCCCGTGGTATTTCATGGCTCGGGCGATCCGCGCGAGGCGCAGGCTGAGGCTGATTTGCACGCGTGTTATGAGGCCGCCGGATTTACCGACATCCGGTTCTGCCCTGAGCCCGCCGCGGCTGCCATTGCGAACGGTGCGGCCGGGCCAGATGACACGGTTGGATTGGTTGTGGATATCGGTGGCGGAACGTCAGATTTTTCGGTTTTCCGCACTAGATCCGCAGAGGTCGAGATTCTGGCCAACTACGGGGTACGAATTGGCGGTACGGATTTTGATCGTACAATAAGCATCAATCAGGTCATGCCCCTGTTGGGTAAAGGGTCGATGGTTCGAGATGTTTTTGGCAAAGGCGTGTCGCAGACGCCCAACGCGATCTTCAATGACCTTGCGACCTGGGAAATGGTCCCTTTTCTGTACACGGCCCAGAACCGCCGCATGGTGGGCGATATGCTGAAGCTGGCCGAGTCCCCCAAGCGGTTAGCGCGGCTTGCAACAGTGCTTGAACACGAATTGGGTCACGAACTGGCCTTTGCGGTGGAGCGCGGGAAAATAGCCGTGAACTCAGGGGCGAATGATCCGGCCATCACGCTGAACATGCTCGAGACGGGGTTGACCGCGCAACTCAGTGATGTGTTGGTGGCCGAAAGCCTTGCCGCTCATGCTGCGCAGTTGGACACGGGGGCACGCGAAGTTCTGCGCCAGGCTGATTTGACTGCACAGCAGATCGACCGCGTCGTCTATGTCGGGGGTTCTAGCCTGATGGGCGTCGTGCCTGAAACGATGCGTGGCGTTTTCCCTTCGGCCGAGCATTCCTTTGCCTCTGTCTTTACCGCCGTGGCCGAGGGGCTGGCCCTGGTGGCAGCGCAAGAGCGCGGGTAGGGCAAAGATCGCACCACTTGAAATGGACGGCGGTTTACTGGGCCCCGCTCACGTGGGGCAGAGCCCTTTAAGCTCATCGTACCAAGTAAGTTGAAAAATATCTTGCAACCGGTTGCAAAGAAAATCATGGTATCCTCGAAATAAAGAATCGGGAGGCCTGCATGCTCAGAATCGGATTGCTTGGTGCCGGACGCATTGGTCGCGTACATGCACAGGCCATCGCAGCGCATTCGCAAAGTCAGCTGTGCGCTGTCTCTGACGCGATTTCCGATGCGGCTGAAAGCCTTGCCACTGAACAGGGGGCAACCGCGCGCGACTCGATGGAGATCATCGCAGACCCGTCGATTGATGCCGTCCTGATCGCGACGCCGACTGACACCCATTCTGACCTGATCGAGGCCGCTACACGGGCGGGCAAGGCGGTTCTGTGTGAAAAACCCGTCGATCTCACCCTTGAACGGGCACTTGCCTGCCAGGCCGTTGCGGCGGAAACCGGCCAACCGGTGATGGTTGGGTTCAATCGCCGGTTCGATCCCAGTTTTTCGGCTCTGAAATCCGCAGCCGATCAGGGTGAAATTGGCGCGCCCGAGTTGTTGTCGATTACCTCTTTCGATCCGGCCCCTCCGCCCGTCAGCTATATCAAGGTCTCGGGCGGTCTGTTCCGGGACATGATGATCCATGATTTCGACATGGCGAACTATCTGATGGGGCAGTTGCCGGTGCAGATTTCGGCCTTCGGCACCTCGATTGTCGATCCCGAAATAGGACGGGCGGGCGACGTGGATACAGCTGTTGTAACAATGACTTATGCAAGCGGTCAGATTGCGGTGATCAAGAATTCGCGGCGTGCTGTCTACGGTTATGACCAGCGGATCGAAATGCTTGGGTCGGGCGGGCTGTTGCAGGCCCATAACATTCTGGAAAACGCGGTAGTCAAGTCAACAGCCGACGGCATCACTGGGGCGAAACCGACCTATTTTTTCCTGGAACGCTATATGCCTGCCTACCGCGCAGAATGGGATGCGTTTGTGCAGGCAGTGCAGTCCGGTTCGTCAATGCCAGTGACGCTGGAAGACGGGGTTGCTGCCCTGGCCATGGCCGAAGCTGCGAACCGTTCGGCCCAATCAGGGCAGCCTGTTGCAATGGCCGATGTTTTGAAACCGGTTGCAAAATGAGCGGATATCCGGAAACTGGGGAAAGCTCCGCCAGATTCCCGGAGCGGAGGAGATTCGGCCGGTCCGAATAACTGGGGCTGCTGCCCCGGCAATAAAGACAAACTGTTTTTATGGGAGGAAACCAAATGAATAAGTTCGTAAAAAGCGCCCTGGCTGCCAGCGCGCTGGCGCTGGTCACCGCTACCGGCGTTGCGGCTGAGGGTGAGAAATACATTCTGGTCAGCCACGCCCCTGACAGCGACAGCTGGTGGAACACAATCAAAAATGGCATCGCCCTGGCGGGCGAACAGATGGGTGTCGAGGTTGAATACCGCAACCCGCCCACAGGTGACCTGGCTGACATGGCACGGATCATCGACCAGGCAGCAGCGTCTGGCCCCAATGGCATCATTACCACGCTGGCCGACCCGGACATTCTGGAAGGTCCAATCAAGGCAGCGGTGGATTCCGGCATCGACGTGATCATCATGAACACTGGCACGCCCGAAAAGGCGCGTGAAGTTGGCGCTTTGATGTATGTGGGGCAGCCTGAATATGATGCGGGTCTGGCTGCCGGTCAGCGGGCCAAGGCGGACGGGATCGGGTCCTTCTTGTGTGTGAACCACTATATCGTTCAACCCTCAAGCCAAGAGCGGTGCCAAGGTTTTGCCGATGGTCTGGGTGTGGAACTGGGCGAGCAGATGATCGACGCCGGTCAGGACCCCGCTGAAATCAAGAACCGGGTTCTGGCCTATCTTTCCGCCAACCCTGAAACCGACGCTGTTCTGACGCTTGGTCCGACATCGGCGGACCCGACCATTCTGGCGCTGCAGGAAAATGGAATGGCTGGTGACATTTATTTCGGCACGTTCGATCTGGGCGGTGAAATCGTCAAAGGCATCAAGGACGGCACCATCCAGTGGGGTATCGACCAGCAGCCCTTCCTGCAGGCCTATCTGCCGGTTGTGGTTCTGGCCAATTACCACCGCTATGGCGTCCTGCCGGGCAACAACATCAACTCTGGTCCGGGCTTCGTGACGGCGGACGGCCTGACAAAAATCGAAGAGTTCGCGGGCGAATACCGCTGATTTAACAATACGGTGGGCGCAAAAGGACTGCGCCCGCCGCTCACTCCAACACTCGGAAACCCGCGCGAGGGAGGACCACAATGTCTGAGACAGTTCAATCCACGGCAGGCGGTGACGAACGGATCAAAGAGATCTCGCCACTGCGTCGCGCCCTGATCCGCCCCGAATTGGGCGGCATGGTCGGGACAGTTGCTGTTTTCACCTTTTTCCTGCTTTTTGCTTTTGACAGCGGCATGTTCAATAGTCAGGGCATCATGAACTGGTCCATTGTCTCGGCGCAATTCATGATCATCGCGGTAGGGGCCTGCCTGCTGATGATCGCGGGTGAATTTGACCTGTCCGTCGGTTCGATGATTGGTTTCGCGGGCATGATGATCGCAATCTTTTCGGTCACGCTTAGCTGGCCGGTCTGGATGGCGATCCTGGTGACATTTGCCCTGTGTGTCTCTATCGGCGCGCTGAACGGCTACATCGTCATACGAACGGGGCTGCCTAGTTTTATCGTCACGCTGGCATTTCTGTTCATCTTGCGCGGTTTCACGATCTACCTGCCGCAAACTATCGAACGCAAAACCATCATTGGCGGCATCAAGGACGTGGCCGAGGGCGATTGGTTGGCGTGGGTGTTTGGCGGCAAGGTGTTTCAAGGCTTCTTTGTCTGGCTGGGCAACAATGGCCTGATCGAAACGTTCTCGCGTGGTACACGTGAAGGGCAGCCGGTCGTCGATGGAATTCCCATGTTGCTGATCTGGGCAATCGGGCTGATCATCTTTGGCCATGTGCTGTTGACCAAGACTAAATTCGGGAACTGGATTTTTGCTGCCGGTGGTGACGCCGAAGCGGCCCGGAACTCAGGCGTGCCGGTGAATCGGGTCAAGGTGCTGATGTTCATGTTCACTGCCTTTTGCGCCACGGTTTTCGCCACCTGTCAGGTGATGGAGTTTGGTTCGGCCGGTGCGGATCGCGGATTGCTGAAAGAGTTCGAGGCGATCATCGCCGTGGTCATTGGCGGCGCATTGCTAACCGGTGGCTATGGCTCGGTCCTTGGGGCGGCGTTGGGCGCGTTGATCTTTGGCGTCGTGCAGCAGGGTCTGTTCTTTGCCGGTGTCGAAAGCTCTTTATTCCGGGTGTTCCTGGGTGTCATCCTTCTGGGTGCTGTGATCCTGAACACTTACATCCGTCGCATCATCACAGGAGAACGCTGAGATGACCGAAGACACCAAGTTCCACCACGGCGACGCGCAGGCCAAGAAACCGATTATTCGGATGGTCGACATTCAAAAGCATTTCGGTTCGGTGATTGCGCTGGCCGGTGTCAGCTTTGATCTGTGTTCCGGCGAATGCCACTGTTTGCTGGGCGACAATGGCGCGGGCAAGTCGACCTTCATCAAGACCATGTCGGGCGTACACAAGCCCACCGCCGGCGAGATCTTCTTTGAAGATAAGCCGATGCATTTCGAAGATCCGCGTGATGCGATTGCAGCGGGAATTGCCACCGTACACCAGCATCTGGCGATGATCCCACTAATGAGCGTCAGCCGGAACTTCTTTATGGGGAATGAACCAACGCGCAAAGTCGCGGGGATCAATTTCTTCGACAAGAAACTGGCCGATGAAATCACTATGGAAGAGATGCGAAAAATGGGCATCAACTTGCGTGGTCCCGATCAGGCCGTGGGTACCTTGTCGGGCGGTGAACGTCAGACGGTGGCCATTGCTCGGGCGGTTCATTTCGGCGCCAAGATTCTGATCCTGGACGAACCGACCTCGGCCCTTGGTGTACGCCAGACCTCGAACGTGTTGGCGACCATCGACAAGGTGCGCAGTCAAGGCGTAGGCGTTGTTTTCATCAGCCACAACGTGCGCCACGCGCTGGCTGTGGGCGACCGCTTTACCGTGTTGAATCGGGGCAAGACGCTGGGCACTGCACGGCGCGGGGAAATCACGCCAGAAGAGTTGCAGGACCTGATGGCAGGCGGTCAGGAACTGGCCGAACTGGAAGGGTCCTTGGGCGGAACGGTTTAACCCCGTTCCCCCATTTTGGGCCCGCGGCCCGACATCAAACAAAATTGCAGGCTTGGCCAAATCGGCCTTGTGTTGAAAGGGATCACAATGGGCAAAACAGTCCGACTGACCGCAGCGCAAGCTTTGGTGCGCTATCTGGGTGCGCAGATGAACGAGGCCGGAGAGCCGTTCATCGCTGGTGTCTGGGCCATTTTCGGCCACGGCAATGTGGCAGGTCTGGGTGAGGCGCTGCACGCTGTCAAAGACACCCTTCCCACCTATCGCGGCCATAACGAGCAGACCATGGCGCATTGCGCGATTGCCTATGCCAAGCAGATGCGGCGTACCCGGGCGATGGCAGTGACCTCGTCGATCGGGCCGGGCGCGACCAATATGGTGACAGCGGCCGCGCTGGCGCATGTGAACCGCCTGCCGGTTCTGATCGTCCCCGGTGATGTATTCGCCACGCGTGGACCCGATCCGGTATTGCAACAGATCGAAAGCTTTGGCGACGGCACCGTCAGCGCCAATGACTGTTTCCGCCCGGTCAGCCGCTATTATGACCGTATCTCGCGCCCCGAACATCTGCTGACCGCACTGCCGCGTGCCTTCCGCACAATGACGGACCCGGCCGATTGCGGACCGGCAACATTGGCCTTTTGTCAGGACGTGCAGGCCGAAGCTTATGACTATCCCGAAAGCTTTTTTGAGCCGCGGGTCTGGTACCAGCGCCGTATCCGCCCGGATGAAGGCGAACTGGCCCGTGCCGTCGCGGCCATCAAAGCGGCGAAGCGTCCGGTTATCGTTGCCGGGGGTGGGGTGCATTACTCGGGCGCGACCGATGCACTGCAAAGCTTTGCTGAGACGCACAACGTCCCCGTTGCCGAGACGCAGGCTGGTAAATCGGCACTGGCCTGGGATCACCCTTTGAATCTAGGGCCGGTTGGCGTCACTGGCGGTGAGCCCGCCAATGACGTTTGTGCCGCCGCCGATCTGGTTCTGGCAGTCGGCACGCGGTTGCAGGATTTCACCACAGGTTCATGGGGCCTGTTCTCGAACCCCGAACGTGAGACGATTTGCCTGAACACAGCTGCCTATGACGCCGAAAAACACGGCGCCATGCCACTGCAATCCGACGCGCAAGTCGGGCTGCAAGAGCTGGGCACGGCCTTGCAAGGATACCGTGTCGATCCGGTGGCCGACACGCTGAAGGCTGAATGGTTTGGCAAGGTCGATAAGCTGACCGATGCGCCGGGGGACGGCAACGCTCTGCCGACCGACATGCAGGTGGTGGGTGCGGTTCAACGCGCCTCGCACAACGACACCGTTGTGATGTGTGCGGCGGGCACCATGCCGGGTGAGTTGCACAAGCTGTGGAAAGCGCCGCGCCCGGGTTCGTATCACATGGAATACGGGTTCAGCTGTATGGGCTATGAAATCGCTGGTGCCATGGGGATCAAGATGGCTCAACCGGAACGTGATGTGATCTGCTTTACCGGCGACGGCACCTATATGATGGCGAATTCGGAAATGGCGACGGCAGCGATGATGGGAATTTCGTTTACGGTCGTCATCACCGACAATCGCGGGTTTGGCTGTATCAACCGGCTGCAGATGGGCACGGGCGGGGCTGAGTTTAACAACCTGCTGGATCATGCGGTGCACGAAACGCCATCTGCCATCGACTTTGCTGCCCATGCGGCGGCGATGGGGGCGACTTCGGTTAAGGTCAGCTCGATTGCCGAGCTTGAGGAGGCGCTGGCTAAACGCGGCGAGATCAAGGGGCCGAATGTGGTGGTTATCGACACTGATCCGTACCCCTCGACCGAACATGGCGGAACATGGTGGGAAGTGGCCGTTCCCGAGGTCAGCATCCGCCCCGAAGTGAATGAAAAACGGGCGGCCTACGAGGTTGCTATCAAGGAAAGAAACACGAAATGAGCGTAAAAATCGGAATCTCTCCGATCGCCTGGCAGAATGATGACCTGCCGGACATTACTGCGGCCTTCACCATGGAGCAGGCGCTGAAAGAGGCGCGTGAGATCGGCTATACAGGCGTCGAACGGGGCCAGCGAATGCCCAGCGATACCGAAGGTTTGCGCGCCTATCTCGACGGCAACGACATTGCGCTGTGCGGTGGCTGGTGCTCGGGCGCGTCGCTGGTCAATGACTTTGCAACTGAACGCGACGCTGTGCGCGCGCAGGTCGAGCAATTCGTGGCCCTGAACAGTCCGTGCATCGTTTACGCCGAGTGTTCGAACACCGTGCAGGGGCAGATTGGAACGCCGGTCAACCACCGCCCCAAACTGGCGAAAGATGAGGTGATGGCCTACGCGGCTAAGATCACCGATCTGGCCAAGTGGATGGGCGATCAGGGCATGACGATGGCCTATCACCATCACATGGGCACGATCATCGAAACCGAAGATGAGGTGAACTGGCTGATGGAGGGGGCGGGCCCCGAGGTGAAGCTGTGCTTTGACACCGGCCACCTGCTGTTTGGCGGCGGCGATGTGCTGGCCACCCTGAACCGCTGGGGCGACCGGGTGCATCATGTGCATTTCAAGGATATCCGGCCCGCCGTGGTGCAGGACACGCGCGAAAACAACCGCAGTTTTCTGGATGCCGTTATCGCCGGGGCTTTTACCGTGCCCAGCGACGGCTGCATTGATTTCCAGGCGATTGCAAAC
The DNA here is from genome assembly GCF_056538905.1 of Ruegeria sp. BE10. Classification (NCBI taxonomy): domain Bacteria; kingdom Pseudomonadati; phylum Pseudomonadota; class Alphaproteobacteria; order Rhodobacterales; family Roseobacteraceae; genus Ruegeria; species Ruegeria sp. BE10. Next base: position 236,160 of record NZ_JBQFTX010000006.1, read on the forward strand.
GCGCTGAAGGCGATGGACTACGACGGCTGGATCGTGGTCGAGGCGGAACAGGACCCAGCCAAGGCGCCACCTTATGAATACTCCAAGACGGGTTACGAACACATTGTGGACGTGTGCGGAAAGGCAGGGTTGAAGATCAAGGCGTAACACGCCGCCCAAGAGTGCAACACCAAAAGCCATGAGAAAGGAAAAAGTCATGGTAAATCAATGCCTTGGATATGTCGGCTATTTCGACCGGGAATCCTGTGATCTGGATGAGTTTAAGGTGTTGACCTCGCAAAGCCTTTTGGCCGATGCGGTGCCCCTTGCCGCGTCGGTTGAAAAGAACATTCCTGTCTATGACATGCAGGCGTTGCGCCCGGCATTGGAACGTCCCGATACACGCCGGGCAGTGCTGGCGGAATGGGCTTGGGTGCTGGACAAATCCGCTGGCGTGATCGCCCTCAAGGGGGCGTATGCGGATACTTCTATCATCGACCGCGCCACCGAAATCTTCCGAGAGCTTATCGACGAGGAACGCCAAAGCGGGGCGGGTGAGGGCGATCACTTTGCAGCCTCGGGCGCCAATGACCGGATCTGGAACGCATTGCAAAAGCAATGCCTGCGCGACCCCGAAGGCTTTGCGCTGTATTTCGGCAATACCGCGATTGCAGCGGCGTGCGAGGCTTGGCTGGGTCCGAATTATCAGGTCACCGCTCAGGTCAATCAGGTGCGTCCCGGTGGTAAGGCGCAGCAGGCGCATCGGGATTACCACCTTGGGTTTCAAAGCGCGGACAGTGCCGCCCAATATCCGGCCCATGCCCATCTTGTGACTGCGTCGCTGACGTTACAGGGGGCGATTGCCCATTGTGATATGCCATTGGAAAGTGGGCCGACAAAGCTGTTGCCGTTCTCACAGCTTTACCCATCAGGATATCTGGCGTTTCACGAGACCGCCCATCAGGATCATTTCGAAGACAATTATGTTCAACTGCCACTGGCAAAAGGTGATGCGGTGTTTTTCAACCCGGCGCTGTTTCATGCGGCGGGTGAAAACAGCAGCGCCGACATTCACAGGATGGCCAACCTGTTGCAAATCTCATCCGCGTTCGGGCGTGCGATGGAGGCGGTGGATCGCCGCGCCATGGCGCTGAAGGTTTTCCCGTCTCTCGTTGCCCTGAAACAGCGCGGCGAGCTGGCAGGAGCAGAACTGGACGCCGCCATCGCCGCCACAGCGGAAGGCTACCCGTTTCCGACAAATCTGGACACGGACCCTCCTATCGGAGGCAACGCGCCGGAAAGTCAGGCCGATATCCTGCGAAGGGCCGTGGTCGAGGGTTGGACCGAAACAATTCTGGCCGAGGCGCTATCCGCCCTGCACACTAGGCAAGCTGCCTGAAGCAAGAACATCAAGGAGGCTAAAATGGCAGACCTGCTTAAGAAACCCTTCGGTACCCATGGCAAGGTCCATGACATCACCCCGGCCAGTGCGAGTTGGCAGTATGTCGGGTTCGGCCTCTATCATCTGCGCGCAGGGGATAAGGCGGCTGAGGCCACTGGTGAGCGCGAGGTCATTTTGGTCATGGTCGAGGGCAAGGCGCAGATCACTGGTGGCGGCCAGGATTGGGGTGTTCTGGGAGACCGGATGAATGTCTTTGAGAAGACCCCGCCGCACTGCCTGTATCTGCCAAACGGAGCTGAGTGGCAGGCCATCGCCGAAACCGATTGCGTCATCGCCGTCTGCACCGCTCCGGGAAAAGGTGGGCACGCGGCGCGGCGGATCGGGCCCGACGGCATCACTCTGACCGAACGCGGCAAAGGGGTGAACACGCGTTATATTAACAACATCGCTATGGAGGCCGAAGACTATGCCGACAGTCTGCTGGTGACCGAGGTGTTTACGCCGAACGGGCACTGGTCATCTTATCCCAGCCACCGACATGACGAAGATGATTACCCGCGGATCACCTATTTGGAAGAGACCTACTACCATCGCCTGAACCCGGCCAACGGCTTTGGCATTCAGCGGGTCTATACCGATGACGGTCAATTGGATGAGACGATGGCAGTCTCAGACGGCGACGTCGTGACCGTCCCGCGCGGCCATCACCCGTGCGGCGCACCTTATGGGTTTGAGATGTACTATCTGAACGTCATGGCCGGACCTTTACGCAAGTGGCGTTTTGTACCCGCTCCCGAAGTTGAATGGATCATGGAGCGCGACGGGTAGGTCCGATCGGTCTACGTGGCGCGCTTTGAGTTACGTTTGCTTTGCGGAAATAAGGGTTTGAGGACCAGCTTCAGTGGCTTTTTGAACACGTCCACAACGAAAAAGAAAACCGGTCTCGACGCGCGGATCATGGACCGGGCATAGGCGTTGGCTTCCTCTTCTTGCTCGGCCACCTGTCCACCCTCACTGTGCCCAAGAACGTGATGGCCGACCTCGTGGTAAAAGGTGACTTCATTGTTGAGTGTTTCAATCCAACTAATCAAACCTTTGAGTTGGATTGTTGGTTGGGTCAGCACAATGCCAGAGAAGAACAGGTTGTACCTGCCCAGATAGTCTAGCTCAGGCCGCTCGGCGATAACGTCGATACGGGTTACGTCCTTCAACGACAATCCTTTGGTATTGCTCCAACGCAGAAGGTTACGATTGACGTGACGCGAATTTGCGACGTCATCGGCAATGAATACTGGAACGGTTTCGGCCAAATAGGCTGAAGGTGCATCTTCCAGCCGTTTTGCCAAAAGGTTCAGCGTTCTGCGATGAACTGGATGCAGTTTGATCGGTCCCGCCGCATGACTTCCTGCCGGAACGCGTCGCCGTCCATCTCGCTTAGCAGCGCCAACAGGATACCAAAGTACTTTGGTAAAGGACCCGGAGGATTGTTTTTCCAGGCATTGGAGTTGAGTTTTTTCTTTATGACCGGGACGGCCTCTTCCTGATCAGAGAGTAATGCCCGCCATGCATCCCTAACAGTTTCTATGTGGTCAGTTGAAATGCCCCGCAAGAGCTTATTGAGGAAGCGTTCGGCGTTTCGTTGCATACCTCACGAATAACAGGATTATTCCTGGAGTGTAAAATCCTCTTTTTAAAGCAATAAGTTAGATGTTCTGGTATTAGCTTTGCGGCGGCGCTCCGAAGGCCCGGATCACGAGCCGTGCGGCGGCTTCGACCGGGTCGTGGGTTTCTTTTAGAATGGTGACGCGGTCGAACCTTTCGGGGTCGCTGTTTACGGCTTCGCGCAGGGCGGCGCCAAAGGCCATGCGCAGCTCGGTCCCGATATTGAATTTGCAGATCGAGGTCTCGCGGGCCAGGCGGGTGCGCTGTTCAACCGGCACGCCGGAACCACCATGAATGACCAAGGGCACGTTGGTCACGGCGTCGATCTGGTGGATGCGGTCTTCGTCTAGGCCGCCTTCCTTGTTCTGCTGCAGATGGACGTTACCGACAGAAATCGCCATCGCATCCACACCGCTTTCACGTGCGAACTGCGCGGCCTCGGCCGGGTCGGTACCATTTGACCCTTCGCCACCGGAATAGCCGACAAAGCCGATCTCACCTTCGCATGAAATCCCCGCCGCGTGGGCCATTTCGGCAATCGCGGCCGTCTCGTCGATATTCTGCCGCAGTGGCTTGCGCGACCCGTCGAACATCAGCGATGTAAACCCGCTGTCCAGCGCGATTTTGCAGTCCTCATACGTATAGCCGTGGTCCAGATGCGCGACGACGGGGACCGAAGCGTTTTCGGCCAGATGGCGGAACATCTTGCCCAGCACAGGCAGCGGCGTGTGTTCGCGGCAGCTGGGCCCCGCTTGCAGGATTACCGGCGCGTTTTCAGCCTCGGCCGCGGCCACATAGGCGCGCATGTCTTCCCAGCCCAGCGTAACCAGGCCACCCACGGCATAACCTTGTTCATAAGCAGGGGACAGAACGTCTTTCAGCGTGACAAGGGTCATTTGAACTTTGCAATCATGTCTTTGATGCCCGGAATAGTCTCGATCTGGTAGGCATGGGTTGGTTGGAAGTACTGCACCAGAGACCTCTGGCTGAGACCGCCGAGAATGGTGAAATAGTACATCTCATACCCTGGCAGCACGCAGCAGGGGTGATAGCCCTTGTCGATGCAAATCGTGGACCCGTCGACGATGTGATAAGCATCGCCGGGCTCGTTATCTTCGCGTTGCAACATCTGCAGGCCCGAGCCCCAATTGGGCTTGAAGCGGAAGTTATAGGTCTCGTCATGGCGCGACTCTTCCGGCAGGCGGTTGGTGTCGTGCTTGTGACTGGGGAATCCGGACCAACCGCCTTGACCCACGGTGAACAGCTCACTGACCAACAGACGACCGACCTTGTCGTGCTGTTTCTGACCAAGGATGTGCTTGATCTTGCGATGGGTTTTGGTGTCATCGCTGCCGTATTGCACAAGGTCATGCTCGCGCACGTCGAACGGGTCCAGTACCTTGTCGTATTTGGCCCCGGCGATGAATATTTCGGCCTGGTCCGAGACGCAGACCATCTGAGCCTTGGCGCCGACGGGGACATAGACGCCCTCGGGCTCGCCATCCCAGACGTCTTCACCCCGGTTGCCGAGCTTGGGGAACTGTACGCCTTCAACGTCGACATCCACGCTGCCGGTGGCGGGGGCGATGCAGGTTTCATACCCCGGCACCTGGTATTCGAACACCTCACCTTTTTTCAGTTTGACGATGTTGAAATAGTTCAAAGGCACCGTAGGGTCGTCGGCATCGACGATGGGTTTGTTCTGATTGTCATAGGGCGCGATATGCATTGGGGTCTCCTATGTGGTCGGGCCGGGATGGGCGGAAAGGAATGCGTCCAGCTCGGGTGTTGTGGGCATGGCGGGGGCGCAACCGGGTTGCGAAACCACGATTGATGCGCAAGCTGAGCCGCGCATCACGGCGTCTTTCAGTGAGTGCCCCGCCGCGATCGAGGCCAGCAGGCCAGCCATAAAACTGTCGCCCGCGCCGTTGGGTTTAACGGCGGTGACGGGGTATATGCCGGTGGCAATTTCCTGACCGTCTACCAGCGTCACGGCACCTTTCTCGCCCATCTTGTAGATGACGATCCGGCCGGGTTTTTCGGCCAGTTCCTTGGCTTTTGCGAACCCTTTTTCGATACCGCCAGCCATGAAGCCGAATTCTTCGTCATTGCCGACGATCAGGTCGCTGGCGTCTCCCGCGCGCGACAGCACACCCGCGGCAACCTCAGCCGAAGGCCAGCTGTAGGGGCGATAGTCGATGTCGAAGATGATCGGCAGACCAGCCGCGCGGGCATTGTCAAAAGCTCGGAACGTGGCGCTGCGCGAGGGTTCGGCGGCAAAGACGGTTCCAGCCGAAATCACAGCAGAGAAAGCCGAGAAATCAACCCTGTCCATATCTTCGTCGGTGACCTGAAAATCGACTGCGCCATTGCGATAGATGACGTTCTGGAAATTCTCGATTCGGCTTTCATAGACGGCCAGCGACATGCGGTATTCACCGCCCAGAACGCGGATATAGGATGTGTCCACGCCGTAATCGCGCAGCTTGTTCAGGCAGAACCGCCCCACCGCATCATCCGAGACTGATGTGATCAGAGATGCCTGACTGCCCAGCTTGACCAGACCGGCGCAGATATTTGCGGAAGACCCGCCCAGATCGGCGTGAAAGGTATCAGCATCTTCGCTTTTGACACCGATGGGATCTGCGTACAGGTCCATGCCTGCACGCCCCAATACGGCAAAGCGGTTACCTTTGATACCGTCTATCAAAGCGCTCACGTCATGTCCTCCGGCGAAGTGGGGTCGGCAAAGTTTGGACCTTGCGTTGAATCGATTCACACGATACTCATTTTGCAACCGGTTGCAAATAGTATGTTCGGAGCCGTGACAGATGCCTGAAATCGGAATTGGAATTGTGGGTGGCGGCTATATGGGCAAGGCTCATTCCGTCGCGATGTCAGCAGTAGGTGCGGTGTTCAACACCGCATTGCGTCCGCGTCTGGAAATGATCTGTGCCTCAAGCCCTGAAAGTGCCGAACGCTATCGGGCGGCCTATGGATTCAAGCGCGCGACTGGGGATTGGCAGGCGCTGGTCAAGGACCCGGCGGTCGAGGCCGTGGTCATCGCCTCGCCTCAGGAAACCCACCGTCAGATTGCCGAGGCGGCCTTTGCATTGGGCAAGCCGGTTCTGTGCGAAAAACCCCTTGGCGCGTCGATGGCTGATGGAGATGCCATGGTTGCCGCAGCCGAGGCGGCTGGTGTCACAAACATGGTCGGTTTCAACTACGTCCGCACGCCTGCCACTCAATTTGCACGGAAACTGATTGCCGACGGTGAATTGGGCGAGGTCACCTGGTTTCGGGGTGAACATACCGAGGATTTCTACGCCGACCCCGATGCCCCGGCCACGTGGCGCACAACGGGTATGGCCAACGGAACCATTGGCGATTTAGCGCCTCATATGGTCAATGGGGCGCTGGCCTTGATGGGGCCGATTGCCGAAGTGATGGCCGAGGTTGAAACCGTCCACGAAACCCGTCCCGGCGGAAAAGTCACCAATGACGACCATGCTCAGATCATGTGCCGGTTCGAAAATGGCGCGATGGGCAATATCTATGTCAGCCGTATCTCAACCGGGCGTAAAATGGGCTATGCGTATGAGATTTCGGGCACCAAAGGCGCGCTGCGTTTCGATCAGGAAGACCAAAACGCCCTGTGGTTCTATCGTCGCGAAGGCCCCGAGGCGCATCGCGGTTTCACAAAGATCCTGACCGGTCCTGCTCATCCGGATTACGAACCCTTCTGTCAGGGCCCAGGCCATGGCACTGGATATCAGGATCAGATTATCATTGAGGCCAAGGATTTCCTTGAAGCCATTCATGCCGGCCAACCGATCTGGCCCACCTTCCGAGACGGGCATGAGGTCAACCGGGTGCTGGCTGCAGCGCTGGCCTCGTCCGAGCGGCGGCAATGGCAAAACATAAGCGATTTCTGATCGCGCAACCGTAAAACCTGAAGAGAGACAAGAACCATGGCAAAGCTGAGATGGGGCATGATCGGTGGTGGCGAAGGCAGCCAGATTGGGCCTGCGCACCGTTTGGGAGCGCTGGCGGACGGGATGTTCGAACTCGCCGCGGGCGCGCTGGATCACCGCCCCGATGTGGGTCGGGAATATGCGCAACGGCTGGGTGTTGCTGCGGACCGCGCCTATGGCGATTGGCAGGAAATGCTGGCGGGTGAAAAAGGGCGCGAGGACCGGATTGATCTGGTGACAATTGCCACGCCAAACTCAACCCATTTCGAGATTGCCAAGGCGTTTCTTGAAGCCGGATTCAATGTGCTGTGCGAAAAGCCGATGACCATGACCGTGGAAGAGGGCGAAGAGATTGTCCGCGTGGCCGAGGCTTCGGGCAAGATCTGTGCAGTGAATTATTGCTATTCCGCCTATCCGATGGTGCGGCAGGCCCGTGCAATGGTGCGGGCTGGCGACATTGGGAAAGTGCGACTAGTGGTGACCAATTTCAGCCACGGCCACCACGGAGACGCCACCGATGCCGACAACCCGCGCGTCCGTTGGCGGTATGATCCGGCCATGGCGGGGGTGTCCGGCCAATTCGCCGATTGCGGTATCCACGCGCTGCATATGGCCAGTTTCATCTGCGATGACGAGGTCAAAACACTGTCCGCCGATATGGCCTCGACCATCCCAAGCCGGGAACTGGAGGACGATGCCATGGTGAATTTCCGAATGGAGGGCGGCACAGTCGGCCGCCTGTGGACTTCATCCGTGGCAATCGGGCGGCAGCACGGGTTCGACATTCAGGTGTTTGGCGAAACCGGGGGAGTGCGATGGCACTCGGAACAGCCCAACCAGCTGATTTATACACCCGTGGGGGGGCGTACTCAGATCATTGAAAAGGGTGAGGGTGGATTGCATGATGAGGTGCAGCGCCTGTCCCGCGTGGCGATTGCGCATCCCGAAGGGTTCCCCCTGGCCGTTGCCAATATCTATTGCGATCTGGCCGATGCGATCCGCGGAGAAACCCGTGACGGCCTGCCCGGCGCTTCAGACGGCGTCCGCTCGATTGCTGCCGTCCACGCGGCAGTCGCATCAGGCAAAGAAGACGGCGCGTGGAAAGATGCGCGCCCGCCGATGTTCCGATAATCAGGGGCGGGGCCGCAATGTGCCCCGCTCGATCACCCGGCAAGGGAAAATCCGCGCTTCGGGATAGCGTTTGGGATCTTTCAGCATCTCTTCAACCAGATCGACGGACGAGGTGATGATCTGCTTGATCGGCTGATGAATGGTGGTCAGGTCAATGTTCTCCCAACGCGACATTTCCATGTCGTTCAGGCCGATGATGCCGATATCTTCGCCGGGTTTCAGCCCGTGGTCGCGCAGGGCGGACAGCGCCCCAACCGACAGAATGTCGTCACCGCAAAAATACCCATCAGCCGGGGCACCTGCCAGCAGTCGCAACATCTCGGCACGTCCAGCCTCGAACGAATAGGCCCCCGCGAATGAGTGGGACACATCAAGCTCGGGGTGCTTTTCGACCTCTTCCATAAAGCCGCGATATCGATCCATGGCCGAGGTCGCATCTTTTGGCCCCCCCAGATACCCCACACGCCGATACCCGCGCGCCAGCAATTCCCGCGCCGCCATGCGCCCGCATTCGACGTTGTCGATTCCGACCACATGCACTTCGGGCGACGTGGCTGAGCGGCCAAACGTATGCACCACCGGCACGCCAGCATCATGGAACGCCTTGGCAAAACTGGGCGGCAGGGTCGATGAGGCGACGATGGCGGCATCCACAGAATACTGCCGCAGCATCCGCACCGAATTGGCCGGTTCAGTCTCGTCCGTCAGGTTGACGATCAGGGGTCGTAGCCCGCGCTCCTGCAGGGCGCGGGTGAACTGGTCGAAAACCTCAAGGAAGATCGGGTTGTGAAAGTTGTTGGAAATTAGCCCGATTAGCTTGGTCCGCCCGGTTGTCAGCGACGATGCCAGCGCATTGGGGCTGTAGCCCAACTCTTTGGCGGCTTTTTCAACCTTGCTGCGGGTCTTTGCCGAAACCGAGGCACCTTCGGTAAAGGTCCGCGACACGGCCGAGCGTGACACACCCGCTAGGGCAGCAACATCTTTCAAGGTGACACTCATGACTGGCGCCCACGGTTAGGGGGGAAGCTGATCAGCAATTTCATGAAACAGATAGTATGCGCCAACAGCTATATTTTGCAATCGGTTGCAAGGCCGAGAGTCAAATAACACCGAGGCCGTGGTATTTGTGGAAGCAGTGGGAGAATGGTGGGTGATGAGAGACTCGAACTCCCGACATCTTCGGTGTAAACGAAGCGCTCTACCAACTGAGCTAATCACCCGTGACGCTGCATGTAGCCAAGCCTGCGCGCGGGTGCAAGAGGGTCCGGCACAATTTCTTTACCTCAATACCGGATAATCCGCCCCAGTGTATCGCAGGCCCCGGTAGTCTTGTTCATTTTCCGCAGGCTGGCCCTGATCGTATGGGAAAGACGCTTGCGTGCCCCCGGTTGCCTCAGATATCTCCGAAGGGACGCAACCTTCCTGACGCGAGAGCATATGATCCTGTCCCTTGCCCGCCGATGCGCAATCGCGGCCCTGGTGCTTGGCACTGTAACGCTGGCACCGCTCCGGGTCAGCGCGGCAGAAGTTTTGGTGTTTGCGGCTGCCAGTCTGAAAACCGCGTTGGATGAGATCGCACCGATATTCGAGCAGCAAACAGGGCATCAGGTGACGGTGTCCTATGCGGCCTCGTCAGTGTTGGCGCGGCAGATTCAGTTGGGCGCGCCCGCAGATGTGTTCATTTTCGCCAATGTGGATTGGATGGATGTTCTGCAGGATCAGGGATTGATCGACGTGGCCTCGCGCGTGGATCTGTTGAGCAATGGGCTGGTTCTGATCGGTGGGTCGGATCAGGCGCAGATCGGGCATATTCAGGGTGACACCGATTTGATTGCAAGGCTGGGCAGCGGGCATCTGGCCATGGCGCTGGTCGATGCGGTGCCTGCGGGTATCTACGGCAAGGCGGCCCTGCAAAACCTGGGGCTGTGGGAGGGCGTGCAACCTCGGATCGCTCAGACTGACAACGTGCGCGCGGCGCTCGCGCTGGTCGCGGCAGGGGCGGCGCCACTGGGGATCGTTTACCAATCCGATGCGCAGGTTGAAGATCGGGTGAAGGTCGTGGCCTCGTTCCCGTCAGAGCTTCACCCGCCGATCATTTACCCCGCTGCCGTAACCACTTCGGCGCGGCCTGAGGCACGGGCGTTTCTGGACCACCTGCAATCGGATACGTCCCAAACCATCTTTACAGAACAGGGTTTTACCCTGCCGGGCAGTTGACACATGGGATGGTTGGGGCCCGCAGAAATTGAAGCGCTGAGATTGTCGCTGCGCGTTTCCTTCTGGGCGACGTTGGTGACATTGCCCTTTGGCATTTTCGTGGCTTATGCGCTGGCGCGCTGGCGGTTTCCAGGTCGTCAATTGCTGAATGGGTTGGTGCATCTGCCGCTGATCCTGCCGCCGGTTGTAACCGGGTATCTGCTGCTGCTGACATTCGGGATTCAGGGGCCGATGGGCAGGCTACTGGGGGAGTTCGGCATCGTGGTCGCCTTCCGCTGGACCGGGGCGGCGCTGGCGGCGGGGATTATGGCCTTTCCATTGATGGTGCGCGCTATTCGTCTGTCGATCGAGGCGGTAGACCCCAAGTTGGAACAGGCCGGAGCGACCTTGGGCGCGTCGCGGCCCTTTGTGTTTGCGACCGTGACCCTGCCGATGATCCTGCCCGGTGTGATCGCCGGAAGTATTCTCGCTTTCGCCAAGGCAATGGGCGAATTTGGCGCCACGATCACCTTTGTCTCAAACATTCCCGGCCAGACACAGACCTTGCCGTCAGCCGTCTATGCCTTCCTGCAGGTGCCCGGCGGTGAGGGGGCAGCGACCCGACTGGTTGTGATTTCAATCATCATTGCCATGGGCGCGCTGCTACTGTCGGAATATATTGGTCGTCGCGCCGCCGCTCGGGTGTCGGGGTCATGAGGCTGTCTGTCCGCCTGCAGCATGACCTGCCCGATATCAAGCTGGACCTCAGCTTTGACGCGCCCTTGGGGGTGACGGTTCTGTTCGGGCGGTCGGGGTCGGGCAAGACCACCGTGGTCAATGCCGTGGCGGGACTTCTGCGGCCCAAAGCCGGGCGTGTTGCCGTTGATGGGTGGGAACTGTTTGATACCGAACAGGACCTCTGGTTACCGCCGCATCGTAGGCGATTAGGTTACATCTTTCAGGAAGGTCGCCTGTTCCCGCATCTGACAGTGCGCCAAAATCTGGCCTATGGTCGCTGGTTCGCACCAAAGCGCGCGCGCCGCGAGAACCCGGACAAGGTGATCGAAATGCTGGGCATTGGGCATCTGCTGGATCGCCGTCCAGCGGGTTTGTCGGGCGGAGAAAAGCAGCGAGTCGCCATTGGGCGTGCGCTATTGGCCAGCCCGCGCCTGATCCTTGCCGACGAGCCGCTGGCCGCGCTGGACGAGGCGCGCAAGGCTGAGATCCTGCCCTATTTCGAACGGCTGCGGGATGAGGTTTCAGTGCCCATTCTGTACGTCACCCATTCCGCGGCCGAGGTCGCACGGCTGGCCACCTCTGTCGTCGCTTTGCAGGATGGCAAAGTGGTGCGGCATGGCCCTGCCTCAGAAGTTATGGCTGACCCGTCCGTGGCTCCGGCCGGGGTTCGCGCTGTGGGCGCGGTGCTGAATGTGCGGGTTCAGGAACATCATGCGGATGGGTTGACCGAGCTGGAGGCCGGCGGTGCACGCCTGTTCTTGCCACGTATCCCGCATCAAGTAGGGGAAGACCTTCGAATCCGTATTCCCGCGCAAGAGGTGATCCTGTCCAGCAAGCGGCCTGATGGATTGTCGGCGTTGAACATGTTGGAAGGGACGGTTGACACCATCCGCGCGGGCGGCGGGCCGGGCGCCATCGTCTCATTGCAAACGTCCGCAGGGCCGATCTTGGCGCGCGTGACCCGCCGTTCTGTCGCGGCTTTGGGGTTGGAACCGGGCAAGTCCTGTTTTGCGGTAATCAAGACCGTTGCCCTGGCTCCGCAGGATGTGGGCGGCAGGCTGACCCCGTCTTAAATCAGCGCGCGCGCTTCGAATTCACGCAGAACCAAACGGGCGGCGCGACCGAAGCCATTCCCATCAGGGGTCGCGGTATCGGGGAATATCGCCGCCAATTCCTGCAATGCCTCGGATGACAGCGTGTACAAGGATTCCTCACCCAGAAACAGGCTTTCAGCCGATGCGCCTTCGGCGGTCAGGATTTCATGTTCGTCCAGCAGAATGTGGAAATACTCGACGGCCGCGTCAGAGGTTTCAATATCGATCCCTGGCCAGGAACACAGATGTTTGGCCGCGACCAGCGCCTCGGGCGTGCCGAACAGCAAATCGACCTTGGGACCGCGGATCAGAACGCGGTGCTGTTGCGACACCAGCAAATCCCGGTTGGGCGTTTTGGGGCCAAGGCTGCCCGCACTGATCCTGACAGGCCGCATGGCGGGATTTTCACGTAATCGCTCGGGTGGCAGTACGCTGCTTTCGATCCATCGGATCGGTTGCGGGCCGTGATCTGCGGTCAGAACCTGATCTCCAACGGATAAGGCCTCGATTAGTTGCGCACCACCCGGGGTTTCGATCAGCGTACCAGCCGTAAAACACACCCCTTCGATGGTGATCGTGATCTCTTGCTGCAGGTCGAAAGGGAACGGCCCAAGAAATGTGCCGAACTCACCAGTCACTTGAATGGTGAAGGTGTCGGTGACGATTTGATTGTCGTCCAGGCTGTCAAAAAAAGTCGGGTCAACTGTATAAGTCCATTCCCCTGTATTTGGGTCGACGCTGGCTGTTCCAAAAGCCGGAGGCGAAGAGATGACCCATGTTTCCGACAAAATGGGGACGTTGCTGTCCAGATCCAGATCGCCCATAGCCTGGTTCGGAGGGTTGCCGGTCACATCGCCGATTATTTCACCCGTAATTGCTATCGAAACCATGTCACGTGCCCTCTGCCGCCAGAACCTGTGCGAACTCCTGCTTACGGTACAGCTGCATATGAATCGCGCCCGTGTCATCACGCGTCCATTCCACGATCCGGTTTTGAGACATATCACTGTCCATGCGGTTCGTACGAACCCTAGGATGGGGGATGCTCTTTTTCAGCATCTCTACAATCTGATTGGTCTGCCCGAACGGGGCGACAAGATCGACGATCCAGAACGACGACCCGCTGGTGAAATCGGCCTCGGTCAACGGAGTTTCCTGAATGGCGTATCGGTGTTCGGCCTCGGGGCTAAGGCCAGCGAAAGTCACAAATCCGCGCGGAAAGCCATTTTGCCGAAAGATGTGATACTGGCCCAACCGGAATGGTGTTTCAAAGGCATAAAGCACCTGCGCCAGACTGCGATCCCTATGCGGTGTTGTCAGCGACGCCAGATAGAACATCGCGCCGAAGTCCGCGTATTTTTCGGGCGGAATGTCGAACCAGTCCTTTGGGAATGCCTTGCTCAACCCGTGCCTCGTGCAAATGACCGACGATCTGAGTTTACCCTCTAACGCCCTGAAATGATACCGTTTCAGTCACAGCGGCTTGTTTCCGTTGCGGAACGGTGAGAATTGCGTTGCATATCGCAAACTTTACTCAACGGGCCTGATCCCTATCATTTCAACCAAAGCCGAATTTTGGTCAGAGGAGATTTACTATGCAATTATTCAAATTATTCAGCATAGGTGTTCTAGTGTTGGTGCCAGCCCTGGCGCAAGCGACCGGGTTTGGGTTTAGGTATGGCTTCAATCCCGGCTTTCGCACGACAGTGACGCCATTGGACAATGGCAACTATCAAGTGGCCACGCATGGCACGTCAAAGGCAATTGCCTATTGGTGCGGTATCGGTGATTTCGCCATCCGCACCCTTGGCCTGCCGACAACGCAGCAGATTTATGTCTCGAGACCTTATGAAAAGCAAACACGGACGGTGGAGTTTTCGCTGACTAAGCCCGAAGGGGGCAGCACAAAAAAGAGTTATTCGATCAGCGTCAGCCGCGTGGGCGAAAGTATGTCGGCATCCGGGGCGCAAAGCCGTTGCTACGATAACTTTATGGATTTCGATTTCTGAGGGTAGATCAGACCCATTTGGCCATCGGCGGCAAGCTCATCAGCACGGCGTCGGGATCGTGGCCGGTTTCCAGCCCGAACTTGGTGCCCCGGTCGTAAACCAGGTTGTATTCGGCATAGAGGCCCCGATGCACAAGCTGAGCGTTCTTGTCGGCATCGTTGAATCCTTGCACGCGGCGCTGTTCGACCAGGGGTAAAAAGGCCGGAAGAAAGGCACGGCCGATATCTTGTGTCAGCGCAAAATCCGCAGCCCAATCGCCGGTGCAGTAATCATCCATGAAGATACCGCCAACCCCGCGGGCGCGTTTGCGGTGCGGGATATAGAAATATTCGTCCGCCCATTCTTTCAGGCGTGGGTAATGACCTGGCCCGTGCGGGTCCAGATGCGCCTTTTGCGTGGCGTGGAAATGGGCCGTGTCCTCGTCATATTCTATGCAAGGGTTCAGGTCGGACCCACCGCCGAACCACCATGCATGTGGGGTCCAGAACATGCGAGTGTTCATATGCACCGCCGGAACATGCGGATTTTGCATATGCGCGACCAGCGAAATGCCCGAGGCCCAAAAGCGCGGGTCTTCGGTCATGCCCGGAATGCCTTTGCGCGCTGCCATCGCCTGCTGCGCGCGCGCGCCAAGTGTCCCGTAGACGGTTGAGATATTGACGCCGACCTTTTCGAACACGCGGCCACCGCGCATCACCGACATCAATCCGCCGCCCGCATCCGTGCCATCTTCGGACTGGCGCGTGGTTTCCTTGATTTCGAAACGTCCAGGTCTGGCGTCCGAAAACGGCCCGGTGTCGTGGCTGTCCTCAAGAGCCTCAAAGGCGGTGACGATTTGGTCCCGCAATTGGCGGAACCATGCAGAAGCGGTGGATTTCTCGGTGTCGAACATATGTGTCAGTGCGCTGGGGCTGCAACGGGGTCCAGCAGGGTGCGGCCGCCGTCAATGGTTAGAATTTGTCCGGTGATGAAACCTGCGGCGTCCGAGGCCAGAAACTGTGCTGTTTCGGTCAGTTCGGTCGGCGCAGCAATGCGGGCCAGCGGAGTGTGTTTTTCTATATCGTCCCGAAAGTCGCGGTTCTCTTTCAGTGTGGAGCGCAATGAGGCGCTCATCACGGATCCCAATGCGATGGAATTTACCCGAATACGGTTGGGGGCCAGCGCGACAGCCAAGGATCGGGTCATCTGATCCAGCGCGGCGGTCGAGACGGAATAGGCCATCAGGTCAGGGTGGGTTCGTCGCGCTGCAATCGAAGACAGGTTGATGATCGAGCCTGCAATGTTTTCCTCGTCATCTCCGGCTTGTTTGATCATGCGTTTGGCGACCAACTGGCTTAACCGCAGGGCGGGCATTAGGTTCTGATTCAGAAGGGTGCGGACTGAATCGTCTTCGGCATCCAGCGGATCAGAAGGGATCACCTGACGGGCGCCGTTGATCAGGATATCCACCTGATCGAAGGCGTCGATTGTGGCCGACAGCAGGTTGGCAATTGTCAGCTTTTCCCGCAGGTCGCCAGCAAAGAAGCGGATATTGCTGTCATCGGCCTGCTCGCCCAGTTCTTCGGCCAGCCGCTTTTCGTCCATGTCGGCGAACATCACATTGGCCCCGGCATCGGCAAAGTGGCGCCCGATGGCCAGGCCGACTCCGTTGGCGCCGCCGGTCACGATTGCGGTTTTGCCTGCTATGGAAAAGGACATGCGCTTCCTCCTGAATTGCGTCGCAGGTTAACTGGGATCACCGCCGAGGGCGAGAGGCATGGAACACCTTGAACCGATTGTCGCCGGTCACTTCTTCGACATGCGCAAATGTGTCGGTCAATGTAGGCTCATAGGGGAGGTGGCGGTTGGCCACCATCCACAATGTGCCATTGCGGGTCAGGTTCTTTGCCGCGGATGTGATAAAGCCTTGCCCCAGCGCCGGATCGGCGTTGCGCGTGGTGTGGAACGGTGGGTTCATCACCACGGTGTCGATGGGTTCGTCGGCACGCCATGTCACCGCATCGGCCCAGTGAAACTGAGCGCGGGGATCAGTCACATTGGTGCGGGCACAGGTCAGCGCAATATGGTCGGCCTCGACCAGGTGCAAGGATTTCAGGCCCGGCGCCTGCAGCAGCCCGGCCGAAAGATACCCCCAACCGGCCCCCAGATCGGCGACCCGAGCGCCCAGCCTGTCCGGCAGCGCAGCCTGCAACAGGGCCGAGGCCGGATCAATGCCGTCTGCCGAGAATACGCCTGGCGCGGTTTTAAAACCGTCCGCGGTCTGATGGGCGGGCGCGGCCCAATCCGCAAAAGCATGCGGATCGGACTGGAACCAGAAGATCTTGCCATGCGCCTTTGAAATCGGCCCCTCAACCGCGACCCGCTTGCGGATGTCCTTCAATAAACTGTCCACACCGTCGGTCTTGGCGCCGTCAACGACAATCACGCCATTCGCGCGGGTGCAGGCCTGCTGCACCATCGACCGGGCCAATGCCTTGGCGCGTGGCAGGATTACGATGGCGTCCTGACAGGGATCTTGCGCCACAGGTACAACCGCGAAGCCCAGTTGGGTGAAATGGTCGTGAAAGGGTTTAAACGGCTGCACCACTTGCGTTTCACGCGGCAAATCAGACAGGTCACTGGCCGATGTTGGCCCCAGTACAGTCAGTGGTTGCGACAAGGTCAGACCGCTTTGCAGCGCAATATCAAGGCGAGGGGACATAAGCGATTCCGTAAGACCGGTCTGGTCTTACTCTTCCCGTTCCATGGTGCATTGCAAGGGGTGCTGGTGCCTGCGGGCGAAATCCATGACCTGGCCCACTTTGGTCTCGGCGATCTCGTGGCTGAACACGCCAACGACGGCCACGCCTTTTTTATGCACCGTCAGCATGATCTCGAACGCCTGCGCGTGGGTCATGCCAAAGAACCGTTCCAGTACATGCACAACGAATTCCATCGGCGTGTAATCGTCATTCAGCAGCAGAACCTTGTACAGCGGCGGACGCTTGGTCTTGGTGCGCGTCTGTACCAGGACAGACGCGTCGGCATCGTCGTCGTCCGACTTGTCAGACATCATCCATTGGTGTTCAAGCATCGCGTTCTACTGTCCGATTCAGGCTTCGGTTTGTCTTTGCGCTTATATAACGTCGAACCAGCCAGAGAAAAGAGCCAGCAGGACGTAATAGCCATGGGCCAAAATCTTACCACAATCGGCTTCGATGCGGATGATACATTGTGGCACAATGAGCGGTTTTTTCAGCTGACGCAGGCTTATTTCGCCGATCTTCTGGCGGATCACGCCGAAAGGGATCACCTGATGGAGCGTCTGCTGGCCGCAGAAAAACGCAATATCCGGCACTATGGATATGGAATCAAAGGTTTCACCCTATCGATGATCGAAACTGCGATTGAGGTGACGGATGACCGGGTTCCCGCCTCGGTCATTCGGCAATTGATAGAAGCCGGGCAAGAGATGCTGGCCCATCCGATCGAGCTGTTGCCCCATGCACGCGCGGCGATTGAAAGCGTGGCGGCGACTCATCAGGTGGTGCTGATCACCAAGGGCGATCTGATTGATCAAGAGAGGAAACTGGCCCAGTCGGGATTGGGTGAGCTATTCGACGGGGTCGAGATTGTGTCCGAGAAAACGCCCCAGACCTATCGGCTCATCTTTGGCCAATACGGTGACGGGCCTGCATCGGCGATGATGGTTGGCAATTCGATGCGCTCGGACGTGGTGGCCCCGATACAGGCCGGGTGCTGGGGCGTGTATGTGCCGCACGGTCTGGTTTGGGAAATCGAACAGGCCGAAACCCCGGCGGATAACCCGCGATACCGCGAGCTTCAGGATTTGGGTCAGCTTGCCAATCTTGTTCAGCGACTCAGCTGATGTGGCCGAATGGTCTCAGTCCTGAAAAATCGACGCCCAGCGTCGGCAAATTCTGGTCATATTCATGGATTTGGTGGTGACAAGGGTGCGCATGACCACATGTGGTGTGTCCGTGGCAAGCTCAAGAAACCGCGAATTCACGAGCTTTTTGTTTCTTTCACTTGGTCTCTGTGTTAGCCTGATCAATAATAAAATAATTATTTAGCCGACCGGGAAAACCCGGCGGCCCGAGGTAGACAGAGGCAAAGATCGTGCAGGTTCGGCGGACAGTTCCGGCCCGAATGGGCTTATTCCTTATAGCATTCTTGTGGCTGCTCTCCTTTGCGCCGTTGCAAGGGGTGGCTGCTCCTTATGCGGCGATGGTGATTGATGCACGCACTGGCGAGGTGCTGCATTCGCGCAATGCCGACACACGGCTGCATCCGGCTTCGCTGACAAAGATGATGACGCTTTATATTGCGTTCGAAGCGGTGCGGAACGGTGAGATCGATCTGGATACCCAGGTGCGCATCACCAAAAAGGCCGCGTCCGAGCCGCCGTCAAAGCTGGGCTTGCGGTCCGGTCAGCGAATTGCATTCCGCTATCTGATCCGTGCCGCGGCGGTTAAATCGGCGAACGACGCTGCTACCGCCATCGGTATTGCGATCAGCGGGTCCGAGGCCGCCTTTGCCCGCCGCATGACCCGTACTGCTAAGGCGATGGGCATGAGCCGCACAACCTTCAAGAACGCGCATGGTTTGACGGAATCAGGCCACCTGTCGACCGCGCGCGATATGACCACTTTGGGCCGTCATCTGCTGTATGATTACCCGCAATACTACAATCTGTTCTCGCGCCAATCGACACATGCGGGGATCAAGACCGTTCCCAACACCAACCGCCGCCTGCTGGCCGCCTATAAGGGCGCTGATGGGATCAAGACAGGCTACACCCGGGCTGCGGGCTTCAATCTTGTGGCCTCGGCCAAGCGCAAAGATGAACGTATCATCGCCACCGTCTTTGGCGGCAAGTCGGGTGCATCGCGCAACGCCAAAGTGGCCGAGCTGTTGGACATGGGCTTCCGCCGCGCCCCGTCTCGGGCACCGATCCGTAAACCGGCGCGCCCGGCCTATGCCGGGAATGCCGGATTGGGCGCGACGGTTGCAGCTCTGACCGGTGCACCAAATTCCAGTCTCCGTCCGGTACTGCGTCCAACGGCAGGGTCTGCAGTACAGGTTGCGGGCACGGTTGCTGCGACAGCGGCCAAGAACGGCGCGCGTATTCAGGACGGTATTGCAGCCGCCATGGCCGCTGCGGATATCCAAACCCCAACCGGCGACACAGCGCGCCCCGCTGCGCGTCCGGATGATCTGGTTCTGGCGTCGGCCGATCCGGCCGTGCAGCCGGAACCCGAACCGGAAATTGTCACCCGCCTTTCCACGTCCGGCGGGCATCTGTGGGGCGTCAACGTGGGCCGCTATACCACCCGATACGAGGCGGAAAAGGTTTTGCTGAAAACTGCCCTGTCGGAAATGACCACTCTGGAAGGCACGCTGCGCAAGGTGAACCAAAGCTCGCGCGGCTTTGACGCGACATTCCAGGGCATGACCCGCGAACAGGCCGATTTGGCCTGCCGCAGGCTTCAGGCCCGGAATGTCACCTGTTTCATGATCGGGCCGTCATAAGATCCGACATATACTCTCCTGGATGGATCTGGGCTGCGAGGAAACTCGCAGCCCTTTTTTGTCAGGGCGTTTTAGTCGAACACGTGGCCATGCTGGTATTGTTCGTCCTGCCCGGCGGCGGCTGTCAGGGCCGCCACGTTGTCCTTGGTGAAGAACCCGTCATAGTGGTGGCAGCGTTCGATATATTCCGTGATCAGCAGCGTATTCTTCGAGTGTTTCGAGAAAATCTGCTTGAGGTTCGGATCGTCTTTGCATTCACCCACCACATGGGCCAGAAACGGCACGCCTTTATCCTTGAGCGTATTAACCACGAAATCGACGTTTTTCTCACCGGCGTTGTGATCACCGTCCTGAATTTCGATGGCCATGTGATGCAGGCGACGGCCAAAATTTCGGACGAAATCCTCGGTCGGCATCGGCAGTTGCTCGAATGAATTGATGAAGGACGGGGTGTTGTTGGCTGTGAAGACCTTGGCAGGCGATTTCTTGTCATCATCCACATTCGGGTTTCGGTTCACGTTGGTCGACGAGTTCATGTCAAAGATGTTGTACGCACCCCAGAAGTAATAGGGCACCATGGTCAGAAATTCGAGGATCGCGTCCTCACGCTCACCGGCCAGAATGCGGGTGGCAAGGTGGTCGACCCCCAGCATCAAGGGTGAGATTTTGCTGTCAGAGCCAAAAGCCGCAGCTTGATCTAGCTGCGCCTGCTCGGCATCACTTAGCAACACGCGGTCACCCAGACCCAGGCTGTCGGGGTCATTGAAATCCAGCGTGGAATAACCGACCCGGTTGCAAGTGAAATCCGACGGGGTGGTGAACCGGAACCCATCCAGCGTGTAGAACGGGTTTTCGGTATCGCCTTCATACTCAAAGCGGATATTCTGATCCTCAAGCGTCTTGCTAAGGGTATTCAAGTCTGTCACGCCGTAAATCTCTCCGACGTAACGTGTTTGCGGAGTGCCGCGCGCCAGCGGATACATGCGGTTGATGCGGGGAATGAAATCCTCAAAGCTGGGGCTGAGCGGCGCCATCACGATCAACGCCGGGTAGTCGGCATGCGAATGCAGGACCGAAAACTTATGCGTTTGCCCCAAATATGTGGCCGTGTGGCGATAAGGGGTCATCACATACAATTCGATCAGCGTATCGAACAGCGCCGTGGTTTCCACTTGCTGGACAATCGCCCGCATCGGCCCGACCTGATCGGCAACACCAGAGCTGCTGCGCCGCTCATAAATTTTGGGTAGATACTCGCCGAAGAAGTCAGAGTTCTTCTTGTCCCCGCGCGGTTCATAAGACATCAAATCGAAAGACATAAATTTCCCTCCTTGCGTGGGCCCAGAGAGTTCTGGGTCCGGCGTTGCCTGGATTTCCAATAATCAGAACATGCACTTGCAGGCATGCTAGGGTCAGAAATCCAACTGGGCAACAGTAAGAAGGTGGGGTGCAAACCTTACACCCAGATGTCTATCGGGTGAATTTTGTCACCTCGACGCCACCTGCGATAAGGTTCTCGCGAACAGACCGGGCGATCTGTACCGCGGTCGGCCCATCCCCATGCAGGCAGATCGTGTCGATTGAGGTTTCCAACCGCTTGCCGGTTTCGGTGATGATTGCACCTTTGCGGACCATGTTCAGCATGCGTGGTCCTGCCAGTTCGGGGTCGTGGATGACCGCGCCGGGCAGGCTGCGATCAACAAGCGTACCGTCATCGTTATAGGCGCGGTCGGCAAAAATTTCTCCCACCCATTTGCAACCCAATTCGCGCACGGCCTCTTCCTGCTTGGTAACAGCTAGCACCATGACAATAATGTCCGGGTCCACGTCCAGCGCGCCCTGATAACAAGCTCGTGCCATGTCGATATCGACCGAACACATATTGGCCAAAGCACCGTGCAGCTTCAGATGCCGGACCTTCGTACCAACCGCCTTGGCCATGCCTATCGCCGCGCCAAGTTGAAAACGGACCAGATTGCGCAGGGTTTCGTGGGGCACCTTCATATTGCGGCGGCCAAATCCCTGCAGATCGGGAAAGCCGGGATGCGCGCCGATGCCGACATCGTTCTGGGCAGCCGACGTCATCGTTTTCGCCATGACATCGGGATCGCCCGCATGAAAACCACACGCGATATTGGCCGAGGTGATGATCTTCAGCAGGCTTTCATCATCGCCCATATTCCAAGGGCCAAAGCTTTCCCCCATATCGGCATTCAAATCGACGCTGGGCATCGGCAAACTCCTTATTCGGTGCCAGAGATCATTCCGCTGATCAATTGATAGGATAACAGGTCGGGGATGTCGTGCGGATCGTGGACCAAGGGCTCGACCCGCGCGCGCAATCGCGACAGATCGGACAGGTAAGTGGCGTGCAGGGCGACGGCCTCGTCCATGGACACAAATGTAAACTTTATCTGCCCGCCGGCCGGGGTTTGCGCCGCCCGGGGCAGATCGCAGGGCAGGACAGTGGCGATACGAGGGTAACCACCGGTCGTCTGGCACTCGGGCAGCAGAATAAAGGGGTTTCCGGTGCCGGTCATCTGGATGTCGCCCGGGGTGATCACATCTGACAGAATGTTCAATTGACCCTTTGCGGCAAAGCCTTCGCCATCGTTTTCCAATTGCATACCCATTCGGTTGGCCCGCGCACCGCGCCGAAACGCGGTTTCGGTAAAACGGTCCAGCGTTTCTGGATCGAAAAGGGGGGTCTGGAAGCTTGCCAACACGCGCAGGGTGCCCCCGGAAAATCGGTCATCGGGGCGCAGTTTCATACCGGTGTTGCCTGAATAGGGACCGACGGGCAGTCGGTCGCCGGCCTGCACGGCACGCCCGACATTCGCTGTCAGGTGGGCGGAACGTGAACCCAGAAACAGCGGTACTTCAAATCCGCCACCAACATGCAAATAGCCATAGTTGCCCTGATTGGCGGCGCCGATCGTCAGCTTCTGACCCGCCTCCATAGAGAAAGAGGCATTCCAGACAATCGGGACGCCATCGATACTGGCCTGCATTGGCGCGCCGGTCAGGGCGATGCTGACCGGTTGCGTGGCCTCGAACGTGCCGCCCATTCCCGCCATTTCCAGGGCTGCGCAGTCCGGGCTTTGACCCAGCAGCGCGGCACCCTCATGCAACGCCAGTTGATCTGCCGCCCCTGACCGTGAAAGTCCCTGATCCAGATATCCCGAACGCCCCTGATCCTGAATGGTGCAGGCCGGGCCAATCTGATGTACCAGCAGGCTCATGCCGGGATCTCCTCTCGGGTCGCCCCGCCTAGACCATCATTGGTTTCGCGTATCTGTTCCAGTTCTGCGCGTGAGACCGGCAGAAATTGCATCTCGTCGCCGGGGCGCAGGACAAAGCTCTGTTCGGCTTCGGGGCGGAAACAGCGAAAAGCGGTTTGGCCGACATGTCTCCATCCTGTCGGATTGGGCCTGGAAAACAGCACAAGTTGCGATATCGCCAGGATCAGCGCTCCTTCCGGCACCATAGGGGTGAGCTTCTTGAGGCGTGGAATGTTGAACTCTGGCCCTAGCGGTCCAAGATATGGCAGGCCGGGTGCAAAGCCGATGGTTAGAACGCGAACACGGGTTTCACTCAGGCGTCGTATGGCTTCGGTTGGTGTCAGCCCAGCTGCCGCTGCGGTTTCGTCCAATTGCGGCGCTAATTCACCTCCGTACACAGTGGGTACCTGCCACAAGCGGCGACCTGCAGGAAGCGGTGCCCGATACCAGTCTTGTTGATGCAGCATCTCTTCGATCCGCCCGTGGATTTCCTTGTGCGGCAGGGCAAGGGGATCGAACCGAACATAGGCCGAGGCCAGAGACGCCGATGTCTCAATCACACCTTCCCATCCAAGAAGGTCGACTGCATTGCGAAATGCAAGCGCCGCCCGGTTCGAGGATTCAGCCATCGTGTCAGCAAACGAGACCAATAGACCGTCCTGACCAACCGTCCGTATACAAGGAAAGGGATGCGCGTGCGTAGCTGTCATATTACTGTGCGTTTGGCTGTCTCTTTCCGACGAGGTGACAGTATCCGAGGGTAATGCGCAAGACCCGGCGCGCGCGTTGTGCCTTTTTCAGTGCCCTGTTTGGTGGCGAGTCGGGGAAACGGGCTCAAAATTGACTCGGATCAGATGATGCGACTCGGTTGGGTCTTGTGGATGTCGGCTGGGAACTCACTATATATAGGGTATGCGGGTGGTTGACCGACTGCGTTTGGTGGGGCAACTGCGTGTGCCTACTGCGTGAGCGGTGTATGTGGCTTAGTTGAGTGTATCTCAATCATTTGAAAAATAAGTGAAAAATATCAATTCGCAAAAAAAACGCGCAAGATGCAATTTTCCACTTGCGGGTTGTTTGGGTAAACCTTAGAACCCCCTTCACCGGCGCTGCTGAGGCGGTGTTGGGACGCTGGAGACGGCGGAGACGCTCAGGAGAGACTGGGGGCATCTTGAGGGATTTGTTA